>CAMDGB010000004.1 GCA_945897915.1 Chryseobacterium gleum | reverse complement strand
TGTAAAAATACTCATTTTTTAAAAAAACACATAAATATGATTTTTATATGTTTAATAGTTTGTAAATTTGTGTTTTATTTTAACTTTAACAACACAATGATTAATATTGTTTTATTCGGGAAACCAGGCGCTGGAAAAGGAACACAAGCAGAATTTTTAAAAGAAAAATATAGGTTAACACATTTATCTACTGGTGATATTTTTAGATTTAACATTAAAAACGAAACAGAATTAGGCCTTTTAGCAAAAACGTATATGGATAAAGGGGATTTGGTTCCAGATTCAGTCACCATTCAAATGTTGCAAAGTGAAGTGGAAAATAACAGCCAATCAAAAGGGTTTTTGTTTGATGGTTTCCCAAGAACAATTGCGCAAGCAGAAGCTTTAGATGCTTTTTTAACGTCTAATAACGAAGCAATTACTGCCACAATAGCGTTAGAAGCAGACGATGAAATTTTAGTAAAACGTTTGTTAGAAAGAGGAAAAACATCCGGTAGGTCTGATGATCAAGATGAAGAAAAAATCAGAAACAGGTACCAAGAATATAACGAAAAAACGGCACCATTAATGTCTTATTACGATGCTCAAGGTAAGTTTTTTGCCATAAATGGTATTGGTACAATTGAAGAAATCACAGAACGATTAAGTACAATAATCGATAAATTATAAATAAATTGCATTTAATTCAACTATATAAAAATTGGAAATAGTCATAATATTCTTGTTGATACTGCTCAATGGAATTTTCTCCATGTCAGAGATCGCGCTCATATCAGCAAGAAAAAATAGGTTAGAAACCGCCGCCAAAAAAGGCAACACGAGCGCAAAAACAGCATTAGATTTAGCCAATTCACCAAACAAATTTTTGTCAACGGTTCAAATTGGTATTACTTTAATTGGTATTTTAACTGGTATTTATTCTGGCGATAAAATCACAACCGATGTTGAGACATTTTTTGCCACTTATTCTTTTACTTTCCCTTATGCACATTCTTTAGCAGTTGGAGTTGTTGTAGTTATTTTAACCTTTTTTTCCTTAGTTTTCGGCGAATTATTACCAAAAAGAATTGGACTTAATTACCCCGAAACTATTGCTAAGTCTGTTGCGGTACCCATGAAAGTAATGTCAATTATTACTGCCCCATTTATTTGGTTATTAACTACTTCTACAGATTTTATATTAAAAATATTTAAGATTAAGCCAACAGCAGATGGTAAGGTTACCGAAGAAGAAATCAAAGCTATTATTAAAGAAGGTACAGAGGTTGGAGAAGTACAAGAAATTGAGCAAGATATTGTGGAACGTGTGTTTCATATTGGAGATAGAAAAGTAAACTCTTTAATGACACACAGAAAAAGCATTGTTTATTTAGCTTTAGATGAAAGTTATGAAGAATTAAAAGCAAAAATTTTAGATGAATTGCATTCTGTATATCCTGTTTGTAATGAAAATTTAGATGAAGTTATTGGAGTAGTTTTATTAAAAGATTTATTTGCAAATATTGAAAAAGGCGATTTCGATTTGCAGAAAATTATGATTGACCCCGTTTATTTTATTGAACATACATCGGCATATAAAGCATTAGAAAATTTTAAAAAGTCTAAAATTCATTATGCATTAGTTACTGATGAATATGGCGTTTTTCAGGGAATTATTACATTAAATGATATTTTAGAAGCATTAGTAGGTGACGCATCCGATTTTTCTGATGAAGAATATCAATTACTCGCAAGAGAAGACGGTTCTTGGTTGGTGGATGGACAATATTCGTTACATGATTTTATGACGTATTTCGATTTAGATGATATGCTAAATGATTATGAAGTTACTACTGTTAGTGGATTGATTATTACAGAATTAGGTAGTATTCCAAAACAAGGCGAAAAACTAATATGGAATAAATTAGAATTTGAAGTAATGGACATGGATGGCGTTAAAATTGATAAAATATTAATTAAAGTAATAACGGAATAAATCTACACGAATAATTCAGTCTTTTAAAAACTGAAAAAAATAATATTTTAGAATAGTTTCAGTTGTTTTATAACTGAAAACTAAAAAACAACAAAATGACTGAAGGAAATTTCGTAGACTACGTAAAAATATATGTTGCATCTGGTAAAGGCGGGAAGGGTTCTTCTCACTTACACAGAGAAAAATTTATTGAAAAAGGTGGTCCAGATGGTGGAGACGGAGGTCGTGGTGGTCATGTGATTATTAAAGGCAGTAAAAATTTATGGACCTTATTTCATTTGAAGTTTTTACGACATGTAAAATCCGGACATGGTGGAGATGGAGGAAGTAGCAGAAGTACAGGCCATGATGGTGAAGATAAATTTATAGAAGTGCCATTAGGTACAGTTGTAAAAGATAAAGAAACAGGCGAAATTTTATTTGAAATTACCGATGATGGAGAAACTAAAATTTTAGCTCGTGGCGGAAAAGGAGGTTTGGGTAACTGGAATTTTAGAAGTTCTACTAACCAAACACCTCGATATGCTCAGCCTGGAATTCCTGGTGAAGAAGTAGATGTTATTTTAGAATTAAAAGTTCTTGCTGATGTTGGCTTAGTAGGATTTCCAAATGCTGGAAAATCGACTTTATTATCTGTTTTAACTTCAGCCAAACCAAAAATTGCCGATTACGCATTTACCACATTAAAGCCAAATTTAGGAATTGTAGCTTACAGAGATTTTCAATCCTTTGTAATTGCAGATATTCCTGGAATCATTGAGGGAGCTGCAGAAGGTAAAGGTTTGGGGCATTATTTTTTACGACATATTGAAAGAAATTCTACTTTGTTGTTTTTAGTTCCTGCTGATGCTGCCGATATTAAGAAAGAATATGAAATTCTTTTAGACGAGTTAAGACGTTACAATCCAGAAATGTTAGATAAAGACAGATTGTTGGTAATTTCTAAATGCGACATGTTAGACGACGAATTACAAAAAGAAATGAAACAACAATTAGATAAAGAACTAAAAGGACTTGATTACCTATTTATTTCTTCAGTTGCACAACAAGGTTTAACAGAATTGAAAGATAAATTGTGGAAAATGTTGAATGTTTAGGATTTTATTTAATTTTTTTATATTTTTGAAAAATTAATAATAAAATATTCAAATGAAAACAAAATTACTTTTATTACTTTTTGTTGTTTCCATAAGTTTTGGTCAACAAAGAACCTGCGGAACTGACGCATACATGGAAAAAATGTTGTCTAATCCAGAGATGAAACAACAGTATTTAGATCTGCAAAAACAATTCGAAAGCGAATTAGAGAGACTAACAAACGCCCAACAAAATAGAAATGGTAACTCTACATTTAGCACAAATGCTACAATTAGAATACCAGTGGCTATTCACTATCCATCTGTTCCAAATTCAAGTACAGAAACCGTAAAAAGTTGTTTACGATTATTAGCTCAAAAACAAGTAAATATATTAAATGCAGATTATAATGCTACCAATTCTGATATTTCACTTTGGACAGCAGCAAGTACTTATTATCCAGGAGTAAATATTGGTAATATGGATGTTTCTTGGGAAATTGCAACTCAAAATCATCCATCTAGCTCTGGTTTGTCAAACGGAACCTTAGCAGTAACTTTTGGTACCCATTTTTTGTCTAATGCTGATAGTGATTCTGAATGGGCAGGGTATTGTAATTTAGTTGTTAGAAATATAAGTGGAGGTATTTTAGGGTATTCTCCTTTAGGAGGCTCTCCAAATGCTGGAATGACAGTTGTTATTGACAATAATGCATTTGGTGCTACAATGACGGGTTCTCCAACAAGTTGTTCTGGATATGTTCCAGGTGCTCCATATAATTTGGGTAGAACTTTGACGCATGAGTTAGGGCACTTCTTTAATTTATGGCATACTTTTCAGGCATGTGATGGAGCAAATTGTGCAACAAGTGGTGATAGAGTTTGTGATACTCCTGCAGCAGGAACTCCATGGTATACTTGTGATGCTGATGGTTCTGTGACGTCAAGCTGTGGCTTCACACAATTAACAATGAATTATATGGATTATGTATATGATGTTTGTATGTATATGTTTACAGCTGGTCAGGCTACTAGAATGAAGGCTTGGTATAATACAATATCTTCTCAGTTACAAACGAATGTTTTAGCAAATAATGATTTTGTAAATAATAATTTTTCAATAGCTCCAAACCCTAACAAAGGTATTTTTTCAATTCAATTGACTGAAGTTACAGATAATTACACGGTTATAATTATTGATGCTTTAGGTAGAGAAATTTTTAATGCAGAATATAATCACACAACTGATTTGGCGCAAAATATTCAATTAGACAATGCCTTAAGTGGTATGTATTTTGTAACTATTCTAAGCAAAGGTGCACAAATTACAAAAAAAATAATTATACAATAAATACTAATTTTTTTACATTTAAAAAGCGTTCTAACTTAGGACGCTTTTTTTATAACTAAAAGTTAAAATTTTCATAACAACTTTTATTGATTCTTTAATTTTTAGATTTTTTTTAAAAAATAAAGTATATTAGCACCACAAAAAACAAATCATTTTATTAAACCCATAAAGATTTTAAATTATCAAATTATGAAAAAAATTATTTTATCCTTAGTTGCTGGAATTATGCTAATGCCAATGAGCGTTAAAGCAGATGAAGGAATGTGGTTTTTAATGTTCATTGAACGTTTAAATCACCGCGATATGCAAAAAATGGGATTGCAATTAACCCCACAAGAAATTTACAGTATTAACAATCATAGTTTAAAAGATGCTATTGTGCAGTTTAACGGAGGTTGTACGGCTGAATTAATCTCAAAAGATGGTTTGGTATTAACCAATCACCACTGTGGTTATGATGCTATTGCAGAATTATCTACAGCTGAAAAAAATTATTTAAAAGATGGATACTGGGCAGCAAAAAGAAAAGAAGAATTAAAACCTTCTAGTTTATTTGTACGTTTCTTTGTTCGTATGGACGATTGTTCAAAAAGAATTTTATCAGTTGTAACACCAGGAATGACTGAAGCAGAAAGAGAAAAAGCAATCAATCAAGAAATTGCTAAAATTGAAAAAGAAAATAATGAAGGCGGAAAATACACCGTTTCGGTACGTCCGTTTTTTCAAGGAAATGAATATTACTATTTCGTATATCAAGATTATAAAGATGTTCGTTTAGTAGGAACGCCTCCTGAAAGTTTAGGAAAATTTGGTGGAGATACAGACAACTGGGAATGGCCTCGTCATACTGCAGATTTTTCTATGTTTAGAATTTATGCAGATGCTAACGGAAATCCAGCAGAATATTCTGCTAATAATGTTCCATTAAACCCTAAGCATCATTTACCAGTTAATTTAGCGGGTGTTAAAGAAAATGATTTTGCTATGATTTTAGGTTATCCTGGTCGTACAAACCGTTGGATGCCAGCTAGCGGAATTGAGCAAAACGTAAAATTTGCATACCCAGCTTGGGTAGAAGGTTCTAAAACAGGAATGGACAATATGAAAAAATATATGGTGCAATCTGATGCATTGAATTTAGTTTATGCTTCTAAGTTTGCAGGAGTAGCCAACTATTGGAAAAACCGTCAAGGAATGATTGATGCGTTAACAAAATTTGGAACTGCAAAATCTAAAGCGGCTCAAGAAGCTAAATTTAATACTTGGGCAAACCAACCAGCTAATCAAGCTAAATATGGTAATGTAGTTGCTAATATCAATAAATATTATAATATGACGAATGAAAAATCGCGTCATGATAATTATTTACAACAGTTATTCAGAACATCAGCTTTTGGAACAATAAGCAGATCTTTAGGTAGACAATTAGAAATGTTCACTAAAGCAGATGCAGCTAAACGAGCTGAAATGGCTCCAGCTATCGAAGAAATGGCAAATGAAATGTTTAAAGAATTATACCTTCCTGCAGAAAAAGATATTTTAGCGGCTCAATTGTCATTGTATGCTAAAAAAGCAGGTTACGCTTTATCACCAGCTGTTGAAAAATTAGCAAAAGAAAACAATGGTGATTTTACAAATTATGTAGCTTCAGCTTTTGATGCAAGTATTTTTACTTCAATAGAAAAAATTAAAGCGTACTTATTAAATCCAAATGATTTAACTTTAACTAGCGATCCATTATATGTCTTATCAAATGATTTAACGACTCATATCGGAAAAAGAAGTGACGAGTTAATGAAAGCACAAAATGATTTTGGTGCGTCTTTCCGTTTATTAGTAGAAGGATTAAGAGAATCTAAAATTGGAACTACTTTATATCCAGATGCAAATTCAACGTTACGTTTAACATACGGAAAAGTTCGTTCGTTACCAGCTGACAAAAGAAATGATGCTAAAGTAAACAATTATACCACTTTAGATGGTCAAGTTAAAAAATACAAAAAAGGCGATTTAGAATTCGATTTACCTACAAAAGTAATAGACATGAATGCTAAAAAAGAATTCGGTCGTTATGCAGATAAAGATGGTTCTTTACACGTCAATTTCTTAACTGATAATGATATCACAGGTGGAAATTCTGGTTCTCCAGTATTAAACGGAAAAGGTGAATTAATTGGTTTGGCTTTTGATGGAAACATTGAAGCAATGGCTGGGGATGTTATTTTTGACCAAAAATTACAAAGAACAATCAACGTAGATATTCGTTATGTGCTTTGGGTAATTGAAAATTTCTCTGGTGCCAAACATATTGTAGACGAAATGACTTTAGTAAAATAATTTACTCAAGTTTACAAATAAAAAAAGAGTCTCGAGAAATCGGGACTCTTTTTTATTAAAAATATATTACAAATTATCAATTTCTTCTTGAACCATTTCCCAATCTGAAAGTAGTTTATCTAATTCCGATTTTTTCTTGTTGTACGCCGTAAAAAAAGAAGCGTTTTCAATATGTTTGTCGTAATTAGAAGCCAATTCTTTATCGTCGTTTTGAATGTCAATTTCTAATTGTTTAATTTGACTTTCAATTTTTGATAACCTATTTTGTAAGGATTTGTTTTTCTTTTGGTCTTCGTAAGAAGTCTTGGAATTGGAATTGCTAGCATCTTCTTTTTTCTCAATATCCTTTTTTTCCACTTCACGCATATTTTCTAAGTTGCGCTGCTCTAAAAAGTAATTAATATCGCCTAAGTATTCTTTAATTTTTTGATCTTTAAATTCGTACACTAAATTAGACATGTCTTGTAAAAAATCTCTATCGTGAGAAACGAGTAGGAGCGTACCTTCATATTTTTGGAGTGCGGCTTTTAATACATTTTTCGATTTAATATCTAAGTGATTTGTTGGCTCATCCATTACCAAAACGTTAATGGGCTGCAATAATAATTTACACAAAGCCAAACGATTTCTTTCGCCTCCAGAAAGCACTTTTACTTTTTTATCCACATCATCACCACGGAATAAAAACGAGCCCAACATGTCTCTAACTTTTGCACGATTAGTGTCAGTAGCGGCATCTTCCATAGTTTGCAATAACGTAATTTCGCCATCTAAATATTCTGCCTGATTTTGAGCAAAATAACCAACTTGAACGTTATGCCCTAATTTTATAGAACCTTCAAATTTAAATTCGTTTACAATGGCTTTAATAAAAGTCGATTTTCCTTGTCCATTTTGGCCCACAAATGCAATTTTGCTGCCGCGTTCTACTAATAATGAAATATCTTTTAAAATCGTATTATCGCCGTATGCTTTTGTAACGTGTTCGGCTTCAATAACGACTCTTCCAGGCACTTTTGAAACGGGAAAGGAAATATTCATAACAGAATTGTCGTCTTCGTCAACTTCAATGCGTTCTACTTTATCTAATTTTTTAATTAAAGATTGTGCCATCGAAGCTTTAGAAGCTTTGGCTCGAAATTTTTCAATTAATTTTTCGGTTTCTTCAATTTTCTTGGCTTGATTTTTTTGTGTTGCCAATTGTTTTTCACGAATTTCATGACGTAATTCTAAATATTGCGAATACGGTTTATTAAAATCATACGCTTTTCCTAATGATATTTCTATCGTACGATTCGTTACATTGTCCAAAAACATTTTATCGTGCGATACAATAACTACTACTCCAGGATAATTTCGTAAAAAACTTTCCAACCAAATAATACTTTCTATATCCAAGTGATTGGTAGGTTCATCTAATAAGAGAATATCGTTCGCTTGAAGCAATAGTTTTGCCAATTCAATACGCATACGCCAACCTCCAGAAAACGTCTCTGTTTGGTTGTTAAAAACCTCTCGTTTGAATCCTAAGCCTAATAATATTTTTTCTGTATCTCCCACATAATTATATCCTCCTAAAAGTTCAAATCTGTGTGTGTAATCTGATAAATCTTCAATAATTTGAGAATAGGCTTCACTTTCGTAATCCGTTCTGGTTACTAATTGATGATTGATTTCTTCTAATTTTTTTTCTACTTCTTTAATTTCAGTAAACGCTTGATACGCTTCTTCTAAAACCGTCCTTCCTGCTTCAAAATCGATATCTTGTCTTAAAAATCCAATTCTTACTTCTTTTTCAGTAGCAATTTGTCCCGAATCGGGTTTGAAATCGCCAGCTAAAATTTTCAACATGGTAGATTTTCCTGCTCCATTTTTACCAACTAAACCCACTCTGTCGCCAGCGCCCATTCTAAAAGTAACTTCTTCAAATAAATACGTTCCACCAAAGGAAACAGAAAGATTATGTATGTTCAGCATGTTTTTTTTCTAATAAGGTGCAAAAGTACTATACTTATTTTACCTTTACATCAAAATAGTAAAAATGTTTGGAAAAGGATCAAAAATTTACGCGATGATAACAGGTTGTTGTCCTAAATGCCACGAAGAAAGTATGTATGTAGATGCTAATCCTTTTAATATTATGAAGATATATGCCATGCACGAAAAGTGCTCGCATTGTAAACTAGCTTATCAAATTGAGCCTTCTTTCTTTTTTGGTGCCATGTTTGTTAGTTATGGACTAGGTGTTTTAATTGGTATTATTACTTTTTTACTTTCGTTTTTTGTGTTTCACGCGAATTTAAAAACGTCTTTTATTGCCATTATTGTTGCTTTGATTTTATGTAATACCCTTATCATGAGATTGTCTAGAAATATTTGGATAAATATTTTTGTTCACTTTGATAAAAATTGGAAAGAAAACTTACCTAAATAGTTTTTTGTAAATTCTTTCTATGGAAATTTCATTATCTAACGGAATTCCATTTTCAATATATTTAAACAACTTATCTGATAAATAAGGTGCAAAAAGTACGCCTCGTGTTCCTAATCCGTTTAAAACATATAAGTGGTTGTGAAGATGGTGTTTTCCTAAAAGCGGTCTTCTATCTTTAACTGTAGGTCTAACGCCTGCTAGATGCTCAATAATTTCAAAATCACAAGTTATTAGTTCTTTTAAACTTTTTAGTAATTC
This sequence comes from Chryseobacterium gleum, assembly GCA_945897915.1. GTDB lineage: Bacteria > Bacteroidota > Bacteroidia > Flavobacteriales > Flavobacteriaceae > Flavobacterium. The sequence goes on along the minus strand of CAMDGB010000004.1, from coordinate 103,698 downwards.
AGTTTTTGCTTTTTCGGTTTTTTGATTGGTTTTGTCTTCCCAATCATAAGTGGCGCCTATTTTGTATAAATCATTTCCTAAAGGTAAAATCCAAATACTTGAATTTATAATTTCTTTTAATTTTAGTGTTTCGGATTTAATAATCAATAACTCACCTTTGGTTCCATCTAAAGGTAAATTATTAAAATAAGGGTTATTATGAATGCCAAATCCTTCGGCGAAAACAATTTGTTTGGCTAAAATATCTTTATATTCTACATGATCATCTTGGATTACTAACATAGAATAATCAAAAGTTTCTTCTGAATAATAATTTTTTGTTATTAAGTAATTGGTATAAGATTCTTTTAATTTTTTAGCATCTAAAAATCCTGTTTCATGTACTTTTCCGAATTTATAATTACTTTGTACAGCTTTGTTATTTATTGTTTCTAATTCGCCACCTAAATATTTGGATAAAGCAGGTTTGTCTGAAGCTGCAAACCAATTATTTTGTTCTTCAATGTTATTAAGTTTTCTTAATAATGGAATTTCATATAGAAATGTAGTGTTTAATTTTTCTTCTAATTTTCTATAAAATGGAATTGAAATAGCCAGTTGGGCTTCCGCTTCCCAAATTTTTGTAAATCGTTTTAAAACAATTGGATTGTATAAACCTCCGGCAATAGTTGTTGAATTTTGAGAGGTGTCATTTAGCACCATTATTTTTTTATGGTGTAATAAACAAGTTTCTGCAAAAGAAATTCCTGCTAAACCTGAACCAATAATAAGATAATCAACTTCCATTTTGTTTTGTTATAGTGTTACAAATTTACTTAAAATTGTATTGCCAATTTAGTTATTGGAAAAAAAGGTATTCCAACCAATTTTAGTTATTTATTTTGGAATATAAAATAAATAACAATTTTCGTTAACCTTTATTACATATTTTGGCTATTTTTGATAATAAATATTTGACTTTCTATCAATATAAATTTGATTAGAAAAATTGTAAAATTTATCTGTAATTATGAAAACAAAATGTATTATATTATTTTTAATTGTCAATTTTTCTTTCGGTCAAGCAATAAAACAAGATAAGCCAATTCGGGCTTCAATGGTTTATGGCTATTTTACTGGAATAGAAACTACACTTGCAACTATTTCTGAAAAAAATCCAATTTTTCGTAAAGAGGTAAATTATCTGAATTTATTATTAACAACCAACTTTGGACAAAGTAAAAAAAATGCGCTTAAATATTTAAAAGGATTAGGCGAATGGGAAGATTCTATTGAATCAGAAATGGAATCATTAAAACAAATAATATCTACAAATGTTAGTTTAAGTACAGATGAAGAAACCTCAGTATATTTAAAAGATATTGAAAAAAGCTTAAAAGGAGACATCAAATCGCCAATGCTTGAAAACATATTGTCTTTTCAATATGAAGATCAATTATCAAAGGAGTTCACAAATGGTTACACTTATACATTTAATACTAAAGGGCATAAAAAATCAAAAAATACTGAATTAATTATTTCTATGCCAAAAAGTTGGGCTTCAAAAGAAGGCAAACAACCAAATATAATCCAGCTTTTTACTTCAGATTGTGGAAATGGTTTTAACACAATTAGTATGATGACCAAAGAATTGCCGTATACTAGTGAAGAGTATGGTAATTTGACTTTTGAGGAGATTAATAAGATATTTAAGGAAGACGTTTTTACAGAAGAATATGCAAAAAAATGTTTTGAAGGCAAATTTATTTCTTATAAACCTATGAATATTGCGGGTCGAGCAGGTTTTTTACTTGTCAATGAAATTTCTAGTGAACAAATGGGAATTAAACTAAAATCTAGAAATTATAATTATGTTTTACACGATGTAACTTATTTTCATTTTATTAGTTGTTGTGTTGGAACATCTGATATAGAAGAAAATCTTGATGAAAAAGCAGATGAAATTTATCCTCTTTTTCATATGATCGTAAATTCATTAGTAGTTCCAAAGAAGAATGCTGATGTAATCAATTTAAAAGGAACAGCATATCAAAAGATTATAGATATAAAAATTGCGGATAAAACTTATGACTTTATTCTTGATACAGGGGCAACAATGTCCTTAATTGGCAAGGATGTTATTAATAATTTGCTTGATAACGGAGTAATTTCAAATCGTAATTATCTAGGAAAAGATTATACCCAAACCGCTGATGGAAAAAAACATTTAGTTGAATTTTGGAATATACCAAGTGTTATTATTGGTGGAAAAAAAATAAATGATGTTGATTTTACTGTAATGGAAGGTAAAAATATAATGCCATTATTGGGAATGAATATTTTAAATAAATTAAATATTTATAAAATAGATTTAGAAAATTATAAAATTTATTTAAAAAATGAAATAGATTAATATTTGGTATGATAATACAAATTAATAGAATTTTAGTCATAATTAATATTCATTATTTTTTATATATATACAATGCAACACCTAGCCAAAATAAAAACAAACTTGAATATAAGATTTGTCTGAAGTATTTGTTTTCATAAATTATAAATCTTTTTTTTGTGTCCTTTTCAACTACACTTTTTAAATTAACTAAATTTTGTCCATATTTAGCCTCATAATTCTCTTTAATATATTTTACTCCTAAGATGTTTTCTTCATTTTCCTTTTCTACTTTTTCAATTTCTTTAATATATTCTGTATAAATATCACTGGTTTGAAAAGAAATAAACAATTCTAAGTTGCTTTTTGACATAGAATTTTCTTTTACAAAAAATGCAATTAAAGAAAAAATAATAAAAAGTATTATTATTATGGCATTTTTTTTCATAATTTTTTTAAATTAAGTTGTTTTCATTTCAAATATAGCTTTTTTTTTCAAAAAAAAAACTCTTACCGAAGTAAGAGTTTTTTGTATTATGATTGGAGAAATATTTTAATTAGTAATTCCACATATCTAACTCGAAATTACGTATTTTTTCTTTTACTCTTTCTGATTCTAATAATTGCATTTGTGCATTTTCTTTCATGTATTCTTTAATTTCTCTATCTCCGGATACATTTTCTTCTAAGTAAATTACCGCATGAAAACGACGTGCATTTAACAAATGCTCAAATGTAAATGGCATGGCCGAGTTTTTTTCATTAAAGGCCTTTGCATTATGTAACACATCTCTTGAAGCTGGAAAATAGATCCAAAACAACTCAATAGGTGCATCATCTTTATTTTCATCATTGTTCATTGTATAGACATCTGGTACTAAAGGACAAATACCTTGCAATCTGTATCTCAAATCCCCTTGACGTTTGTCAAAATACCAAAAACCTTTGATTTTATATCCTTGAACATGTTTTGCTTCAATTGTAGTTTTAACGATAAATTGTATGTCAACTTTTTCACCTGCTGCTTCTTGTTCTTTACCTTCATCTGTCATTTTAACAAACACTCTTTGTTTTTCAATATCTTCTAAAGTCTTTTTTACAGTAAAATAGCCTGAATCATATACCTCAGTAATTTTTCCATCCTCAATTCCTTTAATTAATACTTCAAAAAGTGGCTTTCTTTCTGAACCTAAATCTTTTCTTTCTAGCGTTGGAAAATACAATGGAAAATTTACTCTTTGGTCCAAATCAATAATTTCCCAAACGGTCTTTCCCATAAAAACATCTCTATCGCCTATGTAGCCATAAGGTAAAGGTTTGTCGTTATCTGCATTTTTTTCTGCTTCGGTTTTTTTACCAATTTCAGCAGGTGTCTTTGCATTTAGTAAATTAGATTGCGCAAACGAAAGTGTGCTCAAACCAAATACGGTTACTAATAAAAAATTTCTCCAATTCATTTTTTTTACTTTAAATTAAATTAAATTAAATTATTGTATTTCGAATGTACAAGTACTGACATTTTTAGCAGGTTGGTTGATACCAACGTACTTAACTTGTATTTCAGATATAATAATCTTATCACCTCTACCGGCTTTTTTGATTGCAGATATTGCTTGTGCATTCATTCTGTTACCTTGAACTGGAATTGTTGGTTGTCCAGGAACTTTAATATTAAATCCAGTAACAATAATGGTAACAGGGAAATCAAAATCGTCAAGAGTAGCCGATACAGTACACACTTCTAAATTAGATTTTGGTCCTTTTGCAGAAGCTTCACCTCTAATTTTACCAGCAGGAGCTGGGATACCCTTAATTCTAAACGTTTGTTTACTTGAAAAAGTACCACCACCATTAGGTAATGTAGCAGAAACATTAATAGTTATTTCTTTCCCTAGTCCTGGAGTTAAAATATACTGCCCTGGTTTACCTGTTGGTTTTAAACCTGGACCACTTGCTTTTACATCACTTGAAGGGATTCCAGGAACAGATACCGAAATTGGGTTATCTACGCCTCTGTATACCACATTCATTTTGTCTGCAGAAACAATAGCTTGATTTGGTTTTGGTACTACTACGTAGTTACCTTTAATTGGTAAACTAACCACTTTTCCGTTTTCGTCAAAGTTGAAAGAACCAGTAATTTCTTTTTCTCCAACACTTCCAGCTCCAAAAGAGAATTTAGCTTGACCTGCTTCAGCTTTCATTGATTGCCCATTTACAATTACAGATTTTGCAACTAAAGTTGGATCAAATTTTCCTAAAATAATTCTCCCAGTTACTGTTTCTCCTTGGAAGAAAGCAGTTTTATCTGGAACTACAATAGGTTGGTAGGCGGTTAAAGAAGCAGCTGCGACTAAGTCTGATTGGAACATTCCAGTCATAACATCACTTTCAGTAGCTTTGATATCCGATTGCAATTGTGTCAATTTAGTTACAGAAGCAATTAATGGAAAGTGATGATAATTATAATCTAACCAAGATAATTTGGCACCGGCTTTTTCAGAGTAAACAGACTCTGTAGCAAATCTTTTTTCGATTTTTTTCATTTCAGATTCTGCTATAGAACTTCCGCCAATGGCTTTAATTTTAGCAGCATATGTTTGAATTTTTTCTAAAAATTCTTTACCTTTTTTTGATTCTCTATCACCAATGTAAAACATATTGTCTATTTCATCACTTTTGTCCATTTGTTCATATGGATAATTTCCTTCTTTATCTTTAGGAAATTTTTTGGTAACTTCTGTTTTGATGCTTTCAATATAATCTGAAAAATCTTTAGATAATGCTCTAATTTTATCAACTTTAGCTTTTTTATCTCCATATTGACCAGGTTGGTCAGAAGCTTTTTGAGCTAATTGTTGAAATGAAGATTCATTTCTAGTATCAGTAATTGAGTTTGAACCTTCAATTTTATTATTCAATATACCAAAAGCAGATAGTACTTCTTTTGACATATTTAATGCTAACATCGCGATGAAAACCAAGTACATTAGGTTAATCATTTTCTGTCTAGGGGTTAATTTTCCTCCTGCCATTTTTTCTAATTAGTTTATTTGTTATTAAATATAGTTGTAAAACTAATTATCCTTTGTTTTGCATTGCAGTTAACATTCCACCATATACTGCATTTAATGAAGATATATTTGATGTCATAGATTGCATTTGCTCTTTTAATTTAGATGCATTTTCAACTATTTCAGCATTTGCATCCGCATTTTTCTGAGCACCATCAATTTGTGCTTTGTATAAGTTGTTTAATGCTTCTAATGAAGTAGCAGCATTAACCATTTGTTCTGCATATTTTGTTTGAGAAGCAATAGCATCAACTGTTGGGGCAATACCTTTAGCAGCTCCTTCAAAGTTTTTAATACTATTTCCTAAGCTTGTCATTAATTCCCCATCAATTTTAGCTTCTTTTAGTAAATTGTCTAATTTTTGAGATAATAAACCTTGTGCTTCTTCAGGATTATCTTTTTTCCCTGATTTTGGTTTAGCGTCTCCACCAGCTAATTCTGGGTAAACTAAAGACCAATCCAATTCGTCATCGACTGGTTCAAAAGCAGATAAACCAAAAATTAACGCCTCAGTAATAAGACCAATAGTTAACATTAAGTTACCTGTAATAAAACCGAATTCAATGTGTGTAATTTTAAATAGCGCCCCAAGGATTACTACTGCTGCTCCCATACCGTAAGCGAAGTTCATTTGTTTTTTGCTTAAAATTGCCATAATTTAAAATTTTAGTTTGTTTAGTTATAATTATTTAGTTAAGTTATATTCTTGTTTGTTATTAAATTTTATTACCGGTTGCTTGTGTTCCCAAGTAATCTTGTATAGTTCTGAAACCAATATAGCTTCTTGCAGAATCCGCATATTCAAAATCACGTGTCGAAACTTGCAAGAAGAAACCTACATCTTTCCATGATCCACCGCGAATTACTTTTCTTTGGTTTGCTTTATCAGATACATTTGGATTCATTGAAGAAACGAATTCGTAAGCTCCTGCATCGTAAGAAGAATCTGTCCATTCAGAAACGTTTCCTGCCATGTTGTATAAGTTGAAATCATTTGGTTCAAATGATTTTGCTTCTACAGTATATAGTGCACCATCTGCTGCATAATCTCCTCTCATTGGTTTGAAGTTTGCTAAGAAACAACCACGGTCATTTTTAGCATAGGGTCCACCCCAAGGATAAGTTCCAGATTCAATTCCACCTCTTGCAGCATATTCCCATTCTGCTTCAGTAGGTAAACGGAAAGAATTTACTTGATCTCTTCCTTTTTGTTTTTTTACATATGAGTTTTTGTACATCGTTCTCCAAGCACAAAATGCTTTTGCTTGATCCCAAGATACTCCCACAACTGGATACTCTCCATAAGCTTGGTGCCAAAAATAGTTGTTATGCATTGGCTCGTTATATGAGTAAGCAAAATCTTTAATCCAAGCTGTGGTGTCTGGATATATTTTTAAAGAATCAGAATCATAAAAGTTTTTACGACCTACTTTCTTTACAGCTTTATTTAAGTCGACTTTATTGTACTTGAATTTTAATTTACTTACATCCATCGTTTTTAATCCATTAAAAGATTCTGATTCTGGTAAATACATTGAATCCATCACTTCTACATAATCAGCATCTGGATATTTTGAAGTCTCTTTGATTAATTTTACTTTTTTATTTGTTTTTCTATTTGCGTATGGATCTTCAGGTGTTCCTACACTATAATAGTTTTCATACATATATTTATCATATGCAGTCATTTTGGCTGGATCTGCATCATAAAATGCAAAATCACCAATACTACCTGTGTTTTTTCCTCCTGCAGCTGGTTTAGCACCTGCTTCATCTGCTTTAATAGCTAATCTTGTTCTAATAGTAGAATCTTTCACCCATTCCACAAATTGGCGGTATTCACTATTTGTAATTTCAGTTTCATCCATGTAAAATGAAGTTACAGTAACTGTTTTAGTTGGAGCATCTTGTACATTGGCAATGTCATCATCTGACTTACCCATTATGTAGGCACCTCCAGGGATAAGTGTCATGCCAAAAGGTTTTTCGGAAAACCACTTTTTGCCTTTAACTCCTACCACTTCACCTTTATCGCCTTTTCCACAGCTTGTAAACAAAGCCAATGCCGCCGACAATACTAAAAACTTTTTCATATTATTTGGGTTATAAAATTTTGATTTATTTTAGGTTCCAAACCTATCTATTTATTTTGACATATGCAATAGTAAATGCAAAATAAATTAAAAAATAGTGTATTTTACCGATTTTTGCTATGCTTTTACCGATTTTTTAATAGCTTTTTTTGTGCGCTTTCCACCATCTTTCGGGGATTTCAGCGTTACATGCCGCCACATAATCATCGTTTGTACATGGTAATAACGTTTTTTTAACTGTTTTATTATGTATGGAATTGTATTTTATTTCCATCCACCATCGTTCAGAACGGTTACTTTTGTAAAAAATTAATTCTTCGTCTTCTGCTAAAACAATATATCTATTATAATTTGTTTTATCTTCAAATGGATATTCGTAACTTCTTAAATGATAACCCTCTATGAAATACCAAACGATTTGTGCTATAAGCTGGTTTTCATTTTTATTATAAAATTGATTGAAAATTCCAAAAGCACTAACTTTATCACTTATACCCGCATATCTTGCTAGTGTACAAATTTCCCTTCCATCAAATCCGTTTGGATAAAATTCTGTTGTATTTCCTGAATCGGAAGATTTAATAGACTTTAAATCAAGACTAATAATATCTGCATCTCTAAAAATAGGCTCTACAATGGCTGGATTTTTGTTTATTTCGCCTAGTCTATAGGTTTCAAAATATAATTTTTCAATTAAGTCTATTTCTTCCTGCGAAGTATAATATGTTTGATATCCAATACTGCAAAAATTATATAAGTTGTTAGGCTCTTCTACAATTATTCTTGATAAATAAGAGTCGGATTCTAATTTTTCATCTTTTGCAAAATCAAATTTATTATCTATTGCGACTAAATTTACCATTTGATCTAATTGATCAAAAGCACGATATAAGGCATAGGTTAAATCTTGCGAACCACCAATAACCAAAGGTATAATTTTTTGTTTAATTAAACTGGCACATATAGTTTTTAAAACAAAATAGGTGTCATTTGCTTCATTTCCAACTAAGGCATCGCCCAAATCGGCTATTCCTTTGTTCCAATTCCCTGGAAACAATTGATAAAGTGCTTTTCGGAAGTTGTTAAACTCAAATACTTCATTGTCTAGATTGGCACCTCTGTTTTCATTTACACAAATAACGGCTATTGAAATATTTTCTAAATTAGGATAATCGGTGGCAGTATGCATTACAATTTTTTTACCTAATGTCTGATTAGATAAGCTATCTGTAAATTTCTGAATTTCTTCTGATACAGGTTGTAAATATTCGAATATCATAAATTATTTTTAAATTTATTGGATTCTGAAAAAAGTTCAGAATTACAAATACTTATATTATTTCTTTTTTGCTACGGTTTTTTTTACAGCAGCTTTTTTTGCAGTTGATTTTTTTGCGGGCGTTTTCTTTTCAATCATCTCTTTTACTGTTTCAAGAGTTAATTTTGTAGCATCTATATCTTTACTTAATTCAATTTTAATTTTTCCTTTTGTAATTACAGATCTTCCCCAACGTGCTTTTTCTACTTTTATACCGTCTTCTTTCCAATAATGAAGTACTTTTTCAATTTCTTTTTGTTGTTTGTCTTCAATTAATTCGTTGATATCTGCTTGCGATAAATTATCAAAGTTGTATTTTTTACTCACATTGATAAAAATACCATTCCATTTTAAGAAAGGTCCAAATCGGCCTACGCCTTTTTGCACTGGAAAATTATCGTAAGTAGCAATTGGAGCGTCTGCTTTGGTTTTTTCATCGATTAATTCGATAGCTCTATCCATTGTAACGTCTAATGGTTCTTCACCTTTGGCTAATGAAATAAATTGCGTTCCAAATTTCACGTAAGGTCCAAAACGTCCATTGTTCACTTCTATTTCTTCGCCTTTATAAGTTCCTAAAGATTTTGGCAATAAAAATAAATTTAAAACTTCCTCTAATGTTATATTACTTAAGTTTTGTTCGCTTCTTAAACTTGCAAATTGTTTCACTTCATCATCAATAGCACCAATTTGAGCCATTGCACCATATTTTCCTAATCGAACACTTACTGGTTTTCCCGTTTTTGGATCGGTACCTAAAATTCGTTCTCCAGATTCGCGTTCTGCAGTTGTTTCCACTTTTGTTACTATTGGATGAAAATGATCGTAAAAGTTCCGCATCATTTTATGCCAATCTTCGTTTCCAGCAGCAATTTCATCAAAATCTTGTTCTACTTTAGCAGTGAAATTATAATCTAAAATGCTTTCAAAATTTTTCACTAAAAAGTCAGTTACAATTCCACCAATATCTGTTGGCACTAATTTGCCTTTGTCGGAACCTGAATTTTCTTTTAAAATTTGCGATTTTATTTCTTTACCCACTAAGGTTAATTGTTCGTATTTTCTTTCTGTTCCTTCAAAACTTCCTTTTTCAACATAATTTCTGTTGATAATTGTAGAAATAGTTGGCGCATATGTAGAAGGACGACCAATTCCTAATTCTTCTAATTTTTTTACAAGTGATGCTTCAGTATATCTACTTGCAGGACGAGTAAATCGTTCTGTTGCAGTAATAAATTTATTGGCAAGCTTTTCGTTCACTTTTAATGCGGGTAACAGGCCTTCTTGTTCTTCATCATCGTCATCATTTCCTTCCAAATATACTTTTAAAAAACCATCAAATTTAATTACTTCACCCGTTGCAGAAAAGTAATCATCATGCGTATTTGCAGTAATTTTTACGTTGGTTCGTTCCAGTTGCGCATCACTCATTTGCGAGGCCAAAGTACGTTTCCAAATCAAGTCATATAAACGGGCTTGGTCTCTGTCAATGTCAACGGTATGACGACTCATATCTGTCGGACGAATGGCTTCGTGCGCTTCTTGAGCACCTTTAGATTTTGTATTATAATTTCTTGGTTTACTATATGCAGCTCCGAAATACGAAGTAATTTCGGCTTGTGCAGCAGCCATGGCATCTTGAGAAAGGTTTACACTATCCGTTCTCATATAAGTTATTAAACCGGCTTCGTATAAACGTTGAGCAATTTGCATCGTAATTCCAACAGGTAAGTACAATTTGCGTGCAGCTTCTTGTTGTAACGTAGAAGTCGTAAATGGTGCTGTAGGCGATTTTTTCGTTGGTTTTGTTTCTAAATCGGCTACCTTAAAATCGGCAGCAATATTTTTTTCTAAAAATTGTTGTGCTTCTTCTTTTGTGTTGAAATTTTTATTTAGTTTGGCTTTTACTGTTTTTCCTGCTTCATTTGTAAATTCGGCGCTAATAGAATAACTGCCAACAGCTTTAAAATTCTGAATTTCACGTTCACGCTCTACAATTAAACGAACAGAAACAGATTGTACACGTCCAGCAGATAAACCACCTTTTACTTTTTTCCAAAGTACGGGAGACAATTCGTAACCCACTAAACGGTCTAAAACTCTTCGGGCTTGTTGTGCGTTTACTAAATTATAATTAATATCTCTCGGATTTTCAATCGCTTTTAAAATGGCAGTTTTGGTAATTTCGTGAAAAACGATACGTTTTGTTTTGGCTGGATCTAATTTTAATTCTTCTGCTAAATGCCAAGAAATGGCTTCTCCTTCTCGGTCCTCATCGGAAGCTAGCCAAACCATATCTGCTTTTTTAGATAAGTCTTTTAGTTTTTTAACTAACGCTTTTTTATCTGGAGATACCTCATATTTAGGTTTAAAGTTATCATTTACATCTACACCAATTTCCTTTGAAGGTAAATCGGCAATGTGTCCGTAACTTGATTCCACTTGGAAATCTGCACCTAAAAATTTTTCAATGGTTTTTGCCTTTGCAGGTGACTCCACGATAACTAAATTCTTTGCCATTTTCATTTATTTGATTTGGCAAAAGTATATTTTTTTTTTGATTAATATATATAGGAGTAGTTTTTTTGATAATTACTTTTTTTGGATAAACTAAATAATTCTAAATTTTTGTTAAACTGACGCTGACAATTTGGCAGATATTGAATTTTAGTACTATCTTTGCTTTCTGAATTTTTGAAAAAACAGTTTTCGAAAATAAAATTATAATACCGTTTATGGAAGAAAAGATTGTAGAAGAAAGTAAACAAGGCACTTCAATGGTTTTGGATACAAAGCAAGGCAACCAAAAAAAGTTATTTATAGAAAGTTATGGTTGTCAAATGAACTTTGCGGATAGCGAAGTTGTGGCTTCTATTTTGGCAAATGAAGGTTATAATACTACTCAAGTTTTAGAAGAAGCAGATTTGGTTTTAGTAAATACGTGTTCTATAAGAGATAAAGCAGAAGTAACTATTCGTAAACGATTACAAGTATATAATGCCATAAAACGCGATATCAACCCGAAAATGAAGGTTGGTGTTTTAGGATGTATGGCAGAACGATTAAAAGAAAAGTTTTTAGACGAAGAAAAAATTGTAGATATGGTTGTAGGACCGGATGCTTACAAAGATATACCGAATTTATTGAAAGAAGTTGAAGACGGTCGTGATGCCATAAATGTTATTCTTTCCCGTGAAGAAACTTATGCAGATATTTCTCCAGTGCGTTTAAGTAGTAACGGAATTACAGCTTTTGTATCTATTACACGCGGTTGTGATAATATGTGCACTTTTTGCGTTGTACCTTTTACTCGAGGAAGAGAACGTAGTCGAGAACCAGAAAGTATCATTGAAGAAATTGCTGATTTATGGCGTAAAGGTTTCAAAGAAGTGACTTTACTGGGTCAGAATGTAGACAGTTACCTTTGGTACGGTGGTGGTTTGAAAAAAGACTTTGAAAAAGCTAGCGAAATGCAAAAAGCCACTTCAGTAGATTTTGCTCAATTGTTAGAAAGATGTGCGACGCAATTTCCAAAAATGCGTTTTCGTTTCTCTACTTCAAATCCACAAGATATGCATATTGAAGTAATTGAGGTTATGGCCAAACACCATAATATTTGCAATTACATTCATTTACCCGTTCAGAGCGGAAGTACCAGAATTTTAAAAGAAATGAACCGCCAACATACACGTGAAGAATATATTGCATTAATAGATACTATATATAAAATTATTCCAGACATCTCTCTTTCACAAGATATTATCGCTGGTTTTCCAACAGAAACAGAAGCAGATCATCAAGACACATTGAGTTTGTTAGAATATGTAAAATACGATTTTGGATTTATGTTTGCTTATTCTGAAAGACCAGGAACTTTAGCCGCCAGAAAAATGGAAGACGATATACCAGAAGCAATAAAGAAACGCAGATTAAATGAAATTATCGATTTACAACAACGTATAGCTCTAGAACGCACACAACGTTTTATCGGTCAAACAGTTGAAGTATTGATAGAAAAAGACTCAAAACGTTCAGACAAACAGTGGAGTGGCAGAAATTCACAAAGTACAGTGGTGGTTTTTCCAAAAGAAAATTATAAACCTGGCGATTTTGTATTAGTAAAAATATCAGATTGCACCAGCGGAACATTAATAGGGGAAGCTGTTGGGCATTCAGAAATTATGAATTAGTATAATCTGTGGCAAAATAATTAAAAAATGGAATCAGTTCAAAACATAAAACAACGCTTTGAGATTATTGGAAACGATCCAAAACTCAATCGTGCCGTAGAAAAAGCCATTCAGGTTGCTCCTACAGACATTTCTGTATTGGTAACTGGAGAAAGTGGAGTGGGAAAAGAAAGTATTCCTAAAATAATTCACTCTTTATCGCACAGAAAACACGGAAAATACATTGCAGTTAACTGTGGTGCCATTCCAGAAGGAACCATTGATTCAGAGCTTTTTGGACACGAAAAAGGTTCGTTTACAGGGGCTACAGGAACTCGTGAAGGGTATTTTGAAGTAGCCAATGGCGGAACTATTTTTTTAGATGAAGTGGGCGAATTGCCATTAACCACGCAAGTACGTTTATTAAGAGTATTAGAAAATGGCGAATTTATTAAAGTAGGTTCTTCTCAAGTGCAAAAAACCAATGTACGAATTGTTGCAGCTACTAACGTAAACTTGTTAGAAGCTATTGAAAAAGGAAAATTTAGAGAAGATTTATATTATCGTTTAAGCACCGTTGAGATTAATTTACCCGCTTTACGCGAAAGAAAAGAAGATATTCACTTGTTGTTTCGCAAGTTTGCTGCCGATTTTGCACACAAATACAAAATGCCTCCAATTAAATTATCTGATGATGCTATAAATTATTTATTGCATTATCGTTGGAGTGGAAATATCAGGCAATTACGAAATTCTGCAGAACAAATTTCGGTATTGGAAACCAACAGAGATATCTCATTAACGTCTTTAAAATCGTATTTGCCAAATATGGAAAGCAATTCGTTACAAGTGGTTGGAGAGAAAAAAAACACTTCCGATTTTAGTAATGAGCGCGAAATTTTGTACAAAGTACTTTTTGATATGAAAAGCGACCTAAATGATTTAAAAAAACTTACTCTAGAACTAATGCAAAATGAAAACGCTAAAGTTCAAGAAAATAACAAATCACTTATTCAAAAAATTTATGGAAATTCTGAAGAAAAAAACACTATTTTTGAACAAGAAATAAAAAGAAAATCTTTACCTGTTGAAGAAGAAATTGAGCAAGAAGAGTTTGATGATGATGACGATTTTAATAATAATTATTTATATACCGAAGCCATAGACGAAGTGGAAACACTAAGTTTAGAAGCCAAGGAAATAGAATTAATTATAAAATCATTAGAAAAAAATAAAGGAAAAAGAAAAGCAGCTGCAGATGAATTAGGAATATCTGAAAGAACATTATATAGAAAAATAAAACAATTTGATTTGTAGTTTTAGAATTTAAAATATGAACTTAAAATATAAAATAGTTACAATTTTAACCTTGTTTTTTCTCGTAAGTTGTAACGTAAAATACAACTTTACAGGAACAGGAAAAATTAATGCCAAAACATTTCAGGTAAATTATTTTCAAAATAATGCTGAAATAGTTGAGGTAGGTATCGAACGAACGTTTACACAAAAATTACAAAACGCCATACAGAATCAAACCAATTTAGATTTGGTAACTTCTGGAGGTGATTTGTTGTATGAAGGTGAAATTGTAGAATATCGCATCACACCAATGGCATCTAATGCGAACCAACAATCCTCACAAAATAGGATGACTATTACCATAAATGTGAGGTATTCAAGCAAAAATTCAGAAGATGATAATTTCGAAAAACGTTTTTCATTTTTCCACGATTATGATGCGAATTTATTACCATCTGCAGTTTTAAATGAAGCACTAGAAATAATTTACGAAAGAATCACTTTAGATATTTTTAATGAATCTTTGGCTAAATGGTAAACGAGTAATTAGTAAAAAGTGATTAGTCCAAAGTCTACTCACTATTTACAATTCACTAATCACTAAACAATAATGAATACAAACGATTATATAAATCTACTCAATAATTCTAAAACTATTAACGACAAACAAACGTTAGTATTAGAAACTATTGTAAATGAATTTCCTTTTTATCAAAGTGCTCGTGCTTTGTATTTAAAAGGACTATATAATCAAGAGAGTTTTAGGTATAATTATGAATTGAAAAAAACTGCTGCTCACACAACAGATAGAAGCGTATTGTTTGATTTTATTACTTCCGATGATTTTAAAATTTTTCAACAGGAAGTGTATGATAAATATCAAGCGGAAATTCAGAGTATAATTGTGGCAGATTATGAATATGTTGAAGAAGAAAATCGACCAGTTATTTTAGATACTATTTCAAAATCAATTAATGTAACAGAAAGAATTTCTGTTTTGGAACAAAAAGAAACAAATAAAGAAGCAGAAGAAGCATTGGAAATTGGTAAACCCTTGCAATTTGATAAAAATGAAACCCATTCTTTTTCAGAATGGCTTCAATTAGCCAAAATTGCACCTATTGTTCGTAAAGAGACTGAAAAACAAATTAAAGTATCTTCAGAATTGGAAAAAAAATTCGATTTAATAGAAAAGTTTATCGAATTAAATCCTAAAATTTCACAAGTAAAAGATACTACGTCTATACCAATAAATATTGCTAAAAGCAACGAAACGCCTTCTTCAATTATGACAGAAACGTTGGCACAAATTTATCTCGAACAAAAAAAATACAGCAAAGCCATACAAGCTTATGAAATATTAATTTTGAAATATCCAGAAAAAAGTAGTTTCTTTGCAGACCGAATAAAAAATATAAAAATTTTACAACAAAATAATTAATACAGAAGTTATGTCATTTACAATTTTTTTAGCACTAATCATCATCGTATGTTTTTTATTAATCTTAACCATTATGGTACAAAATCCTAAGAGTGGAGGTTTATCTTCTTCTTTTGGTGGCGGCGGTCAAATGGGAGGTGTCAAAAACACAACCGACTTTTTAGAAAAAACAACTTGGGTTTTAGGCGGTTCATTAATCGTTCTAATTTTATTATCAACTTTAAGTTTCAATAACGGTACAGGTGGCTCTAAATTAGTAGACGAAAATGCAGCTCCGGCTCTTGTTAAAGATGCGCCAGCTAAATCAGCAACAACTCCTGCTTCTAAACCAGCAGATTCTGCAAAATAATTTTTGCAACATATACTATATAATGCCAGCCTGTCAGTGCTGGCATTTTTATTTTAAGTAAATTTGTCAGAAAATAGTTTTGGCACAGTTTCTGAAACTATAAAAAAGCACACTAACTAACATATTCAATATTATTATGGCATTAAATATTAAACCAATTGCAGACCGAGTAGTGATTGAACCGTCTGCTGCAGAAACAACAACTGCTTCAGGAATTATCATTCCAGATACAGCAAAAGAAAAACCTCAAAAAGGAACTGTTGTTGCCGTTGGAACAGGAAAAACCGATTATACAATGACTGTTAAAATTGGTGATACCGTTTTGTATGGTAAATACGCTGGAACAGAATTAAAATATGAAGGTAAAGATTACCTAATTATGCGTGAAGATGAAATTTACGCAATATTATAGTTTTAAACAATAAGCAATTAGTTCTAACTAAACAATATATAATTAACAGCAGATGGTTAGCGTATAGCATAAAGCCTTCTGTCTAAAACATTAAAAAATGGCAAAAGATATAAAATTTGATATTGAAGCACGTGACGGTTTAAAACGTGGCGTAGATGCGTTAGCAAATGCAGTAAAAGTAACATTAGGTCCAAAAGGAAGAAATGTAATTATTTCTAAATCATTTGGAGGTCCAACGGTTACTAAAGATGGTGTTTCGGTTGCAAAAGAAATTGAATTGGCAGATCCATTAGAAAATATGGGTGCGCAAATGGTAAAAGAAGTAGCTTCAAAAACTAATGATTTAGCTGGAGATGGAACTACAACAGCAACTGTTTTGGCTCAAGCTATCGTTAAAGAGGGTTTGAAAAACGTTGCAGCTGGTGCCAATCCAATGGATTTAAAGCGAGGAATTGATAAAGCTGTCGAAGCAATTGTTGCCGATTTGGCAAAGCAAACCCAATCGGTAGGTGATTCTTCAGAAAAAATAAAACAAGTAGCTTCAATCTCTGCAAATAACGATGAAAATATTGGTGATTTAATTGCGAAAGCATTTACAAGAGTAGGAAAAGAAGGTGTTATAACTGTTGAAGAAGCAAAAGGAACAGATACTTATGTAGATGTTGTGGAAGGAATGCAGTTTGACAGAGGTTATTTATCTCCTTATTTTGTTACAGATGCAGATAAAATGGTTGCAGAATTAAATAATCCTTATGTATTATTATACGATAAAAAAATCTCAAATTTACAAGAGTTATTACCTATTTTAGAACCTGTTGCACAATCTAGTCGTCCGTTATTAATTATTGCAGAAGATGTTGATGGACAAGCGTTAGCGACTTTAGTAGTAAATAAATTACGTGGTGGATTAAAAATTGCCGCAGTAAAAGCACCAGGTTTTGGAGACAGAAGAAAAGCCATGTTAGAAGACATCGCTATTTTAACTGGCGGAACTGTAATTGCTGAAGAAAGTGGGTATTCGTTAGAAAATACAACTTTAGAAATGTTAGGAACAGCTGAAAATATTTCTATTGACAAAGACAATACTACAATTGTAAATGGAGCAGGTGATAAGGAATTAATCAAAGGTCGCGTAAACCAAATTAAAGCTCAAATGGAAACGTCAACTTCAGATTACGACAAAGAAAAATTACAAGAACGTCTGGCTAAATTAGCAGGCGGTGTAGCTGTACTTTATGTTGGAGCAGCTTCTGAAGTAGAAATGAAAGAGAAAAAAGACAGAGTAGATGATGCGTTACACGCAACTCGCGCGGCTGTAGAAGAAGGAATTGTTGCTGGTGGTGGAGTGGCTTTAGTGAGAGCTAAAAATGCTTTAGAAAATTTAAAAGCTGAAAATGCTGACGAAGCAACAGGAATTCAAATTATAAATAAAGCTATCGAATCTCCATTACGTACTATTGTTGAAAATGCTGGCGGAGAAGGTTCTGTAGTTATTGCAAAAGTAATTGATGGTTCAGGTGATTTCGGATTTAATGCAAAAACAGGAGAATATGTTCAAATGTTAGCGGCCGGAATTATCGATCCAAAAAAAGTAACTCGTGTGGCTTTAGAAAATGCGGCTTCTGTTGCAGGTATGATTTTAACTACTGAATGTGCGTTAATCGAAATTAAAGAAGAAGCAAGTCCAAGTCATATGGGTGCAGGAATGCCAGGAATGATGTAATTTAATTTTAGATTTACGACTTTAGATTTACGAAGTATAAAAAAACCGTCCCGATACAATCGGGACGGTTTTTTGTTTTTTAGAAATTGTATTACTTCATAGAATTCGTGTAATCTAAATTATGCGTTATACTCATGGAAACATTATGATTCATGATGTTGTTTCCAATTTCAGGTGTTACCAAATGATTTAAATAACCAACTTCTAGCCGAATGGTATCTTCATAATTAATTCCGAAACCAATTAAAAGCCTGTTTTGATCGAAGAAATTAGCATTTACTTTATTGTCTCCTAAATTAAAAAAAAATTCGTCTTGTAAAATGGCATACGCTTTGTTTCTTTCATTATTAAATTTAAATAAATGAAATAAATTACGATTCAAATATCTTAGTCTATTTTGATAATTGGTCGCTTCTAC
This sequence comes from Chryseobacterium gleum, assembly GCA_945897915.1. GTDB lineage: Bacteria > Bacteroidota > Bacteroidia > Flavobacteriales > Flavobacteriaceae > Flavobacterium. The sequence goes on along the minus strand of CAMDGB010000004.1, from coordinate 85,031 downwards.
TACAACTTCATCATCACTATTTAAAATAATATTATCTACAAAACGCTGTTCTAAACGAAAACGATTCAAAATTATATTCTTATTATCAGACCATTTGTGATTATATTGTATTTGTTCCCAAGCTCTGTTTTCTGTAAAAAAATCAGTTAACGAAGGTTTGAAAGTTTTAATCAATCCGTAACCCGCGCTTAAAGTAATTTGATTGTTTAAGTAATATATGCCGCCAATTCGGAATAAATTCTGTCTGTTTTGCTCAAAATTAGTGTCACCACGCCATTGCACTTCTAAATGCGCACCAAACTTGTTGGTTAGTTTGTATTGACCTGTATAGACCAGCCAATTGGCTTGACCATGAATTGTTTTTTGTGCAAATGCTGTCGAAAGTATAAAAGTTAACCCTAATACAATTATAAATTTTGAATTCATTTTTAAATTTTTAAAATGTAAAATTAAGACTTAAAATTTATTTTTTGAATTATAATTTCCGCTTTTGCTAATTTTATATTTTGTTTAATCTTTTCTAATTTGTTGAAAATAATGCTAATATATAATGGTTTAATATTTTTTTAAGTTTTACTTGTCAGAACCAAAATTGGTTGTATATTTGCAATAGAATTAGGTATGAAATATTGCTTACTTCACCAAAAAAGAAAAAAGAGTTAAACATATATCGCGGGATAGAGCAGTAGGCAGCTCGTCGGGCTCATAACCCGAAGGTCACAGGTTCGAGTCCTGTTCCCGCTACTAGAAAGCTTCACAGAAATGTGAAGCTTTTTATTTTTATATAATTTAAGAAGAAATATAATTTCGTTCAACTCAATTCGTAGCTATTTGTAAATTACTTGGTGTATTAGCCCCATAAAATATTTAAAATTCGATTATACATTCATAATAATTATTATTATATAAATGGTTAACCGCAATTTTATTTTTGAGGTGTATTTTGATTTACTAATTTATTGAATAACGCTTTTAAATCATCAATTTGTTTTTGTTGAAATTTTACATGGTAATCTAATTTTTAAAAGATCTTTTATTGTACTTCAATGTAATTAGCCAATGTAATACTTCGAGTTTTATTAGAATTTTCTCACAGGTAAAATCCAGTTTAATGTCGTTTTTGTATACCATGGAGTAGTTCCATTTAAAGCTTCGTATGTCTGGTATTTATCCAATTTTAATTTAAAATAAAAATAAGGGTCAAGTAGGGCTTCATTTAAATCCATGCCAATTCTATTAGCTATTGATAAAAAGTAATCATGTTCAATTGCGTCAAGTTTAACTTCTTTATAATAAATAAATGTCACTATTAATTGGATTTTTACTTTTTTCAATGGTGAATTAATAGATTAGTTTTTCAAAAATACTGTTTTACTCAGACATATTTTGTCTATTTAAAAAATAACGTAGTATATAACTTAATATTGTTATTTCAAAGAAATTGTATCTGTGCAAATAAATCAGTAAATTTGGGTATTCAATTATTGAAAAATATTTTTATTGTGAAATCATGATACATCAAATTCAATTTCTTTTTAAACTATAATTTTATATGAAAACCTATAAAAAGTTAATCGTTACATTGTTTTTTTTGCCTTTTTCTATCAAGTGTTAATGGACAGATTGTGAAGTTTATTAAAAACCCGTTAAAAGCTAAATACCGAGTTTACATTACTCAAATTCCATCTGAAGCAACCCTTTTTGTATTTAAGGCCAAAAAATATCATGAAGCTATTGGTGCTGGATTATGGTATATAGTTGAAAATCCGGTATTATTTAAAAACGTTATGGAATTATATCAAGTAAAAGTTAAGGAAGAAGCAGATTTAATAGTTTATTACACATTAAAAAAATCAGAAGCAGGGTATAAAAATAAAAATTAGTAAATACGGTTATTCAATAACTTCATATATCTAATTTTTAAGTTGTAACTACTAAAATTACTTTCTTACTCCTTTTAACCATACAATTACAATAGGTTTTCTCATTGTGAGTAAACACATTAATAATTCTATAAAGTTCGTTTTCAAAACCCACTTTACACATACTACTATCAATAGACATTGATTCTGTTTGTAATACGTTTTCATTTTCACATCTATAACCCACATTTCGTTTGTATTCTAAATCAAACCCCAATTCCTCTTTGATTTGTTTTAAATCTCTTTCCAAAGTTTTATAAGATATTATTATATTGTATTCTCTCAAATACGACATTATCTCTTTTTTACTTCTATAGTCGATAGAAATAAGATTAATTATTCGTTGTAATCTTGAAATTCCTTCTGAAAAAGCCATATCATTAGTTTTTATACAAATGTAATTATTAGTTAGACATAATTTGTCTGTTTGTAAAATAATTTTGAATTTCTAATTATACAAAATGAAAAAACTAATAATTCTAGATTTAGACCACACGCTTATTTATGGTTCTTATGCTGAAAAAGAGACGGCCGAGTTGTTGTTTTATTATAGTCTATTTCTAAAAGTTTATAAGAGACCTTTTGTTGAAGATTTAATTTTGGCATGTAAAGAAATCGGAGATATTATTATTTATACTACTGCATTGAAACCTTATGCCACTAAAATTTCTAAAAAACTTAATATTAAACCATTAGAAATACTTAGTAGAAAAGATTGTTATTGGATAAATGAAAATTTCAAAAAAACACTAAAAAAAGAATGGCTAGAAAAGTATGAGAAAATTATCATTATTGATGACAGTCCAAATGTGTGGTTAAACACAAACGAAAATATTATATTTCTAATTCCTAATGAATTTAGAGGTTCAGCGACAGATATCGGACTTGAAAAAATAATTACAGAAGTAATACGTTATTAAATTACGCCTTAAAATATGAAATTACTACAGAAATTATTATTTATGCAATATGGCCAATAGTAAAAAACTATTTTTCAATTGGTGTTTTATTTATTTCTTTCTTTTATTTTCTAGAAAAATTATCAATGGAAAAACCAAATTTTAATAGGATTGATTATTTAGTTGTATTTTTCTTTTGGCCTGAATTCATAAAGCCATTACTAAATATAAAATAATATGAAGTAGCGCCAAAATATAGAGTGTTACGAATTATCGTATCGTAATTACCTTATCTAATATTTTTTCAATTTTAGTCTCGATTTTTCTAAACGTAAATCTCTTGGTCATACCACCACCAGAACTATAAATATCAAAAGTATTTTCAGGAGTTATTTCTGAAATATAAAAACTATTTTTCAATGTCTGGTAAGATACTTTTCCTTCAGATGCAGATGGTATCTCTTTCTCTTTTGGAACTTTAAAATTGTGCAAAATTTTTATTGTACGATAAATTACAGTTCCATCAGCTTTTTTATTCCATTCAAAAATGCCTTTCTCATCTACAGTAATTTTAGTACCATAAATATGAGAAACCATATTATCTAATAATTCTTCGTAAAATTTGTAATCCATAGTTAGTATATTTATTTGCAAATTTATTACGAATATAGACAAATTATGTCTTTTAAAAAATAAATACGCATAGACATAATTTGTCTATAAAGAGTTTAAGTTTGTATTAAATAATAAAAGTCATAGATTAAGTTAGACAATAATTGTCGAGGTTCTACTTTATTTTTACACAAAAATTATACTTATATGAGAGTTTTAACAAAATCCCGTTTTAAATTAGGTATTGAATGCCCTAATAAATTATTCTATACAAATAAAAAAGAAGAATATGCTAATACAAAGTCTAATAATCCTTTTTTGGAAGCATTAGCCTCTGGCGGGTTTCAAGTGGAAGAATTAGCAAGATTACATTATCCAAATGGTATTTTGATTGAAGATAGTACTGACCCTGCAAACTTCGATTATTTTGAAAAAGTAGCTCAAACGAATAGTTTACTTCAACAAGAAAATGTAGTCATATTTGAAGCAGCTTTTATGTTTGAAAATCTATTTATTAGAGTTGATATTTTAGAAAAAAAAGGTAATCAAATCAAATTAATTGAAGTTAAAGCCAAGTCTTTCAATAGTTCAAATGGATTATCCGAATTTGCAAATGATAAATTAAAAATAGATTCAAAATGGAAAGCCTACTTATTTGATGTTGCTTTTCAACAATACGTTATTAAAAAATCTTTTCCTGATTATCAGGTTACCCCTTATTTGATGCTTGCTGATAAGGACAAAAGCACTTCTGTAGATGGTTTGAACCAAATGTTTAGAATTACTAAAAATTCAGGCAATAGAACTGGTATCGTAAAAATAAAAGAACAAATCGATAGTTTGAATATTGAAAATGATTCGGTTTTAACTAAAATAGATGTTTCATTGCTAGTAGATAGAATTTCCTCAGGTGAAGAGAGAATAATAGAAGAATATGATTTTGAAGATGCCATTCAATTATTTGCTAAAGCCTATGAAGAAGATCGTTTTTTTGATTACGACTTAAAATTTAACGCTTGTAAAAAATGTGAATTTAAAAAGGATGAGAAAAAACCCAATTTAAAGTCAGGATTTGAAGCTTGCTTTCAAAAAAAGTTAAATTGGACTGAAGATGATTTTAATGAACCTAATGCTTTTGAAATATGGGACTTTAGAAGATGGAAAAATCTAACAGAAAATAATAAACTCAAACTTATCGATATTGAAGATGCTGAATTTGGAGATGTTAAAAAAATTCCTGGAGTCATAACAAGAGTTGAAAGACAATTAATTCAAAAACATAAATCACTTGAAGAAGATGTTAAACCATATCTGTTAAAAGAATCTTTGAAAGCAGAAATAGACACTTGGAACTTTCCATTAAACTTCATTGATTTTGAAGCATCAACAGTGGCTTTACCTTTTTGTGCTGGACAAAAACCCTATGAAAAAGTAGTGTTTCAATTCTCGCGTCATATTTATCATGAAGATGGTAGCATTGAACATGCAAACGAATATATTAATGTGGAAGCTGGTGTTTTTCCAAACTTTGAATTTGTGAGAGCTTTGCAAAAAGCTTTAAATCAAAATGAAGGAACGGTTTTTCAATATTCACCTTATGAAAATTCTACATTAAATCAAATTAAGGTTCAATTAGAAGCCTCAAATGAAGCGGATAAGGAAACGCTAATTACTTTCATAAAAACATTAACCACACCGCCCAAAGACAAAGATTATAAAGGCGAAAAATGGAATCCATTAAGAGGTATGATTGATTTATGTGAAGTGATTAAGGCTTATTATTATAATCCACATACAAAAGGAAGTAATTCCATAAAACAAATGTTACCTGCTATTTTTAAAACTTCAAACTTAATTCGACAACAATATAGCAAACCTATTGGTGAAATTAATTTTTCCTCAAAGAATTTTGGCCCTCAACACGTATGGTTGACATTTGATGAACAAGGTGAAGTTATTGACCCATATAAAATTTTAGGTAAACCATTTGAAGAATGGAATGAAGATTTTGACAGAATGACGGATATTGATGAAATTAATAATGGAGGGGCTGCTCTTACAGCTTATGGTTTAACGCAATACACAAACATGAGCGATGAAGAGCGTAATAAATTAAAAGCTTCTTTACTAAAGTACTGTGAATTAGATACTATAGCAATGGTAATGATTTATGAACATTTAAAAGAAATTTGTGTTTAGTATTTTTTTTTATTAGTTTTATAAAATAAAAAATCATCTTGTCAAAGTAATTTAATTATGCACCCAGAAATTGAAAAACTAATAGACCTTGCCCTTGCAGATGGGCAAATTACAGAAAAAGAGAGAAATGTAATCTTAAAAAAAGCTGCTGAACTTGGTGTTGATGCCGATGAAGTTGAAATGACACTTGATGGAAAACTTCATCAATTAGAAGCAAGCAAGCCAAAACAAAAAGAAAAGGTTGGTAATATAAAAACTTGCCCCGCTTGCGGTTCTTCAGTTAAAGCAATGGAGCTAACTTGTTCTGATTGTGGGCACGAATTTACTAATACTAAGGCAAATTCTACTCTATTGAAATTACTAGGTGAAATAGAAAAAATCAATAACAAAGAAATTGTATCTCCACAAATACTAAAAGGAGCATTGGGTGATCAAGCAAAAAAAAATGCAATTGATGTGGAAAAAAATAAATTAAAAAGTGAGTTAATTGAAAATTTCCCTATCCCAAATACAAGGGAAGATATTCTTGAGTTTTTAGGTTATTCATTATCTAAAGGAAAAGACAGTTCATACATGTCTTATTTTGGCGATGGTTATTCTACAAGTGGAGCGTGGAGAAAAAAAGCTGAAGAATTAATTATAAAAAGTAAAATTATGTTTAAGAATGATAGTGAATTTTTTAGACAATTAGAAAATTTTGAAATAGATTTTAAATCTTCAATAAAAAGCCGAAATAGAGTTAGAAACTTCATGATTGGAGTAATTGCGATAATCTTAATTATTGTTTATGGAGGTATTATGCTTTCGCAATTATTAAAAAAATAATTTAAAATGTCTCTATTCAGTAGCAAAAAAGAAGGTGTTATGATGAAAATGATACGTTGTGACTAGAAAGATAATTTAATTTTTTAATAATCTATGAAAAATAAAATATTGTATGCATCCAGAAATTGAAAAACTAATTGACCTTGCCATAGCAGATGGTCAAATTACAGAAAAAGAGAGAAATGTAATCTTTAAAAAAGCAGCTGAATTTGGCGTTGACCTAGATGAAGTAGAAATGATATTGGATGGAAAACTTCATCAATTAGAGGCAAATAAACCAAAAGAAAAAGAAAAAGTTGGCAACATCAAAACATGTCCAGCTTGTGGAGCAAGTGTTAAGGCTTTTCAAATTAAATGTGATGATTGTGGGCATGAATTGCAGAATACAAAAAAATCAGAGTTTCTTATGGAATTCAAAGTATTCATAGAAAAAATTTATTCAGAACAAAACCCTCAGTCTAAATATAAAATAGGTACTAAAGAATACTTAGTTGATAATGAAAGTTCAAAAGAGAAAAATATATCTGCATTAATAAAATCATATCCATTACCAAAAAACAGGGAAGATATAATAGAATTGCTCATTTATTCATATTCAAATTTTGAAAGCGATGAAAATCAAAAAATATTTGGTATTAATATTGAAAAACCAATAAAAGATGCCTGGTTTTCAAAAGCTAAGCAATCATTAGAGCTTTTGGAAGTTTATGGCGAAAATGATTCACAATCTCAAATAATCATAAATAGATATCGTAAATATTTTGATAAATCTATTGAACCTAAAAAAAACAATAAAAAAGGATGTTTGTATATTTTCGGTATATTTTTTGTTATCATGATAATTATTTCATTTATAATGATGCTAATTCCATTAAGTGAGGAAGATAAAAAATTAAAAAATGAAATTAATTATCATATTAGTAATAATCAACTAGATAGTGCAATAGTTAAAATTAATTTAATGGATAATATAATAGAAAAAAAGAAAACTATTGATAAAATTTTTAATGTTGCAATAAATAGTAGAGATTTCGAAAATGCAAAAAAAGTCATTAAATATTATGATAATGACATTGATCGTCAAGAATCATTAAAGAAAATTTATAATCTTGAGACTATTAAATAAAAATTTAATATTAAGAGAATATTTAACAGTAATAAAAGGTGACAAGATGGATAATTGTTGTGATAATAAATTAACTAATTTTGAAGTTTAATTCATAAAAAAAATATAAAATGCACCCAGATATTGAGAATTTAATAAATATGGCACTTGCCGATGGTGAAGTGACTGAAAAAGAAAGAGGAATTATTCTTCGTAAAGCTGAAGCATTAGGCGTTGACAGAGATGAAGTTGAAATGATATTAGATGGAAAACTTCATCAATTAGAAGCCAATAAACCGGAAGATAAAGAAAAAATTGGTAATATTAATACTTGTCCTGCTTGTGGGGCAAGTAAAAAAGCTTTTCAAATAAAGTGTGAAGATTGCGGACATGAATTTACTAATTCACAAGTACTAAAATCAAAGCAAAAATTGTTTTCAGAATTTGAAAAAGTTGAAATTGAAGAGAGAAATAGGTCTTTAAATTTTATTGAAAAATTAGATGTTGAAAGAGTATATGAAAGTAAAATTAACGCTAGAAAAGCTTCAATTGTCTCAACCTTCCCATTGCCTTACAATAAAGAAGATTTATTAGATTTTTTTAATTTAGCAATTCATGAAAGTAAAAAATATGGATCAGTAAATGACGAAGGCTTTTTGAGACGTGCATGGAAATCAAAAGCAAATGAATTAAAAGCAAAAATTTCACTAGAGTTAAAAGATGATATACACGCTAATTTGCTTTTGTTAGAATACAATAATCAAATTAAAACTATTTCTATATCTCCAAAACAAAAAATGTTATTTGTAATTTTAGTATTATTTATATTCTTGTTTTTAGCAGTTTATTTTGGCATTAAGTCTGAAAATGAAGGTGAAAGAAACGAAATTTCAAAGCTAAATAATATTGAAAAACAAATAATTGAAAACATTGATAAACAAAATTATAGTAAAGCATTAATATTTACGGAACAATTAGTTTGGAGTTACAAGTTGGAAATTATTAGTTATCAAAAAAAGGCTGATACTTATGAAAAAAAAAGAGCGTCTTTAAAAAAAACAATTTTAGATTTAAAAAAAGAAAATAAATAAAATGGGATTATTCAGTAGTAAAAAAGAAGGCGGCATGATGGACATGATTCGTTGTGACGAACAAGATTACCTAATTTGGAAATGGAGACCATTAGGTAATGAAGTTAATTCAACAAATAAAGAAAATGCCATCCGTTGGGGAAGTAGTTTACGTGTAAAAGATGGTGAAGTAGCTGTTTTTGTGTACAAACAGAAAGATGGCTTAATTCAAGATTTTATTGAAGGACCATATGATGAAATATTAAAAACAGCAAATTTACCGGTTATATCAAATATAATTGGTCTAGCATATAATGCGGGAACTCCATTTCAAGCGGAGGTTTATTTCATTAACTTAGCACGAATCATACCTTTTAATGCTAGAATTCAATATTTTGATGTTTTCGATCCTCGATTTAAAGATTTTGGAATTAAATGTGCAGTGAAATATCAATTGTTAACTCAAATTGTAGATTACAAAGAATTTATCAAAATTAACAGACTCACAAATTTGACTCCTGATGAGTTAAATGAAAAGATGAAACCAGTAATTGAAAGAAATTTAAAAGCAATTGTAATTAACATTCCAAAGAAAAATGATATTGCTGTTGTTCAAATCGAAACTCAATTAGATGAAGTAAATTCTGAATCTAATATAAGATTAAAGCCTGAAATAGAAACTTTATTTGGTATTCAAATCAATAATTTAAGTATTGATGTTATTGATATTGATAAAAACGATGAACAATATCATAAGCTCAGAAAACTAACTGCAGATATTACCGAAAGAAAAACAACTACTCAAGCAAATGTTGAAATTGACACCTTACAGGCTCAATCAGATGTAAACATTAAAAATTTACAAGATACGCAACGTATAAATGCTGGTAATATAGAAGAACAACTGCGTATTCAGAGAGAAGAATTGCAACGCGCACAAAAATTACAAACTGAATCAAGTAATTTTGAAGTTCATAAACTAAATATTCAAACAGATGCGCAAAAGGATATTTTAACTTCAGCTGCAGATAGTTTAGGTAGCATGGGTAATATGGATTTGGGTGGTAATTCATCAGGCGGTATGAACCCAGCTGGTATGATGACTGGTATGATGATGGGTGGAGCTATGGGTAATCAAATGGCTGGAATGATGAATCAGATGGGTGCCAATATGAATAGTCAAACACCACCAAACACACAAATGCCTCCATCACCTCCAAGTATTCAATATTTTGTAGCTGTGAATGGAGAACAAACAGGGCCGTTTACTATGCAACAATTACAACAATTGGTAATAAATGGTCAATTACAATCTAACACTTTTGTGTGGAAACAAGGGATGCAAAATTGGGATGAAGCGAATAAAATATTAGAGTTACAAACATTGTTTGGGGCTGTTCCGCCACCGCCTCCACCACCAATTAATCCATAAAATAATTATTATGAATGACAATAGTTTTAATTCACTAGAAAAATTGATGGAATTTGGCATGAGTATGGCAGTTGCACAACAAATGATGCAAACAATGAATCATGCAATGACGAATATGCAAACGCCTCAATTTCAAAATTTAAGCATGCAAATGCCAAAACCAATACTTTTTTATGCATTAGTAAATGATATTCCACAAGGACCTTTTACTGAAGAAGAATTGAGTAGCCATATTTTAGGTAATAGAGTATCAGAAGAAACATTGATATGGTTTCACGGATTACCAGGATGGATGAATGCTAAACAAATCCCAGAAGTAAAAAAAATATTTCTTCTTAAACCTCCACCTATAAAATAATTTAACTATGAAAATAAATTTCTTTACACTGATGATGTCAGTTTTAATAGGATTGCTTGTTGCTTTTTTTCTATCTAAATATACATTAGAAGAAAATAAAATTATGTTTGCAATAGGATGTTTTATTTCAATTACTTCAGGTATTGCGGGTATTATTACACTAAATTTCGATTATAGTAGAACAAATGTTTTAATTAAAGTTACTTCAGGAATATTTTTAAGTGTTTTTTTAGCAATCAATATTTTATTTTCAATATTCAACGAATATGATTATTCTTCTTATGTATTAGCTACCGGAATTGCTTTAATAATATTTATTTTATCAGTTTATACTATTTCTAAAATGAAAGTTTAATAATGTTTTAATTTTTATAAAAACCAAAATTAAGAGTGATATAATAAAGATTTAAGGCAAAATCCAAAAAAGAGATGCAAATAATTTTACAAAATAACATTATGAGTGCATTAAACGATTATTACGAAAACAGAAAATTAGAATTTACTGAATTAGAATTAGATGAAATGGAAAATGAATTTTTAGAGATAATTGCTAATAAATTCAAAAATACTTCAGAGGTTGAATTTGATTGTGGTGAAGGAAGTTCAGAAGATACATTTTGGTTGACCCAAATGAAAACAATTGTAAGCAATTATGAAATTATAGTCAGAGGTGACGACGACGGAACACCTGTTATCGATATTGTTCATGATTCAAATATTTTAGGAGTTTATTATCCGAAAAATATTTCAGAATTTGTAAATTACATCAATGAGTTAAATATAAAAGCTTAAATATAGAGTTTCTAAATAGAAATAATATGTAGACATAATTTGTCTATATATTAGTTAAATTTGTTTTTAAATGAAATCAAAAATAATTTTTAGTTTTTAATTAAATAATAAAACGTTATGATAATAAGTATTATAAATACAGTTTTTTCAATTCCCTACTTGTCAATAGGTGTTGTAATTGCAGCATTATTTGATTTTTTTTGTTACCGAACTAAGACTACTACACGTTTAACATTATTAGAAATTTGGGGATGTACAATGTGTTGGCCTCTTGTAATGGTTACAGTAATTATATCCTATTTTTATACATATGATAATTGATTTATTGAACATAATAATTATTCTTAAAAAGTAGTTTAATTGCATTAAATACGGATGAAATTGCCCAAAAAATGGTTTTAACAATAATTATTACAATAATTTAAAAAATTAAATTAATCTAAATACTAAATAAAATGAAAAAAATCCTAGGTATCCTTTTCTTTATGCTATTTATTAATAGTAATGGCCAAACACAAAATGATGTAGACTACAAAATCAGTCATTTTTATGAATACGGGTGGTTTTATACCTCAATAGTAAATAAAACTAAAATTACCTTATTGTGTTATGCAAATAAAAACGAATACCATCAAAGTGGTCAACCCATATACATTCTTCAAGGCACCATTACCAAACCAGATAAACGAAATTTGGATTTAGGTGAAGGAGACCCAAATTCGGGTGTGGTTGTTTTTAAAACTTTGTACGCTGACGCACTTAAAAAAAATTTTATTCCGCTACCTGGAACCATTTGGTACAAGGTTAATCCTGATGCAAAAGACCAATTAGAAATGGAAGCTGGTGAAGCAACTTTGGATGTTTATATTGCAAAATAATATTTTGTTTTAAATTTTTTTTATATTCATAAAACTCCAAAAACTGTTCATAATCTTTAAGCAAATTGTTCGAGATGCCTTCTGACAAGGCTACTAAAAAAGCTTCAGAGAAATGTGGGGATTTTTATATATTTAATTAATTCATCAACAAATGATTAAGTTTTAGTATTGGTTCTTTTTTATTGTATAATTAAATAATTAATCACTATTTTTGCGCTTTTATTTGGAAAATTTATGACTACACAGAAAATTATTGGGTACAGAAAGTTACTTAATGTTACCAGAGATGCAACATTAAAAGAATTAAAAACAATATATAGAAATAGTATGAAGGAAGATCATCCTGATACTATTGCTGATCCAGTTGAACGTTTAGCAGCTGAAGAAAGAAGTAAAGACATTATTGAAGCCTACCACTTTTTAGTAAGTATCGCTCCAGAAACCAGAGAAAAAGTAAAAGCAGAATACACAGCAACTACCACAACTTCTCAAATTTCCGATTTTCATATGGATAAAGGCGTTTTATACATTAGCTTTGCAGACGGAAGTAAATTTGAATACTTTGGTGTCCCAAGAAACACCTATGTGAAAATGGTAAATGCTGAATCACCTGGTCGTTTTGCTCGTCGTCACATTTATAATGAATTTTTATACCGTAGTGCAACTAAATTAGTTGCTGCAGAATAAATAACTAACATAATATTGTATAAAAAGCCATTCTAAAACGAGTGGCTTTTTTATGTACCTTTGTAAAAAATAAAAAATATGTCGCACAAAGCAGGTTTTGTAAATATTATTGGCAACCCAAACGTAGGAAAATCAACCTTAATGAATGCTATGGTAGGCGAGAAGTTGTCTATCATAACTAGTAAGGCACAAACCACACGTCACAGAATTTTTGGAATCGTTAATGATGAAGATTATCAAATTGTTTTTTCTGATACGCCAGGAATTATCAAACCCGCTTACGATTTACAAACCAGTATGATGGATTTTGTAAAAAGTGCTTTTTCTGATGCCGATATTTTAATTTATATGGTTGAAATTGGTGAAAAGGAACTAAAAGACGAGGACTTTTTTAATAAAATTATTCATGCTAAAATTCCTGTTTTACTATTATTGAATAAAATTGATAAATCCAATCAAGAATTATTAGAAGAACAAGTGCAAACATGGCAAATAAAAGTACCTAATGCTGAAATTTTTCCAATTTCGGCTTTAGAAAATTTTAATGTTAAAGAAGTTTTGAATCGTATTGTAGATTTATTACCGCTTTCGCCACCATATTATCCAAAAGATGCGTTAACAGACAAACCAGAACGTTTTTTTGTAAATGAAACTATTCGGGAGAAGATTTTATTAAATTACGACAAAGAAATTCCGTATGCAGTTGAGGTAGAAACCGAGGAGTTTTTAGAAGATGAAAAAATCATAAGGATTCGCTCTGTCATAATGGTAGAACGCGAAACACAAAAAGGAATTATAATCGGTCATAAAGGTGCAGCTCTAAAAAAAGTAGGAATGCAGGCTCGTGCCGATTTAGAATTGTTTTTCGACAAACAAATACACATTGAAATTTTCGTAAAAGTGAATAAAGATTGGCGAAACAATGCCTTTCAATTGCGAAGATTTGGATACAACCAGAAGTAATAACAAATAATTAGTTTATAGAATTTAGTATACAGTTTTGATTAAAGCATTTGTTATTACTTGTTAAAACTCCCAACTTTTAAACTATCTTTGCACAAAATTTAAGAATAATGAATAATATTGTAGCCATAGTAGGAAGACCAAATGTAGGGAAATCTACGCTTTTTAACCGTTTAATCCAACGTAGAGATGCCATTGTAGACTCTGTGAGTGGCGTTACGCGCGATAGAAACTATGGAAAAAGTGAGTGGAATGGAAAAGAATTTTCAGTAATTGATACGGGTGGCTACATTAAAGGTTCTGACGATATTTTTGAGAGTGAAATAAGAAAACAAGTAGAATTAGCAATAGACGAGTGCGATGCTATCATTTTTATGGTAGATGTTGAAGAAGGCATTACGCCAATGGATGATGAAGTTGCAAAATTGTTACGTAAGGTTACTAAGCCAGTTTTATTAGCCGTGAACAAAGTAGATAATTCAAAACGTGTTACAGATGCGTTAGAGTTTTACAATTTAGGATTGGGCGAATATTTCACTATTGGCGCCATGAATGGAAGTGGAACGGGTGAATTATTAGATAAATTAGTGGAAGTTTTACCCGAGATGCCAGAAGTAGTTGAAGATGAAAATCCATTACCTCGTTTTGCAGTTGTGGGCAGACCAAATGCTGGAAAATCGTCTATCATTAATGCTTTAATTGGCGAAGATAGATTTGTGGTTACAGATATTGCAGGAACAACTCGTGACGCTATTGATACGACATATAACCGTTTTGGTTTCGAATTTAACTTGGTAGATACTGCCGGAATTAGAAGAAAAGCAAAAGTAAAAGAAGATTTAGAGTTTTATTCTGTAATGCGATCGGTACGTGCCATTGAGCATTCAGATGTTTGTATTTTGGTGATTGACGCCACTCGTGGTTTTGAAGGACAAGATCAAAGTATTTTTTGGTTAGCCGAAAAAAACAGAAAAGGAATTGTAATTTTAGTAAACAAGTGGGATTTAGTTGAAAAAGATACTATGACTGCAAGAGATTACGAACGTAAAATTAGAGAAGAAATCCAACCGTTTACAGATGTTCCGATTTTATTTGTTTCTGCATTAGAAAAACAACGTTTATTAAAAGGGTTAGAAACAGCTGTTGAGGTTTTTGAAAACAGAAAACAAAAAGTACCAACGTCTAAATTTAACGATTTAATGTTGCCAATTATAGAAAACCAACCGCCACCAGCATTAAAAGGAAAATATGTAAAAATTAAATATTGCATGCAATTGCCTACTCCGGTGCCGCAGTTTGTGTTTTTTGCCAATTTACCGCAATACGTAAAAGAACCTTACAAGCGTTTCTTGGAAAACAAATTACGCGAAAACTATAATTTTAGTGGTGTACCAATAGATATATACTTCAGACAGAAATAATATAAAAAAAACCGATAATCACTTATCGGTTTTTTTATGTTTAAATATTGGTTACTGAACACTAAAATTACCAGCTTCCACCAGCACCTCCACCAGAAAATCCGCCGCCGCCAAATCCGCCGCCGAAGCCTCCGCCAAATCCACCACCAGATGATGAACCACCACCAAAACTTCCGCCACTACGACCTAAACTACTTAATATAATAATATCCATTAAGTCGGGACCGCCAAATCCGCCAGAATTGCCGCCGTTTTTCCCTTTGTTTTTAGAGGCTATGATTAAGAATACTATTACACCAATAATTATAATAAGCATCGGTATAACACTTCCTTTTTCTTTTTTTCGTTCGTCCTTGTATTTACCTATTAAGACTTTAAAAATGGCATTAGTTCCTTTATCTAATCCACTGTAATAATTTCCAGCTTTAAATTCAGGTGTAAATACATTTCTAATAATTTCGCCTGTTCTGCCGGCTACAAGTTGTACTTCAGTTCCATAACCTGATGAAATCCAAATTTTTCGGTCATTTTTAGAAAGTAATATTACAATTCCATTGTCTTTTTCAGCATCTCCAATCCCCCAAGTTTGTCCCCAATTTGGAGTTAAAGTTTCTATATTATCACCGTTTAAATCTTCAATTGTAATAATAACAATTTGGGTAGAGGTTGAATCTGAATATCTAACTAGTTTTTCTTCTAACTGTGTTTTTTCATTATCCGATAAAAGTTTAGCATAGTCATAAACTGAAGTTTGTAAACTAGGTTTTTCAGGAATCTGATATTGAGCTTGAGCAAATGTTCCAAAAATAAAAACGAATAAAACAACTATTTTTTTCATATTAACCTCTTGAAATTTCATTAGACAATTCATCCATATCACCGTCATGATTATAAGGAAAATATTTTTTTAATTGTTCACCAGCTTCTAAAATTCCTTTGATTAAACCGTCTTTATACTGTCCCTCTTTAAATTTTTCAATCACTACATCTTTAGTAGAATTCCAAAAATCTGTTGCTACTAAACTATCAATACCTTTATCACCAAGAATAGCAAAACTTTTAGTTGCTGTACAAATGTAAAAAAGCACCCCATTTTTCAATTCTGTAGCATCCATTTTAAGGATATGAAAAACCTCTTTAGCTCTTTCCATTGAAGGTTTTGTGCTATTTTCTTCTATATGCACACGAATTTCTCCCGAAGTATTTTTTTCGGCAATTACAATCGCTGCAACAATTTCTTGTTCTTCAGTTTTAGATAAAAAAGGCGTATTTTCTGACATTATTTTGACTGGTTTTCTAAATTAGAATTTTACTTTCGGTGCATTTTCTGCTCCAGCAACGGCTTTAAAGTAAGCTTTTTCAGTATAACTACCTAAAAATATATTTTGTGGCATAGCTAAAACATATCCGTTATACGCTAATACTGATTCGTTAAAACGAGTTCTAGCAGTTAAAATTTGGTTTTCTGTACTCGCTAATTCATCTTGTAATTGTTTGAAATTTTCAGTTGCGCGCAATTGAGGATAGGCTTCAACGCTAACTAAAAGTTTTGATAGCGAACTTGTTATACCACTTTGAGCTTGATTAAATTGATCTAATTGCGCTGGAGTTATGTTTTTTGGATCGATAGTTACCGAAGTTGCTTTTGCTCTTGCTTCGACAACTGCGGTTAAAGTGCTTTTTTCAAAATCGGCAGCACCTTTTACGGTATTGACTAAATTGTCAATTAAATCAAGTCTTCTTTGGTATGCGGTATTTACATTTCCCCATTCTTTTTCTGTGGCTTGACTAAATAGTAAAGCTTTGTTTTTTACATTCATGAAGTATAAAAATCCTAAGATAATAATACCTACGATAACTAATACAGGAGCAAATTTTTTCATGTTTTATTGATTTTAAGTTAATTATTTTATTGTTAATTTTTTACTGTTTACTAATTACTGAAAACTGAGTATTGAATCAAAGTCCTTTTTTCATTTCTTGTAATTTGTTTTTTATACCTTCTAATTTATTTATGATTTCAAAATTGTCTAAGGTTTTCTTTTTTCCTTCTTTCAAATGAATTTTTGCACCTTCCAAAGTAAAACCGCGTTCTTTTACCAAATGGTAAATCATTTGCAATACTTTTACATCATCTGGACGAAACATTCTGTCGCCTTTAGCATTTTTTTTAGGATTGATTTCATCAAATTCTTTATCCCAAAAACGAATTAACGAAGCGTTTACATCAAAAGCTTTAGCTAATTCGCCAATGCCATAATATCTTTTTTCTGGTAAGTTTATTTGCATTTTTTTTATATTTGACTCACTGATTATTGTCAAATTGACACATTAATCCAGAGATTGATTTTCCTGATTGGCTAATTTAGTAATTAAAACATATTCTTTAGCAGAAATACTGCCATAATAAAAATTTAATGGATTTACTACTTCACCGTTTTTATGCACTTCATAATGTAAATGTGGTGCTTCACTTCGTCCTGTGCTTCCCACATAACCAATAATATCGCCCCGTTTTACTTTTTTCCCAGCTCTAACTTTATATTTGCTTAAATGAGCATATAATGTCATGTAACCATAACCATGATTAATTTCTATATGATTTCCAAACCCAGAAACGTTTCCGTCTGCTTTTTTTACTATTCCATCGCCAGTTGCATAAATCGGTGTGCCTGATTTAGCTGAAAAATCCATGCCTTTATGAAATTTTCTAATTTTAGTAAACGGATCGCTTCTATACCCAAAACCAGAAGCCATTTGTTTTAATTCTTCATTTTTTACGGGCTGTATAGCTGGAATAGACTTCAATAATAAGGCTTTTTGCTTAGCCAATTTCGTAATTTCATCTAATGAAACAGACTGAACCGCCAAGGCTTTCATTATTTCATCTACTTTTTTAGTAGAGCCAATTATTAAATCACTAGTATTAAAATCCTCCAAATCTTTATACCTATTTTTACCACCTAAATCAGCTCTTCTAACTTCGTTTGAAATAGGGTCACTATTAAAATATACTCTATAAATGGTGTTGTCTCGTTCTTCAATAGCAGCTAAAGCTTCATCCATTAATGCTATTTTTCCGTTTAATAGATTATAATTTAACTTCATAATCTCCAATTCTCTTGCTTGTAATTTTGATTTTGGTGTTTCAAAAAAATTGGTGTTGCTTAAAATAAAAACCCCTAAAAATCCAAATAACGCACTAGCTAATAAAAAAAGTATTACATATCCAATTTTGGTACTATTTTTAGTAACAATTTGCTTAAATGCTAGTTTTTCAGCGTCGTAATAAAATTTTACTCTTTTCATAAATTAAAAAGTTCCCTTTTAGACACTTTTTGTTAATAGCGATTTCATTAAAATTTACTATTTTTGTGTGCGTTACAACAAAGTAATACTTATTATACGATAAAACTTAAAATTTGTTTCATATTTTGAAATATTTTTTTGAGAATTTCAATTAAATAAATTATTCGATTCAATATCATAAAAATGAAATCACAAGATATAAGAAAAGCTTATTTACAATTTTTTGAGAGCAAAGGCCACACCATTGTACCTTCCGCCCCCATTGTTTTAAAAAACGACCCAACACTGATGTTTAATAACTCAGGGATGGCTCAGTTTAAAGAGTTTTTCTTAGGAAATGGCACACCAAAAAGCAATCGAATTACGGATACTCAAAAATGTTTACGTGTTTCAGGAAAACATAACGATTTAGAAGATGTTGGTTTTGATACCTATCACCACACCATGTTCGAAATGCTTGGGAATTGGTCTTTTGGAGATTATTTTAAAAAAGAAGCATTGCCTTGGGCTTGGGAATTTCTTACTGACGTTTTAAAGTTAGACAAAAACCGCTTGTATGTTTCAGTTTTTGAAGGCAGTAAAGAGGATAATGTGCCTTTTGATCAAGAAGCTTGGGATATTTGGAAACAATTTGTACCCGAAGAACGCATTATATTAGGAAATAAAAAAGACAACTTCTGGGAAATGGGCGACCAAGGTCCGTGTGGTCCTTGTTCAGAAATTCATATAGATTTGCGTTCAGATGCTGAAAGAAACGACGTTTCTGGAAGAAGTTTAGTCAACGCAGATCACCCACAAGTTGTTGAAATTTGGAATAACGTTTTTATGGAATTTAACCGTAAAGCCGATGGTTCTTTAGAAAAATTACCTGCACAACACGTAGATACCGGAATGGGATTTGAGCGTTTGTGTATGGCAATGCAAAAGGTAACTTCAAATTACGACACAGATGTTTTTACACCGCTTACAGCGAAAGTAGAAGAAATAACAGGATTAAAATATACTTCAAATGAATTAAAAAATATTACTGAAGAACAGAACAAAACCAATATTGCTATTCGTGTTGTAGTTGACCACGTTCGCGCGGTAGCTTTTGCTATTGCAGATGGGCAATTGCCTTCAAATACTGGAGCGGGTTATGTAATTCGTAGAATTTTGCGTCGAGCGATTCGTTACGGATTTACGTTTTTGGATACAAAAGAACCTTTTATAAATAAATTGGTGCCTGTTTTAGCGAATCAAATGGGAGAATTTTTCCCAGAAATTAAATCGCAACAACAATTGGTAACCAATGTAATTCGTGAAGAAGAAGCGTCTTTTTTAAGAACTTTAGAGCAAGGTATTCAGTTGTTAGATAACGTAATTTCAACTACTTCAGGAAAAGAAGTTTCAGGAGAAAAAGCATTTGAATTATATGATACTTTCGGTTTTCCAATCGATTTAACAGCTTTAATTCTCAGAGAACGAGGATTTAGTTTAGACGAAGCTGGTTTTGAAACCGAATTGCAAAAACAAAAAACGCGTTCTAGAGCCGCTTCGGAAGTTTCGACAGAAGATTGGTCGGTTTTAATTCCAGGAAATGTGGAAACATTCGTAGGATATGATCAAACGGAAAATGAGTCAAAAATTACACGTATTCGTAAAGTAGATTCAAAAAAAGACGGCATTTTATACCAAATTGTTTTAGAAAACACTCCCTTTTATCCAGAAGGTGGTGGACAAGTGGGTGATAAAGGAACATTGATTTCAGCAAATGAAACGATTGAAATCATCGATACGAAAAAAGAAAATAATTTAATTTTACATTTCGCAAAACAATTACCTGAAAATGTAAACGCTATTTTCACTGCCAAAGTGAATTCTGATTTAAGAAGCGCTTCTTCAAAAAATCACTCGGCGACACATTTGATGCATTTGGCTTTGAGAACTATTTTAGGAACACACGTGGAGCAAAAAGGTTCTTTAGTAAATCCAACTTATTTACGTTTTGATTTTTCGCATTTTTCAAAAGTTTCTGATGAGGAATTACGTCAGGTTGAAAAAAGTGTTAATACACAAATTGAAGCCCAATTACAATTAATTGAATACCGAAATATTCCAATTAAAGAAGCATTAGATAAAGGCGCAATGGCATTATTTGGAGAAAAATATGGCGATAGCGTTCGTATGATTGAATTTGGAAATAGTAAGGAATTGTGTGGCGGAATTCACGTGAAAAATACCGCGGATATTTGGCATTTCAAAATTATTTCGGAAGGCGCCGTTGCAGCTGGAATTAGAAGAATTGAAGCCATTACTGGTGATGCAGTTAAAGAGTTCTATACAAATCAAGAAAATACCATATCGGAAATTAAGGACGTATTGAAAAACCCTCAAGATGTTTTAAAATCAGTGGCTTCGTTACAAGACGATAACGCAAAATTGAAAAAACAAATAGAGCAATTAGTAAAAGAAAAAATTGATGGATTAGCAACAAGTTTAGTTTTAGAATTTCAAGATGTTAATGGAGTTAATTTCCTAGTAAAACAAGTTGATTTATCGATGAGCGCAACTAAAGATTTAACGCAAGCCATTGGAGCTTCGAAGCCAAATACATTTGTTGTGTTGGCTTCAATTGAAGACAGTTTACCAAATATTCACTGTTATATTGCTAAAGAATTAGTAGCAAATAAAGGTTTAAACGCTGGAAATGTTATCCGTGAATTAGGAAAATATATTGATGGTAACGGCGGCGGACAACCGTTCTTCGCTTCGGGTAAAGGCAAAAATGCTAAAGGAATTGCTGAAGTTTTAGAAAATGCCGTTAGTTTTGTGAAATAAATAGCCAATTTTATTTAAAGGGTGTTTAAAAACTAAGTGTTTTGTCATTCCGAATTTATTTCGGAATCTAAAAGTATATGAATATCAGATATTTACAGAAGCTGAAACGAGTTCAGCTTGACAAAATTAAAACTTTTTGGACACCCTATTTTTATTTTCTCTCCCCAATTTGTTGGCGCCACATGGCATAATACAATCCTTTTTCAACCAATAAATCATCGTGTTTTCCTTGTTCGATAATTTTTCCTTGTTCTAATACGAAAATTTTATCGGCGTGCATAATAGTTGATAATCGGTGAGCGATTAAAATAGTAATTCGGTTTTCATCAGAAATATTTCTAATTGTACTATTAATTTCTTCTTCGGTAATTGAATCTAAAGCAGAAGTTGCTTCATCAAAAATTAATAAATTGGGCTGTCTCAAAATGGCTCTTGCTATAGATAAACGTTGTTTTTCGCCACCAGAAATTTTAATTCCGCCTTCACCAATTGTCGAATCTAAACCATTTTCGGCACGATCTAAAAGTTTGCCACAACTTGCCCTTTGCAAAGCATTTATTATTTCTTCGTCTGTTGCTTTTGGTTTCACAAACAATAAATTTTCTCTAATTGTTCCAGAAAACAATTGGGCATCTTGAGTTACGAATCCTAATTGTTTTCTCAATTTTAAAATATCAATATTTTTAGAATCGATACCGTTATACAAAACATGACCAATTGCTGGCGGATACAAACCAACTAATAATTTGACTAAAGTAGTTTTTCCGGATCCAGATGGCCCAACGAATGCAACAGTTTCGCCTTGTTTAATAGAAAAGTTTATATTTTCAACTGCAAATTGTTTGGCAGTTTTGTGTTTGAAACTCACATCTGTAAATACCAAAGAACTTATTTTTCCAAAATTTTCTGGTTCTTCTGGGCGGTGTTCAGATTTGGCTTTTAACAATTTCTCAAAATTTTCCATAGAAACTTTTGTCTCATTTTTAGCGATGATAAAAGCGCTTAATTCTTGCAAAGGGTTAAAAATAAAAAAGGTAAAAAATACCATTGTTAATAAATCGCCAACTACAATTTTATCGCTAAATAAGAAATAATACAAACCGAAAATTACGCAAGTTCGCATAAAATGCACCGTTGTACCTTGTATGAAACTCAAACTTCTAATAAAACGAATTTTCTGAATTTCAAGTTGTAAAATTTTGAGTGTATTTGAATTTAGTCTGTTTTCTTCTTGATTGGTTAAGCCCAAACTTTTCACCAATTCGATATTTCGTAAACTTTCTGTGGTAGAACCTGCCAAGGAATTGGTTTGTGAAACGATATTTCGTGATACGGCTTTTATTTTTTTTCCTAAAACTGAACTTATAAAGGCAATAATGGGCGCAGTTAAAACAAAAACAAATGCAATTCTATAATCAATTCGAGAAATATAAACAATTACAAAAATGAATCCAATTATGGTTTGAAAAATCAAGGAAATAGAAAGTGTAATTAGCTTTTCAGAATCGGTTCTGGCTTTTTGCAATTTACTTAATGTTTCGCCACTACTTTGATCTTCAAAATCTTCATAAGGTAAATCTAACGACTTTTTTATACCATCTGTATACATTTCAGCACCAGTTCTTTGAATCACAATATTGGTAAAGTAATCTTGAAAGTTTTTTGTGATACGAGAAATCATGGCTGCGGTAAGCGAAAGTCCCAACCAAAAGCCAACTGATTTTATGAAACCGATTTCATTTCCCTTGTATTTTGCGATTCCAACACCACAATCTTGCATTAATTTACCCGTAATAATCGAATCTGATAAACTAAAGCAAATGTTTATGGTTGCCATCAAAAGTGCGAAAAAAAGCAGTAATTTGTGTTTTTGTAAATACTTATAAAGCAATTTCATGTATAAAAATTTAAGTTGCAAAAGTAAGCATTTAAAAGTCTTTAGATATTTTTTTACAACTATTTAACTTGTTTTTGTATTTTTGAAACTCGATAAATAAAGTTATGACATTTCAAACTTCCATTCCCATACAAAAATCTGATTTTTTAATTGATTATTCTTCCAAATTAGTTTCTTTTGGTTCCTGTTTTGCTGAGAATATGGGTGATAAGTTTGACTATTTTAAATTTTCAACGCTTACTAATCCGTTTGGAATTATTTTTAATCCAAATTCATTAGAAAAAATAATTCTTAGAAGTATTCATAAAAAGTATTTCACAGAGAATGATATTTTTTATTATAATGAAGCTTGGCATTGTTACGAAGTGCATTCCGAGCTTTCAAATCCTGATAAAGAGGAATTTCTTACTTCTTTAAATCAATTGATTGATACCACAAATGTTCATACTGAAAAATTGACACATTGTTTGATTGCTTTAGGAACATCTTGGGTGTACAAACATATTGAAAGCGATGAGATAGTTGCCAATTGCCATAAAGTGCCACAAAAATATTTTGTAAAAAAGTTGCTTTCTGTATCTGAGATTGAAGCGAGTATAAACAATATCATTTCAGAAATTCAAAGTATAAATCCGAATGCTAAGTTTATTTTTACGGTGTCGCCAGTGCGGCATATTAAAGATGGTTTTGTTGAAAATAGCGTAAGCAAAGCACATTTAATTACTGCTATTTACAATATTTTGTCAGTTTCAACTTTTGCAGCGGCTTATTTTCCCAGCTATGAAATTATGATGGACGAGTTACGTGATTACCGATTTTATGCGGAAGATATGTTACATCCAAATCAAACGGCAATTGATTATATTTGGATGAAATTTTCGGAAAATTATATAAATGAAACCGAATTTGAAACGATGCAACACGTTTCAGAAATTCAAAAATCATTAAACCACAGACCTTTCAATCCTAATTCTGAAAGTTATTTAAAATTTCAAGATAATTTAAAACAGAAAATAAATACAATTGTAGCTAAATATCCTGAAATGAAATTTTAAAGGAACAATTATAATTTACTTTGTAAACTTTGCCAGCTTCCACCATTGACGCATTCAATACCGTTTAGTTTTAGTATTCTTGTTGCCATACCGCTTCTGTTACCACTTCTGCAACAAGTAATAACCGGTTTGTTTAGCTTTTTTATGTCACTAATTTTCGATTCGATAATTTGTAAAGGAATATTTTTTGAATTTTGAATGTGTCCACCAGCAAATTCTTCGTACGTTCTAACATCAATGATTATTGCATTTTTTTCTTTAAATTCTGCAATTTGAACGGATTTATTACCAAATCCTAAAAAATCTAAAATTCCCATATTGTTTTGTTTTTAGCAAATATATAGGAATCTTATAATTAAAATGTAATAAATGTTACAATGTGTAGTATGTTTTTCTTTTTTTTATATTAATTCTAGGCCACCTTTAATTAAGTGAGCAATTTCTGGACGTTTTGATTTAAGTTTTTCTAAATGATTTAAAACTTTGTCAATTAAATCAGAATAATTTTCTTTTTTTGCAAGTTCGGCAATTTCTACAGAAAGCAACCAATCATTTTCATGATTAGCGGTTACGGCACCAAATGCTTCTTTTAGAGTAATCTCAGCAGGTTTTTTTTCTCTTAATTTTCTAATATTTAGGTATAAATTTTCTAGTTCTTCTCGTTTGCTTGATTTTTTTTGTTTTATAGTATGCGAAGAAGGAACATGGTTAATCATATCAAAACTTGAAACATCTGCAGGTCCTGAAAAGGCAGCTGTTATTTTTTTACCTACAGCCATATCATAAATTCCCCATTCAGGTGCAAATAATATAGTTTCGCCATGAGTAACCGTACAATTTTTGAACTTAATTAGTAAAATTTCACCTTGTAAATTTCTTGTTCCAGTTATAATTTCACCTGAAACTTTAATGTTTCCTTCAAATTCTAAAGTAATTTGTTCTCCTTCATAAATATCATATGCACGTAAATCTCTCGGGCCCATATCTTCAATTGCCAAGTTGATGCCTTTTAGCATTCCAATTGGCGAACCAAAACCATCTGGATGCGATTCAGTTCCGTGACCAACTAATTCTTTTTCTCTATAAGATAAAGCTGTTTTTCCAGTGGTTTGAATGTATACTGGTTTCCCTTCATTTTCAATTACGTTGGTAAAAATACCAGAAATTTGTAAACCGGTACTTAATTCTGCAGTACCCATTGCTTTGGAGGTTATTAATTTTTGAATTCCAGAAAAACCGCCTGTTCGCAACGCCATTTTATTAGCAAATTCTTCTAAGACAGAACTTAATTTAGCAAAATCTGGCGTTACATAAAGTTGCGGTTGCGGTTTAGTGATGTCGAAACTTTGATCTGCTGCTGAAATATCGTATGGTATTTTTTTCACTTCATCTGTCATGCACCAGGCACTTTCTCCAATTGATGACAACAATCCTGCGCCATATATTTTCGGGTTTTCGACCGTTCCAATTAAACCATATTCAACTGTCCACCAATGTAAATTTCTAATTTTAGACATTTCTGACAATTCACCCATGTTGTTTTGTAAAAATTCAACTTGGTCTTCTGCAGCTTTAATTTCTGATTCTGGAGTACCTTCTGCTTCTTTGACTATAGATAATAATCGAACGGCTTCATATAATTCATAATCTCTTGAAGATGAAATTGCTTTGCAACCAATTTCGCCAAAACGACGTAAATATTCGCCATATTCAGGATTAGCAATAATAGGCGCATGACCCGCACCTTCATGGATGATATCTGGAGCGGGTGTATATTCAATATGTTCTAATTGTCGAATATCACAAGCAATAACTAAAACATTATATGCTTGAAATTCCATAAAAGCACTTGGTGGAATAAATCCGTCAACCGCTACAGCAGCCCATCCAATTTCTTTTAAAATACGGTTCATGCCATACATGTTTGGAATATTATCAATTTCTAACCCAGTTTTTTCTAACCCTTCTAAATAAGAATTATGTGCAACTTTGGATAAATAATTTACGTTTTTACGCATTACATATCTCCAAACTGCTTGATTTATAGGTGTGTAGTCTGTATAATCTTGTGGGATTATGAATTGTTTTAAATGTTTAGGTAACCTGTCTATCAGTGGGTTACTTTCAAAATTTGTTTCCATAATGGTGTTTGTGATGTTTCAGTAAAATTACAATAAATTTTAAATCAAATTATGATTTTTGTCATACAAATAAAAAATCCTGACAGTTTATCAAACGAATCAGGATTTTTTTAATTATAATAATGTGCCTATTTTACAATTGGCGGATATTTTTCTAAAATTTTTGAAACAAATTCAGCAATTCTTTCGTCTTTTTTTTCAAAGTTTGTGGTTAAATAACCCGTTCCAATTCCTTGCCATACTAATTCTTTTGTTTTAGCATCAACAATATCAATGTACAAAGTGCCTTCCGGAGTTGTGGTTGTTTGCGTGAAGCCCATTCCCATTCCCCAGCCCATTCCCCAGCCCCAACCTGGACCCCAGCCCATGTTGTTATATACGTTAACACGTTCTCGTTCTTTGGTAAAAATATTGATTAATACATCTGGATTTTCAGATTTTGAGAATCCTTTTGTAGGCATGGCAGCGTCAAGTGCATACAAAATACGTTTTTTGTCTAAATCTGAAATTTCTAATTTATCTATGCTAATTTTATTATAAGCATAAGTTTTGTAGTTTTCAAAATTTGCCTTTTTGTCATAATCTGTATTTACATATACAGATGAACAAGAAGTAAGGATAAAAAATCCTAAAACCGAAAGTAGTTTAATTAATTTCATATTATAATATTTAGTTTAATAAATTTTCGTCGACTAGGTTTGGAAGTGTAACTTTTAATAAAGGTTGTGCTTCCATTGCGCGTTTTATGGCAAATATTGCACCTTCATTACGTGCCCAATTTCTTCTGGATATTCCGTTGTTTACATCCCAAAACAGCATCATTTCTAAACGTTTAGATGCTTCTTTAGTTCCATCAAGAAGCATGCCAAAACCACCGTTTATGACTTCGCCCCAGCCAACACCACCTCCGTTATGAATAGAAACCCAAGTGGCTCCTCGGAAACTGTCACCAATTACATTCTGAATGGCCATATCTGCTGTGAAACGCGAGCCGTCATAAATATTAGACGTTTCTCTGTATGGCGAATCGGTGCCAGAAACATCATGATGGTCTCTACCTAAAATTATCATTCCAATATCGCCACGAGCTATAGCTTGATTGAATGCTTCGGCGATTTTTATCCGTCCTTCAGAGTCAGCGTATAAAATACGAGCTTGCGATCCTACAACTAATTTGTTCTCTTGAGCGCCTTTTATCCACTGAATATTATCGGCCATTTGTTGCTGAATTTCTTCTGGAGAAGTTTTCATCATTTCTTCTAAAACGGCACATGCGATTTTATCTGTTTTGGCTAAATCTTCTGGATTTCCAGAAGCGCAAACCCAACGAAAAGGGCCAAATCCATAATCAAAACACATTGGACCCATAATGTCTTGTACGTAACTATTGTATTTAAAATCGATATGATTATCTGCAAACACATCCGCTCCAGCTCTTGAGGCTTCTAATAAAAATGCATTTCCATAGTCGAAAAAATAAGTACCTTTTTCAGTATGTTTATTAATTGCCAATGCATGACGACGCAATGTTTTTTGTACTTCTTCTTTAAATTTTTCAGGATTGTTGGCCATCATTTCATTAGACTCGTCAAATGAAAATCCGATAGGGTAGTAGCCACCTGCCCAAGGATTGTGGAGCGAAGTTTGGTCAGAACCTAAATCGATATGTAAATTTTCTTCATCAAATCGTTCCCAAACATCTACTATATTTCCTAAATAAGCAATAGAAACTACTTCTTTAGTTTCCAATGCTTTTCTAACTCTGCCTACTAAAAGCGTAATATCGTCAATTACTTCGTTTATCCATCCTTGCGAATGACGAATATTCGTAATTTTAGGATTTACTTCCGCACAAACAGTTACACAACCTGCTATATTTCCAGCTTTTGGTTGCGCCCCAGACATACCACCTAATCCAGAAGTTACGAATAAACCTCCTTTTGGTGATTTTTTTATTTTCCGAAAACCATTTAAAACTGTAATAGTAGTTCCATGAACAATGCCTTGAGGTCCAATATACATATAACTTCCTGCAGTCATTTGTCCGTATTGCGACACACCTAACGCATTCATTCTTTCCAAATCATCTGTTTTAGAGTAGTTTGGTATAACCATTCCGTTGGTAACAACTACCCTTGGTGCCTCTTTATGAGAAGGAAATAATCCCATTGGATGACCAGAATACATAGATAATGTTTGTTCATCTGTCATTTCAGACAAATATTTCATAGTAAGTAAATATTGTGCCCAATTTTGAAAAACCGCACCATTTCCTCCATATGTAATTAATTCATGAGGATGTTGTGCTACTGCATAATCTAAATTATTTTGTATCATCAACATAATAGCATTGGCTTGCTCTGAATTTCCTGGATATTCAGAAATAGGTCTGGCTTTCATCTCGTAATCTGGACGGAAACGATACATATAAATACGGCCATA
Source organism: Chryseobacterium gleum (assembly GCA_945897915.1). GTDB lineage: Bacteria > Bacteroidota > Bacteroidia > Flavobacteriales > Flavobacteriaceae > Flavobacterium. Next base: position 56,204 of record CAMDGB010000004.1, on the reverse strand, counting down.
TTTTTCCAATTCGGCTCTAAATTCAGGAAGCAAAGTTGCATGATGTTTGGCATCAAAATAGCGTAAAGCGTTTTTTAAAGCCAATTTTTTTTCTTCTGGTGAAAGAATCTCTTTTCGCTTTGGTGCATGATTTATAGCAACGTCATACGGTTTTTGTGGTGGTAAAATATCTGGAATTCCTTGCTGTATTTGTTCTTTAAAAGTCATTTTATTAAATTTTGAATTTTTAGATATTCAGAAATTAATGTTTGATTATCGTTTATCTAAAAGCTATTTTTTATTTGTCCCTGTTTTTTTATCGTAACCATATGGACAATGTCGGCAACCACTTTTGCAGCAATAGCCTCGTTTTAGGTGATGCTTTTCTGTAAAACATTTATATCCTTCTGGAGTAAAATAAAAATCTTCTCCTTCTTTTAAATTTTTTGGATTTATTTCATTGTTCATAATCGCAAATTTAGGAACTTTGCAGCAAATGATTGTATTAGTTTTAAAATATTTAAGTAGCGAAACAATTATTTTTTATTTATGAAATCAAGCAACCAAAAAATAGCAATGCATTTTCCTAATGGAATTGAGCTTTTTATCAAAAGAGAAGATGAATTGCATCCCATAATTTCTGGAAATAAATTCAGAAAATTAAAATACAATTTAAGTGCTGCCAAACACCAGACCAAAAAGATTTTACTAACGTTTGGAGGGGCTTTTTCTAATCATATTGTGGCCGTAGCAGGCGCAGGAAAAGAATTTGGTTTTGAAACTATTGGAATAATTAGAGGCGAAGAATTACAAGAAAAAATAAGTGAAAACCCAAGTTTAGCAGTCGCGAAACAATTAGGAATGAAATTTTTTTTTGTTTCGAGAGAAAAATATAGGTTAAAAGATACGCCTAAATTTATAGAGGAATTGCAATCTCAATTTGGTGATTTTTATTTGCTACCAGAAGGCGGGACAAATGAATTAGCTATAAAAGGTTGTGAAGAAATTTTATCTGATGGAGATTTTGAGTTTACACATATTTGTTCATCAATAGGAACTGGTGGTACAATTTCTGGAATTATTAATAGTTCTAGTTTCAACCAAAATATTATTGGATTTTCTTCCTTAAAAGGTGATTTTTTACAAAATGATATTACTAAATTTGCAACTCAAAATAATTGGTCTGTAAATTGTGAGTATCATTTTGGAGGTTATGGAAAAGTAACAAATGAGTTAATTGAATTTATGAATTCATTTTATTTAGAACACGCTATTCCTTTAGATCCAATTTACACCGGAAAAATGATGTTTGGCATTTTTGATTTAATACAAAATAGTTATTTTCCTCCAAAATCAAAGATTTTAGCCATCCATACAGGTGGTTTACAGGGTATTGCAGGTATGAATATGAAATTAGAAAAATTAGGAAAAACAAAGATAATGATATGATGAATAAAATTTTAACACTTTTTTTTGCGATTCTTTTAACAAGTTGTGGGGGCTCTAAAATTCTCACATCAAAAAAGAAATCAAGTAATAAAAGTTATCCTGTAGCTAGGAAGTCAACTGAAAAATCAACGTCTGTTACAAAATCGCCTACTAAAGAAAATCCTTCTGGAAGTGAAATTTTAGTGGCAACATCAAAAGTAAAAGCGACTACAGAAGATGTGAAAAAATATATTGAAGATTTTAAAGAAACTTCTAAAAACAACATGAAGGTTCATGGTATTCCCGCAAGTATCACTATGGCACAGGGTATTTTAGAATCAGGAGCAGGTTTTGGATCTTTAGCCAAAGAAGCGAACAATCATTTCGGAATAAAATGTCACACAGGTTGGACTGGTGAATCTGTAAAATATGATGACGACGCTGAACAAGAGTGTTTTAGAAAATATAAAGACCCAACAGAATCGTATAAAGATCATTCTGCTTTTTTATCTTCTAGAAAACGTTATGAAAGTTTGTTTAAACTAGACAAAGGCGATTATGAATCGTGGGCAAATGGTTTAAAACAAGCAGGTTACGCAACAGATACGCTATATCCATCAAAATTAATTGGTATTATTGAACGCTACGAATTATATAAAATTGACAACGAAGTTTTGGGAAGAAATTTTGTACCTAAACCAAGAGTTGTTGCCCAAACTTCTAATGAACATATCGTTGAAAAAGGAGATACTTTATATTCATTGTCAAAAAAATATAATATTTCTGTTGATGAGTTAAAAAGTTTAAATAGTATTTCAGAATCTGGAATTTCAATCGGTCAAAAATTAATAGTAAAAAAGTAATGTTATATCAAAGAAGCAGTGAGTTGTTCGTTGAAGCTAATGAAGTGATTCCAGGTGGAGTTAATTCTCCAGTCAGAGCATTTAAAGGTGTTGGAGGTTTTCCTATTTTTATAAAAGAAGCAAAAGGTGCCTATTTATATGATGAAGATGGAAATAGATACATAGACTATATTAATTCCTGGGGACCTATGATTTTAGGTCATGCACACGAGCCAGTTGTACAAGCTATTATTGAAAAAGCAAAAAAAGGCACCTCTTTTGGCGCGCCAACAGAGTTAGAAACAAAAATTGCTCAATTGGCCATTTCAATGGTTCCAAATATTGATAAAATTCGTTTCGTTAATTCGGGTACAGAAGCATGTATGAGTGCAATTCGCTTGGCGCGAGGCTACACAAAACGTGATAAAATAATAAAATTTTCAGGATGTTATCATGGTCATTCCGATTCGTTTTTAATTGCTGCAGGAAGTGGATTAAGTACGTTTGGAGTACCTAATAGTCCTGGTGTAACAGCTGGCACAGCAAAAGATACTTTATTAGCAAACTACAATAATTTAGAAAATGTAAAAGCTCTTTTTGATGCTAATAAAAATGAAATTGCTGCAATTATTGTAGAACCTGTTGCAGGAAATATGGGGTGTATCCCTCCAAAAGATGGTTTTTTATCAGGTTTAAAGCAACTTTGTGAAGAAAATGGAGCATTGTTGGTTTTTGATGAAGTTATGACGGGTTTTCGTCTTTCAAAAGGTGGTGCACAAGAATTGTATAAAGTTGCGGCTGATATTGTTTGTTTTGGCAAAGTAATTGGCGGAGGTTTGCCAGTAGGCGCTTTTGCAGCAAGAAATGAAATTATGAACTTGTTGTCGCCAATAGGTCCTGTTTATCAAGCTGGAACGTTATCTGGAAACCCGTTAGCTATGGCGGCAGGGTATCAAATGCTGTTGGAATTAAATTCAGACCCTGAAATTTTTAATAGATTAGAAGACAAAACGGCTTATTTAGAAAAGGGAATCCAAAGAGTTTTGTCGGAAAATAATATTGAGTTTACTACAAACAGAGTCGGGTCAATGATTTCAGTGCATTTTGATAAAAATGAAGTATATGATTTTGAAACTGCAAAAAATGGAGATAACGAAAGATTTAAGAAATTCTTTCATGAATTATTGAAACGCGGCATTTATATTGCCCCCTCAGCATATGAAACGTGGTTTATTACCGATGCTTTATGCTATGAAGATTTAGATTATACGATTCAGTCAATTCAAGAAGTGGCAAAAATATTATAAAAAAAGCCCGTTTAGTATACTAAACGGGCTTTTTAAAAAGTAATTTATTTTTAGTTTGTTAATATTTTCAACAAACCTTGTTTACTTTCAATACTTTCCATTTGTGTTTGAGAAAGTGTAGCTCTTAATTTTGCTTCAATTACTCTTGCTAATTCAACTTTTCTTTCAGCTGAAAGATTTTCGTTTAAATTTCTGAATTTGTATTCAAATAATCTTGTTAAATCTTCGCTTAAAGTTCCTTCTACGGTTATTGCTTCAGCAAGGGCCGACATATTATTTTTAGCTTCAATTTTCTCGTCTACTTTTTTAAATGTTTCTTGAGCATTAGCATTTACTGTGAAAGCTAAAATCAAAACAAGAGCGCCTAATAAATTTTTCATTGTTATTTTTTTTAATTGTTTTATCAAAATTAAAAAATATTTTCAATATCAAAGCCTTTTTTACAAATAATTATTTTTTTAGGGTGCTTTTTATTTTAAATAAACTTATTTATTACTTCAATTTTCATTGAATCATCAATGTTTTCCGCATCTAAAAAACCTTGTTCTTGCATCCATTCATCACAATAAATTTTACTCATATAACGGGAACCGTGGTCTGGAAAAACAATGACTACATTACTATCTTCGTTAAATTCACCTAAAGCAGCATATTGTTTTACTGCTTGAAATGCAGCGCCAGATGTATATCCTACAAATAAACCTTCTGTTTTCGATATTTCTCTTGCCATAAGAGCACTTTCCTTATCGGTAACTTTTATATATTTATCAATAATATCAAAATCGGTAGCTGTTGGAATTAAGTTTTTACCCAAACCTTCAATTTTGTAAGAATAAATTTCTTTTTCGTCAAATTCTTTGGTTTCGTGGTATTTTTTTATAGCAGAACCATAAGCATCTACTCCTAAAACTTTTATAGACGGTTTTTTTTCTTTTAGATATCTTCCTATACCAGAAATAGTACCACCTGTCCCACTGCAAACCACAACATGAGTCACCAATCCATTTGTTTGATCCCAAATTTCTTTTCCTGTACTGCAATAATGTGCCTCAATGTTTAGATCATTAAAGTATTGATTGATGTAAATAGAATTTGGCGTTTCTTCATGAATTTTTTTAGCTACTTCATAATAACTCCGCGGATCGTTAGCTGCTACATTAGCGGGGCAAACAAATACTTTTGCACCCATGCTTTTTAGCATGTCAATTTTGTCTGGCGACGATTTATCACTCACTGCCAAGATGCACTTATATCCTTTAATAATACTTATCATAGCCAAACTAAAACCGGTATTTCCAGAAGTTGTTTCTACTATAGTTGCTCCAGGTTTTAAAATTCCTTTTTCTTCAGCGCAATTTATAATATGTAAAGCAATTCTGTCTTTAGATGAATGTCCTGGATTAAAAGCTTCCATTTTAGCATAAAAATTTCCAGTTAATCCAGCTACAATTTTATTCAATTTTATAATTGGCGTGTTTCCAACTAATTCCAAAACATTGTTGTAGGCGTTTATTTCATTTTTCATTTTCAATATTATGTATTTAAAGTTGTTCAAATTGACAAACAAAACTTTTCAATAATTTATTTTTTAATGTTTTCTAAATCAAACAAGAAAGCAAACTCTTTGGCTAATTCTTTTAATGCTTCAAATCTACCTGAAGCTCCTCCGTGTCCGGCATCCATATTTGTGTCTAAAAACAATTGATTCTTGTTGGTTTTCAAAACTCTTAATTTTGCAACCCATTTTGCAGGTTCGAAATATTGCACTTGCGAATCGTGTAAACCTGTTGACACATACATATTTGGATAAGCTTGTGCTTTTACTTGATCGTAAGGCGAATACGATAGCATGTAATCATAATATTTTTTTTCATTCGGATTTCCCCATTCGTCGTATTCTCCTGTTGTCAATGGGATAGTGTCATCAAGCATGGTTGTAATCACGTCTACAAAAGGCACTTGTGCAATGACACCATTGTATAATTCTGGAGCCAAATTGACTATTGCACCCATTAATAAACCACCAGCAGAACCACCTTCGGCATATAAATGTGCTGCAGTAGTATATTTTTCTGAGATTAAGAACTTACTACAATCGATAAAATCCGTAAATGTGTTTTTCTTTTTTAATAATTTTCCATTTTCGTACCATTCTCTTCCCAAATCTTCTCCACCTCTAATGTGTGCAATAACGTAGATGAATCCTCTGTCCATTAAACTCAATCTAGTACTTGAAAAATAAGGATCCATTGAAGAACCGTATGAACCATAAGCATATTGTAGCAAAGGATTTTCACCATCTTTTTTGATGCCTTTTTTATACACAATACTCATAGGGATTTTTGTTCCGTCTTTTGCAGTAGCCCAAATTCTTTCTTCAATATAATTATTTTTGTCAAACTTTCCACCTAAAACGGCTTGCTCTTTCAAGATGGTTTTTTCTTTTGTTTTCATATTGAAATCTATCACTGAAGAAGGCGTGGCCATAGATTGATAACCATAACGTAAAATATCGGTATTGAAATCAACATTAGAAGTGGTGTAGCACGTATACGTTTCGCTATCGAAGGGCAAATAATAATCGCCAGAACCATCCCAAGGTTTAATTTGAATTTTATTTAATCCGTTTGAACGTTCTTCCACGACTAAATAGTTTTTAAAAATCTCTATACCTTCCAATAAAACTTCTTTTCTATGCGGAATTAAATCGGACCAATTTTCTTTTCCTGTAGTATTTTCAGGCGAAGTCATTAATTTGAAATTAGTCGCTTTATCGGCATTCGTTAAGATGAAAAATTTATCTTTATAGAAAGAAATAGCATATTCTAAACCACGTGTTCTGGGTTGAAATACTCTGAATTGTCCATCAGGATTACTTGCTTCTAAGATTTGATATTCGGTTGTAAGAGTACTTCCAGAACCAATTATGATGTATTTTTTTGATTTTTCTTTATACACAAACGTATTGTAAGTATCGTCTTTTTCGTGAAAAACTAAAACGTCTTCGGATGCATTTGTGCCTAATTTATGTTTGAAAATTTTATCAGAACGTAAGGTTTGTGCGTCTTTTCCGGTATAAAAAAGCGTTTTGTTGTCGGTTGACCAGCTAGAACCGCCTGTTGTATTTTCAATTTTGTCTGAAAGAATTTCACCTGTTTCTAGGTTTTTAATTTGAATGGTATATTGTCTTCTTGAAACCAAATCTAATCCAAAAGCTACTAATTTGTTGTCGCCACTCACACTCATGCCGTTTAAATTGAAATAGGATTGTCCTTTTGCCATTTCATTGCAATCAAATAAAATTTCTTCTTTGGCATCTAAACTTCCTTTTTTTCTTGCATAAATTGGATAATCCTTACCCGTTTCAAACCGCGTGATGTACCAATATTCGTTATAAAAATATGGCACTGTACTGTCGTCTTCTTTAATTCTGGATTTCATTTCAGCAAACAAATCGTCTTGCAATTGTTTGGTATGCGCAGTAGATTTTTGGTAATATTCGTTTTCTTTATTCAAATAATCAATTACTTCTGGATTTTCTCTTTCGTTTAACCAATAGTAATTGTCGGTTCTTACATCTCCGTGCTTTTCTAATTTTTTTGGAATTATTTTTGCAATTGGTTGTTGAATTGTATTCATTTTGTTTTTTTGATTTTGTGAATGTATTTGTACGCTAAATATCAAAATTATTGATGTAATGATAATTTTTTTCATAGTTTTTAATATTTTATTTGATAATTATTTCAATTTAATTTCGAACATTTTATCCCAATTTTTACCAGTAATAAACACAGTTTTTGTTAATGGGTTAAAAGCAATTCCGTTTAAAACCTCACCATCTAAAAGTGTTTTTGTGTTTTTTGATTTTAACTCTGAAAAATCGATGGCACTTTCTACAGCTCCATTTTCTGGATTGAGAATAACTATTACATCTTTCTGATAAATGTTAGCCCAAATTTTTCCGTCAATCCATTCTAACTCGTTAATTTCTGCAATAGCATTTGCATCAGAATAAACATTAATGAAGCGTTCCATTTTTTGAGATTCAGGATTTAGAAAATAAATTTTATTCGTTCCGTCGCTCATTATCAAATGTTTTTCATTGTGCGTTAAGCCCCAACCTTCAATGTCTGAAAAATAATCAAATGTTTTTTCTTGCTCTAAAGTTGCGGCATTATAAATAAATCCGACTTTATTTTTCCATGTCAATTGGTAAATTTTTCCATTAAAAAACGTAATCCCTTCTCCAAAATAATCAGGTGATAAAGGTACAGATTTTGAAACATATCCTGATTTATAATCTGTTTTTCTTAGGGTTGATTCGCCATTCTGACCAGTTCCTTCAAATAAAACGCCATTGTAAAATTCTAACCCTTGTGTATACGCATTGCTGTCGTGATTATACGTATTAAAAATTGTATAATCTTTCGTTTCATACAATTTTGGTGTGATATTCGAAACCAATTCAAAAGATGTTATACACTCTGTTTTTTCACCTTCAGAATGCACAATTGCTTTTATGTCTTGAATACCAAATTGTAATTTTTCTAATCTTAAATTAAAAACTGCATTTTCAGTTGATTTACCTAATTTTATATCGTTTGAAAAATAAATTACCGAATCAATTTTAGCATTTCCCGTATTTTCAATGCTTAAATTCACAGTTTCAGTTGGTTTATAAACCTGTTTTAAGTCTTTTGTAGCAATAGAAAATAGGTCTTTTGTTTCACTACAATTATATAAAAAAACACTTAATGTTGTGATTATAAGTAAGTTAATTTTTTTCATATTCAAATTATTTTATATTACAATATTACAATTTATTTTAAACTAATTTTTGATTTGTAGAAATAATAAAAGATTGTATATTTGCACTGGCAAGTCCTACACGACCAGCTCCCTCAAAATCCTCCAGGGTGGGAACGCAGCAAAGGTATGTGGTTGTAGCGGTGCGATGTAGGTCGCTTGCCATTTTTTAATTTACTTCTCTTCTTAAAATTTTTATAAAAATTATTGGTATCAAAATTTTTTAAATTAGATTTGTATTGTTTAAAACCAATTCAAATGAAAAAGATATTTATACTTGTTGTATCAACTGCATTTTGCCTTAGTTGTTCTACAAAAAAAGTTGTTGTTGCCAACTCTACAAAAAAAATTGTAGATGTTGCAAAATACATGAATACAATTAATGAAGCCAGTTTGTCTAAAAACCTTCATGTTATCGCTTCCGATGAAATGGAAGGCAGAAATACTGGAGAACCAGGACAGAAAAAAGCTGGTTTATATCTTATTGAACAATACAAAGCTTTAGGCATATCAAATCCTCCAGGTTCTACTGATTTTTATCAAAAAGTTTCTTCCGAATTTATGAAAAAAGGTTTTTCGCCAAAATTAGGAGATTCTGAAAATATTTGGGCTTTCATACCTGGTTCTGAAAAACCAGAAGAAGTACTTGTTATTTCTGCGCATTACGACCATGTAGGTATGAAAAATGGCGAGGTTTTTAACGGTGCAGATGATGATGGTTCTGGAACAGTTTCTTTAATTGAAATTGCCAAAGCATTTTCAGAAGCAAAAAAAGACGGTTTTACTCCAAAACGTTCTATTTTATTTTTACATGTTACGGGTGAAGAACACGGGTTACATGGTTCGAGATACTATTCTGAAAATCCATTATTTCCTATAAAAAATACTATTGCAGATATAAATATTGATATGGTGGGACGTAGAGATACACTTGGAAATCATAAGGAAAACGGAAAATATGTTTATGTAATTGGTTCAGACAGATTAAGTTCAGAATTACATACCATAAACGAAGAAATGAATACAAAATATGTGGGTTTAAATTTAGACTACACGTTCAACGCAAGAAACGATCCAAATAGATTTTATTTCCGTTCTGATCATTACAACTTTGCTAAAAAAGGTATTCCTTCGATTTTCTTTTTCAATGGTGTACATGAAGATTATCATGGGCCAAATGATACAGCTGATAAAATTGAGTACGATTTATTAGCCATGCGAGTTAAATTGGCTTTTACTTTAGCTTGGGAATTGGCCAATAGAGAAAATAGAATTGTAGTTGATAAAGACGGAAAATAATGCATTTGTTAATTTTAAACGGCCCTAATTTAAATTTATTAGGACAACGCGAACCAGAAGTTTACGGTCATCAAAGTTTTGATTCTTATTTTGAGGAATTAAAATTGCAGTTTTCATCAGTACAATTAGATTATTTTCAGTCAAATGTGGAAGGTGAAATTATCAACAAACTGCAAGAAGTTGGTTTTTCATACGACGGGATTATTTTGAATGCAGGCGCCTATACTCATACTTCTATAGCCATTTCCGATTGTGTAATTGCGATTAAATCACCAGTAGTTGAAGTGCATATTTCAAATACTTTTTCTAGAGAAACTTTTCGTCACCAATCTTATATTTCTCCAAATGCAAAAGGTGTAATTATTGGTTTTGGTTTAAAAAGTTATTCTCTTGCGATTCAAAGTTTTTTGTAAATAAAGCAACATTTTAGTAAATAAAAACGTCTATAACTATACATCCTAAATATCTATATTAAAAATGAAAAACATCACGGTATTTATTCTTCCTTTTTTCGCAATGCTTTCAGCTTCTTTTGGACAAGTTAAAGAAAACAGAGGTGTAGGAAATTTCACAGCAATTAAAGCTTCATCTGGCGTTAATGTTATCTATACTCAAGGTCCTGTGCAAAATGTTGAGGTGACTTGGGAAAAAGATTTAATGAAGTTTTTAAAAGTTGAAACTAAAAATAATATCCTAAAAATTTTTATTGAAAACACTAACTACTATAAAAAAATGGATACTAGCAAATTGCTTGTAACCGTTTCAAATCCAGGAATTGGGAGCGTAACGGTGAGTTCCTCGGCCACGTTTTCTATCAAAAATAATTTAAACGTAAGTTTATTAAAAATTAACACCTCTTCAAGTGCTGATTTTTCAGGAACAGTAACATGTAATTCTATTTTTATTGATGCTTCTTCAAGTTCAAATGTGGCTTTAAATATGGCTACAGATGACATTGCGGTTAGTTTATCTAGCAGTTCAAGCGTAACGTTAAAAGGCAAAACAGATAATTTAGCAATCGATGCATCAAGTTCAGCCGATTGCGATGCAAAAGAGTTGTTTTCAAATGTGGCACAAGTGTCTGCAAGTACTTCCTCAGATGTGCATGTTCTCGCATTAAAAGAACTTGATGCAACAGCTTCTACAAGCGCCTTAATAAATTATTATGGAAAATTAGAAAAAGTAAAAATCACTGAGAGCACATCTGGCTCTGTAGAACAAATAAAATAATTTATGAAGCTCCAAACCTCAATTTTACTATTACTTTTTTCCTGTTTTTCAGTTGCACAAATAAAAGGAAAAGTTACAGATTCTAAAGGAAACGCTTTGCCATATGCAAGTGTAACGATTGAAAAAACTTATATTGGAACTTCCACCAATGAAAACGGAGAGTACGAACTAAGCATAAAAAAACCAGGTAATTATACATTGGTTTTTAAGATATTAGGTTATAAAACGAAAACCATATCGCAAAATATTAGTACTTTTCCAGTAGTAATTAATGCTTCTTTATCTGATGAACAATATTCTATTGAAGAAATTGTAGTAAAAAGCGGCGAAAATCCTGCAAATGCGATTATCAGAAATGCAATAGCCAATCGCAAAAAAAATACAGATAAAACCGATAAATATGAAGCCGATTTTTACTCAAGAGGAATTTTTAGAGTAAAAGATATTCCTAAGAAATTTATGGGAATTGAAATTGGCGATTTAGATGGAAATGTTGATTCTACAGGTGCTGGAATTATTTATCAATCGGAAACGGTTTCTAAAATTAAGTTTGAAAAACCAAATAATCTAAAAGAAGAAATAATAGCTAGTAAAGTGGCAGGAAACGATAATGGATTTAGCTTTAATACAGCTTTAAATACCAATTATGATTTATATCAGAATACTGTTGGTTTCAATATCCCTATGATTTCTCCAATTGCTTCAAATGCATTTACGTACTATAAATATAAAATAGAAGATTCTTTTACAGATAGTTACAATAATTATATATACAAACTAAAAGTAACCCCAAAACGCGATAAAGAACCTGTTTTTGAAGGTTATATTTATATTGTCGATGATACGTTTGCTATTTATGCTGCCGATTTAGACATTAAAGGATACAGAGCCCAACAAGAGTTTTTAGAAACCTTTAAAGTGGTGCAAAATTTTAGTTACAATCCAGATTCTAAAATGTGGGTAAAAAGTTTACAGTCTTTCGATTTTAAAGCAGGTGTTTTTATGATGAAATTCAATGGAAAATTTACGCATGTGTTTAGTAATTATAATTTTGTGTCTAATTTTGAGAAGAAAACCTTTGGAAGTGAAGTGGTTACGTTTGCTGAAAGATCAAATAAAAAGGAAGATTCTTATTGGTTAGAAAATCGTCCCGTGCCTTTAACAGAGGAAGAGACTACAAATTATGTAAAAAAAGATAGCGTTTATAAAATTAGAAATTCTCAAGTGTACATGGATTCTGTTGATGCGGTTTCAAATAAATTTAAGGCAATTAAGTTAATTACCGGTTATTCACTTAAAAACAGTTTCAAAAACAAAAGATTTAATTATCAAGGGCTATTTAATTTGTCTTCGTTTAATTTTAATACCGTTCAGGGTTACCATCTTGGTTCTGGTTTTTCGTACACAAGTTATAATGAAGAAAAACAAAAACGAACCATAATAAATAGTGATTTTCAATACGGATTTTCAGATAAACGCATCCGGCCTACGGCTTCTTTTTATCATAAATTTAATAATACAAATGATGCTTATATTCGTCTTATTGGAGGGAATAAAGTCAATCAATTTAATAGTTCAGAGCCCATTTCTAAAATTGAAAACTCAATAAGTTCTTTGGTTTTTAAGAATAATTTCATGAAATTATATGAAAAAGAATTTATTGAAATTGGAGCAGGTAGAGAAGTCATAAACGGTTTGTTTTTAAATGCGATTGTTGCCTATGAAAACAGAAAGCCATTGTATAATACTACCGATTTTGCTATAAATAAAACGTATGATGTATACAGTTCAAATAATCCATTACAACCAAATTCTGATGTTTTTCCAGTATTTAACGAACATCATGTTACCAAGTTCAGTTTGAGTTCTCGTATTGTGTTTGGTCAAAAATACATCACCAGACCAGATGGTAAAATGAACATGAATGAGGGCAAATATCCAAGGATTGGTTTTACTTATTCAAAAGCATTTTTAGCTACTTCAAAAGCGTATGAATATGACTTTTTAGAAGCACGTTTAAATTATAACAAAACTTTAGCCAACAAAGGTGATTTGGAATTGAATTTGAAAGCAGGAAAGTTTTTTGGTGCCGAAAATATTTCATTTGTAGATTACAAACATTTTAACGGAAACCAAACGCATGTTCGAATTGATGGGCAATACAACACAAGTTTTAATTTGTTGCCATATTATTCGCAATCTACTAATAATCAGTATTTTGAATTGCATGCAAATTATAATGACAATGGTTATTTTATGAATAAAATACCGCTAATAAATAAATTAGGATGGAATTTAGTTGGAGGATTTCATCAATTAGTTACTCCTATCAATAGACCTTATCAAGAAGTCACTGTTGGTTTAGACCGAATTGGTTTTGGAAAACTTAAAATTTTCCGAGTAGATTATGTTAGAAGTTTCCAAGGAAACAATTTCGGACAAGGATTTATGTTTGGTTTGAGATTTTAAATAAAAAAACCCAATAAAAAAATTCCAAATCCCTAGATATAAAAAAACCTCGAAAATTTATAGTTTCGAGGTTTTTTGTATTTAATATTTTGTTTTTCTTTCTTTTACTTTTCGTAATTTTACCCTAAAACCACCAATTTATTTTCTCCGTCAACGACTACTTTAGTTAAACCATGTTTGGCTAAACCTTTCATAGCAGCATCCCATTTTTTTCCGCTTAAAGCTGTTTTTTCTTTTAACGTTCCGATAGGTTGTTTGTTTTCTTTTTCTAATAAACTAACTATAAATTTTTCATCTTCTGTTAATTCATAAGTTACTTTTTTCTCTGGTCGCATCTGTGGGAAAAATAGTACTTCTTGAATAGAAGCATTATTTGTTAAGAACATAATTAAACGGTCCATTCCTATTCCTAAACCAGAAGTTGGCGGCATTCCGTATTCTAAAGCACGTAAGAAGTCTTCATCAATTATTCCGTTGGCTTCATCGTCACCTTTTTCTGCTAAAGCCATTTGTGCTTCAAAACGTTCTCTTTGGTCAATAGGGTCATTTAATTCCGAATAGGCATTTGCAATTTCTTTTCCACAAACCATTAATTCAAAACGCTCCGTTAATTCTGGATTGCTTCGGTGTTGTTTACACAGCGGACTCATTTCTTTCGGATAATCCGTAATGAATGTCGGTTGAATGTAATTTCCTTCGCATTTTGCACCAAAAATTTCATCAATTAATTTGCCTTTCCCCATGGTTTCATTTACATCAATTCCCATGCTTTTTGCTGCTTCAAATAATTCAGCTTCCGTTTTTCCAGAAATATCAAATCCCGTAAAGTCAATGATAGATTGCGTCATGGTGACTCTAGCATAAGGCGCTTTAAAACTAATTTTATGTTCGCCAAAAGTAGCTTCAGTCGTATCGTTCACTTTTCTAGCACAATATTCCAAAAGGTTTTCGGTAAATACCATCATCCAATTGTAATCTTTGTACGCTACATATATTTCCATTGCCGTAAATTCTGGATTGTGTGTTCTGTCCATACCTTCGTTACGGAAGTTTTTAGAAAATTCGTACACACCATCAAAACCACCTACAATTAATCGTTTCAAATATAATTCGTTTGCAATTCGCATGTATAAAGGAATGTCTAAACTGTTGTGATGCGTCATAAACGGACGCGCTGCTGCACCTCCTGGAATTGATTGTAAGATAGGCGTTTCGACTTCCATATAACCACTTTCGTTAAAGAAAGTTCGCATCGCAGTAAATAATTTTGTTCTTTTTACAAACACTTCTTTCACTTGCGGATTTACTACTAAATCTACGTAACGCATTCGGTAACGCAATTCAGCATCATTAAAAGCATCATGTACATTTCCATCTTCATCAGTTTTTGGAAATGGCAACGGACGCAATGTTTTGCTTAAAAAAGTAAAATGATCTACTCTTATGCATTTTGCACCTACTTGTGTGGTAAATAATTCACCTTCAATTCCTAAAAAATCACCTAAATCGGTTAATTTCTTAAAAACTTGGTTGTATAAGGTTTTGTCTTCCCCTTGGCAAATAAAATCTCTGTTAAAATATACTTGCATTCTGCCTTCGCTATCCTGAATTTCAGCAAAAGCAGCTTTTCCTTGATCTCTCACACTCATTAAGCGCCCAGCAATTACCACCTTTTTTCCTTCTTCAAAATTATCCTTTATAGCTTTTGAAGTATCCTTTACAGGATATAAATCTGCAGGATAAGGATTAATTCCCAAGTTTCTAAGGGCTTGTAATTTCTCTCTTCTAATGATTTCTTGTTCGGAAAGTTGCATAATAGATTATATTTTAAGAAGACAAAGATAGGTAATAGAAATATAGTTTCAAAGTCAGAATTTTTTAGCAGAATGATTTCAAAATTGTATCTTTGACAAATAAATCTAATTTCATACATGAAACAAATCCAACTTCTTGATTTAGGTGATAAAGATTACAAAGCAACTTGGGAATTTCAAGAAGAATTGTTTAAAAAAATTGTGGATTTAAAAATTCAAAATCGAAATTTACCTTCTCCACTTCCTACACCTAATTTTTTTCTTTATGTAACACATCCTCATGTTTATACCTTAGGAAAAAGTGGCGATTTATCAAATTTATTGCTTTCTGAAAAACAACTTATAGAAAAACGCGCTACTTTTTACAAAATAAATAGAGGAGGAGACATTACCTATCACGGTCCTGGGCAAATTGTGGGTTATCCGATTTTAGATTTAGAAAATTTTTTTACCGATATTCATAAATACCTTCGATTTTTAGAAGAAGCCATTATTTTAACTTTAGCAGAATACGGATTAAAAACAGAACGTAGTCCTGGAGAAACAGGGGTGTGGTTTGATATTGGCACTCCTTTTGCTCGAAAAATTTGTGCTTTGGGTGTTCGTGCTTCTCGTTGGGTAACCATGCATGGTTTTGCATTAAATGTAAATGCCGATTTAGGCTATTTTGACAATATTATCCCTTGTGGTATTCGTGGTAAGGCAGTAACTTCAATGCATGTTGAGTTGGGAAGGGAAGTGAATGAAGAAGAAGTAAAAGAAAAAATTCTAAAACATTTTTCTGTTTTATTTGA
This sequence comes from Chryseobacterium gleum, assembly GCA_945897915.1. GTDB lineage: Bacteria > Bacteroidota > Bacteroidia > Flavobacteriales > Flavobacteriaceae > Flavobacterium. The sequence continues at coordinate 40,236 of CAMDGB010000004.1, read as the reverse complement.
AACTTCTTTTATTTAGAATTCTAATATTAATTGTTCTGGTAATAACCTAAAAGTTTTTCGATGATATTTAGTAATCCCATATTTTCTAATTGCTTCTCGATGCTCCTTTGTAGGATATCCTTTATTTTTTTTCCAATTATACATAGGAAATTCTTCATGAATTTTATCCATAAAATCATCTCGATACGTTTTTGCTAATATAGAAGCGGCTGCAATACTCAAAAATTTTGCATCACCTTTAATTATAGAAGTGTTTGGAATTGCAGTTAAAATTTCGATTTCTTTTGCACTAAAAATTTTTCCTGTTGTTTGCTTCAAGCCCAATTTTCCATTTAAAGGGCGATTGCCATCTACAATAATATATTCCGGCATGGTTTCTAACTTCAAAATGCTTTCTTGCATCGCTTTCATTGATGCGTTTAGAATATTTATTTCATCAATTTCTTCATTATATATATGTGTAACTGAAAAATCAAATAGACTTTCAATTATAGGTCTCAACTCAAAACGTTTTTTTTCTGTCAACTGTTTGGAGTCATTTATAGCTTGAAACAAAAGGTGTTCTTGTTTTTTTTGAACTTTTGTTAGGTTAATGTTAGGTGATTGTAAAATAATTGCAGCTGCGGTAACGGGACCAGCAAGGCATCCTCTACCAGCTTCATCCGTTCCACACTCAATATTTAAAGTACTATAACATTTATTTAACATAAATTTTTTTTACAAAAATAAATAAATTAAAATAACATTTAACATTTATTCAGGTCTATTATATCGTGGCTTCTAGGATGCATTTATTTTGGATAAAAATTTTAACACAAAAAAAATAACAATTTTTTAATGTATTATTTGTTTATTTAAGAAATTATTAAGAAGTTTGCTGAATAACTAACTCAAATAAAATTAATATGAGATCGAAGTTCAAATGGATTTTTACGCTTTTAGTAGCGTTTACAATGCAGTTTTCTTTCGCACAACAGAAAACTGTTACAGGTACAGTAACAAGTGATGGCGCAAAATTGCCAGGTGCTACTGTAAGTATTTCGGGTACACAACAAGGTACTCAAACGGATGAGAATGGTAAATTCTCAATTAAAGCAGCTCAAGGTGATGTTTTAGAAGTTTCTTTTTTAGGAAAAGATACTAAAACCGTAACTGTTGGTGCTGGTAATGTGATTAATGTAACTATAGCAACAACTCAGAATGTTATTGATGAGGTTGTAATTAATGATTACGGTTTGTATAAAAAAAACGCAAACAAAACAGCTACTGCGGTTTCTGTTGTAACAGGTGAGGAATTTGTTAAGCAAAACCCTGCTTTATCATTTCAAAATGCTTTACAAGGAAAAGCTGCAGGGGTTCAGGTTACAGCTGCTAACGGTAGACCAGGGCAAGGTGGTTATGTAACGATTAGAGGTGTTGTAAGTATTACTGGTGGTTATGCTGGTGCAGCTTATGTAGTAGATGGTGCATTTGTATCTGAAAATGAAGCTACAGCAATTGCTCCTCAAGATATCGAAACATTAACTGTTCTTAAGGATGGTGCTTCTGCTGCAATTTACGGAGCGAGAGGTGGTAATGGAGTTGTTGTTATTACAACTAGAAAAGGAAAAAATACAAAAACAGAATTTGAAATTAATTCTTCTTTTGGTTTTGCTCAGCGATTAAAAGATCCATTCAGATTGATGAATGTTGATGAAAAAATTGCATATGAACAAGCTTTAGGTGATGGTCCTATAGTTACTAATGGTTATACTCCTGCTCAAATTGATGTTTTAAGAAGAAATGCAATTGATTGGGAAGCTGAATTATTAAGAAAATCAACTCAACGTAATGTAACTTTTACAATGTCTGGTGGTAATGAAAAATTTAATAATTTTTTATCAGTTGGTTTAAATAGAGATTCTGGTATTATTGATAGAATTGATGGTTATAATAGGTTAACGGCTTCTTATAATTCTCGGTACAAAGCTAATGATAAATTGATGATTGGCTTCAGTGCACGTGGTGCTTATGAGAGAAATACTTTACCTAGAGATAGATATAATACTCAAAATCCTTTTGCTGCTATTATGTGGTATAATCCTTATGAGTCAGTTTATAATAGAGATATTAATACTGGTGAAATAATTCTTGATGCTAATGGTAAACCAACATACAACCTTACACACACAGGTTTCCCTATAGCTGAAGCATTAATAAATAATCCAGAAGAAACTAGATTTTTTAGAGGTTATGCTAGACCTACTTTAGAATATAAAATTTTAAAGAATTTAATTTTTGACACAAAACTTTCTTATAACTTTGAAACAAGAGAAAGAGAGTATTTTAATAAACCAAATTCTGTATTAGATGGTTACGTAGGTAATCCTAGTTCTCCAGGTTCCAAAACGGATCAAATGTGGACTAATTTAGATACTCAATGGACAAACTCGTTAAATTACACTTTCACTTTAGGTGATAATCATAATTTTGATTCTAGAATTGTATATGATTATCAATATTTCAATTTTAGATCAAATTCTAATACTAGAACAGGTTTCGCTGGAGATTATCCAACAGGTGGTACTACACCTACGGCTGCAAGTTCTTCAAGATCACAACAAGCTTTATTTGGATTAGCAGGAGTTCTTGATTATGATTATAATGGAAAATATATTTTATCTGCTTATGCAAGAAAAGATTGGTCTTCCTTATTAGGATATAGTAATAATTCTGCAATTGCAAAGGGTGGGGCTTTAGCCTGGGTTGTTACTAAAGATATACTTCAGAGTTCAAAAACACTTAGTTTTTTAAAATTAAGAGCTTCTTGGGGTCAGTTAAATGCTACATCAGGTTTAGGGTTATATCAAAATATTTCAACTTTTGGTACATCTAATTATGCGGGCAGTTTAGGTACTTTACCAACTGGCGATAATATTGCTAACCCAAATTTACAGTTCGAGCAAGTTGAGAAAATAGATTTAGGTTTTGAATCTAGATTATTAAATAACAATATTTTATTATCATTTTCTTACTTCCAAGATGAAAGAAATAATTTCTTATATGGTGATTTTACAGGAGATGGCGCAGGTTTTTCTACAACTAGAAATGTTGGTGCTTGGACTTCTAAAGGGTTTGAAACAGAAATTAAAGCTTTTGCAATAAAGAAGGAGAATTTGAATTTAAGCTTTTATGTAAATGCGGCAACTTTTGATAGAACCTTAGATCAATTGAATCCACCATTTACTAATGAGATTATCAGAGGATTTCAAAAGAATATTATTGGATATTCACCAGACACTTATTTCTTGGTTAGATATGCTGGGGTTGATCCTACTAATGGTGATGCTTTGTATTATGATATTAATGGTAATAAAACTAATGTGTATTCTGCAAATGATAGAGTATTGTTAGAAGGTAAAACCCCTTATGCTAAATATGAAGGTGGTTTTGGTATGCAATTTGATTACAGAGGATTTGATATTGGAACTGATTTTGTTTTTAAACAAGGAAATTATATTTATAACCTTAGACGCGCAGATTTATTATCTGATGGAGTTGCTGTAGCAGATAACCAATCTGTTGAAGCTTTAGATTACTGGACTCCTACTAATACTAATGCTTCTTTACCTGCTCCAATTCAGTTAAATGGTGGTGTTGATACCAATCAAACTTCAGACCGTTGGTTAGAAGATGGTAGTTATATAAGATTTAGAAATTTAAATTTAGGATATACTTTTAGTAAAAAAACGTTTAAAGATTTTCCTTTAGAGAGTGTTAGAGTTTATACTCAAGTTCAAAATTTATATACTTGGACCAAGTTTAATGGAGACCCAGAAGTTGGTATCGGTACTGCTGAGTCTGGTACAGTTATACCAGGTCAATATAACGGTTATTCTTATTCAAATACCAAATCATTCTTGTTTGGTATAAATGTTAAATTTTAATTTATATAATTATGAAAAAAATATTTTTATTAGCCATTGTATTGTCATTATTTTCATGTGACGAGAAAGACATTACTTTTTCACCTTACAATGCTATTACCGAAGAAACAGTTTTTAATACAGAAGCTGATTTCAAAAATGCAATCTCAGGTGCTTATGCCTACTTGGTTAAAAGAGGAGGAGGTAGTGGTTATGGTCAAGAATTATTAATTGATTCAGAAGTAGCTACTGATAATGTAATTTTAAATCTACAAGGTAGATTATCTAACAGAGATGGTTTTAGATATACATCTACTTCAAGTAATTCACATTTTGATTTTTATAATTCTGCATATAGATCTACTTATATGGCAAATTTAGTTTTAGAACAGATTTATAAACTTCCTGCAGGTTCAGGAAGAGATAATATAGTTGGTGAAGCTTTGTTTATTAGAGCATTAAATCACTTAGAATTATTGAGAAACTATGCTAAAATACCAACACAATCTTCTGACGCAATGTCGTCTTTAGGTGTAGCATATATAACCGAGCCTGATGTTGCTTTAAGACCTTCAAGATCTACAGTTCAAGATGGTTATTCTAAAGTTTTATCGGATTTAAATACTGCAAAAGGTTTAATTTCAGCTACTTATGTAAATGGAAGATCAAATAGATCCGCTGTTTATGCATTGTTGTCAAGAGTTTACTTATATTTAGGTCAATATCAAAATTGTATAGATAGTTCAAATTTAGCAATTTCTAGTATCCCATCAATTACTTTAGCTACTAGTGCTCAGGTATATACTTCTGCTACTTCAGGGTTATGGGAAGATTCAAATGTTGCTGGTGTTTTATTTAAAGCTAGAATTGATCTTGTTGATGGAACAGTTCCTGGGGTAGCTTATTCTCAAGCTGTTGGTTCAACTATAAGATCTGAATATGTTGTTTCTAAAGAATTATTTGACTTATATACATCAACGGATATCAGAAAATTAGCTTACATAAAAACTGGATTATTTGCAGGTAATAATTACAACCATATTGTAAAGTATGATGGTAGAGGTACTGGTACTAGAAATTTAGTTGATATAAAAGTTCTAAGATTAGAAGAAGTTTATTTAAACAAAGCTGAAGCAGAGTATAGATTAAATGGTTCAGGCCTTGCAACTTTAGATGCACTAAGATCTAAAAGGTATTCAAGTTTTGTTTCCCCAGCAGAAACAGGAACTGCTCTTTTAGCTTCAATTTTAAAAGAAAGACGTTTAGAATTAGCATTTGAAATGGATAGGTTCTATACTCTTAAGAGATTAGGTTTACCTGTTGTAAGAAGTGCTACTAATGGACATTTTGCTGACGGAACTGGTACACCTGCTGAAGCATTATCGCTTCCAGCTGGCGATTTCAGATGGCAATTTCCAATTCCATTAGAAGAAATTAACTATAATCCTAATTTGCAACAAAATCCTGGTTATTAATTAACCGATTTTTATATAATAAACCCCGATTTTATCGGGGTTTTTTTTTACAACAAATTCTCAGTACATTTGCCCTTTAACTTGTATAGATGAGAACCCTACTTATATTATTGTTTTTTGCTTTGTCATTTTCTTCCTACTCACAAGAAAGAGATACTACTAATGTTGTAGAATTAAAAGCAGATATTAAACTCTATAAAACCTTCAATACTCAAAAAGACACCGTTTATATTGATACTTCTTTGACCATTCAAGATGAATATAAATACAATTACTTAAGAAAAGATAATTTTGGATTATTTTCCTTTTCAAATGAAGGGTATTTATATAGTCAATTAGATTTTTCTAAAAAGGCTTCTGGTGCTTTTCCTCAATTTGGTTTTAATGCGAAACATGTTTCGTATTTAAATACTAATGATATTTATTATTATTCGGTACCAACACCCTTAACTGATATCTATTTTAAAACAGTTATGCGTCAAGGGCAAAGTTTAGATGCTTTATTATCTGTAAATACAAAACCAAATTTAAATTTTACGATTGCTTATAAATCAATTCGTTCTGTTGGTGATTATTTTAATAATTTAACAAGTTCGGGTCATTTCAGATTTATAACTAATTATCATTCGATAAATAAAAAATATTTTTTGAAAGCTAATTTTATTGGTCAAGATATTTTTAATCAAGAAAACGGAGGTATTACAACGTTAGAACAATTAGACGGTACAAATCCTTCATTTAGCCAACGAGAACGTGTTGACGTATATTTTACTGATGCTTCTTCTAAATTAAAAGGAAACCGCTATTTTATAGATCAATCGTATCAATTTTCTAAAGGTAATTCTTTGGTTTTAAAACATCAAACGTATTATGAAAATAAGTTTTATGAATATATTCAAGGGACTAAAAGTGATCGGCTAGGTACTGCAATTTCTTCGTTTATAAATAATAAAACGCGTTTTGATGTGTTTTATAATAAAGTTGGTGTTAGTTTTAAAACAAAAACGTTAGGTGAACTTAATTTTTTTATGGATAATTATTCGTACAATCAATTTTATGTTATTCCAGAAAATATATCATACAATGCAAATGATAAATTCAATCTGCACAATCGCGTAACGTCAGTTGGGGGGCAATATGAATTTGATAGAAACAAATGGAATTTTAATATTTTATTGCAAAATGCCATTTCCAATCAACCAGCATCAAATATTGAAGCTTACGCCAAATATACTTTTTCAAAAGATAATTTTGTAAAAATAACAGCACAACAAGTTAGTAAAGTTCCAGACAATATATTTGTTTTTAATAAAAGTGATTATGATAATTACAACTGGAATACGTCATTTAAAAACGAAAAAATCAGCGTTATTAAAGTGGAAACTAAAAACAAATGGGTTGATGCTACTATTCAATTATCTAATTTAAATGATCATTTGTATTTTTATAATACCACACAACGATTAGATATTTTGGTTGTAAAACCATTTCAATACAGTAAATCTATTCAGTATGTGAGTGCAGAAGTAGCCAAAGAAATCAAATTTAGAAATTGGGCATTAGATAATAGAGTAAAATTTCAAGAAGTGCAACAAGATGCAAAAATTTTAAATTTACCAAATATTGTTTTACGAAACACATTGTATTATACCAAACCAGTTTTTAAGAAAGCGATGTTGTTGCAAACAGGTGTTACGCTAAATTACTTTACGAAACATTACGCCAATGATTATATCGGCGTCCTAGGGGAATTTTTTGTACAAGATAAAGTAAAAGTGGGAGGATTTCCAGTTTTAGATTTCTTTTTGAATGCTCGTGTGCAACAATGTAGAATTTACTTGAAAGCAGAACATTTTAATGCTTTGTTTACTAATAAAGTCGATTACTTTAATACGCCAAATTCGCCATTTCGTGACTTTCATATCCGTTTTGGTTTAGAATGGAATTTCTTTAAATAGATTGAATCGACCAATTGAAGTTATTTTTTGTAAATCATATAAGAACATGTAACTTTGTCATCACAAATAACTTTTATGAAATACGCAAAAAATATATTAGAAACAATTGGTAATACGCCAATTGTAAAATTAAATAAAATTACAGCCGAAATACCTTGTTTGGTTCTTGGAAAATTAGAAACCTTCAATCCTGGAAATTCTGTTAAAGACAGAATGGCCGTAAAAATGGTGGAAGATGCCGAAGCAGATGGTAGATTAAAACCAGGCGGAACAATTATCGAAGGAACTTCTGGAAATACAGGCATGGGTTTGGCTTTAGCAGCTATAGTTAAAGGTTACAAATGTATTTTCGTAATTTCAGACAAGCAATCAAAAGAGAAGTCGGATATTTTACGCGCAGTAGGCGCAAAAGTTATTGTTTGTCCTACAGATGTAGAACCAACCGACCCACGTTCGTATTATTCCGTTTCAAAACGTTTAGGTGATGAAATTCCAAATTCTTGGTATGTAAATCAATATGACAACCCTAGTAATGCCATTGCACATTATGAACAAACCGGACCAGAAATTTGGGAACAAACTGATGGAAAAATTACACATTTTGTGGTTGGAGTAGGAACTGGAGGTACAATTTCAGGAGTTGCAAAATATTTGAAAGAAAAAAATCCAAATATAAAAATTTGGGGAATTGATACGTATGGGTCTGTATTTAAAAAATACCACGAAACAGGTATTTTTGATGAAAATGAAATTTATTCTTACATAACAGAAGGAATCGGCGAAGATATTTTACCTTTAAATGTTGACTTTTCTTTAATTGACGGTTTTACAAAAGTGACTGATAAAGACGCTGCAGTTTATACCAGAAAACTGGCTTTAGAAGAAGGAATGTTTTGCGGAAATTCAGCTGGTGCAGCTGTTAAAGGTGTTTTGCAATTAAAAGAACATTTTAAACCAGAAGACGTGGTGGTAGTTTTATTTCACGATTCTGGAAGTAGATATGTTGGTAAAATGTATAACGACGAATGGATGCGTGAACGTGGATTTTTGGAAGAAGACATTACAAAGGCCGAGGATTTAATCAAAGATCATAAAGATAAACCTTTAATCATCGTGAGAACAGAAGAATTGGTTTCTCATGCTATTGAAAGATTGAAAAAATACAAAATTTCTCAAATTCCAGTAATTGATACCACTGGCTTTGTCGGGAGTTTAGATGAATCGGATTTATTTAGAAGTTATTTTGAAAATAAAGACATTGCAGATTTGCCAATAAAAGAAGTAATGGGCAAACCTTTTCCAATTGTTTTGGCTTCAGCTTCGATTGATGAAGTTTCTAAATTAATTAATAAAGACAATCAAGCGGTTTTAGTAGATTTAGGAAACGGAAAATATCACATAATTACCAAACACGATATAATTAGTTCAATTAAATAGATAAACTAAATAAATATTTTTAAAACGGATAGCAAAATGTTATCCGTTTTTTTTATATTTGTTTTTATATAAGCCAATTAAAAAATACACGCCATGCAAGAAGAATTTCTCCATTATTTATGGGTAAATAAGAAACTACCATTTACCCAACTCAAAACTCATCTTAATGAAGATTTAGAAATCATTCATTTTGGACAGTATTTACAAAATGCGGGACCAGATATTTTCAATGCGCAAATTTCAATCAACCAACAAAAATGGGCTGGAAATATTGAAATTCATGTAAAATCTTCCGATTGGTATTTACATAATCATGAAAATGACGCCAATTATGATAACGTAATTCTTCACGTAGTTTGGGAAAATGATGCTCCAATTTTCAGGAAAGACAATTCGGAAATACCTACGTTAGAACTAAAAAAGTATGCTTCGCTTTCTGAAATAAACCAGTATAAATCACTTATAACTTCAAAATCTTGGATAAATTGCGAAAATCAAATTGCGGAAATTGATGATTTTATTTGGGAGAATTGGTTGGAAAGCACGTTTTTAAATAGATTAGAAAGAAAATCTGAAATTATCGATAAGCGATTAATGGAAACAAATACTAATTGGGAAGTAGTTTTTTTTGAAATGTTATGCAAAAACTTTGGTCTTAATTCAAATGGCGATTGCTTTTTGCAAGTAGCCAAATCTATTCCTTTTTCAGTTGTTAGAAAAGAAAGTTTTGATGTAGAAAATTTGGAAGCCTTGTTTTTTGGAAAATTGAATTTATTAAATGAACATTTAGAAGATGAATATCATATAAAACTTGCATCGCATTGGAAGTATCTCAAAATTAAATACAACTTAGAGTCAGAATATGGTTTGTATCCACAATTTTTTAAATTGCGCCCTGACAATTTTCCAACCATACGTTTATCCCAGTTGGTTGGTCTGCTTTGTAATAATCAAAACTTGTTTTCTCAATTGATTCATGCCAATTCCTATTCTCAAATAAAGCAATTATTAAAAAGTGAAACTTCAGAATATTGGAAAAGTCATTATAATTTTTCAAAAACAAGTAAAATAAAAAGTAAAGTATTAACTACTCAATTTATTGATTTGATTATAATTAATACAGTAATTCCAATTAAATTTTGTTATGCTAAAAATCAAGGAAAATTAAATATTGAAGAATTAACATGTCTTTTAGAAGAAATGCCAGCAGAGAAAAATGCTATTCTTAAAAAATTTTCCGAATTTAATATTAAAACAAAGACTGCTTTTCAATCGCAATCATTATTAGAACTTAAAAATGAATATTGTAATAAAAATAAATGTCTTAACTGTGCTGTTGGTTTGCAATTGTTAAAAAACTAAGTATCTTTATACTTTATATGTTTACTACTAATAATTTGATTTAATTCATGTACAACATACTTCATTTCTTCGAAAAAAACGGTTTTTTTGTCGCGTCTCGTTTAGCTGACCGATTGGGAATGCGCGCTACTCAAGTGCGGTTGTTTTTTGTGTATATTTCTTTCATAACTGTTGGTTTGGGTTTTGGTTTTTATTTAACACTGGCTTTTATTTTAAAACTAAAAGATTTAATTTATACAAAGAGGAGTTCGGTTTTTGATTTATAAAATAAGCTATGTTACGATTTTCTAAAGGACATTATTTCGGAATTGCAATTTTGATTTGTAGCATTGGCTTGTTGCAACTTTTTATATATTGGTTTAATAACCAAAAAGACACAGCGTCTTTGGTTTTATCTCAAGATGAAAAAAATTGGCTTTTTGCTCAAAATGAAATTGATAGTATAAAAGAAGTAAATCAGGAAAATTCAAATAAAATTTATCCATTCAATCCAAATTTTATTTCAGACTATAAAGGATACAAACTTGGTATGACAGAAGCTCAAATTGATAAGCTACATCAATTAAGAAAGCAAAATAAATATGTAAATTCCAAATATGAATTTCAAAAACTTACTGGTGTTTCAAATGAATGGATGAAACAATATGCAATATATTTCAAATTTCCAGATTGGGTAACTAATAGAACTAATAAAAATCACAAATCAAAGTTCGAAAATACGTATCAAAAATTTGATAAAAAAGAAACTAAAATTGTCGTACAGGATTTAAATACTGCTGATCAGATTGCATTAGAAAAAGCCTATATGATTGGCGAAAAATTAGCAATTAGAATCATTTTTGAAAGAGAAAAATTTGGAAATTTCGTTTCAATGGATCAGTTGGGTTTTATTTGGGGAATTTCACCAGAAGCAATTTCGGATTTGAATAAAAAATTCCAAATCAAATCTACAGGAAACTTAAAAAAGATAAATATTAACACTTTTACAATCAAAGAATTGCAACAATTTCCTTATTTTAATTACACTATGGCTAAGAATATAGTAACTTTTAGAAGTATGAATGGCGATTTTAAAAAGAGTGAAGATTTAACAAATGTTAAGCAATTTCCACTTGAAAAATTAAAAATAATAGCCTTATATTTGGAATTCTAAAAACAAACCAATAAAATCTAATTAATGAATTCATTATATTTTACAGAAGAACACGAATTATTTAGAAAAAGTTTACAAGATTTTTTGCAAAAAGAAGTAGTGCCACACATTGAAAAATGGGAAAAAACCGGTACAATTGAACGCTTTATTTGGAAAAAATTTGGTGAAATGGGCTTTTTCGGTATTAATTATCCTGAAGTTTATGGTGGATTAAATTTAGATTTGTTTTATAGCGTTGTATTTTTAGAAGAACTTCAAAAAATTAAATCCTCTGGTTTTGCCGCAGCTATTTGGGCACATGCTTATTTGGCAATGACGCATTTAAATGCAGAAGGAAGTGAAAATATCAAACAAAATTATTTAGCACCAAGTATATTAGGCGAAAAAATAGGCGCATTATGTGTTACCGAACCTTTTGGAGGAAGTGATGTGGCAGGAATGCGTACCACGGCAGTAAAAAAAGGTGATAACTTTGTTATTAACGGATCTAAAACATTTATTACTAATGGTGTATATGCTGATTATTACATAGTAGCTGCAAAAACAAATCCAGAATTAGGAAATAAAGGAATTAGTATTTTTTTAGTTGATACAAACTTAAAAGGTATTTCTGCAACAAAATTAGATAAACTAGGTTGGAGAGCTTCCGATACTGCTGAAATTGCATTTGATAATGTTGAAATTCCAGTAGAAAATTTAATGGGAGAAGAAGGAAAAGGATTTCCTTATATCATGCAGCATTTTGCATTTGAAAGATTAATAATGGCGGTTAATGCCCACGCTCGAGCGGAATATGCTATTGATTACACTATAGAATATATGTCGCAACGCGAGGCATTTGGCACTACTATTAATAAATTTCAAGCCTTACGTCATACAATGGTGGAACATGCTACCGAAGTGGAACATTGCAAAATATTCAATTACGCAGCGGTAGCTAGATTAAACAATGGCGAATATGTTGTAAAAGAAGCTACAATGGCAAAATTGAAATCTACAAAAGTAGCCGATTTGGCTATATATGATTGCATGCAAATGCTTGGAGGTTACGGATATATGGAAGAATATCCGCTAGCAAGATTATTAAGAGATAGTCGTTTAGGGCCTATAGGCGGAGGTACTTCAGAAATTTTGAAAGAAATTTTATCAAAAATGATTATTGATAAGCAAAATTACAAACCAGCCGTTAAATAGTTGTTTTTAAAAAAATTTACAATTCGTAATTCATAATTCATAATTTTTATTTAAATTTGCACCCTTAACGAGAGGAGGTGTCAATATTATGTTAATTATACCAATTAAAGACGGAGAAAATATCGATAGAGCATTAAAGCGCTACAAAAGAAAATTTGATAAAACAGGAACTGTTCGTCAGTTACGTGCACGTCAAGCTTTCATTAAGCCTTCTGTGACAAATAGAATTAAAATTCAAAAAGCAGCTTACATCCAAAACATGAGAGACAACTTAGAAAGTTAATCCATCATTTTTTGATTAAATACTTTAACCGTTAGATTATAAATTATAAATTTGTATCTAACGGTTTTTTTATGCGCAATAATTTACACTCTCATTTAGAATATCTAGAAAAAGAAAAAAAGTATTCACCACTAACTGTGAACGCATATCAAAAAGATATTTTATCATTTCAACTGTTCCTAAATAAAAATCACGATGGATGTTTGCTAGAAGAAGTAAATTATCCGTTAATTCGAAGCTGGATTGTTCAATTGTCAGATGCAAAAATCGCGGCTTCTTCAATTAATAGAAAAATGGCTTCTTTAAAGTCGTTTTACAAATTTCTTTTAAAAACAAAGCAAATAGATACTAATCCTTTTGTAAAACACAAATCGTTAAAAACACCTAAGCAAGTTCAGATTCCGTTTTCTGAAAAAGAAATTAAAACTTTATTTGAATTACATTTTTTAGAAACCGATTTTGATAGCTTGCGAAATAGGTTGGTGGTAGAATTGTTATATGCAACTGGAATGCGAAGAGCAGAGCTAATTAATTTAGAGATACATGCGATTGATTTTTATAATAGCACCATAAAAGTGTTAGGAAAACGTAATAAAGAAAGAATTATACCTTTATTAACATCCACTTCAGATATAATAAAATTATATTTAACAAAACGAAAAGAGCTTGATACTATTAGTGCTCCCGAAAAGTTAATTTTATCTAAAAAAGGAAATAAAATAAGCGAAACATTTGTGTATCGATTAATAAATGACTACTTTAGTACTATATCTGAAAAGGTAAAAAGAAGCCCCCACGTTCTTAGGCATTCGTTCGCAACACATTTGTTAAATAACGGTGCAGATTTAAATTCAGTTAAAGAATTGCTTGGTCATGCCAGTTTGTCATCTACTCAGATTTATACGCACAGTAGTTTATCAGAGTTAAAAAAAGTATACAGCAATGCACACCCAAGAAACAAGTAATGTTTAATTAAATACCTATAATTATATGAAAGTGAATGTCCATGCAGTTAATTTTAATATCGACAGAAAATTAGTCGATTTTATTGATGAAAGAATGACTAAATTAGAAAAATATTACGATAAAGTAATTTCTTCGGATGCTTTTTTAAAAGTTGAGAATATAAGCGAAAAGGAAAACAAAACAATTGAATTAAAGGTATTAGTTCCTGGTGATGATTTTATTGTAAAAAAGCACAGTAAAAGTTTTGAAGAAGCAGCAGATTTAGCAGTTGAATCTTTAGAACGATTACTAGTAAAGAGAAAAGAAAAATTAAGAGCGCATAGTTAATTGAAAAAAAGATTTAAAAAAGTTTTGATTAATAAATAAATTACATACATTTGCAGTCCGTTAGAAATAGCGGACTTTTTTTATGCATAAAATGCCGGTGTAGCTCAGCTGGCTAGAGCAGCTGATTTGTAATCAGCAGGTCGTGGGTTCGAGTCCCTCCACTGGCTCTTTGAAATTATGTTAATTAAAATAAATAAATGCATTTTTCTATCATATATTTAGAAATTATAATTTGTTTTTTTTGATTTTTAAGTAAGGTTAGGGGAGATACTCAAGCGGCCAACGAGGGCAGACTGTAAATCTGCTGTGAAAACTTCGCAGGTTCGAATCCTGCTCTCCCCACAAATTTTTTTAAATGAATTTATTTAAACTATTTTTAAGTAAAATCTTTAAAATTGAATAAAAGAATTAAAAATAAATTTAGGTTTGTTTTTAACTTCTGAACTCACAAAAGCCGGTGTAGCTCAGGGGTAGAGTGCTTCCTTGGTAAGGAAGAGGTCTCGGGTTCAATTCCCGACATTGGCTCAAAATAGAAATAATTTTTGAACACTAATAAATAACTAAGATTAAATTTTAAAATCATGGCAAAGGAAACATTCGACCGTTCGAAGCCCCATTTAAATATTGGTACTATCGGTCACGTAGATCACGGTAAAACTACATTAACTGCAGCAATTACAAAAGTATTGTCAGATGCTGGTTTATGTGAAGGTAAGTCATTTGATCAAATTGATAATGCACCTGAAGAAAAAGAAAGAGGTATTACAATTAACACATCGCACGTTGAGTATTCAACTGCTAAACGTCACTACGCTCACGTTGACTGTCCAGGTCACGCGGATTACGTTAAGAACATGGTTACAGGTGCCGCACAAATGGACGGAGCTATCTTAGTAGTTGCTGCTACAGATGGTCCAATGCCACAAACTCGTGAGCACATCCTTTTAGGTCGCCAAGTAGGTGTGCCAAGAATGGTAGTATTCATGAACAAAGTGGATATGGTTGATGATGAAGAATTATTAGAGTTAGTTGAGATGGAAATCAGAGACTTATTATCTTTCTATCAATATGATGGAGACAATGGTCCAGTAATTCAAGGTTCTGCTTTAGGAGGTTTGAATGGAGATCCAAAATGGGTAGCTACTATTATGGAATTAATGGACGCAGTTGATACATGGATTGAATTACCAGTTCGTGATATTGAAAAACCATTCTTAATGCCAGTTGAGGATTCATTTACAATTACTGGTCGTGGAACTGTTGCTACAGGTCGTATCGAAACTGGTATTGCTAATACAGGAGACGCAGTTGAAATTATCGGTATGGGTGCTGAAAAATTAACTTCTACTATTACTGGAGTTGAAATGTTCCGTAAAATATTAGATAGAGGTGAAGCTGGAGATAACGTAGGTTTACTTTTAAGAGGTATCGATAAAGCTGATATCAAAAGAGGTATGGTTATTGTTAAGCCAGGTTCAGTAAAACCACACGCTAAATTTAAAGCAGAGGTTTATATCTTGAAAAAAGAAGAAGGTGGACGTCATACTCCATTTCATAATAACTACCGTCCTCAGTTTTATGTACGTACAACTGACGTAACAGGTACTATTATGTTACCACAAGGAAGAGAAATGGTTATGCCAGGCGATAACTTAACTATTGATGTTGAATTATTATCTCCAATTGCATTGTCTATAGGTTTACGTTTCGCTATCCGTGAAGGTGGTAGAACAGTAGGTGCTGGACAGGTAACTGAAATTTTAGACTAATTTTAAGTCAAATAATAAATTTTAAATCAGTATCGAGCAATCGGTACTGATTTTAATATACGAGCGTAGTTCAAGGGCAGAATAGTGGTCTCCAAAACCATTGATGGGGGTTCGAATCCCTCCGCTCGTGCAAAATAATGTAAATATCATGTTAAAATATTTCTCAGAAGCATTCGAAGAATTAAAATCAAATGTAACTTGGCCAGAATGGGCAGAAGTACAAAAATACACTATCGTTGTAGCATTATTTTCAGTAATATTTGCTTTGGCAACTTGGGGTATTGATTTGACTTTTACAAAAGTATTAAACGGTTTCTTTAATTTATTAAAAGGTTAATACAAAATGGCTGATAATAACTTAAAGAAGTGGTATGTCGTTAGAGCGGTAAGCGGACAAGAAAACAAGATTAAAGCTTATATTGAGCATGAAGTTAATCGTGTTGGAATGGCTGATTATGTCTCTCAAGTTCTTGTGCCTACAGAAAAGGTAGTACAAGTCAAAGACGGTAAAAAAATATCAAAAGAAAGAGTTTATTTCCCAGGTTATGTTATGATAGAAGCTAACTTAACAGGTGAAATTCCACATATTATTAAATCTATTACCGGAGTTATCGGTTTTTTAGGTGAAACTAAAGGTGGGGAAGCAGTTCCATTAAGACAAGCTGAAGTAAACAGAATGTTAGGTAAGGTTGATGAATTATCTGTAACAACAGAAAATATCATAATTCCTTTTACAATTGATGAAACAGTTAAAGTTATTGATGGGCCTTTCAACGGTTTCAATGGAACTATTGAAAAAATAAATGAAGAAAAGCGTAAACTTGAAGTAATGGTGAAAATTTTCGGAAGAAAAACACCTTTAGAACTAAGTTTTATGCAAGTTGAAAAAGTATAATTTTTGTTACATATATATAAACCCGCATTAATCGCTTCCACTGATTAATGTAAAATTTTTAAAAATGGCTAAAGAAGTTAGTAAAGTAGTTAAACTACAAGTTAAGGGAGGTGCTGCGAACCCGTCGCCACCGGTTGGACCTGCTTTGGGAGCTGCTGGAGTTAACATCATGGAGTTCTGTAAGCAATTTAATGCTAGAACACAAGATAAACCCGGCAAAATATGTCCAGTACAAATTACTGTATATAAAGACAAGTCTTTTGACTTCGTTGTAAAAACTCCACCAGCTGCAGTTCAATTAATGGATGCTGCAAAATTAAAGTCAGGTTCAGGAGAGCCTAATCGTAAAAAAGTAGCAAACGTTACTTGGGATCAGATTAAGGTTATCGCTGAAGATAAAATGGCAGATTTAAACGCATTCACAATGGAAGCTGCAATGAGCATGATTGCTGGAACAGCCAGATCTATGGGAATAACTGTAACTGGAGATTCTCCTATAAAATAAGAGATATGGCAAAATTGACAAAAAAGCAAAAAGAAGCTGCAGCAAAAATTGAAAAGAATAAATTATATTCTTTAAAAGATGCTTCAGTGTTAATCAAACAAATTGCTTTTGCAAAGTTTGATGAATCAGTTGATATTTCTGTTAGATTGGGAGTAGATCCAAGAAAAGCAAATCAAATGGTAAGAGGTGTGGTAGCATTACCGCACGGTACAGGTAAAGATGTAAGAGTTTTAGCCTTAGTTACTCCAGATAAAGAAGCGGAAGCTAAAGCAGCAGGTGCAGACCACGTTGGTTTAGATGACTACCTTCAAAAAATCAAAGACGGTTGGACAGATATTGATGTCATCATCACTATGCCAGCTGTTATGGGTAAACTAGGTCCATTAGGACGTGTTTTAGGACCAAGAGGCTTAATGCCAAATCCTAAAACAGGAACAGTAACAATGGATGTTGCTAAAGCAATTCAAGAAGTAAAAGCTGGTAAAATTGACTTTAAAGTTGATAAAACTGGTATCGTTCATGCAGGAATAGGTAGAGTGTCTTTTGATGCTGATAAAATCTATGACAATGCACACGAAAATGTTCAAACATTAATCAAATTAAAACCAACTGCAGCGAAAGGTACTTACATTAAGTCAATTCACTTAACAAGTACTATGAGTCCTGCTATCGCTTTAGATCCTAAAGCAGTATAATTGGTAGTTAAATATATTTAGTATGACTAGAGAAGAAAAATCAATTGCTATTGAAGATTTAACTGCACAGTTAGCAGATGTGAATGTTGTGTATTTAGCAGACATTTCTGGACTTGATGCAGGGACTACTTCAGACTTAAGAAGAGCTTGTTTTAAAGCAGGAATCAAATTAGAAGTTATAAAAAACACTTTATTAGCAAAAGCTATGGAGGTTTCTACAAACGACTATGGAGATTTATCATCAACTTTAAAAGGAAATACTTCTATAATGATTGCAGATACCGCTAATGGTCCTGCGAAAATTATTAAAGAATTCCGTAAAAAAGGAACAAAACCGGTTTTAAAAGGAGCATACATTAATCAAGAAGTTTACATTGGTGACGAACTTTTAGATAGCTTAGTAGCTATTAAATCTAGAGAAGAAGTTATCGGTGAAATCATCGGATTATTACAATCTCCAGCTAAACGTTTACTTTCAGCTTTATTAAACCATGCTGGAACTAAAGGTCAAGCCGCAGAATAACAAAAAATAACGCACTTAATAAATTACATATTTTAAACACATTAAAGATAGAAAAAATGGCAGATTTAAAACAATTCGCAGAGCAATTAGTTAATTTAACAGTAAAAGAAGTTAACGAATTAGCAACAATATTAAAAAATGAGTATGGTATCGAACCTGCTGCTTCAGCCGTTGTAGTTGCTGCTGGTGGTGGTGATGCTGGTGGTGCTGCTGAGCAATCAGAATTTACAGTAGTATTAAAAGAAGCTGGTGCTTCTAAATTAGGAGTAGTTAAAGCAGTTAAAGAATTAACTGGTTTAGGTCTTAAAGAAGCAAAAGATTTAGTAGATGCAGCGCCATCTAATATCAAAGAAGGTGTTTCTAAAGATGAGGCTGAAGGGCTTAAGAAAGCTTTAGAAGAAGCAGGAGCTGTTGTTGAGTTGAAATAATCTCACACAGTTTTTAATACAGGTTTAGGTCTTGGAAATCGTTTCCAACGACCTAAACCATTTTTCGTATAATAATTTTTTAATAATAGAAAATATGTAATACGAAAAATGTTTTTTTAAATCAATACGAAGAAAAAAAATAAAGTTCATTTGTTTTTAAAGATGTATTGGTTGTAAAAAAAAGTATAAAATATTTTATAAATGTTGTGTTATCACAAAAATTACTTTTTTTTAACTAAAAATATTATCCATTGATGATTGCTAATCAAACAGAAAGAATCAATTTTGCCTCGACAAAAAACATACCGAATTATCCGGATTTTCTAGATATTCAGGTTAAGTCATTTCAAGATTTTTTTCAATTAGAAACTAAATCAGACGAAAGAGGTAACGAAGGTCTTTATAACACCTTCATGGAAAACTTCCCAATAACAGATACTAGAAACCAATTTGTACTTGAGTTCCTAGATTACTTTATTGACCCACCAAGATATACAATCGAAGAATGTATTGATAGAGGTTTAACGTATAGCGTTCCATTAAAAGCACGTTTAAAGTTGTATTGTACAGATCCTGAACACGAGGATTTTGAAACAATCGTACAAGATGTATATTTAGGAACTATCCCATACATGGCACCTAGCGGAACTTTCGTTATCAATGGTGCAGAACGTGTTGTAGTTTCTCAATTACACAGATCGCCAGGGGTTTTCTTTGGTCAATCTTTCCACGCAAACGGAACTAAATTATATTCTGCCCGAGTAATTCCTTTTAAAGGTTCTTGGATTGAATTTGCAACTGATATCAACAACGTAATGTATGCGTACATTGATAGAAAGAAAAAATTACCAGTTACTACGCTTTTCCGTGCTATTGGTTTTGAAAGAGACAAGGATATCCTTGAAATTTTCGACCTTGCTGAAGAAATCAAAGTGTCTAAAACTGGAATTAAAAAATTCATCGGAAGAAGACTTGCTGCTCGTGTATTAAATACATGGCATGAAGATTTTGTTGATGAAGACACTGGCGAAGTAGTTTCTATTGAACGTAACGAAATTATCTTAGATCGCGATACGGTTTTGGATAAAGAAAACGTAGAAGAAATTATTGAAGCAGATGTTAAAGTAATTTTATTACACAAAGAAGATAGCAATCAAGCCGATTTTGCTATTATTCACAATACTTTGCAAAAAGACCCTACGAATTCTGAAAAAGAAGCCGTAGAACATATATATAGACAATTACGTAATGCCGAACCGCCTGATGAAGAAACGGCTCGTGGTATTATCGATAAATTATTCTTCTCAGATCAACGTTACAACTTAGGTGATGTAGGTCGTTACAGAATGAATAAAAAGTTAAACTTAGATATCCCAATGGATAAACAAGTTTTAACTAAAGAAGATATCATTACGATTGTAAAATACTTAATTGAATTAATCAACTCAAAAGCTGAGATTGATGATATTGACCACTTATCAAACCGTCGTGTTAGAACAGTTGGTGAACAATTATCAGCACAGTTTGGTGTAGGTTTAGCTCGTATGGCTCGTACTATTCGTGAAAGAATGAATGTTCGTGATAACGAAGTGTTTACACCTATAGATTTGATCAACGCCAAAACGTTATCATCTGTAATTAATTCATTCTTTGGTACCAACCAGTTATCTCAGTTCATGGATCAAACCAATCCATTAGCAGAAATAACTCACAAACGTCGTTTATCAGCACTTGGACCTGGAGGTTTATCTAGAGAAAGAGCAGGATTCGAGGTTCGTGACGTTCACTATACACATTACGGACGTTTATGTCCTATTGAAACGCCTGAGGGACCAAACATTGGTTTGATTTCTTCCCTTGGTGTATATGCTAAAGTAAACGGAATGGGATTCATCGAAACACCTTACCGAAAAGTTACAGATGGTGTAGTAGACTTAGTTTCTACACCAGTTTATTTAAGCGCAGAAGAAGAAGAAGGAAAAATGATTGCGCAAGCAAACATTGAAATGGATGCAAAAGGTAAAATTCTTGCGGATAATGTAATTGCTCGTGAAGAAGGAGATTTCCCAGTGGTTTCTCCATCTGCAGTACATTATACGGATGTAGCACCAAATCAAATCGCTTCTATTTCAGCTTCGTTAATTCCATTCTTAGAGCATGATGATGCGAATAGAGCCCTTATGGGATCTAACATGATGCGTCAGGCAGTACCTTTATTAAGACCAGAAGCTCCTATTGTAGGAACTGGTTTAGAAAGACAAGTGGCGTCTGATTCTCGTGTACTTATCAATGCAGAAGGTGCTGGTATTGTTACTTATGTTGACGCGAACAAAGTGACAATTAAATACGATCGTACTGACGAACAAAGAATGGTTAGTTTTGATGATGATGAAAAAACGTACAACTTAATTAAATTCAGAAAAACCAATCAAAGCACAACTATCAACTTAAAACCTATCGTAAGAAAAGGGTCTAGAGTTGAAAAAGGTCAAGTACTTTGTGAAGGATATGCAACTCAAAACGGAGAATTAGCTTTAGGTAGAAACCTACAAGTTGCCTTCATGCCTTGGAAAGGATATAACTTTGAGGATGCAATTGTAATTTCTGAAAAAGTAGTAAGAGATGATATTTTTACTTCTATCCACGTAGATGATTATTCATTAGAAGTTAGAGATACAAAATTAGGTAACGAAGAGTTAACTAATGATATTCCTAATGTTTCGGAAGAGGCAACTAAGGATTTAGATGAAAATGGAATGATACGAATTGGAGCAGAGGTAAAACCTGGCGACATTCTTATCGGAAAAATTACACCTAAAGGGGAATCAGATCCAACTCCAGAAGAAAAATTATTACGTGCTATCTTTGGTGATAAAGCAGGTGATGTAAAAGATGCTTCATTAAAAGCGTCTCCATCATTACATGGTGTTGTTTTAGATAAAAAATTATTTGCTAAAGCAGTTAAAGATAAGCGCAAGCGTTCTAAAGATAAAGAAGATTTAGACAAACTTGAAATGGAATTCGAAGTGAAATTCACGGAATTAAAAGACAGGTTAATTGAAAAATTATTCTTAATCGTAGACGGAAAAACATCTCAAGGTGTAATTAATGATTTAGGTGAAGAAGTACTACCAAAAGGTAAAAAATTCACCAAAAAAATGTTACAAGCTGTAGAAGATTTTGCTCACTTAACAAAAGGACAATGGACTACAGACGAACATACCAATTCATTAATTAACGATTTACTACACAACTATAAAATCAAATTAAATGATTTACAAGGTGTATTAAGAAGAGAGAAATTTACAATTTCTGTTGGAGATGAATTACCTGCTGGAATTTTAAAATTAGCTAAAGTATATATTGCTAAAAAACGTAAATTAAAAGTAGGGGATAAAATGGCAGGACGTCACGGTAACAAAGGTATTGTTGCTAAAATCGTTCGTCAGGAAGACATGCCTTTCTTAGAAGACGGAACACCAGTAGATATCGTATTAAATCCATTAGGAGTACCTTCTCGTATGAACATTGGACAGATTTATGAAACTGTATTAGGTTGGGCAGGTTTAAGAACTGGTAAAAAGTTTGCAACCCCTATCTTTGACGGCGCTTCATTAGATCAAATTAATGGATATACTGACGAAGCTGGCATTCCAAGATTCGGTCATACTTACTTGTACGACGGTGGAACAGGAGAGCGTTTCCATCAACCAGCAACTGTAGGTGTAATTTATATGCTTAAATTAGGGCATATGGTTGATGATAAAATGCACGCACGTTCTATCGGACCATACTCATTAATTACGCAACAACCTTTAGGAGGTAAAGCGCAATTTGGAGGACAACGTTTCGGAGAGATGGAGGTTTGGGCACTTGAAGCATATGGTGCGTCAAGTACTTTAAGAGAAATCTTAACGGTTAAATCTGATGACGTTAATGGTAGAGCGAAAACCTACGAAGCAATCGTTAAAGGAGAAACTATGCCAGAACCAGGATTACCTGAATCATTCAATGTATTAATGCATGAATTAAAAGGTCTTGGTTTAGATATCAGATTAGAAGAATAAAAAAAATTGTAATCAGTTCCATTAAATTGGGACTGGTTACTTATTATAAGAGTTTTTAGGATTTATACCCGTAAACCGTTCCGATTTTTTATAGAAATATAACTAGCACTTCCAACACTAATGTTGAAGTTTAGAGAAGTAAGCCGAGGTAGCGTTTAAGTCAAAAGTAGCACTTTAGACGAAAACAAGAATCAATTTTAAATTGCACATAAATCAATAGTAAAAACTATGATGAATAATAGAAATAACAAAGACAAAAGTACAGGAGTTAAAAGATTTAACAGAATAACAATTGGTTTGGCATCGCCAGAAGCCATGTTAGGTGAATCAAGAGGTGAGGTATTAAAACCGGAAACTATCAACTATCGTACACACAAACCAGAAAGAGATGGGCTTTTCTGTGAACGAATTTTCGGACCAGTAAAAGATTTCGAATGTGCTTGTGGAAAATATAAAAGAATTCGCTACAAAGGAATCGTTTGTGACCGATGTGGTGTGGAAGTTACTGAGAAAAAAGTACGTAGAGACAGAGTAGGACACATCAATCTTGTAGTGCCAATTGCTCATATCTGGTATTTCCGTTCGCTTCCAAATAAAATTGGTTACGTTTTAGGATTACCGTCTAAGAAATTAGATATGATTATTTACTACGAAAGATATGTAGTAATCCAAGCTGGTATTGCTAAAGGTCCAGAAGGTGAAGATTTAAATAGACTTGACTTCTTAACGGAAGAAGAATATTTAAATATTGTAGACACCTTACCAATGGAAAACCAATATTTAGATGATAACGATCCAAATAAATTCATCGCCAAAATGGGTGCTGAATGTATCATGGATTTATTAGCACGAACAGATTTAGACGCTTTGTCTTATGATTTACGCCATAAAGCTAATAATGAAACGTCTAAACAAAGAAAAACAGAAGCATTAAAAAGATTGAATGTTGTTGAATCTTTCCGTGAATCTAATAAAAACAGAGAAAACCGTCCAGAATGGATGATTTTAAAAGTAATTCCGGTTATTCCACCAGAATTACGTCCTCTTGTGCCTTTAGATGGTGGTCGTTTTGCAACTTCAGATTTAAATGATTTATACAGAAGAGTAATTATTCGTAACAATCGTTTAAAAAGATTAGTTGAAATTAAAGCGCCTGAAGTAATCTTACGTAATGAAAAACGTATGTTGCAAGAAGCGGTTGATTCACTTTTCGATAATACAAGAAAAGCTTCTGCAGTTAAAACAGAATCAAACAGACCATTAAAATCTTTATCCGATTCATTAAAAGGAAAACAAGGTCGTTTCCGTCAAAACTTATTAGGAAAACGTGTCGATTATTCTGCGCGTTCCGTAATTGTTGTTGGACCAGAAATGAAATTGTTCGAATGTGGATTGCCAAAAGATATGGCTGCTGAATTATACAAACCATTCGTTATTCGTAAATTAATCGAAAGAGGAATTGTTAAAACAGTAAAGTCGGCTAAGAAAATTATCGACAAAAAAGAACCAGTAGTATGGGATATCTTAGAAAATGTTATCAAAGGACATCCAGTATTACTTAACCGTGCGCCTACACTTCACCGTTTAGGTATCCAAGCGTTCCAACCCAAGTTAATTGAAGGAAAAGCAATCCAGTTACACCCATTAGTATGTACGGCATTCAACGCCGATTTCGATGGTGACCAGATGGCGGTTCACTTACCTTTAGGTCCAGAAGCTATTTTGGAAGCACAATTATTAATGTTAGCGTCTCATAACATCTTGAATCCTGCGAATGGTGCACCTATTACGGTTCCTTCTCAAGACATGGTATTGGGTCTGTATTACATGACCAAAGAGCGTTTATCAACTCCTGAACATACTATTTTAGGAGAAGGATTAACTTTCTATTCTGCGGAAGAAGTAAACATTGCTTTAAACGAAGGAAGATTAGAATTAAATGCTAGAGTGAAAATTAGAGCAAGAGATTTTAATGAAAATGGCGAGTTAGTAAATCAAATTATTCAAACTACAGCAGGTAGAGTATTATTTAATGAAGTAGTACCTGAAGCTGCAGGATATATCAATGAAGTTTTAACAAAAAAATCGTTAAGAGATATTATTGGTAAAATTTTATCGGTTACTAGTGTGCCTACAACAGCTGCTTTCTTAGATGATATGAAAGACATGGGTTACAAATTCGCTTTCAAAGGTGGTTTGTCATTCAGTTTAGGTGATATTCGTATTCCAGAACAAAAAACACAATTAATTGCTGATGCTCGTGTGCAAGTAGAAGGTATTTCTATGAACTATAACATGGGGCTTATCACAAATAATGAACGTTACAATCAGGTAATTGATATTTGGACTTCTGCCAATGCACAATTAACAGAATTAGCAATGAAAAATATCCGTGAAGACCAACAAGGTTTCAACTCGGTATATATGATGCTTGATTCTGGTGCAAGGGGTTCTAAAGAACAAATTCGTCAGTTAACTGGTATGCGTGGATTAATGGCTAAGCCGAAAAAATCAACTGCAGGTGGTGGTGAAATTATTGAAAACCCTATTCTTTCTAACTTTAAGGAAGGTCTATCAATTTTGGAGTACTTCATTTCTACTCACGGTGCACGTAAAGGATTAGCGGATACAGCACTTAAAACTGCCGATGCAGGATATTTAACTCGTAGATTACATGATGTATCTCAAGATGTTATTATTAATTCTGTTGACTGTGGTACCTTAAGAGGTGTAGAAGTTTCAGCATTAAAGAAAAATGAAGAAATTGTTGAAACATTAGGAGAAAGAATTTTAGGACGTGTTGCCTTACAAGACGTTATAAATCCATTCAACTCTGAAGTTTTAATTCAAGCCGGTGAACACATTACTGAAGCAATTGTTAAAGCTGTTGAAGCTTCGCCAATTGAAAAAGTAGAAGTACGTTCTGCATTAACTTGTGAAGCTAAAAAAGGTATCTGTACAAAATGTTACGGTCGTAATTTAGCAACTGGTAAAATGGCACAAAGAGGTGAAGCTGTCGGAGTAATCGCTGCGCAGTCAATTGGAGAGCCAGGAACTCAGTTAACACTTCGTACCTTCCACGTTGGAGGGGTAGCAGGAGGTATTTCTGAAGAAGCTGGAATTTCAGCTCGTTTTACAGGAAAACTTGAAATCGAAGATTTAAAAACAGTAAAAGGAGAAGATGCAGATGGGAAACCAATCGATATCGTGATTTCTCGTTCTACCGAATTAAAATTACTTGATGTTAATACAGGTATTTTATTAAGCACGCATAATATTCCTTACGGTTCTACCATTTTTGTAAAAGATGGAGACAAAGTGGAAAAAGGAGCATCAATTTGTAAGTGGGATCCATATAATGGAGTAATTGTATCTGAATTTACAGGTAAAATTGCTTATGAAGATTTAGAACAAGGACAATCATTCATGGTTGAAATTGATGAGCAAACTGGTTTCCAAGAGAAAGTAATTTCTGAAGGTCGTAATAAAAAATTAATTCCAACCTTACATATTTATGGTAAAGATGGGGAGTTAATTAGATCATACAATTTACCAGTGGGTGCACACCTTATGGTAGACAATGGCGAGAAAATTAAAGCAGGAAAAATTCTTGTGAAAATTCCACGTCGCTCTTCTAAAGCAAGTGATATTACAGGAGGTTTACCAAGAATTACCGAGTTGTTAGAAGCTCGTAATCCTTCAAACCCTGCAGTAGTTACTGAAATTGATGGTGTAGTTACTTTCGGAAAAGTGAAAAGAGGGAATCGTGAGTTGTCAATTGAATCTAAATTCGGAGATGTTAAGAAATATTTGGTAAAACTTTCAGCGCAAATCTTAGTTCAAGAAAATGACTTCGTAAGAGCCGGAACGCCATTATCAGACGGAGCAATTACTCCAGAAGATATCTTAAGAATTCAAGGCCCATCTGCTGTACAACAGTACTTGGTAAATGAAATTCAAGAGGTTTACCGTTTACAAGGAGTAAAAATCAATGACAAGCACTTCGAAGTAGTGATTCGTCAAATGATGAGAAAAGTAAGAATCCAAGATCCAGGAGATACGTTATTCTTAGAAGACCAATTGGCACATACTTCAGACTTCATTCTAGAAAACGACAAGTTATACGGAATGAAAGTTGTAGAAGAAGCCGGTGATTCTTCAAGCTTAAAACCAGGACAAATTATTTCTCCAAGAGATCTAAGAGATGAAAATTCATTATTAAAACGTGAAGATAAAAACTTAGTTACCGCTAGAGATGTAATTACAGCTACTGCAACACCTGTTTTACAAGGTATTACAAGAGCATCGTTACAAACGAAATCATTCATTTCTGCGGCATCGTTCCAGGAAACTACTAAAGTATTAAACGAAGCAGCTGTTGCTGGTAAAATTGATACGTTAGAAGGATTGAAAGAAAATGTAATCGTAGGTCACAGAATTCCTGCTGGTACAGGAATGAGAGATTACGATAATATTATTGTAGGTTCTAAAGAAGAATACAGCGAATTAATGGCTGGAAAAGAAGAATTTAATTACTAATTCTTATTCTTAATATACTAAAAAGGCCTAACAGATTTTTTTCTGTTAGGTTTTTTTTTTATCAAAAGGTTTTGTATACTTGCATCAATCAAATGGTCAAAGTGGTAAATTATCAATTATCCATTGCCTTATACCCAACACCCAACTCCTTAAACCTGGAAATCATGGAAAACAACAACCCAGAAGGTCAAATCAATATTGAACTAGACGAAAAAATAGCAGAAGGAACCTATTCCAATTTGGCGATAATCAATCATTCTAATACAGAATTTGTATTGGATTTTATATCTTTAATGCCAGGCGTACCAAAAGCAAAAGTAAAATCGAGAATTATATTAACGCCGCAACATGCCAAACGTTTGTTAAAAGCATTAAATGAAAACATTCATCGTTTTGAAAACGCACACGGACAGATAAAAGAGGAAGAACATCCACCCATTCCACTAAATTTCGGACCAACCGGTCAAGCATAAATATAGAAACTTCTCAAAAAAATGGGAAGTTTTTCTTTTTTTATTGATAATTTACATTGTTTGCTTATAATTTGTTGAGAATTAAAAAAAAGTGAGTGAATGTTACTATATATTTAAAAAAATAAATATATTTGTGAATTACACTTATTAAACTAAATTACTTATTATGATAAACATTTACGATTCGGTTGCTACCCTTGTTACTAAAGGAGCAGCTAGTTCTCAAAAACAAGAAAACACATCGTACACGGCTACAAAACGAAACTGGCTTTCATTTGTAACAGTGTTTGTAGCATTACTTTCTTTTGTTTTTGTTCAAGGGCAATCATCATCTGCCAATTATTCTTTTACATCAGGTGTTAGTACTTTAAACTCGATGACGGGTGCAACATCTTTAGTTACAGGTAATAATGATACCTGGGGAAGTTCTGTATTTCCAATTGGGTTTAATTTCGTTTATATGGGAAATAATTATTCTCATATAAGTGTTAATAGTAACGGTCAAGCAAGGTTACATACTAATGGTTCAGCTACTGCATTAGGAGCTACCGCTGTTACGGGATATGCTGCTTCAACTGTTACATTAGCTCCTATGGCTGGAGATAATGAAGTTAATAATGGGATGTCTTATTTGGTTGTTGGTTCAGCACCAAATAGAAAATTAATAATTGAATGGAATCAATTTTACGTATTTTATACTGATAATACTACTTCTGGTAATATGCAATTGGTTTTAAATGAAAACACTGGTGTTTTTGAGTTTTTGTATGGAAGTATATTAAATTCAAGTACTTCAAGTCAAACTAGATCTATTTTTCATAGTTCAAGTAATATTGCTTATTCATCAGATTTTATTACTGTTGGTGTTCCATCAACTCAAAATACTACTACGACAACTCCCACAGCCAATACGTTTGCTGCTAGTGTACAAATAGCTAATTTAGCTAATACTTTTTATACCTTTACACCACCGGTGGCTTTAGCACCAAGTGCATTAACATTTAGCGGAGTAACAGGTGGAACTACTACTCTAAACTGGACAGATAATGCTACTAATGAATTAGGTTATTTTGTGTACCGTTCAACGGATGGTATTACATATACTTTAGTAAATACAACACTCGCTAATGCAACTACTTATGCGGCATCAGGTCTTACTTTTGGTGCTACATATTATTGGAGAGTTGCAGCATTTACTGAAGGTGCGGTTAGTGCAAATTTAGAAGGCACTCAAGCTACTCCAGCAGGTACTCTTACGGGAACAAAAACTGTTGGTACGGGTGGAGATTATGCAAATTTAACTACTGCTTTTGCTGCTATCAATTCAAGCGGATTAGTAGGTAATGTTAATCTAGAATTAATTACAGGTTATCCAGTAACACCAGAAACATTTCCTATAGTAGGACCTAATGGTGGAGCAGGAGCAGGATACACTATTAATGTCTATCCTACAACTGTAGCTACACCATTAACTATTTCCAATGCTACATCATCTTCTATTTTTGATTTAAATAGCACAGCAAAATTAACAATTGATGGACGTGTAAATCAAACAGGTACAACTTCTGTTATGACAATTGCTAACTTAGCGCCAGGTGGAGCTACAGCATCAACTACAGCAACAGGTTCTTCTATTGCAGCATCAACATTTACTGTGGGAACATTAACAGCAGGTTCAGGGCCATTTTTAATTGGTCAGACACTTTCAGGAACAGGTGTGCTTCCAGGTACTGTAATTACAGGATATGGAACTGGAACGGGAGGCGCTGGAACATACACGCTAAACAACAGTACTAATAATGTATCTGCAATTGCCTTAACAGGAACCTCTACTGGAGGTGCAAATGCTATTATGTTTACTAATGATGCCAATAACAATACCTTAAAATATCTAGATATTAAAAGTGCCAACCTTTCTACAACAGGAGGTTCAGTGTATTTTGGTGCTGGATTGTTTTCAGGTAATGACAACAATACTATCAATAACTGTACCTTTACAGCAAATGCTGCAACGGCTGTGGTTACAGGTTCTCAGACGACAACTGCTATAACTGTAACTGCAGTTACTAGTGGTTTTGTGGTTCCGGGAGCTACTGTTTTAGGAACAGGTGTTACTGCAGGTACAATTATCACGGTCGCAGGAACAGGGACAGGTGGAAATGGAACGTATACAGTAAATGCATCTGCAACAGTTGCATCAACTGCATTAACACTAACTAACTTCCCAGCGAATGCTATCTATTCAATAGGTACAAGTGCTGCGGTAGATAACAGTGGAAACACAATAGATAACAATCAAATTTCTGATTACTATAGTCCACTTAGTGCAACCAATGGTATTGCACTTGCCACATCTGGTAACGCTACTTGGACAATTACCAATAACAAATTGTTCCAAACCGCAACCCGTTTATATACTACAGCTAATACACACAATGGTATTAATATTGGTTCAGGAGGTGGTTATACCATTACAGGTAACACTATTGGTTATGCTAATGCATCTGGAACTGGAACAACAAATTTAATAGGTAACTCGCTTCTTCTTGCTGGTTTTCCTTCTTCGTATGCTACTGCAGGGACACCAACTGCAACTCGTTATACAGGTATGACGTTAGGTTTTACGGCTGGAGCTACAGTTTCTAATATTCAAGGAAATACTATTGCTGGTTTTGCATTATTTACTTCAAGTGGTGCAAATACAACTAATGGTATATGGGCAGGTATTAACGTAACTTCTGGAAATGCAAATATTGGTACTACTACAAGTAACACAATTGGATCAACTACAGGAAACTCATCGGTTTATGCAGCTTGTACAACAACTGGTGGTCAGGTAGTAGGTATTTACGCTACAAGCACAGGAACTGTAACTATTCAAAACAATACTATAGGTGCTATTGATGCTGTGGGAACTACTGCGACTCTTAGTGGTGGATTTACAGGAATTGATACAGCTGGAACAGCTGGTGTATTTAATATTAGTAATAATACTATAGGAAACACAACTACTGATAATATTAGAACGGGTTATACATTTAATATTACTGCAACTCCTCTTTCAAATTCATCGGGAGTACTTACTTCAACATCGGGTGCAACTGCAATAGCATTAGGAATTAGAAGTACGGCATCAGGAAATACTTTAGTCGTATCAAACAATACCATTCGTGGTATAGCTGTTTCGGGCACATCAACTGCTGTTACAGGTATTATTACGTCTGGATCAATGACAGGAATAACGCCTTCAGTTAATGTTTCTACAAACAGTATCGGTACATCTGCTCTTGGATTTGTAAGATATGTCTTTGCAAATTCAGGAACCTTAACAGGTTTAAGTGTAGCGAATACTCTTGCAACAACGCACAATATCACTAATAATGATTTTCAAGGAATTACTCATGCTGTTGCAGGTACACACTCTCACACATATATAAACCTTACTGGAGCTACAGCAGTTAATAATATTGCTACCGTTTCTGGTAATACATTTACTAATTTAAATGTGAATACTGCAGGTTCAGTAACGTTTATTTCTCATAGTTATGCTGTTGCGGCAACAGGTACTCAAAATATTACTAATAATACTATTGTAACGGCATTTAATAAGCCTGGTGCAGGTGGAACAATTACAGGATTAACATCTGGATCGTCTTCAGCTACAGGTGCTATAAGTACTATTACAAATAATAATTTATCAAATATTACTACAACAGGCGCTACAGCTATAACAGGTATTAATAATACTGACGGTTCTAGTTCTGGTGCAACACGAACTGTTACAGGTAATACACTTAATAACTGGACAACAGGTGCAGGCACTATTACAGGGATGAACTTTGGTTATTTTGGAGGAACTTCTTCATTATCAAATAATACGGTTACTAATTTAACAGGGCAAAGTACTATTACAGGTATAACTATTGGAGCATCTGGTAACTTAGCCAACCCTTTAAATATTGCAAATAATACCATTACAGGTTTATCATCTACAGGAACAGGTGGTTCAGTTACAGGTTTAACTTGTGCAAATACATCACCGGTTGTTAATATTAATGCTAATACTATTAATACATTATCATCATCAGGTGCTTCATCAACTGTGTTAGGTTTAGCTGTTACAGGAGCGACCTTAACAAATGCATTCCAAAATACAATTCATACTTTATCTGGTTCTGGAGCTACATCTCCTTTAGTACATGGTATGCAAGTTTCTGGTGGAACCGCTGTAAATATGTACAGAAATAAAGTATATGGTTTATCTCAAAGTGGTGCAATTACTAATACTTTACTTACAGTCAATCCTGTAAAAGGTATTTTATTGTCAGGAGGAACAACTGTGAGTACTTATAATAATATTATTGGTAGTTTAACAGCACCAAATGCAAGTTTACCAGATGCTATCCACGGTATATCTGTTTCTTCTTCTGCTACTACTTCAACACAAAAAGTGTATAACAACTCGGTTTATTTAGCAGGTAGTGGTGGAGCAAACTTTGGAGGTACAGGTATTTTACATACCACAAGTACAACGGCTACAACTGCTTCGTTAGATTTACAAAATAATATGATTTTCAATAATCTTACGCCAGTTGGTACAGGTTTAGCTGTCGCTTTTAGAAGAACTAGTGGAATTGCTTCTACATTAGCAAATTATGCAGCAACATCAAACAAGAATTTATTTTATGCAGGAACTCCGGGTGCTAGTAATTTAATTTACAGTGACGGAACAATGGGTGCACAAACTATGGCACAATATATTGCAGGAGTATTTACTGCAGGTACAATAGCGCCTCGTGATGCAAATTCATTCACTGAAACAGCTTTTGTTCCAGCAACTTTCTTTACTTCTACAACAGGATCAGATGCTACTTTCTTAAAACCAGCTGCTGGTATTACAACGCAAGCTGAAGGTGGTGGTAATTCAATTACTGTAACAAGTCCAGATTTTACTGGTGTTACACGTCCAGGAGGTACAGGAACAGGTTATGACATAGGTGCTTGGGAATTTGATGCGATTTCACCAAGTCCAGCTCTATCAAATTTATTGATGACACCAATGGGTAAATTTTGCCCAAATATAGCAAGAACAGTTACTGTTACTGTTACTCCAGTTTCTGGAACTATTGCTAGTGTTGTAATTAATTATAGTATTAATGGAACAGCACAAACACCAATCACTATGACTAATACATCAGGTAATGATTGGTCAGGTGTTATACCAACTGTTACTCCGTCTAACGCTACGGTAACTTGGTCGGTTACAGCTACTGATTCTAATTCATTAAATAAAAATCAAGCAGGTGTTTCTTACACAGATGAAGGATTTAGTAATGATATTATTACAATAACCCCTTCAGTTCCTAATTTTTGTGGTACAGGTGGTGACGTTACATTAACTGCAAGTTCTTCAATTATAGGTGTAGTTTACACTTGGGAATCATTAACAAGTGGAACAACCCTAACCACTACAACAGGAGCTTCAATTACGGCTACTATTTCTGCTACTACTGATTTTAAAGTAACTGGAACACCAAATAATGGTGGATGTCCTTCAGTGGCGTTTATTTCTGTAGGTGTGTATCCTTTACCTACTGCTACGGTTACCACAACAGCTAGTGGAGTATGTCCAGGAACTAGTGCAACTATCGATTCAGGTTTAAGTGCAGGGAATTTTACCGCTACTTGTATAACAGCACCAACTGCATTAAGTACTATTCCTTCTAATGGTGTAGTATTATGCGAAAATGGAGTAGCTGTTGCTGGTACAGGTAATGTATCAGGTATTGATGATGGTTATTGGAATGCGAAGCCAATAGGCTTTAACTTTAACTTTTTTGGAACTATTTATACTACTTTAAATATTGCAACTAATGGAACAGTTAACTTTGGCGCAACTGGTTCTACTTTATATTCTTTTACTGGAGGTTTTCCTAATACAGCTAATCCGGCGAGTACTATTGCTGTATGTGCTAGAGATTTAAAATTTGATAACAGTACAGTTGGTACTGATAAAGGAAAAATAGCATATTGGACAGAAGGAATTGCTCCTAACAGAAGATTTGTAGTACAATATGCAAATGCGCCATTATACTGTTCTGCTAATGCTACAGATGGAAGAAATTCTGCGGAATTGGTATTATATGAAACAACTGGAATTATTGAAATTAGAGTTATAAATGCAACAAATCAAGTTTTAGCATCTTGTGGTTTTAATCCTGATTCAAGAAATAAATATATTGGTCTTCAGGATCCAACTAAAACAATTGGTGCAACTGCTCCAAACTGCACAACAAATGCAGCAAATTTCTGGAATGGTGTATCGAATGAAATAACTACTCCTTTAGCTTGGAGATTTTCACCACCAGCAAATTACAATACAACATGGACGGCTACTAATGTCAATGGTACAACTACAATTGCAACTGGAACAAACATTTTCTCTCAATCTGTAGCGCCAGCAATTACTACAACGTATTCTATTTCTTATACGAATCAAACTACGGGTTGTACAAATGCCCCAGGTTCGGCTCAAGTATTAATGAATATTTTAAATAATACTCCACCTACAGGTGTAAACACAATAGCTAGTGCTACTACAATTTGTTTGGGTACTAGCGTAAACTTAAGTATCGATTACACAGGAAGTAATGATGGTTTAGCTTTCCAATGGCAATCTAGTATTGACAATGGAGGTTCATGGCAAGATGTTGCATCTGCAACAGCTACAACAATAACAGTTACACCAGCTGTTGCCACTCAATATCGTTGTAAGATTGTTGCTTGTGGAGGAACTCCTGGATATTCAAGTATAGCTTCAGTAGTATTTAACAATAACATTACTACAACAATACCGGCTACTCGATGTGGAACAGGTACCGCGAGTATTCAAGCTACAGCTAACACTGGATCAACAATTAAATGGTATACAACTGCAACAGGTGGTACTTCTGTAGGAACTGGTTCGCCATTTGTTACGCCACAATTAAGTACTTCGGCTACTTACTATGCTAGTGCAGAAACCATTGCCAATTCAACAGTTTCTTTAGGGTCTACTGCTGCTATTAGTACTGCATTAACAACAGGCTCCACAAATGGAGGGATGTTATTTACAACTACTACAAATAATGTTGTGATTAATAGTATTGATGTTTTGGTTTCAGGTTCTGGTGACTTAACCATTAATTTACAAGATTCAAATGGTGTAGATATTGCTTCAACAACTGTGACTGGATTTACGGGATCAGATACTGCACTAACAAATATTACTTTACCATCAACTTTTGTTGTTCCAACAGCAGGGGCAGGTTATAGATTAATTTGTTCTTCTTTAGGGACTGGTTTAATCTGGTATTATCAAACTGGTGCTTATCCATTTACTACAACTGGGGTTTCAATAACCGGTGGATACGGTTGGTCTTCGGCAACATCGTACCTTACAGACCTAAGATTTATTCATAAAATGAACTTAACAATTCCAACAGTTTGTGCTTCTCCAAGAGTTGCAGTTCCAGTAACTGTTAACCCGGCACCAGCGTTAACGTTAAGTAGCGCAAGTACAACAATTTGTGCAGGAGTAGTTACTACTGTTCCTGTAACTGTAACATCTACTTTATTAGATTTTGATACTTATGTTTGGTCACCTTTATTAGGTATTTCAGGCGATAGTACAAATGGTTGGGTATTTAATCCAACAGCAACTACAACGTATACATTAACTGCAAACCAAACTTCTGGAGGACAATGTGTTAATACGGCTACATTTACTGTAACAGCTAACCCATTACCAGTGGTTGTTGCAAATGCTCCAAGTGCAGTATGTAATGGTTCTACTGTAGACTTAACAGCTACTGCTGTAACAACTGGTTCAACTGCAGGTTTAACCTATAGTTATTTCACAGATGCTTCAGCTACAACAGTATTGGCAAATCCAAATGCAGTTGCAAGTTCTGGAACGTATTATATTAAAGGTACAAATTCTAATGGTTGTGTTGCAATGGCATCAGTAATAGTAACAGTAAATGCTTTACCAAATGTAGTAAGTGTAAACCCAACAACGGTTTGTGCGCCAACTACTGTAAATCTTACAGCATCAGGGGTAACAACAGGTTCTGATTCAGGATTAACATTTACATACTTTACGGATTTAGCGGCTACTACTGCTTTAACTTTACCAAGTGCTGTTAGCACCTCAGGTACCTATTATATTAAAGGTACAAATACTAATGGATGTTCAGTTATAATTCCAGTTACAGTAACTATTAATCCACAACCGGTATTAACAATTACTAATCCAGCTTCGGTTTGTAGTCCATCTACTATAGATATTACAGCAAATGCAATTACAGCTGGTTCGGATACAGGAATAACATTATCGTATTGGTCAGATAGTACGGCAACTACTGCTTTAACGACAGCTAGTGCGGTAACCACTTCTGGAACATATTACATCAAAGCAGTTAATAATGCAAATGGCTGTGAAAAAATTATGCCTGTAACGGTAACAATTAATGTTGCAAATACACCAACAGGAACTGCTTCTCAAGCATTCTGTGGTTCGGCTAATTTATCGCAATTAGTTGCTACGGGTAGTAATATTAAATGGTACAATGCTGCTACAGGTGGTACAGAATACCCTGCTTCATTATTGCCTTTAGTTGGGTTAACAAATGGAACTATATATTATGCTTCACAAACAGTTAATGGTTGTGAAAGTACAACTAGATTTGCAGTAACAGCTGTTGTGAATCCAATTCCTACAGCACCTAATGCATCTGCTCAAACTTTTTGTAATGCAGCTTTAGTTTCTGATTTATTGCCAAACGGTTCAGCTTATACTTGGTATGATGCTGCAACGGCTGGAAATGTTGTTGTATCATCAGCTTCTGTATCTTCAGGAACATATTATGTATCTCAAACGGTTAATGGTTGTGAAAGTACAAGAACTTCAGTTACAGTTACAATAAATACTACAACTGCACCTACAGCTTCTGCACAAACATTTTGTAATAGTGCTATAGTAGCTAATTTATCTGCTACCGGAACTGGTTTACAATGGTATTCAGCTTCAACAAGTGGATCTGCTTTAAGTGCTTCAACAGCTTTAGCTACGGGTACTTATTTTGTATCTCAAACCATTAATGGTTGTGAAAGTACTAGAACATCAGTTTCTGTTACTGTAAATGCAACAACAGCACCATCAGCAACAGCACAAACGTTTTGTTCTGCTGGAACGGTAGCAGATTTAGTGGCAGCAGGTTCTAGTTTACAATGGTATTCAACACCTACAAGTGGTTCACCAATAGCTACTACTACTGCACTGTCAAGTGGAATCTATTATGTATCACAAACAGTTAATGGTTGTGAAAGTACAAGAACAGCTGTCAATGTTACGATATCTTCACCAGCCACTCCAACGGGTGCTACTACACAAACTATTTTTGGAGGTGTGGGACCAGATGCTACAATTGAAGATATTTCTGTATCTGGAACCAATGTTATTTGGTATCCAACTGCAGCTGATGCAGCAGCAGGTACAAATGCAATTCCAGCAGGAACTCAATTAGTAGATGGAACTACATATTATGCAGTTTCAGTTGTAGGAACTTGTAGAAGTACAGCATTAGCTGTTACTGTTGTAGTAGTATTAGAAAACGAAAGTTTTGATGTCAAATCTTTAAAATTCTATCCAAACCCTGTTAATGATATTTTAACTATTAGTTATTCTAGTGAAATTACTTCAGTTCAAGTGTACGATATTAGTGGAAGACAAATTAGAAACATAAGTCCAAATAGTAATTTAGTTACTGTTGATTTATCTGATTTAGCTACATCAGTTTATGTAGTAAAAGTTTTTGCTAATGACACTTCAAGTGAATTTAAAGTAGTTAAAAAATAGAAACTATTTCATAAATAAAAAAAGGGTCAATCTGTTACAGATTGACCCTTTTTGTTTTATTTTAGCCACATGAAAATGACCGTTTGTAATAGAGAACAACTTTCAATAGTTCGTGATTTAGCTTATACTATTTGGCCTTCTTCATATGGTAAAATACTATCTGAAGCGCAATTAGATTATATGTTAGATACTTTTTATTCTATTGGCAATTTAGAAAAGCAAATGATTTCAGGTCAAATATTTGAATTGCTGCTTGAAGATACCAAAGTAATTGGATTTGTTGCTTACGAATTAAATTGCAAAGAAACTAAATTGTTAAAAATTCACAAGATTTATTTGTTACCAGAAACGCAAGGTAAAGGTTTTGGAAAATCTATGATTGATGAAGTCATTATAATTGCCAAAAGCAATAATCAGAAAGGCATCTATTTAAATGTTAACAAATACAATATAGCTAAATTTTTCTATGAGAAAGTTGGTTTTACTATTGTTAAAGAGGAAGTAATAGATATTGGAAACGGCTTCGTTATGGATGATTACGTTATGGAATTAATTTTCTAATGCAAACGGGTTTGCGTTAGTGGTTGTAGTGACAACTCCCGATTTTCTCGGGAATATAGCTGAAGACACGACCTGAAAGGGAACGCCCAAAATATTATCTATTTCTTTTATCGTAATTTCTGCTACCGTAATTGGTTTTTTTATCGCGTAAAATACTCGCGTCTTCGGTTTTACTGGAAGGTTCAATAAGTGTATTTAATTCTACGATTTCTTTATCGGTTAATGGTCGGTATTTTCCAACCGGAACATCTAAAGTGATATTGATAATTCGGATGCGTTTAAGCGAAGTTACTTCGTAATCTAAATACTCGCACATACGACGAATTTGACGGTTTAAACCTTGCGTTAAAACAATTTTAAATACAAACTGACTCATTTTTTCTACCTTACATTTTTTAGTAATAGTGTCTAAAATAGGTAAGCCGTTACTCATTTGCTTAATGAAAGTTTCTGTAATTGGTTTGTCAACAGTAACAATATATTCTTTTTCGTGATTGTTTCTAGCGCGTAAAATTTTGTTTACAATATCGCCATCATTGGTCATAAAAATCAAACCTTCACTTCCTTTATCTAATCTTCCGATAGGAAAAACACGTTCGGGATAATTGATGTAATCTACAATATTGTCTGGAATGTTTAAATTAGTGGTGCATTCAATTCCCGCTGGCTTGTGGAAGGACAAATAAATGGCTTTTTTATTTGCGTTGGTAACTAATTCACCATTCACACGAACTTCGTCTCCTGAGGCTACTTTTGTGCCTAATTCTGGAGATTGTCCGTTGATGGTAATTCTACCTTCTTCCAATAACCGATCAGCTTCTCTACGAGAGCAAAATCCGGATTCTGACAAATATTTATTAATGCGTACTAATTGTTCTTCCATTTCGCAAAGGTAGTATTTTTAGTTTAGATGTTTGTATCGTTTATTTGTTTAGGATGTTGTATAAAAAAATCCCAATTTTCATTGGGATTTTTTTTATAGTATGTTATTGTCTAATTTTTTCGACTTTCAGACTAATTATATTACATTTTGGCGAAAATTTTCTCCATTTTTTCTTTTTCTTCGTCAGCTAAATCAGTGTCTACTAGAATACGTCCACTGTGCTCATCGGTTAAAATTTTCTTTCTTCCCGCTATTTCCATTTGAGTCTGTGGTGGGATAGTAAAGAAAGATCCAGCTGACGCCCCTCGTTCGATAGAAACTACTGCTAATCCATTAATAACACTATTTCTAATTCTGTCATACGCCGCTAACAAACGCGTTTCAATCTTACTTCTAAAATCATTAGATTTTTCAATTAAAAAGTTTTCGTCTTTTTCGGTTTCTGCCATAATAGCACTTAATTCAGCTTTTTTGTGTTTTAAGTGATTTTCTTTGCTTTCTAGTTTGTCTTTTGTTTGATTAACAATTTCTTTTTTGTTTTCAAACGTAACTTTCATCTCTTTAATGTTCTTTTCAGCCAATTGAATTTCTAATTCTTGAAACTCAATTTCTTTTGATAAAGAATTAAATTCTCTATTGTTACGAACATTTTTTTGTTGATCTGTATATTTTTTTATTGCTGTTTTGTGGTCATCAATATTGTTCTTTTTTTCTTTTGCTTGATGATCAATGTTGTTTAAATCGTCGTTTAATTTATCTAAACGTTTTGATAATCCAGCTACTTCATCTTCTAAATCTTCTACTTCTAAAGGTAATTCTCCTCGTACGTTTCTTATTTCGTCAATTTTAGAATCAATTAATTGTAAGGCATAAATTGCTCTTAACTTTTCTTCTACGCTTAGTTCTTTTGTATTTGCCATATTGTTAAAAATATTTAACG
>CAMDGB010000003.1 GCA_945897915.1 Chryseobacterium gleum | reverse complement strand
TTTAATGGAAATTGGACTTAATGAAAAAGACAAAATTCATGTAAAAGCGTGTTGGTCTTTAGAATTAATTTTCGAAATCAAATTAGAACTAATTCTCCCGTATATAAATGAATTTTTAGAAAAAATAGGGCAATACAAAAATCATTCTGCTATTAGACCTGTTTCTAAAATATGTTTATTCTTATCAAAATCGAAAAACATAAAACTAACAGAAAACCAAGAAATAAAAATTATTGAAACGTGTTTAGATTGGTTAATTCAGGAAGAAAAAGTAGCTGCGAAAGTATATTCCATGAGAACTTTGTATCAATTAATCAAAAAGCATCCATGGGTTAACGAAGAATTAAAAACCATACTTTCACAAGACTTTTTAAAACACTCAGCCGCCTATCGAGCTGCTGCAAAAGAAATATTAGAAAAACTAAAATAGATGCTAATTGCGAAACAAATTCAAATTAGTATCTTTGCATAATCACAACAATAACAACAAATGAATTATTTTTCTTCAGATTTTAAATTAGGCATTTTAGGTGGCGGCCAATTAGGTAAAATGCTTTTGACAGAAACCCGAAAATTTGACATCAGTACTTTTGTTTTAGACCCAAGTAAAGATGCCCCAGCGCAATTTGGAGCAAATAAATTTTTCGTTGGAAGTTTGTTAGATTATGAAACCGTTTACCAATTTGGCAAAATGTGTGATGCCATAACTATTGAAATTGAAAACGTAAATTTGGAAGCTTTAGCAAAATTAGAAGAAGAAGGACATCTTGTTTATCCATCACCAAAAACGTTACGATTGATTCAAAACAAAGGAAAACAGAAAGATTTTTATTTGGAAAACAATATTCCAACATCAAAACACCAACGTTTTGTAGATTTAAATGATTTAAAAAAAGCATTAGAAAAAGACGAATTAGATTTTCCTTTTGTTTGGAAGTGCGCCCTATTTGGATATGATGGCAATGGCGTGAAAATTTGTCGTTCTACAATGGATTTATTACATTTACCTGAAGTAGAATGTATTGCAGAAGAAATGGTGGCTTTTAAAAATGAGTTAGCTGTAATAGTTGCCAGAAATACAAAAGGAGATGTAAAAACCTATCCTGTAGTAGAAATGGAATTTCATCCAGAAGCCAATCAGGTAGAATATGTAATTTGTCCAGCAAGAATTGATGAAAAAGTAGCACAATTAGCTATAAAAATAGCACTACAAGTTTCAAAAGCATTCAATCATGTTGGTTTATTAGCTGTAGAAATGTTTCAAACCGAAAATGACGGTATTTTAGTAAACGAAGTCGCACCAAGACCACATAATTCAGGACATCAAACCATTGAAGCAAGTTATACATCTCAATTTGAAAATCATTTGCGCTCAGTATTAAATTTACCTTTAGGAAATACAGATAGTAAAGTTGCAGGAATTATGGTAAATTTGGTGGGTGAAGAAGGGTATTCTGGACCCGTTATTTACCAAAACATTGAAAAGATAATGGCAATTGATGGCGTAACACCTCATATTTATGGCAAAAAAGAAACCCGACCATTCAGAAAAATGGGACATGTAACCATAGTAAACGAAGATATGGCTGCCGCCAGGAAAATTGCTGAAGAAGTGAAGAATAGTATTAGAGTAATTAGTATAGTAAAATAAACACCAATTTCACGAATTAACACGAATTTAATTGGTGTAAATTAGTGAAATTAGAGTTAAATAAAAATAACTTATGAGTAAAGTAGCCATAATAATGGGAAGCATTTCGGATATGCCAGTTATGCAAGAAGCCATAGATATCTTAAAAGGATTTGATATTGAAACCGAAGTAGATATTGTTTCAGCACATAGAACGCCAGAAAAGTTATTCGATTTTAGTAAAAACGCCCACACTCGTGGTATTTCAGTAATTATTGCTGGAGCTGGCGGTGCGGCACATTTACCTGGAATGGTAGCGGCTATGAGTCCGCTTCCAGTAATTGGAGTGCCTGTAAAATCGAGTAATTCTATTGATGGATGGGATTCTGTTTTATCTATATTACAAATGCCAGGAGGTGTTCCTGTGGCAACGGTAGCTTTAAATGGCGCAAAAAATGCAGGAATTTTAGCCTCTCAAATTATTGGAATTTCTGATAAATGTGTCTTAGATAAAATTATTTTATATAAAGAGGGTTTGCGTGATACCGTTTTAAAGGCATCTGAAAACTTGAAAAAATAAAAAAACCCCGATATAAATCGGGGCCAAAAAACTATTCACAATTAAGTGACAACTATAAAAAAAATCTATTTAGGGAAAAAAAGGCGGTTTGTTTAAACTTCTTTCTTCTACAAATATATACATTTTATCGGTAAAAAAAGTATTTTGTCGGATTTTTTTGAAATATTTTTTAAAAAATTCGTAAGACACTGCATTATATGCTGATATAAAAATATCAAATACTACAAAAAATATAAATATATGTCGATTTTAACAGAAAAATTTAATACAAAACACAATTCAGCTCCGTTTTCTAATATAAATTTAGGAGATTATTACTCAGCATTTGTTGAGAACATCGAAAAAACACGAATTGAAATTGACGAAATTATTAATTCTCCGGAACATGCTACTTTTAAAAACACAATTGAAGCATTAGAATATTCCGGTGAAAAATTAGATCGCTTATCAAGTATTTTTTTTAACTTAAATTCAGCGGAAACTTCAAATGAAATGCAAAAAATAGCACAAGAAGTTACGCCATTACTTACAGAATTTGGAAATGACATTGCTTTAAACGAAGATTTGTTTAATAAAGTAAAATCCATTTATGAAAACAAAAACGATTTAGATTTAACAACAGAACAAGCTACATTATTAGAAAAAAAATACAAAGGTTTTACTCGAAATGGAGCGTTGCTTTCAAACGATAAAAAAGTACGATTAAGAGAAATCGATACTGAATTAGCACAATTGCAATTGACTTTTGGTGAAAATACACTAGCAGAAACCAATAATTTTCAATTACACATTACAAAAGAAGGCGATTTAAAAGGTTTGCCAGAAGATGCTAAAGAAGCCGCTGCCGATTTAGCCAAATCAAAAGAAAAAACTGGTTGGATATTTACTTTAGATTTTCCAAGCTACATGCCTTTTGTAACCTATATTGAAAATAGAGAACTAAGAAAAAAAATGGCAATTTCGTTTGGCAAAAAAGCCTTTCAAAATAACGAATACAATAATGAAAAAATTACTAAAAAAATTGTCGCCCTTCGTCATGAACGTTCGAATTTATTAGGATATGAAACGCATGCACATTTTGTTTTAGAAGAACGAATGGCTCAAAACCCGACAAAAGTTTTGACTTTTTTAAATGATATTTTAGAAAAAGCAAAACCAGCTGCAAAAAAAGAATTTAACCAATTAGCCGCATTCGCTAAAGAATTAGACGGAATTGAACAGTTTGAAAAATGGGATAGCGCCTATTATTCAGAAAAATTGAAACAAAAATTATTTAATTTGGATGATGAAATATTGAAACCCTATTTCAAATTAGAAAATGTGTTAAATGGTGCGTTCACCATTGCAGAAAAACTTTTTGGAATCACCTTTAACGAAGTTTTTGACATTGATAAATACCATTCCGATGTACAAACATTTGAAGTTTTAGATGAAAATAAAAACTTAGTTGCGATTTTTTACACTGATTTCTTCCCAAGAAAAGGCAAAAGAAATGGCGCATGGATGACATCTTTTAAACCTCAATATAGTAAGGAAGGAATTAATGAAAGACCTCACGTTTCAAATGTTTGCAATTTTACACCACCCACTGCAACGAAACCATCATTATTAACGTTTAATGAAGTTACGACTTTATTCCATGAATTCGGACATGGATTGCATGGTATCTTAGCCAACACCACCTACCCTAGTCTTTCGGGAACTTCCGTATTTTGGGATTTTGTAGAATTACCGTCTCAAATAATGGAAAACTGGTGTTACGAACCAGAGGCATTGGCTTTATTTGCAAAACATTACGAAACGGGCGAAATTATCCCACAGGAATATGTAGAAAAAATTAAAGAATCGGCAAGTTTCTTAGAAGGAATGTCCACCTTACGACAATTGAGTTTTGGCTTATTAGACATGGAATATCATGGAAAAAACCAACAAATTGATAACATAAAAGCATTTGAAAAACAAGCTATGGGCGACACGTCATTATTTCCAGATGTTGCAGAAAACTGCATGAGTGTTTCCTTTTCACATATTTTTCAAGGCGGCTATTCTGCTGGATATTACAGTTATAAATGGGCAGAAGTTTTAGATGCCGATGCGTTTGCCTATTTCCAAGAAAAAGGGATTTTTAATACAGAAGTCGCAACTAAATTTAAAGATAATGTATTATCAAAAGGCGGAACTGAACATCCTATGACTTTATATACAAATTTTAGAGGACGTGGGCCTAAAGCGGATGCATTGTTGAAAAG
This sequence comes from Chryseobacterium gleum, assembly GCA_945897915.1. GTDB lineage: Bacteria > Bacteroidota > Bacteroidia > Flavobacteriales > Flavobacteriaceae > Flavobacterium. The sequence goes on along the minus strand of CAMDGB010000003.1, from coordinate 124,308 downwards.
AGCGGGGTTGATTTAGTTACAAATCAAAACTAATAGCCACCAAAAAATTGGAATACTTTCTACCCAAAAACTGGTGTAATATTTTGAGTTTTTTGTAGAAGAAAATCGAATAAAAAAACCACCAATAATTGCAATTACGATATCAAGAATTTCAAATTGAAACAGCAAACCAAGCACACAAAAAATAACTAAAAATAAGTAACCTAAATTTTTTGCTTTTTTTACCCCAAATTTTTGCGGAATGGTTTGTAAGGTTTGCAAATCGTGTTGCGAGTCATAAATTTCAAATGGAATAAGTAAAGCGCAAATCAGGAAAAATAATTTTACTTGCAAAATCGTATCGGAAAAAAACAACATTTTTGTATCTAAAGTTGGAATATAACTCACCACAAACGTAACACAAAATCCAACAACCGCTATTTTTAAAAACCAATATTTTCGTAAAAACGGATACAATACAACCAAAAAAAAGATCTGAAAAAATGCCATTTGAAAACTAAATTTCAGCTGAAAAAAGCAAAACACAAAAGTCAAAAATGCAACTATTGTTACTCCTAAAACGGATTTATTTTTGTGAAATGAGAATCTCGCGGATTTCCAAAATTCAAAATATTTTAAAATAGTATAACCCAATACACTTCCAGAAAAAATAGCAAGCTCTAAAAACAAGTTTGAAGAAATGTTTAACGATAGTTCCACTACTTTTGCAAATGAAAAAATAGCAAAGGCAACATGCAAACTGCTTTTGATATAAAAATCAAATAATTTCTTAAATACTATCATTCAACAAAAATAATCAAAGTGTTAATAACAAGCTAGATTAGTTGATAAAAATCGAAAAAAATCAACAAAAAAGCGATTATTTTTAACAGATTAATAATTACTTTTGTGTCAAATTTAAACACAACCTATTTTTATATATAAATGAAAACAGATGCTTTTGCTTTAAGACACATTGGAACAGGAGAAAACGACCTAAACCACATGTTAAAAACTATTGGAGTAGATTCGGTAGATCAATTAATTTACGAGACTATTCCTACAGATATTCGTTTAAAAAACGAACTAAATCTAGAAAAACCTATGACCGAATATGAATATTTAAATCATATTCAAGAATTGGGTAAAAAAAACAAAGTTTTCAAATCATATATTGGGTTAGGTTACCATCCAGCAATAGTTCCTGCAGTAATTCAAAGAAACGTTTTTGAAAACCCAGGTTGGTACACTGCTTACACGCCTTATCAAGCAGAAATTGCCCAAGGTCGTTTAGAAGCTATTTTAAATTACCAAACTACCGTTATCGAATTAACTGGAATGGAAATTGCAAATGCTTCTTTATTAGACGAATCTACTGCTGCAGCCGAAGCAATGGCATTATTATTTGATGTACGCACAAGAGATCAAAAGAAAAATAACGTTTCAAAATTCTTTGTTTCAGAAGAAATTTTACCACAAACATTATCTGTTTTACAAACCCGTTCAACGCCACTCAACATTGAATTGGTAGTTGGAAATCATGAAGCTTTTGATTTTTCTTCAGACTTTTATGGAGCAATCCTACAATATCCAGGGAAATTCGGACAAGTTTATGACTATACTGCATTCATAGCAAAAGCTGCAGAAAACGAAATTAAAGTAGCTGTGGCTGCCGATATTTTATCTTTAGTGAAATTAAAATCTCCAGGTGAAATGGGCGCTGCTGTTGTAGTTGGTACTTCGCAACGTTTTGGAATTCCAATGGGTTATGGCGGACCTCATGCTGCTTTTTTCGCAACAAAAGACGAATACAAACGCTCAATGCCAGGAAGAATTATTGGCGTTTCAATTGATGTAAACGGAAACCGAGCCTTACGTATGGCGTTAGGAACACGTGAACAACATATTAAACGTGAAAAAGCAACTTCAAATATCTGTACCGCTCAGGTTTTATTAGCTGTTATGGCTGGAATGTATGCTGTTTATCACGGTCCAAAAGGATTAAATTATATCGCCAATAAAGTACATAATTCTGCAAATACTGCTGTAGAAGCTTTAAATAAAATTGGTGTTTATCAAACAAATACTGCTTATTTTGATACTATAAATGTAAAAGCAGATGCAGCAAAAGTAAAAGCTATTGCTGAAAAAAATGAAGTAAATTTCTATTATATTGATGCGGATACCATTTCAATTTCATTTAATGAAACAACTTCCATTTCTGATATTAATCAGATTGTTGCGATTTTTGCAGAAGCTAAAGACAAAACATTTGTAGCGATAAATGAATTAATTGAAACCGCTGTTATACCAGAAAATTTAATTAGAAAATCAACTTTCTTACACCATGATGTTTTTAATAATAATCATTCGGAAAGCCAGTTGATGCGTTATATTAAAAAATTAGAACGCAAAGATTTAGCATTAAACCACTCGATGATATCCTTAGGTTCTTGTACGATGAAATTAAATGCTGCTGCCGAAATGTTGCCATTATCAATGTCAAATTGGAACAATATTCATCCATTTGCTCCACTAGATCAAGTTGAAGGTTACCTTTACTTGCTTAAAAAACTTGAACTACAATTAAACGAAGTAACTGGTTTTACAGGCACAACGTTACAACCAAATTCTGGTGCACAAGGAGAATATGCAGGTTTAATGACCATTCGAGCTTATCATTTATCTCGTGGCGATAAACACAGAACCGTTTGTTTGATTCCATCATCGGCACACGGAACGAATCCTGCTTCGGCAGCAATGGCTGGAATGGAAATTATTGTAACAAAAACAACTCCTGAAGGAAATATTGATATTGAAGATTTAAGAGAGAAAGCTATTTTGCATGCTGAAAATTTAGCAGCTTTAATGGTAACTTATCCTTCTACTCATGGGGTTTTTGAAAGTTCAATTATAGAAATTACAAACCTAATTCATGAAAATGGCGGATTGGTTTATATGGATGGTGCAAATATGAATGCGCAAGTTGGATTAACTAATCCAGCTACTATTGGTGCAGATGTTTGTCACTTAAACCTTCACAAAACGTTTGCTATTCCTCACGGTGGTGGTGGACCTGGTGTTGGACCCATATGTGTAAACGATAAGTTAGTGCCTTTTTTACCATCTAACCCAATTGTTAAAGTTGGTGGAGAACAAGCTATTACTGCAATTTCAGCGGCACCGTATGGATCTGCTTTAGTATGCTTAATTTCTTATGGATATATTTGTATGTTAGGTGCCGAAGGTTTAACAAATGCTACAAAACACGCTATATTGAATGCTAATTACATGAAAGCGCGTTTAGAAGCACATTTTCCAATTTTATACTCTGGAGAAATGGGAAGAGCGGCTCATGAAATGATATTAGATTGTCGAGCTTTTGAAGATAATGGTATAAAAGTTACTGATATTGCCAAACGTTTAATGGATTATGGTTTCCACGCGCCAACGGTTTCTTTCCCGGTAGCAGGGACTTTAATGATTGAACCAACAGAATCTGAAGATTTAGCAGAATTAGATCGTTTTTGTGATGCTATGATTGCTATTCGTAAAGAAATTAGTGATTCTTCAAAAGAAGATTCTCAAAATATTTTAAAAAATGCACCCCACACTTTAGCCATGGTTACTTCAGACGAATGGGTGTTCCCTTACACAAGAGAAGCGGCAGCATTTCCATTAGAATATATTGCTGAAAATAAATTTTGGCCAACAGTTCGAAGAGTTGATGAAGCCTATGGCGACAGAAACTTAGTTTGTTCGTGTGCGCCTATTGAAGCGTATATGTAATATTATTTACGATTTTAGATTTACGTAGTGTATAACTTAAGAATCTCAAATTACGGTTTTCTGAATTTGAGGTTTTTTTGTTAAGTAATTTATCTGAAAATAAAATTCCAATAAATTTTGAAATTGGTAATAAAATTGAAATTTTTTAACAAAATCATAATAATTACTTAAATTACAATTTGTAAAGCTATTTTTGAATTTCAATTTAGTATTTTAGTATAAAATTAGTTTCAAATTTTAAAATTATGACTATAAAAATAACAGGTACCGGAAGTTATATTCCTACAAAAGTAATTTCAAACAAAGATTTTTCTTCCCATGTTTTTTTAAATGAAGACGGGACTTCTTTTCCTTTGACGAACGATGTAATAACAGAAAAATTTCATGGAATTACAGGAATTCAGGAAAGAAGATATGCATCAGATGAACTAACTACTTCCGATTTGGCAACAATAGCAGCTAAAAGAGCTATAGAGGATGCCAATATCGATCAAGAAACTTTAGATTATATCATATTTGCTCATAATTTTGGAGATGTAAAAAAAGGCGCCATTCAAGGAGATATGTTGCCTAGTTTGGCATCAAAAACAAAACATAATTTAGGTATAAAAAATCCTAAATGTGTGGCTTACGATGTGCTTTTTGGATGCCCAGGTTGGGTGGAAGGCATGATTCAAGCCACAGCGTTTATTAAAGCCGGAATGGCAAAAAAATGCCTTGTCATTGGCGCTGAAACGTTATCAAGAGTAGTAGATCCGCACGATAGAGATTCCATGATTTATTCAGACGGTGCAGGTGCTACAATACTAGAAGCTAGTAATGAAAACGGAGGTGTTTTAGCCCATGAATCGGCATCTTTTACTTATGACGAAGCCAATTATTTGTTTTTTGGAAATTCCTTTAACAAGGCAAACGATCCGAATATAAGATACATAAAAATGCATGGGCGTAAAATTTATGAATTTGCCTTAAGCAACGTTCCAAAAGCAATGGCCGAATGTTTAGATGCAAGTGGAATTAAAATTGATCAAATTAAAAAAATACTTATTCATCAAGCAAATGAAAAAATGGATGAAGCCATTATTCAAAGATTTTACAAACTTTACAATAAAACCGCTCCAGAAGGGATTATGCCAATGACCATTCATAGATTAGGAAATTCTAGTGTGGCAACCGTTCCTACTTTATATGATGCTTTGCTAAAAGGAGAAATTAAAAATCAGGAAATTCATAAAGGCGATATCATATTATTTGCATCGGTTGGAGCAGGAATGAATGTAAATGCTATTGTTTATAAAGTATAATATTTTTTAAATTTATTGATAAATGTAATGTGTTTATGGTTAATTTTGCATTTATAAATTTCTATCAAGATAAAATTAATGTACGAAAAAACATATCCAAGTAAACGCTTCAATATTACTTTAGCATTTTTAAGAAAACATATTTCAACGTCTGAAACTATTTTTGATTTAGGTGTTCCCAATCCCTTTTCTAAAATAATGGTTGAAAACGAATATACCGTTATCAATACAAAAGGAGAAGATTTAGATACTAATCAATCCGCTTTACGCGAAGAAAATTACGATGTATTTGCAGGATTTGAAATTTTTGAACACTTATTAAATCCGTACACCATTTTAGAAAATGTAAAATGTGATAAAATATTAATTTCTATTCCATTACGTTTATGGTTTTCATCGGCTTACCGAAGCAAAACAGACAAATGGGACAGACATTACCACGAATTTGAAGATTGGCAATTGGATTGGTTATTAGAAAAAACGGGGTTTAAAATTATTGATAGCATCAAATTTACGCATCCTGTTAAAAAAATTGGGTTTAGACCGTTTTTAAGATGGTTTACTCCGAGATATTATTTAGTTTACGCAGAGAGAAATTCCAAAATTTAAATCCCAAATCCCAAATTTTACAATATTAAAATTGGATTTTTTAATATGAAATACTACATTATCATTCCTGCATATAACGAAGAAGCTTTTATGGCTATAACGTTACAATCTTTGGTAGAGCAAACCGTTTTGCCATCGAGAATTATTGTAGTGAATGATGGCTCCACAGATAGTACTGCTGAAATTGTAACCAATTTTTCCGAAAAATATCCGTTTATTACTCTAGTCAATAAAAAATCGGAGGCAATTCATCTTCCAGGAAGTAAAGTAATTCAAGCGTTCCATGAAGGTGAAAAACATATAGATGACCAATACGATATTATCGTAAAAGTAGATGCAGATTTGATTTTTCCAAATAATTATTTTGAAATCATTATAAAACATTTTCAATCTGATAAAACCATCGGAATGGTTGGAGGCTTCTGCTACATCACCATAAATAACGATTGGGTATTGGAAAACTTAACCGATAAAGACCACATTAGAGGCGCATTAAAAGCATATAGAAAAGAAACGTACAAGCAAATTGGCGGATTAAAACCTGCTATGGGTTGGGACACCGTTGACGAATTGTTATGTAAATTTTACAATTGGAAAGTGGTTACAGATGAAAGTTTACACGTAAAGCACCTAAAACCAACCGGAGCCAGTTATACTAAAGCCGCAAGATACAAGCAGGGTGAAGCCTTTTACAGCTTGGGTTATGGATTTTTTATAACCGCAGTTGCATCATTAAAATTAGCTACAAGAAAAGGAAAACCTTTTTTATTTATCGATTATATTATAGGGTTTTGGAAAGCAAAATCTTCAGGAAAACCTTTATTTGTTACTCCAGAACAAGCCAAATGGATAAGAAGTTATAGATGGAAAAAAATGAAAGAAAAGTTGTTTTAAACTTTTAAAGTAAAATCAAAACAAAAATAGTAATTTTACTAAATATAAATTATAAATCTAACACTAACAAATGATGCTCATCAGATATTTATCGCAAATTGGTCGTTATTTCTTAATGTTGAAAGAGTTATTCAATCGTCCGGTAAAAAGGCCTGTGATGAAACAGCTTATCCTAAAAGAAATTGACGATTTAATTATTGATTCTTTGGGAATTGTTTGTTTTATTTCGTTTTTCGTAGGTAGTGTTGTGGCTATACAAACCGCATTAAATTTAACAAATCCTTTAATACCAAAATATTTAATTGGTTTTGCTACCCGTCAATCAATCGTGCTAGAATTTGCACCTACTTTTATTTCCATAATTATGGCGGGAAAAATGGGTTCTTTTATTACATCAAGTATAGGTTCTATGCGAGTTACGGAACAAATAGAAGCTTTAGAAGTAATGGGTGTAAACGCGCTAAATTATTTAGTTTTTCCAAAAATGATAGCGGTTTTATTGTATCCCTTCGTAATTGGAATTGCTATGTTTTTAGGTATTTTTGGTGGCTACTTGGCTGGTGTTTATGGCGATTTTACATCAAGTAGTGAATTTATTATAGGTCTTCAAAAAGAATTTATTCCTTTCCATATTGTTTATGCGTTTATTAAAACTTTGATGTTTGCCTTTTTATTAGCTACAATTCCTTCCTTTCATGGCTTTTATATGAAAGGTGGCGCATTGGAAGTAGGTAAAGCAAGTACAGTATCGTTTGTTTGGACCTCTGTGGTAATCATTTTAATGAACTATATTTTAACTCAATTACTTTTAAGCTAATGATTGAAGTACATAACATTCAAAAAAGTTTTGGCGACCAAATGATCCTAAAAGGAATTACTACTAGTTTTGAAGCTGGAAAAACCAGTTTAATTATTGGTCAGAGTGGTTCTGGAAAAACGGTTTTTATAAAATCATTATTAGGCGTTCATGAAATTGATAGTGGTGATATCTCATTCGATAATCGAATTTATAAAGAATTAAACAAAGATGAAAAGCGAGATCTTCGCACAGAAATTGGAATGGTTTTTCAGGGAGGCGCTTTGTTTGATAGCATGACCGTTGAAGAAAATATTGGTTTTCCTTTAAAAATGTTCACCAACAAATCGCCAATAGAAATTAAAGAACGGGTGAATTTTGTCATTGATAGAGTAAATTTAGTTAATGCCAACAATAAAAAACCTTCTGAAATATCTGGTGGAATGCAAAAACGTGTTGCCATTGCAAGAGCTATTGTAAATAATCCTAAATATTTATTTTGTGACGAACCTAATTCTGGTTTAGACCCAAAAACAGCGATTGTAATTGACAATTTAATTCAAGAAATTACTAAAGAATATAATATTACAACAGTGATAAACACGCACGATATGAATTCTGTAATGGAAATTGGAGAAAAAATTGTGTTTCTTAAAAACGGAATATTAGAATGGGAAGGCACAAACAAAGAAATTTTTAAAACCGATAATGCCGCTGTTACCGACTTTGTATATTCCAGTGAATTATTTAAACGCGTTAGAAAAATGTACTTGGATGATGATGTTTAATTAAATTTCATTTTCTTCTAATAGAAATCCAAATTGCTTAAAATCATCCCAAAAAGTAGGATACGATTTTGAAACCACCTCAACATTTTCAATAATTATTGGTGCTTTTAAAGCTAAAGGCGCAAAAGCCATAGCCATTCTGTGATCTTGATAGGTAGCAATATTTACGTTGGGTTTTATATTTTCTGATTTTTCAAGAGTTAATGAATTATTGGTAACAGAAATTGTTGCACCTAGTTTGGTTAATTCTATTTTTAAAGCTTCAAGTCTGTCTGTTTCTTTAATTTTCAGAGTGTGCAAACCCGTTAAATGACAACTGATTCCTAATCCAAAACAAGTTACTGCAATAGTTTGGGCAATATCGGGTGACGATTGAAGATTGAAATTGAATGATTTTTGAAATTTATTATTAACTTTTGAAATTGTTATTGAATTATTGTCATTGAAAATGGTTTCCACACCAAAATTTTTATATATTTCTACTAAAACTGCATCCCCTTGTAAACTAGTTTCTTTAAAACTTGATAACGTAATTTGAGTACCAATTTCAGATAGGGCAATAATTGAATACCAATATGATGCTGAAGACCAATCGGATTCAATGGTAAATTGTGAATTTTGAATTATAAATTGTGGTTTTACAATAATTTTATTTTCAATAAATGAAGTAGTTATACCTATGTAATTTAATAAAGCCAACGTCATTTTTATGTAAGGAACCGAGGTGATTTCTCCTTCCAAAGTTAATTCTAAACCATTTTCTAATTTTGGTGCAATTAACAATAATGCAGAAATATACTGACTACTTACGTTTGCTGAAATTGAAACTTTTGATTTCAATAAATTTTTCCCCTTGATTTTTAATGGTGGAAAGCCTTCTTTTTCTAAATACGAAATTTCAGCTCCTAATTGATTTAAAGCATCAACTAAAATCTGAATTGGGCGTTCTTTCATCCTAGACGAACCAGTAAGTTGTACTTCATTTCCTTCTTGAATAGCAAAATAAGCGGTTAAAAATCGCATAGCTGTTCCTGCGTGATTAACGTCAATTAATTGTGAATTGTGAATGGTAAATGGTGAATGTAAGGCTTTTATCATCACTTCCGAATCGTCAGAATTAGAGGTGTTTTCTAAAACTAAATTTGGGTATAAAGCTTGTAAAACTAACATCCTGTTGGTTTCTGATTTGGAACCAGAAATTTTTAGTTTGAAGTTTGAAGTTTGAAGCTTATAACTTAGTTTTAAATTCACAATTATTTAAGTTTTTCATTATTCTTATGGCGGTCGTGGTCGCGGTTGGTTTTTAAATCAAGTTTTTTATCAAAAGCTTCTTGCAAATTAATTCCTGTTTGGTTGGCCAAACATAAAACTACAAAAACTACATCTGCTAATTCTTCGCCTAAATCTTTATTTTTATCCGATTCTTTTTCGGATTGTTCACCGTATCTTCTAGCTATAATTCGGGCTACTTCTCCTACTTCTTCTGTAAGTTGAGCCATATTGGTTAACTCGTTAAAATAGCGAACACCGTGGTTTTTTATCCAATTATCAACGTCAAGTTGAGCATTTTGTATGTTCATATTATTTCTTTTTTTGGAATTTTGGTAGAATAAATGAATTAAAAATCGACATAGAAAAACCATAAAACAAACCAGCTGTTATAGCTTTTTGAACATCTTTATATTCTACAAAATACATGATTACAGCAAAAATTACAGCGTAAATCAGCATCTCGATGATAAATCTTTTAAAATTGAAATTTTCCATACTACTCTTTATTTTTACTATCAATAATAATGGTTACGGGTCCGTCATTAACTAATGCTACTTTCATATCGGTTCCAAATTGTCCTGTTTGGATTTTTTTTCCTAATTCCAATTCTAAAAGTTGTATGAATTTTTCATACATCGGAATAGCAATTTCTGGTTTTGCAGCTTTAATATAACTTGGCCTATTTCCTTTTTTAGTTAACGCGTGAAGCGTGAATTGACTTACAACAATAATTTCTCCATCACAATCTTTAACCGAAAGATTCATGACATTCTTTTCGTCTCCGAAAATACGAAGATATACAATTTTAGAAACCAACCAATTACAATCTTCCAAAGTATCTGTTTCTTCAATACCTACTAAAACCAAAAGACCATTATTTATTTTAGCTACAATATTTTGATTAATTGTAACCGAAGCTTCAGAAACACGTTGAATTACTACTTTCATTATAATTATAAATTATTTTCTCGTTTCATCACTGGCAATTCTGTCTTCGCCGTAAATGTCATTTCGGTATTGCTCTTCATCGCCTTCTAAAATTTTCAGATAACTTTGGTACCTAGTCCAAGTAATTTTATCTTCGTCTAAAGCTTTTTTTACAGCACAATTTGGCTCTTCTTTGTGCAAGCAATTGTTAAATTTACACGCTTCTTTTAAAGCAAAAAGCTCAGGAAAGTAATCCGAAACCTCTTGTTTTTCCATATCCACCATTCCAAAACCTCGTATTCCAGGCGTATCAATAATTCGGATATTATTTGATAAATCAAACATTTCAGCAAAAGTGGTAGTATGTTGCCCTTGGGCGTGCGAATTAGAAATTTCTTTGGTTTTTAATTTTAATTTAGGCTCAATGGCATTTACTAAAGTAGATTTTCCAACACCAGAATGTCCAGAAAACATAGACACTTTTCCTTTCATAATTTCCATTAATTCTGCAACGCCTTTGTTATCTGTGGCTGAAACTCGTAAACAAGTGTAACCAATTTTGGTGTAAATGTGTTGTAAATACAATTGTTCGTTTAAAGTAGCATCGTCAAAGGTGTCTATTTTATTGAAAATTAAAATCGCTTCTATACCATAGGCTTTTGCAGTAACTAAAAACCTATCAATAAAACTAGTTGTAGTGATTGGATTGTTGATGGTGACAATTAAAAAACCAATATCAATATTAGAGGCAATAATATGCGTTTGCTTAGATAAATTTACCGATTTACGAACGATATAATTTTTTCTATTGTGAATATGGGTGATAATTCCGTTTACTTCATCTACAGTTTCGTCTAAATCAAAATCTACCACATCGCCTACTGCAATTGGATTGGTGCTTTTAATGCCTTTGATACGAAATTTACCTTTGATACGACAATTGTAAAATTGGTTATCCGCGGATTTTACGTAATACCAACTTCCGGTAGATTTATAAACGGTTCCTGTCATGTTAATTTGTAAACGATGAATGACAAATTTACTCTTTATTATTCAAAATCTATAATTGATAATTTATTTAAATCTTATTTATTATTTTTTCCTGATGTGCAATACTTTCTTGATGAATGGCTTTGTAAATTTGCAAAATAAAATCCTCATTTAATCCTTTATTTTCACCATCTAAAATCATTCTACCTAAAATTTCGTTCCAACGTTTGTTTTGCAAAATGGCAACATTTTTTTCTTTTTTTAACTGACCTATTTTCTCCGCCAACTTCATACGATTTCCTAAAATTTCAATCAGTTTTGTATCTAATTCATCAATATAAGCGCGTTGTAAAGCCATTTCTTTATTCCATTCTGCATTTTCATCGGTTTCTTTTCTCATTTTCAAATCGACGAAAATTTGTTTCAATACGGCTGGTGTAACTTGCTGTGCAGCATCGCTCAAAGCATTATCTGGATCAAAATGGGTTTCAATCATTAACCCATCATAATTTAAATCTAAAGCTTGTTGCGACACTTCCTGAATCATTTCTCGTTTACCTGTAATATGAGAAGGATCACAAATTAATGGTAAATTAGGAAATCTATTTTGCATATCAATCGCGATTTGCCATTCTGGATTGTTTCTAAATTTCGTTTTCTCATAGGTTGAAAATCCTCTATGAATTACACCTAAATTTTTAATCCCAGCTTGATATAAGCGTTCTAGTCCACCAATCCACAAAGATAAATCTGGATTCACTGGGTTTTTTATCAATACAATTTTATTGGTATTTTGTAAAGCTTCTGCAATTTCTTGTACCGTAAAGGGATTTACAGTAGTTCGCGCACCAATCCAAAGCACATCAATATCATATTGTAAGGCCAATTTTACATGATTGGCATTGGCAACTTCTATAGCCATTAATAAGCCTGTTTCAGCTTTTGCTTTCTGCAGCCATTTGAGACCAATTTCACCTACACCTTCAAATCCTCCCGGACGCGTTCTTGGTTTCCAAATTCCAGCACGAAAAATAGAAACATCAGAATTTTTTAATTCATGAGCAATTTTTAAGACTTGCTCTTCGGTTTCAGCACTGCATGGACCAGCTATAACTAAGGGATGATTTAGTTTTAAATCTAACAACCATTGGCTGTGTTCTTTTGTGATTTCCATTTTATTTGTATAAAAAATCCCGAAAAAATCGGGATTTATAATTTATATACTTTTATATAACTATGAGGTTACATAATTTATTGGCGATTTTATACTATTACAAATATATAAAATATTTAATAACTTAAACTTACCAAACCGTTATCTTGAACTATAATTTGTCCAGTAATTCCATTGGATACTTCTGATAAAAGAAAACAAGCGGTTTGAGAAACATCAACAGGATTTAAAATTCGTTTTAAAGGATGTTTCGCAATCATATTTTCTCTTATTTGATCTGAACGTAAAATTCCTGCAGCCAATGGCGAATCTATTAAAGAAGGCGCAATAGCATTCACTCTAATTTTAGGAGCAAATTCGGCCGCCAAACTTTTTACTAAACCTTCAACAGCTCCTTTTGCTGCGGCAATACTTGCGTGATATGGCATTCCTGATTGCACCGCAACCGTACTAAACATAACCACACTTGCTTGTTCTGATTTTTTTAAAGTTGGCAAATAGTGTTGAAATGCTTTTAAAGCACCAAAAAAGTTAACATTTAAATCCGAATTAAAATCTTCTAAACTCAAACGATTAAATGGTTTCAAATTAATACTTCCTAAACAATATACCAAACCATCAATGGCTTCAATAGTTGGTAAAACATCCGTTAAGGCATCCAATTGGTGCCAATTTCCATTGAAAGAATAAGTAGGTTCTGAACGAGAAATAACATGACAAAAATTACCTTTATCGGATAATTCTTTTACAATTTGTTCTCCAACGCCTTTGCTTCCGCCAATTATTAAGTAGTTTTTCATAAGTAATTTTAATTTAAATATTTTTCAAAATCGTTGACTATTACTTTTGCTTTAATGTCAGCCATTAGACTATATAAACCAAAAAAAGTTCGGTTTACGTAAATGAAATGTTTAGATCCTCTGTTAGCATTCATTTTTCGTAATGTCTTTGTCGCTAGAAAATTTTTCACTTAATACCGCAATTTGAGTTTGAAATTCAGGTTGTGCAAAATCAAAAACTACCACTTGAATTGGCTGAGTAAAAACGCTTTTCAAATCACCATGCGTCAAAAAATTATCTGCATGCAGAAATAATTACATCTTCGGTAATTGCTATCTTTTTTTTTGGTGCAGCCATAATAATCTTATTTTGTTGAACAAATTTACGTAAATATTAAACAATAAAAAGAATATTAACTTAAATTTATCTATTAAAGTATTGCTTTTATTTATTATTTTTGTTGAAAAGAAGATTATGTCAATAGAGGTAAAAAACATCACCAAAACATACGGAACACAAAAAGCGTTGGACAACGTTAGCTTTTCTGTAAAAAAAGGAGAAATTGTCGGTTTTTTAGGTCCAAATGGTGCCGGAAAATCAACATTAATGAAAATATTGACAACCTATTTAACAGCTGATGAAGGCGAAGCCAATGTAAATGGTTTCGATGTTATTACAGCTCAAAAAAGCGTGCAACAATGTGTTGGTTATTTACCAGAACACAATCCGTTATATTTGGATTTGTATGTTCGTGAATATTTAGAATTTAGTGCTGACGTTCACAAAACAGACAAATCTCATATCCAAGAAGTGATTGAATTGACAGGTTTAACGCCGGAGTGTCATAAAAAAATTGGCGAACTTTCTAAAGGATTTCGTCAGCGTGTGGGATTGGCTTCGGCATTACTTCACAACCCAGATGTATTGATCTTAGATGAACCAACTACAGGTTTAGATCCCAATCAATTGGTAGAAATTAGAGAATTAATTAAAAATATTGGTAAAGATAAAACTGTATTTTTATCTACACATATTATGCAAGAAGTGGAAGCTATTTGCGACAGAATTATCATAATTCACCAAGGAAAAATAGTAGAAGATGCGCAACTTGCTGATTTAGGTAAGAATTTAGAAAAGGTATTTAGAGAGAAGACGAAAGCTTAATTCATTATCAATTGTCCTGAAAACAATTGTTGCACATCAATAATTGGTGGGTTATTTTTCAAAATCACATCCCCAGTATTTAAAATTTTTCCTGAAATGGATTGGATGGGCTTCAAAATCATATCGTTAGAACCTCGTTGAAAAATATTTATGTTTTGACAAGTAAAATTTTCTCCATTAAACTTTCCAGTGCCAAAATAGAAATTACACATTAATTCAGCTGTATTTCCAGAAATATAAAAATTTGAAACGTGGTTCGATTCAATAACGGTTTGTGCATTATTTATATTGAAATAGAAATCACCTGTACCCGCTTCGTCTTCATTTAAAGCAAACAACCTCAGAATTGGAAAGTTTAACGTTCCGTCTGAATAAATGTCTTGTTCGGTTTTACTATCTATTTCGGTAATATTTGGAGCGGTTACATAAACGGTTGCTGCTTTAAAATTTCTTGTCCAATTGCATGTTGAGTTGTCTTTTACAACTAAAAAATCACCTTCTTTATTTACTTCGATATTTCCAATTACATTAGAATTTGATTCAATAATTACTTTAAAATCTGTACCTTCTTTTACCACTAAAGCAATCCCAGCATGTACTCGAATTTTATCAAAATCAGAAATGGAAAATTCTTTAGTTACAGGATTTCCAGCGTTTTTTATACAATCTTCTGAAATGCCACAACCTGAAAGGATCAGAACAAAAACAAATAGTATATATTTTTTCATCATAATCTAATTCCTAAAGTTAATTCTGCGGCTTCGGCTTTTGCTTTATGCGTTTTTAGACCAATACCAGTAAATATATTTTTGTTGATGTAATATTTTAAAACCAATCGCTGATAAATATCAATATCATATTTAAAAGGTTTGTACACATAATATCCAAATTGCGTTTCAATAGATAGTTTATTGATAAATAATTCGTGACCAACAAAAACGCCAATTCTTTTATAATCAGTATTGGGATCAACAGGTTTTTTGTTTGGAAAGGCCACAGCAGAAAATTGAATATAATCTTTTAAATACCTCGAAAAAAATATGTCTGTTCCTAATTGTAAGGCGCTTTTTCTATTCAATCTTTTGTCCGCATATAAACCAATGTGATAAAACTGACGCTGACCAATTCCTACTACGGGTGCCTCTGAAATTCCTGTACGAAATACAAAATTGTATTTAATTTTTTCAGCAAACGATTTTGAATTTGGCAAACTGTCTTTTATAATAGTTGCGTTTTTGTTAAAATTGTAATTTAATCCTAGCGTAAATGCATAACTATTTATACCACTATTTGGCGCTTTAAATCGTGCATTTGAAAAATGGGTGAACATAAAGCCCGTTTGTAAACCAATTGGTCCAAGAAGGTTTTGCTTTTGATACTGCAATAAAATGTAATTGTTGTCTAAGATTTTCGAACCAAAAGCGTTATTCTTATTGTTGGTTTCTTTATCATAAGGATTTGTAGTAAATCCAATTCCTTGTGATACCCTGAAAAGTAAATGTCTTTTTAAAAAGTAAAAATTATAATGTAAACCTATAGCATAATTTTTGCCTAAATATTTGTTTTTAAAATCAATAGCTTGAAAATAAATTCCATAATCGGGATAACCATAGACTTGTTGCCATTCTTTTTCCCCTGAAGATTTTTTATTTATACTAATCAAAAGTCCGTCTGGATGACCTGTGGCCAAATGACTAACTTCTTGCGTATGCTTGAAATTATTTCCACGAAATCCTTGAACATCTATGTAATAGGCGTCTGATTGATT
This sequence comes from Chryseobacterium gleum, assembly GCA_945897915.1. Lineage (GTDB taxonomy): Bacteria > Bacteroidota > Bacteroidia > Flavobacteriales > Flavobacteriaceae > Flavobacterium. The sequence goes on along the minus strand of CAMDGB010000003.1, from coordinate 108,073 downwards.
TTGTGAAAACGAAATTCCGAAAATAAATAAAAATAAAAAATGCTTCATAAAAATATTTAGGACAAATATAGTTTATGAAGCACAAATAAAAACAAAATTAAAATTAAAATATTTGACTAGCAATAGCTTTAATATTTTCTGCTTTCCCCATTGAGTAATAATGAAGCACGGGAATTCCTGCTGCTACAAGTTCTTTGCTTTGTTGCGCGCACCACTCAATGCCTATTTGTTTAACCACATCATTATCTTTTGCTTTTACAACCGACATAATTAAATCATCTGGTAATTCTAAACTAAATCGGTGTGGAATTAAATTTAGCTGTTTTTTTGTAGAAATGGGTTTTAAACCAGGTATAATTGGCACCGTAATTCCAGCCGCTCTACATTTGTTTACGAAATCAAAAAATTTCTGATTATCAAAAAACATTTGAGTTATTATGTATTCAGCACCGTTTTTTATCTTTTGTTTTAAAAAATGAATGTCACTATCTAAACTTGGTGCTTCCATGTGTTTTTCTGGATAACCTGATACTCCGATACAAAAATCAGTTTTAGATGAATTTTGCAAATCGGCATCTAAATAGATACCGTTATTTAAATCGTTTATTTGGGAAACCAATTCTGAAGCATATGCGTGACCTTCTTTTTCTGGCTTAAAGTAAATTTCACTTTTCACAGCATCACCACGAAGTGCGACCACATTATTGATTCCTAAAAAATCTAAATCTATTAATAAATTTTCGGTGTCTTCTTTTGTAAAACCACCACACAAAATATGGGGAATGGCATCTACATTGTATTTATTTTGAATTCCTGCACAAATACCAACCGTCCCAGGTCGTTTTTTTACAATTTTCTTTTGCAATAAACCATTTGATAATTCTTTGAATTCATATTCTTCTCTATGATAGGTGACATCAATAAACGGCGGGTTGAATTCCATCAAAGGATCAATACTATCAAAAATAGATTGAATATTTTGACCTTTTAATGGCGGTAAAATTTCAAAAGAAAACAAAGGTTTTCTATTAGCATTTTCTATGTGTTGTGTTACTTTCATATTTGTGCATTAAAGTTTTTAAGTTGAAGGTTATAAGAAAAAAAAAATAGACTTTATGACTATTTTTAATCTGTTATATTTGGCGCCAACCATTTGGTTGCTTTTTCTATTGTTATGTTTCTTCTTTTTGCGTAATCTACTACTTGGTCTGATTTTATTTTTCCTAACCCAAAATAGTTGCTTTCTGGATGAGCAAAATAATATCCAGATACGGAAGAAGCGGGCCACATTGCCATACTTTCAGTTAATTTTACACCGATATTTTCCTCCACATTTAAGATATCCCAAATAGTTGGTTTTTCTAAATGATCAGGACATGCAGGATAACCAGGCGCTGGACGAATTCCTTTGTAATTTTCTTTAATTAATTCTTGATTCGAAAGTTGTTCGTCTGAAGCATATCCCCAAATTTCTTTTCGAACTTTTAGATGCAAATATTCTGCGAAAGCTTCTGCTAATCTGTCGCCTAAAGCTTTGGTTAAAATGGCGTTATAATCGTCTAATTGGCTTTCAAATTCTGTTGCTTTTTCATCTACTCCAAAACCAGTTGTTACACAAAAACAACCTATAAAATCCTGAATTTCAGTTTCTTTTGGTGCAATAAAATCAGCTAATGCAATATTGGTCGCACCAGCCGTTTTTTGAGATTGTTGTCTTAATGATAAAAAGGTTTTAGGTTTTGGATTCTGAGTTAAAGTTCCAGAATATACTTCGATATCGTCATCATTAATTGTATTGGCTGGAAAAATTCCTAAAATTCCTTTTGCCGTGAACCATTTTTCAGAAACAATTTTGGACAACATATTTTGTGCATCTTTAAATAATTCAGTTGCTTGTTCGCCTACGACCTCATCAGTTAAAATAGCTGGATATTTTCCATATAATTCCCACGATTGAAAAAATGGTGTCCAATCGATAAAATCAACTAATTCAGACAATTCAAGCTCAATTGTTTTTGTTCCAATAAAATTAGGTTGTATGGGTTTATAATTGTCCCAATCAATTTTGAATTTATTTTTACGAGCAGCATCAATTGTTAAGAAATTTTTCTCTCTTGCTCTATTCAAATAGCCATCTCGTAACGTATCATATTCTTTACGTAACGCTATTGAAAAGTCTGTTTTGGATTCCGTATTTAATAAATTCGAAGCGACAGTTACTGCTCTTGAAGCATCATTAACATGGACCACGGTTGCCTTATATTCTGGAGCAATTTTTACTGCCGTGTGTGCACGCGAAGTGGTAGCACCACCTATCATTATTGGAATTTTGATGTTCAACTTATCCATTTCTTTGGCCAAATACACCATTTCGTCTAATGAAGGCGTAATTAAGCCACTCAAACCTATAATATCTACATTTTCTTTTATGGCAGCTTCAATAATTTTTTCTGGTGGAACCATAACTCCCAAATCGATAATTTCAAAATTATTACAGGCCAAAACTACTGATACAATATTTTTTCCTATGTCGTGAACATCACCTTTAACGGTTGCCATCAAAACTTTTCCAGCCGAAGATGAAGCAGTTGAATCTTTTTCTTCTTCGATATATGGTAATAAATATGCAACAGCTTTTTTCATTACACGTGCAGATTTTACTACTTGTGGTAAAAACATTTTCCCGCTTCCGAATAAATCGCCAACTACGTTCATACCATTCATTAAGCTTATCTCTATAACTTCAATAGCTTTTTTGGCTTGTAATCTGGCTTCTTCAACATCAATTTCAATAAATTCGTCTATTCCTTTTACTAATGAATGGGTCAATCGTTCTTGAACGGAACCATTTCGCCATTCGGCAATAGCTTTTTCATTTATCTTAAAATCGCCCTTAAAACTTTCGGCTAAATCTAACAATCGTTCTGTGGCGTCGTCTCTTCTATTTAAAAGCACATCTTCAACATGTTCTAATAAAATGGGATCAATTTCATCGTAAATTTCTAACATTTCCGGATTAACAATTCCTATAGTCATTCCGTTTTGAATGGCATGAAATAAGAAAGCTGAATGCATGGCTTCACGGACTTTATCGTTACCACGAAAAGAGAAGGAAACATTGCTTACACCACCAGAAATATTAGCAAAAGGCAGGTTTTCACGAATCCACTTTGTTGCTTGAAAAAAATCTAAAGCGTTTAATTTATGTTCGTCCATACCCGTTGCAACAGGAAAAATATTAGGATCGAAAATAATATCTTCGGCAGGAAAACCAACTTGGTTTACCAAAATATCGTAACTTCTTTTGCAAATTTCAATTCTTCTTTGGTAATTATCTGCTTGTCCAACTTCGTCAAAAGCCATTACAATTACTGCCGCACCATATCGTTTTATTAGTTTGGCATGATGGATAAAAACGGCTTCTCCTTCTTTTAAAGAAATAGAATTTACCACCGCTTTACCTTGCACGACTTTTAAACCCGCTTCAATAATTTCCCATTTCGAGCTATCAATCATTACTGGAACACGAGCAATATCTGGTTCGGCAGCAATTAAATTTAGGAATTTTGTCATAGCAAACACGCCATCCAACATTCCTTCATCCATGTTAATATCAATAATTTGGGCACCACCTTCTACTTGCTCACGAGCAACCGAAAGTGCTTCATCGTATTTTTCTTCTTTAATTAAACGGAGAAATTTTCGGGAACCTGTAACATTCGTTCGTTCACCAACATTTACGAAAATAGATTCTTCGGTAACGAAAAGTGGTTCTAACCCTGAAAGTTGTAAATTTATTTTATTTGATCTATTCATATTTTTATTTTTTGTCTACTCTGTCAAATAATACTTAACATTAACTAACTGAATGGATTGGATAATACCTAAATTAAGAGATGCTTGTTTGTCGTAAGAAAAAATACAACTAGAGTTAGGATTTATTTCAGTACAAGTAGAAGTTGCTCCATTTATAAAACCTGAAGAAGACACAAGACCGTCTGTATTAACTGTAAAATAAGGAAAACCTTTAATCACAAAATTATTTGGATTATTAAGTTTGATATCAAATTTCAAACTATTAGTATTATTTCCTGTATCGGGGATAAAAGTGAAATTTAATACTTCATAACTAAAATTTTGTAATGGCGCTTGCTCTTGAATAGGAGTTGCCACATAATCGCATGGAACTAATAATTGTGATTCGGGAATATAAGCTGAACCAGTTGGAGTAATTATATTTCTACTTGGAATAGTCACTGTTTTTGTACAATCGTCAGCAGATGAACAACTTACTAAAGTACTAAAAACAATACTAAAAATTAATGTTATAAAATTTTTCATATGTTAAACTATTCTTGGCTTAAATTCTTTAGCAACTTCTGCGATAGCTTTAATATGATCCGGAGTAGTACCACAACAACCTCCTATAATATTTATCAAATTATCTTGTAAATATTCCCTAATTAGAGCTTGCATTTCCATTGGTGTTTGGTCATATTCTCCGAAGGCATTTGGCAAACCAGCATTTGGATGTGCGGATATATTTAGCTGCGTGTGATGTGCCAAACGTTTTAAATAGGGTTTTAATTGATCTGCGCCTAAAGCGCAATTAAACCCGATACTTAACAAAGGAATATGTTGAATAGAAATTAAAAAAGCTTCTACGGTTTGTCCAGACAAAGTTCGTCCTGAGGCATCTGTTATAGTTCCTGAAACCATAATTGGAATGTCTAAATTTCTTTCTTCTTTTACTTCTTCTATCGCAAAAAGTGCTGCTTTAGCGTTTAAGGTATCGAAAATAGTTTCAACTAAAAGCACATCCGAACCGCCATCTATTAAAGCTTCCACTTGTTGTTTGTATGCAATTCGTAAATCGTCAAAAGTTACGGCGCGATAGCCTGGATCATTGACATCTGGTGACATGGAAGCCGTTCTATTAGTTGGTCCGATTGAACCAGCAACAAAACGAGGCTTATCTGAAAATTCATCTGCAACTTCTCTAGCAATTTTAGCGGATTGGTAATTTAATTCGTACACTAAATCTTCCATATGATAATCGGCCATTCCAATTGTAGTGCCTGAAAAAGTATTGGTTTCTACAATATCTGCACCGGCTTCAAAATACAAACGGTGGACTTCTTTTACAGCTTCTGGTTGAGTAATGGAAAGTAAGTCGTTATTTCCTTTTAAAGGATGCGGAAATGCTTTGAAACGTTCGCCACGAAAATCTTCTTCTTCAAATTTATTGCGTTGCAACATTGTTCCCATTGCGCCATCTAGAACTAAAATTCTTTCTTTAATGGCTTGGTGAATGCTACTTTTAGCCGATTCTGTTGTATTTGTGATGTTAGTTAACATTTTTTAATGATATTACATTTTTTTAAAATAAAACCTCGACAATTTCTAAAAATGAAACTGCAAGAAATTAAACTTAAAATTGATATCAGCGAAAAGTGTTAAATTTTCTAGTTATCTGTTTCCGATTTAAAAATCGGAATAGAATGTAGCACCTTCTACAAGTGTAGGGTTGCTAAGGTTTCACTGGGTCTAATCCCTCCGCCTTTCGTGATAACAATCAGTATGTTTATGAACAGTGCAAATGTAGTAAAAAAAATGAAAAAAGAAATATTTTCTAATTTTTAATTTTTTATTGGTTTAATTTAGATTATTTTTCATTATATACTATAATATTAAGAAAATTTATCTATAAATATGGTTCATTATTGAAAATAAAATTTTAATTATAATTTATGATTTAAATATCAAATTGATTTTATAACTTTGCACCAGAATTAAAGAGGAAAAATTTGAACTGATTGCAACCTCGTAAAAAAATGCTAAAGCAGCATCTATCCTACTTTAGTATTTCATTGCAATTTTTTCGTTAATTATTATTTATTTTTTATAATTATGGCATATTTATTTACGTCGGAATCTGTGAGCGAAGGACATCCAGACAAAATTGCAGATCAAATTAGTGATGCATTAATTGACAATTTTTTAGCATTTGACCCATCGTCAAAAGTAGCTTGTGAAACATTGGTTACAACTGGACAAGTAATTTTAGCTGGTGAAGTAAAATCTACTACTTATTTAGATGTTCAATCTATTGCGCGTGATGTAATTAGAAAGATTGGCTACACAAAAAGCGAATATATGTTTGAAGCCAATTCATGTGGCGTTTTATCTGCTATTCATGATCAATCTGATGATATTAATAGAGGCGTTGACAGAGCTGCCGCTACAGATTTTGAATCGAAAGCTAACGCACAAGGCGCTGGTGACCAAGGAATTATGTTTGGTTATGCAACAAACGAAACAGTTGATTTAATGCCATTAGCATTAGATTTAGCGCATAAATTATTACAAGAATTAGCCGAATTACGTAGAGAAAATTCAGCGATAACTTATTTGCGTCCTGATGCAAAATCTCAAGTTACTTTAGAATACAATGATGATAATGTTCCTGTAAGAATAGACTCAATTGTAGTTTCCACACAACATGATGATTTTGATGAGGAAACTTCTATGTTAGCAAAAATCAAAAAAGATATTATTGAAATTTTAATTCCTAGAATTTTAGCTAAATACCCTCAATATGCTCATTTATTTAATGATAAAATTGAATACCACATTAACCCAACTGGAAAATTCGTAATCGGAGGACCTCATGGTGATACTGGTCTAACAGGTAGAAAAATTATTGTGGACACTTACGGCGGAAAAGGTGCTCACGGTGGAGGTGCTTTCTCAGGTAAAGACCCAAGTAAAGTTGATAGAAGTGCTGCTTATGCTGCGCGTCATATTGCTAAAAACTTAGTTGCTGCAGGTGTGGCAAGCGAGGTTTTAGTTCAAGTTTCTTATGCTATTGGTGTTGCAAAACCTTGTAACATTTATGTAAATACGTACGGAACAGCTAAAAATGGGTTATTAGATTCTCAAATTTCTGATAAAGTAGCACAATTGTTTGATTTAAGACCTTATGCAATTGAGCAAAATTTAAAATTAAGAACGCCAATTTATAGTGAAACTGCTGCTTACGGACACATGGGACGTAAAAATGAAGTAGTAACAAAAACGTTTAAATCGCCAGATGGTGCTGTAAAAACGATAGAAGTGGAATTATTTACATGGGAAAAATTAGACCGTGTTGCAGATATTAAAACTGCTTTTGGAATATAATATTTTCTAAGACAAGTATAAAAAAACCCGGTTTTCAAATGAAAATCGGGTTTTTTATTTTTATCTAATATCTTGGTTTAAGATTAAATCGATATATAGATTAATTTTATCTTTTAATTCTTTTCTATGCGAAATAAAATCTAAAAAACCGTGTTCTAATAAAAATTCAGAGGTTTGAAATCCTTCTGGCAAATCTTTACCGGTTGTATCTCTAACTACACGTGGTCCTGCAAAGGCAATTAAAGCTCCAGGTTCTGCGATATTAATATCTCCTAGCATAGCATAAGAAGCAGTTGTTCCTCCTGTTGTAGGGTCGGTACATAAAGAAATATAAGGTAATTGCGCTTCTGCTAACTGTGCTAATTTTGAAGAAGTTTTAGCCAACTGCATTAAAGATTGCGCCGCTTCCATCATACGTGCACCACCCGATTTTGAAATCATCACAAATGGCAATTTGTGTAGCATTGCATAACTAATTCCTCTGGAGATTTTTTCACCAACTACACCGCCCATCGAACCACCTATAAAAGCAAAATCCATACAACAAATAACGATTTCATTTCCTTTAGATTTTCCTACACCAGTTCTTACGGCGTCTTTCAGTTTGGTTTTTTCGGCAACTTCTTTTAAACGATCGCTGTACTTTTTTGTATCTACAAATTTTAATGAATCTACAGAGGTTAAATTGGCATCTAATTCTTTGAATTCATTATCGTCAAACAAAATTCTAAAATATTCTGCACTACCAATTCTTACATGATAATCGTCTTCTGGACTCACCCATAAATTTCTTTCTAATTCATCTGAATCAACAATTTTACCTGTTGGCGATTTGTACCATAAACCTTTTGGTACATCTTTTTTGTCCTCAGTTGCGGTTGTAATTCCTTTTTCTTTTCTTTTAAACCAAGCCATAATTTTAATGTATAATGGACAATTGAAAATTGACAATCCAAATAATTATCAATTTTCAATTATCAATTGTTAATTATAATGTATTCACGTTATTTAAATCGGCGAAAGCCTGTTCTAATCTTGTATTGAAAGTAACTTCTCCTTCACGAATCCATTTTCTTGGATCGTAATGTTTTTTATTTGGGCTATCACTTCCTTCTGGACTACCAATTTGTGTTTTTAAGTAGTCGATTTTAGACGTCATGTAATCTCTAATCCCTTCGGTAAAAGCGAATTGTAAATCGGTATCGATGTTCATTTTAATTACTCCATAAGAAATAGCTTCTCTAATTTCTTCAATTGTTGAACCTGAACCTCCGTGGAAAACAAAATCAACTGGATTGGTTCCTGTGTTGAATTTATTTTGAACATATTCTTGCGAATTTTTTAAAATTTTTGGTGTTAATTTTACGTTTCCTGGCTTATATACACCGTGAACATTTCCGAAAGAAGCTGCAATAGTAAAACGAGGACTAATTTTCATTAACTCTTCATAAGCATAAGAAACCTCTTCTGGTTGTGTGTACAATTTAGAGCTATCTACATCAGAATTGTCTACTCCGTCTTCTTCTCCACCAGTAATTCCAAGTTCAATTTCTAATGTCATATTCATTTTACTCATTCTTGCTAAATATTGCTTACAAAGTTCAATATTTTCTTCAATTGGTTCTTCAGATAAATCAATCATATGCGAAGAATATAATGGTTTTCCTGTTTCAGCAAAATGTTTTTCAGAAGCATCTAATAAACCATCAATCCATGGTAATAATTTTTTTGCGCAGTGGTCTGTATGCAAAATCACAGTTGCACCATAAGCTTCTGCCAAAGTGTGCACATGTTTTGCTCCAGCTATAGAACCTAAAATAGCAGCTTTTTCTCCCGCATTTGACATTCCTTTACCCGCATTAAACTGACCGCCTCCATTAGAAAACTGAATAATTACTGGCGCATTTAATTTTGCTGCGGTTTCTAGAACACCGTTGATTGTACTACTTCCTGTAACATTAACAGCAGGTAAAGCAAAACCTTTTTCCTTTGCATAATTAAAAATTTCTTGTACCTGATTTCCAGTTGCCACTCCGGGTTTGATATTATGACTCATACTTTTTTATTTGATAATTTATTTATGTTGTTTGAATTTACAAAAGTAACAATTTTATTAATTTTAAAAAGGATAATTGATACCTATATTAAAAACAGTTTTAGAAAAGTTCATATCTTTCAGCCATCTTTGCGAGTATTCTTTAGCTGGATTATAGGCTTTGAAACCAAAATCGCCCCGAATGACAAAGAAACCAAAATCATATCGAAGTCCAAAACCTGTTCCTAAAGCAATCTCTTGGAAAGATTTTTCACCTTTAAATTTCAATTTTTCATCTTCAACGTTATCAGAAACATTCCAAATATTTCCTGCATCGGTAAACAAGGCACCGTTTAAACTATTAAAAATATTGAACCGGTATTCTAAATTTAGAGACAGTTTTAAGTTGGCTTCGTTAAAATCATTTACACTTAAACTGGCGCCAGGGCCTAATGAATATGCTTGCCAACCTCTATTATCATTACTTCCACCTGCAAAATAACTTCTTGAGAAAGGCACAGAATTTGAATTTCCATAAGGAACAGCCACTCCTCCAAAAAACCTAAATGCTAAGGAACTTTTCTTGTGTAATTGTAAGTGTTTGATGTATTCAAACTCTGTTTTAATATATTGCGCATATTCTACTCCAAAAACAGTTTGATTGTCGTTACTGTTTAAAGCTTCCTTTTTTTGTTTGGCAATTGCACTTAAAATGTTTCCTGAACTTTCTATTTTTGCTTTAATATTATAAAACTGAACGTCATTAATACTTCTTTTGGTGCTTAAATTATATGAAAAACTAGACGATAAAATTAAGTTATTTTCAATCAATCTTTTTCTTCTTTCCCCAATGGTATTAATAGTTTTAAAATCTATTTCATTTGCAACACCTATAGCTCCATTCGACACACTATTGATGAAATCTACAGCGCCCGAAAAAGTTAAATTTCCAGCTGCATCTTCATAAGCTTGATTAGTATTATAGGTTTGTGCTAAATTATTCAATGTGCTGTATGAATAATTATATACATTAAAATAATTATCAATATTTAAATTTTTAACAAATTGTAAGTTAAATAAATCCAACTTAAATTTTTTAGTTTCATCTTTATTTATACCCCAATCGTAATAAAAACTACCGTAATAATTTTCTTTATCCAAACCTATATTTGTTTGTTTTGATAAACCTAAGGTTATTGATGTACTTGGTAACGATTCTTTACTAATTATTCTTTTTGTATTAATTGGAAAGAAAATTCTTGGAAAACTTAGCTTCACATTACCACCGTATTCTAAAATATTGAAAAAGGCGTTGGTGCTATTTTTTATACTGGCATCTTTAGAAGAACCTAAATTGCCTCGCAATGAAAAATCTAAAATTTCGGCACCTTTAAATAAGTTCCTAAATGTAATTCCTGTAAAACCTGAAATACCAAAAAGCTGAATGTTAGACTGTGTAAAGTCTGCTTTCGTATTGAATTCATATTTTTTTAATGGTGTTAAAACAATATTAGCAATTAATCCATTTCCAGTAGCATCTTCTACATATTGAATTCGAGGATAATCAAATACTTTCAAATTAGATAATGCTCTTGTAGTTAATGTTTTGTCCTGTTCGCTAAATAATTTTCCTTCTTCAATAAAAATAGCATTAATAAGTGCTTTTGGTTTGTATTTTAGTTTTCCCGAACTGTAAAAATTAAATTTTTTATACGATAAACTATCAATTCCAATTGCTTTTTCCTTTACTTGTTTGTCTGTAAAAACATTTACTTTGTTAATTTTATATAACTTAAATGGCTCAGTATAAGCAGAATCGGCGTTTTTAACAATTCTATTTCCAATATTAAACGTTATGTTTAGTTTATTTGCTTTGCCAATCGTATCAACATCTGGTTTTTTGATGTAATTTTCTTGAAAATGATACAAACCTCTATTTCTGAATTCCGTTGCAATTCGTTTTTTCTCGTTGTTAATATTTTCGGCGGTATACGTTTCGCCTATTTTTATTAAAGAATTTCCGGCAATATTTTGATATAACGAATCTACTACGGGCGTTTCAATGTTTCTAAAAATACTATCAATTATATACGGTTTACCCGTGTTTATTTGATACGTAACTTTTACTTTTTTATTTTTTAAAGAATCGATTTTAGAAGCTACTTTCACATCAAAAAATCCTCTATTAAATTGATAAGAAAGCAATCTTATTTCCGATTTTCTAACCCTTGCCGTATCTAATATAGAAGGTGCCTCACCTACTTGCTTTAAGAAATCACTATATCCAGAAACAAAAAACGATTTACCCAAACGATTTACTTGTTTTTTAGAATACAATTTAATCATTCTGTCAAGTCTGCTTGGTTTTTTTTGTAACCACGCTTGGTAGGAAGAATCGGCGTTTTTTTTACTCAAATTGTACAATTGTAAACGTGGTTTAAAACCTAATAATTTACTGTTGGGTTTTTGATATAATTGATTGTACAAATCCTCTGAGTTAATAGATTTGTTATTTACTATAATTTCGTTATCTTGAATAAGCAATTCTTTCTTTTGGAGTTTCCTTACTTCAGAACATGAGTAAAAAAGTATTCCTAAAAGAAAAAATAGTGCTATTTTTGGAGTGAGATTATTCAAACGCTTAATTTTTATCAAAAATACAATTTTTTATGGTTAGCAAAAACCAAATTAAACTAATTAATAGTTTACAGCAAAAAAAGTACCGTAAAATACACAATCTTTTCATAGCAGAAGGTAAAAAAGTGATTCAAGAACTTATTGACGCCAATTTTCGTTTGGAAAATTTGTTTGTAACCAAAACAAATTTGTTTGACCAAAAACATACTGCAACACTTATTTTAGATAGTGAACTTAAAAAAATATCTGCTTTATCTTCTGCAAATGATTGTTTAGCCGTTTTTAAAATTAAAGAATATAGTTCCAGAACTAATTCTGGTTTAGAATTGGCTTTAGACAATATAAAAGACCCAGGGAACATGGGAACTATTATTAGATTATGTGATTGGTTTGGCATTTCTAAAATTGTTTGCTCTGAAGAAACCGTTGATATGTATAATCCAAAGGTAGTTCAAGCTACAATGGGAAGTTTGGCTAGAGTTCAAGTAGAATATACCAATTTAGCTAATTATTTAAAAACAACTGATTTGGAAATTTTTGGCACATTTATGGAAGGCGAAAACATTTATAAAAAAGAGTTACCCGCTAATGGCATACTTGTAATGGGCAATGAAGCCAACGGTATATCTTCAGAAATTGGAAATTTAGTTACTCAAAAAATTTCTATACCAAGATTTGGAAATTTACAACAAACCGAAAGTTTAAACGTAGCCACAGCCACAGCCATATTTTTATCAGAATTTAAAAGAAGTAAATAAAAAATCAGACTTTCGGACTTAGTGGAACGTAAAGTTTACAAACACAGCTCTTGTTTGCATAGATTTAATATTTCCTGTCCAAGGAGAATTTGGATCCAAATCGCGAATTAACTCATCACCTGTTCCAAAAACACCACGAATGGATGGAGAAAATTTAAAATATTCTAAATATAAATCCATTCCAAAACCAACTTCGTAATTTTGTGTCCAGGTTTTTACTCGGAACCTATTTGCTGAATTGTCGTCTGTAGCTTTTTCATTACTTCCTAAATTTAAAGTAGAAGAAACGCCTCCAACCAAAAATGGTCGTACATTTCCAGTTCGTAATGCGGAATATTTTAACAATAATGGAAAATGTAAATTTGCCGCTTTTACTTCTCTTAATCTATCTACTCGATCTTCAATATTTGGATAAATTAAATTGCGTTGTGTGGCATAAAAACCAGGTTCAAATCGCAAATCAAAAAATTCTCTTAATCTTAAATTTACCACCAAACCTACGTTAAAACCTGTAGCTGGCTTCAATTCAATATCTTTTCCAACAGTTTTATAACTAAAATGATAATTATAACTGCTAAATCCTAAATAATAACCAAAATGAATTTTTTGTTTCTCAAAATTTTCATCATTTATAATTGGATTTTTGCCAAAGGTACCGCCCTGAGCAAATGATTTCAGTGCGAATAACCCTATAAAAATGAAATATCTAACTTGCATGTTTTACTTTTTTGATGCTATATAAATTGAAGCTATACCCATAGTTTGTGGTTCGTCTTGTACATCTATAAACCCAATTTTTCGTAAAATATTGTTCAACGCTTCTCCAAAAGGGAAATTTTGTGCAGAAGTTGACAAATATTTATAAGCGGCTTTGTCTTTAGAAAACAATTTTCCGATGGTTGGCATAATAAAATTGGTATACAAATAATAGCCTTGTTTGAAAGGAAATTTAGTTGGTACAGAAGTTTCTAAAATTATAAAAGTGCCATTTGGTTTCAAGACACGAAGTATTTCAGAAAGTCCTTTTTCAAGATTTTCGAAATTTCTTACACCATAGGCCACCGTTATAACATCAAAATAATTATCCTCGTAAGGAATTTTTTCTCCATCACCTAAAACCATTTGAATTTTTGAATCTAAGTTTTTGTCTGAAATTTTTTTCTTACCCATGTCAAGCATGCCTTGTGAAATATCCAAACCAATAATTTCAGTAGCGGTAGTTTCAGCAAACAATATAGCTAAATCTCCAGTTCCGGTAGCGATATCTAAAATAGATGTTGGATGAAGCAGTTTTACCATTTGTAAAATCTTCTTTTTCCAAGTGGCATCAGTTCCTAAAGAAATTATTTTATTTAATCCATCGTAATTTTCGGAAATGGTATCAAACATTTGAGCTACTTGCTCTTTCTTACCTTTTTCGGAATCTTGATAGGGTTTTATGCTTTTAGACATGATTGTTTTTTTGAAGTACAAAAGTAATTCAAAATTATGAATTACAATTTACGAATTACGATTTGACTTAATAAAAGTTTGAAACGTAAAATCAAACGCATGTTTTTCATCTTTTATATGTAGTTCTTCAAAAATAAGTTCCCATTTTTCTGGATTAATTTCTGGAAAAAATGTATCGGCTTCTACGGAAGTATGCACGCGAGTAAGGTCGACTTTATCTGCAATATCGATAGCTTGTTTGTAAATTTCGCCACCGCCAACAACAAAAACTTCTTCATTTTTTGGACAAACTTTTATGGCTTCTTCTAAGCTTGAAACCACAATACATCCTTCTGGTGCTTCATAATTACTTTGACGAGTAATGATTACATGCGTTCTGTTTGGTAAAGGTTTTGGGAAACTTTCAAAGGTTTTTCTTCCCATAATGATATAATGATCGGTAGTTAACGCTTTAAAACGTTTAAAATCATCTGGTAAATGCCAAACCAATTGGTTGTCTTTTCCCAAAGCATTGTTTGTAGATGTTGCAGCGATTAGTATTAGCATAAAAATTAATTTGAAGTGCTAAGATAAGGAATTTGAGTGAAATTATAATTTTATGAAATAAGAAAAAATGGAAAACAAATATTAACAAATGTATTTTTTGAAGGAGCTTTCGATTGACGGAGTAGCAGGACTAAATCAAATTTAAATTTATTATTAATTGCAGAATTATTTTTGATTATATATTTTTTTACTTTTACCATTATCAAATTTCAAAATAATAATTTGGTTGTAAGTTTCAATTGGGATTTCTTGACCTAATAAATTATATGCTTTTAGAACCTTTGCCTTTACTTTACTTGTTTTATTTTCATCTAAGCCTAAAACATCTTCAGAATTTATAGATATCAAATCACTATAATCAATATATTGTATAGTTGGTAAATTAAATGATGTTTCTAATCCGGTTATTATACTATATTTTACAATTGTGTTACCTGAAATACCATATATTTCCTTTGTTAAATTATCAAATGTTAAACTATCAGGTGAATTACCATTCGGAAAAATTGTTGTGTAATTATAATTATTTATAACATTACCATTTGTTTGATTTATTTCTTGTAATGAATGTATATAAGTACTTGAATTTAAACTTGTATAATCTCTTTTAGTGATGAATAATCGGTTATTTGCAATAATTAAATTTCTATAATTAACATTTTGGATAGTTGGTAAACTAAATGATGTTTCTAATCCTGTTAGTATATTATATTTTATTATAATATTATCAGAAATACCAATAATTTCTTTTGTTACAACATTAAATGTTAAACTTTTTGGTGAATTTCCATTCGGAAAAAATGTTGTATAATTATAATTATTTATAATATTACCATTTGTTTGATTTATTTCTTGTAGTGAATGTATATATGTACTTATATTCATACTTGTATAATCTGTTTTAATTATGAATAATCGGTTATTTGCAATAATTAAATTTCTATAAAAAACATTTTGGATAGTTGGTAAACTAAATGATGTTTCTAATCCGGTTGCTTTATTATATTTTGTAATTATGTTGCCTGAAATACCGAAAATTTCATTTGTTTGTACATTATATGTTAGACTTTCTGGAGAATAACTACTCGGAAAAAGTGTTGTGTAATTGTAATTATTTATAACATTTCCATTTGTTTGATTTATTTCTTGTAATGAATGTATATAAGTACTTGAATTTAAACTTGTATAATCTCTTTTCGTTACATAAATGTTTTGTGAAAATGAACTAATACCCAATAAGGTATATATAAACAATAGTATTTTTTTCATTTCTTGTTTCTTTATTTTCGTTGTTTTAGATAAAATTTTTGCTTACTTATAAAATTATCATTTTTATTTTTTATCTATTTTCTAAACAGAAACCGCACCTTTAATATGCTCGTGTGGGTTATAGCTTTCCAAAGTGAAATCGTCAAAAGTGAAATCGAAAATGTTGGTTACATTTGGGTTCAATTTCATTATTGGTAGTTTTCTTGGTTCCCGGCTCAATTGTAAATTCACTTGTTCTATATGATTGTTGTAAATATGTGCGTCACCAAAAGTATGGATGAATTCGCCCGCTTGTAATCCGCAAACTTGCGCTACCATCATGGTAAATAAGGCATAAGATGCAATATTAAACGGTACGCCTAAGAAAATATCGGCACTACGTTGGTACAATTGACACGATAATTTTCCATCAGAAACATAAAATTGAAAAAACGCGTGACATGGTGGTAAAGCAGCTTTTCCATTAGCCACATTTTCTGAAAAAGAAACGGTAGTATCTGGCAAAACTGATGGATTCCAAGCCGAAATTAACATTCTACGACTATTTGGATTGGTTTTTAAGGTTTCTATTAATTCAGTAATTTGATCAATTTCTTCGCTGTTCCAGTTTCTCCATTGGTGTCCATAAACTGGTCCTAAATTGCCGTTTTCATCTGCCCAAGCATCCCAAATTTTTACGCCATTTACTTGTAAATAGGCAATATTGGTTTCGCCTTTTAAAAACCAAAGTAATTCGTAAATAATCGATTTTAAATGTAACTTTTTGGTAGTTACCATAGGAAAACCTTCACTTAAATCAAAACGCATTTGATAACCAAAAACACTAATGGTTCCTGTTCCTGTGCGGTCGCCTTTTTGAGTTCCGTTTACTAATACGTGTTTTACTAAATCGTGATATTGTTTCATTTATATGCGTTTAAGGTGATGGGTGTATTTTAAGGGTTTGGAGTTTTACTCAATCAATAACTAAATGACTCTACGTCTTTTGGATTGTGTTTGTGTTTAAATAAAATTGCAAATGCGATGGTAATTATTAAAGCATAAATAGCAAATGCAAGCCAAATGTTATGCCAGTCTTTACCCGTCTCATTTGTAAAATAAGTGTCAATTAAAAATCCACTTCCTAAACTTCCTAAAATAGCCCCGAAACCGTTGGTCATCATCATAAATAATCCTTGTGCAGAAGATCGAATTTTAGAATCGGTTGTGGTTTCCACGAAAAGTGAACCTGAAATATTAAAGAAGTCAAACGCCAATCCGTAAACGATATTCGACATAATTATCATCCATAAACTGCCAATTGGATCGCCGTATGCGAAAAATCCAAAACGCAACACCCAAGCAATTAAACTAAAAAGCATTACCTTTTTTATTCCATATCGTCTTAAGAAAAACGGAATAGCTAAAATAAATATCGTTTCAGAAATTTGAGAAATAGACAACACAATATTTGCCGATTTTACCACAAAAGTTTCTGCATATTTTGGAATGTTTTCAAAATCTTTAATATACGTTTCACCATACATATTGGTCAATTGTAAAGCCGCTCCAAGAAACATACTAAAAATAAAAAACATAGCCATTTTAGATTCTTTAAACAATTTAAAAGCATCTAAGCCAAAAATTTGAGAGAATGTTTTGTTTTTACTTTCGTCTTTTATTGGTTCAATTTTTGGCAAAGTAAAAGAAAAAATTCCCAATACAATTGCGAAAAAAGAAGCCATATAAAACTGATTACATTCTACTGGCATATTTGTTACGGCAGCAATGGCTTTTCCTACTCCAATCCCGAAAGAAAAAGGCGGATTTACATTACTGAACAAATTGGTACACCACATGGCTACAATAAAACCAATAGTTCCCCAAACTCGAATTGGGGGGTAGTCTTTAATGATATTAAAGTTAAATTTTTTTAAAAGAGCGAAAGAAAGTGAGCTTGACAAAGATAACGTTGGCATATAAAAAATCATACCTACAAGCAAAACCCAAAAGAAAGTAGAAGGGCTATCAATGGCTGGCAAGAAAAGTAAAATTATTCCATATAAAATATGATGGATGCCGTATAATTTTTCTAAATTTAAATATTTATCTGCGATAATTCCAGAAATAGGCGGCATAATAATGGAACCCAAACCTAAAGTTGAAAACACAATTCCAAACTCGGCACCCGACCATTGTTTAAAACCGAATCCATAACTCGCCAAAGTGGTAAGCCATGCGCCCCATACAAATAATTGTAAAAAACTTATAATAGTTAATTTTAATTTTATGTTCATTTTGTAGTATTTTGGTTGGTAATTTTATTTTTTATCAATCTCGTCTTTAATTAGTGCGGCTTTTTCGTAATCTTCATTTTGAATGGCTTCTTCTAGCATATCATGTAATTCTTGAATAGAAAATTTTGAGTATATATTTTCAACTTCTTCTTCACTAAAAACCTCTGGATCGGACAAAATGTCGTCATCTTCAATCTCATCAGAATAGGACTCTTTTTTATTTTTATTTAAGAAAATTCCTGCTTTGTCTAATATGTTTTTGTAGGTAAATATTGGTGCATTAAATCGTAAAGCTAAAGCAATTGCATCTGAAGTTCTGGCATCAATTATTTCTTCTTTTGCGTCTTTTTCACAAACAATACTTGAATAAAAAACACCATCAACCAATTTATGAATAATCACTTGTGTAATTACGATTTCATATTTATCTGCAATGGTTTTAAACAAATCATGCGTTAAAGGACGAGGTGGTGTTATTTCTTTTTCTAGAGCTATAGCAATCGATTGTGCTTCAAAAGCACCAATAACTATAGGTAATTGTCTGTCGCCATCAACTTCATTCAAAATTAAAGCATAGGCCCCATTTTGGGTTTGACTGTAAGATATTCCTTTAATAGTTAATTTAACTAAACTCATTTTGTATTTAAACTTTATTCAAATGTACTATAAAAATATTTTCTAAAAAAAAGGGCTATCTAAATGGGATATTTCTACCGTATTTAGATAGCCTTTTTAGAAGGCACAATATATAAAAAAATTATGCGTTTGCCGCCTTAAAAGCTTTTAATTTTTCAATCAATTTTGGCACTATATCAAATGCATCGCCAACTATACCATAATCTGCTACTTTAAAGAAGGGCGCTTCGGCATCTGTATTAATAACTACTTTAACTTTAGAAGAGTTGATTCCTGCAATATGCTGAATAGCTCCAGAAATTCCTATAGCAATGTATAAATTTGCCGCAACTGGTTTTCCTGTTTGTCCCACGTGTTCTCCATGAGGACGCCATCCAATATCAGAAACGGGTTTAGAACAAGCCGTTGCTGCACCTAGTACAGTTGCTAATTCTTCAATCATTCCCCAATTTTCAGGACCTTTTAATCCACGACCAGCAGAAACTACAGTTTCAGCATCTGCAATGGTTACTTTACCTGTTGTTTTTTCAGAATTGATAACTTTTACTCCAAAATCCGCATCCGAAAAAGCTGGCGAAAAATCTTCTTCTGTTAATGAAGTTGCATTTTCAAACAATCCGAAAGAGTTTTTAGAAATCCCTAAAACTTTTATGTCTGTTGCAATTTCTGATAAATTAAAAGCTTTGTTTGAAAAAGCACTTCTTTTTACTTGAAATGGAGCCACGCTTAAGGGTACTTCAATTACATTTGAAGCAAATCCTGCATTTAAATTTACGGCTACTAGTGGCGCAATGTGTAAACTATCTGTAGTTGAAGCTAAGATTATTACTTTAGCTCCTTCTTTTTCAGCTGCTTGTTTAATAACATCCGCATAAGCTTTTGCATTAAATGACGTTAATTTATCATTTGTTACTTTTAACACTTTACTAACTCCGTATGCAGATAAAGTATTATTTTCTGTAGCATTAATGGAAACAGCAGTAACTGTTGTTCCAAACATATCGGCTACTTTTTTGGCATAAGAAGCAATTTCAAAAGCTACTTTTTTGAATTTACCTTCGTTTGATTCTGTGTATATTAAAACTGACATATTTTTTTAATTATGATTTGTGATTTACGATTTGCTAATTATATTACTTTAGCTTCGTTGTGCAATAAATTAATTAATTCATCCAAATTATCTGCACTTATTAATTTTACTGCTGATTTTGGTGCAGGTTTTTCAAACTTTATTGAAGAAGTTGCATTGGCATCAGAAGATGGTTCTACAACATTTAGCGCTTTTGTTCTGGCGGTCATTATGCCACGCATATTTGGAATTCTTAAATCTTTTTCTTCTACCAAACCTTTTTTACCTGCAATAATTAATGGCAAATTTGATTTAGCTGTTTCTTTACCGCCATCAATTTCTCTAATCGTTGTGGCTTCTGTTCCAGAAATTTCAATTCCAATACAAGCATTTACAAAATTAAATCCTAATAATCCAGCTAACATTCCAGGAACCATTCCTCCATTGTAATCTATTGATTCTGTACCTGCAATAATTAAATCGTAGCCAACTTGTTTCACCACATTGGCCAATTGTTTAGCTACAAATAAACCATCTTTTGGTTGAATATTCACACGAATCGCTTCATCTGCACCAATAGCAAGGGCTTTTCTTAAAGTAGCTTCGGCATCGGCACCGCCGACATTTACAACAGTTACATGAGCGCCATTTTGCTCTTTTAAAACGATTGCTTTGGTCAAACCAAACTCGTCATTTGGATTAATAACATATTGTACACCATTTGTATCAAATTCGGTATCGTTATTAACAAAATTAATTTTTGAAGTAGTATCAGGAACATGGCTGATGCAAACTAATATTTTCATTTTTATACTTATTTATATTGATGGTACGAAATTACAAAAAATGTTTTAAAAAAATACTATGCACGCATATAAAATATTGTTTTTTTAGAAAAATTAAATAAATTTTATGAATTGTTAAATTTAAGTAGGTAAAAATAAGAATTTGATAAGAAATTATTAAAAAAAACGATTGAGTAAAAATATTAAATAATAGTGATAGTAGTCATTAAATTTTATTAATTTTGCCCTTCACTAAGTTTTAGAATTAATTTTATGAGAACAATACAGTTTAGAGAAGCTATTTGTGAAGCAATGAGCGAAGAAATGCGTCGTGATGAAACGGTGTATTTAATGGGAGAAGAAGTTGCTGAATATAATGGAGCTTACAAAGCTTCAAAAGGCATGCTTGATGAATTTGGACCAAAAAGAGTAATTGATACACCAATTGCAGAATTAGGTTTCGCAGGAATAGCAGTAGGTTCAGCCATGAACGGATGCCGACCAATTGTAGAATACATGACATTCAATTTTTCATTAGTAGGAATTGATCAAATTATAAATAATGCTGCAAAAATGCGTCAAATGTCGGCAGGACAATTCCCTATGCCAATGGTTTTTCGTGGACCAACAGCATCTGCAGGACAATTAGGTGCAACACACTCACAAGCTTTTGAAAATTGGTTTGCCAATACACCTGGTTTAAAAGTAGTAGTGCCAAGTACCGTTTATGACGCAAAAGGTTTGTTAAAAGCTGCTATTCGTGATAACGACCCTGTTATTTTCATGGAATCAGAGCAAATGTATGGAGATAAAGGTGAAGTACCAGAGGGCGATTATATCATCCCACTAGGTGTAGCAGATATCAAACGCGAAGGAACTGATGTAACTATCGTTTCATTTGGAAAAATTATCAAAGAGGCATTTATAGCAGCTGAAGAATTAGCTGCAGCAGGTATTTCTTGTGAAATTATCGATTTAAGAACCGTTCGTCCAATGGATTACGACTGCATTATTAATTCGGTTAAAAAAACAAATAGATTAGTGGTTTTAGAAGAAGCCTGGCCGTTTGCCTCAGTAGCTTCAGAAATTACATACATGGTACAAGAACGTGCTTTTGATTATTTAGATGCGCCAATTCAACGTATTACAACCGCGGACACACCTGCTCCCTACGCACCAACTTTATTAAAAGAATGGTTACCAAATAGTAATGATGTGGTAAATGCAGTTAAAAAAGTAATGTATAAATAAATATAATTAGATTTTTTCAATTTGTCTACTTATAGAAAATTAAGTATATTTGAATCCCGATTTAATCGGGATTTTTTTTACTAAATACCCGAATGAAGAACCTACTAAACCTAATTTTATTAGTTGCAACGCTTTCTTTTTCCCAAACAAAAGTTAGTGGTACTATCTTAGACGATGCCAAACAGCCTGTTTCTTATGCAACGGTGGCTTTTAAAAATTCCGCAGAAGGAATAATTGCCGACGAAAATGGTAAATTTTATCTGGAATCAAAAAAAACATATCCTACATTAGTTGTTTCATTTGTAGGCTATAAAGATAAAGAAATAGCACTTTCAGGCACCTTTAATTACGATTTAAAAATTGTTTTAGAAAACGCAAACGAAATTGCCGAAATTAAAGTTTATGGCGGAAAAACTTCAAAGAAAAACAATCCTGCTATAGATATTCTTAGAAAAATTTGGGAAAGAAAAAAGAAAAACGGCTTGCGTCAATTCAATCAGTATGAATTGGATAAATATGAAAAAATTGAATTTGATATCAATTCAATAGATAGTACATTTATGAAAAATAAAATCTTTAAAAATGTAGAATTTATTTTTCAACACGTGGACACTTCTTCCATTACTGGTAAAAATTTCTTACCTATTTTCATCAACGAAACCAAAAGCAAAGTATACGGCGACAATTTAAAAAATAGAACAAAAAACGTTTTAGAAGCCAATAAATATTCAGGTTTTGGAAACGCAAATAATGATGGTGTAAATGCATTTTTGAAAGATTTATATGCCGATTATGACATTTATAACAATTATTTAAAATTTTTCGATAAAGATTTTGTAAGTCCGCTGTCTAGAACTGGAATTCAAGTTTATAATTATGTTTTAGCCGACAGTACATTTATTGATAAAAAATGGTGCTATAACATTGTATATTATCCCAGACGGAAAAACGAATTGACTTTTAAAGGTGATTTTTGGGTAAACGATTCCACTTTTGCCATAAAAAGTATCAATATGGAAGCCAGCAAAAGCGCCAACATAAACTGGGTACGAGATATTTATATTGAACAAGAATTTGACGTACTTAATGATTCGGTTTTCTTATTGAAACGGGATCACATGATGACAGATTTTGCCCTTACCAAAAAAGAAGGTTCAAATGGCATGTACGGCAAACGAACAACAATGTTTAAAAATCATGAATTCAACCGTGAAAAAGACGATAAATTTTACCGTGAAGAAGTAAACACGTTCAACAAAGAGACATATACTAAAACCGAAGAATATTGGGAAGAAAATAGATTTGAAAGTTTAAATTCTAATGAAAAAGGGATTTATGAGATGCTAGATACTTTAAAAACCGTTCCAAAAATTAAACGCATTTACAATATTGTATCCATTTTAGGAAGTGGTTACGTACAAGTTGGAAAATTTGATATTGGCCCCGTTTTCTCTACTTTTGGCTATAATGATGTAGAAGGACAACGAATTAGATTAGGTGGAAGAACTTATTTTGGCACTAACGACCCATGGCGTATTCAAGGGTACACCGCTTATGGTTTTAAAGACCAAAAAATAAAATACGGGATTAATGCCCGCGTAATGTTGGATAAGAAAAATCGATTTATTGCCTCTTTAGGAAACCGAAGAGATGTAGAACAAATTGGCGTAAGTTTAACCACTTCTAATGATGTATTAGGTAGAAGTTTTGCGTCTTCTTCGTTCTTTTCAAGTGGTACAAACAACAAATTAACTAATGTCAATTTAACTAATTTAGGTTTTGAAATAGAGCCTGTTAAAAATTTGGTTTTCGAAAGTAGTTTTTCTTACAGAACTTTATCTTCTGCTTCTTCCGAATTCAAATTAGATTATTTTACGGATGACACATTTAGTCGAACGGCAAACAAAATTACCCAATCTGAAATAAATTTTTTAGTCAACTATACGCCAAATCGTAAAATGATTGGGTATGGTGTGGACCGAATGGAAGTAGATTTAAATTATCCTAGAGTATTTGTGAGTTATTCCCAAGGTTTAAAAGGGGTTTTAAATAGCGATTTCAATTATTCAAAGTTGCAAATGTTTTACCGTCAGCCATTATTAATTGGCGGATTTGGCCGACTATTTACCACATTAGAAGTTGGTAAAACCTTCGGCACAGTTCCACTATCTTTAATGGGAATTATTCCTGGAAACCAATCTTTTTTTATTATCGACAATACCTACAATTTATTAAATTATTACGATTTCGTAGCCGATCAATATACTTCACTGCATTTGGAACATAATTTTAATGGTAAATTATTTTCAAGAGTACCTTTACTTAGAAAACTAAATTGGAGAGAAATTATTGGCATAAAAGCCGTTTATGGTTCGGTTTCAAAGGAAAACAAAGCCCTTAACGCCTCTGGGCAAATATATCAAGCACCAGTAAATGGCTATTACGAATATTCTGCCGGAATAGGTAATATTTTTAAAGTAATGCGAGTTGATGCCTCATGGCGAGGCAGCTATTTTAATATTCCCGATGCCAGAAAATTTACAATACGGGTAGGTTTTGGATTTTATTTTTAAATTGAAACGCAAAAACAGGCTTCACCCAAGCTTCTATTTTATTTAACTTTTCCCTCGAAAAAAAACATAAAATGATATGAACACTTTTTTCAAGTATACAAAGATTTAGTGAACAAAATATTGGATGTAGAAGACTGGGGAGATGTAAATGAAGTTCGAAACATCATTAAAGAATGGACAAAGCGTTTTGAAGAAATTGAAAATAAACCAGAAGGATTACATTGCATAAAATAAAAAATTCCTCTAATTTTATTAAAAAAGGCAATTATCATTAGAATAATTGCCTTTTTTGTGTATTTTTGCTCGATTAAATTAAAATTAACTTTTTACAAAAAACTATGAATGATTTTATGATTTACTTGCCAATTGTTATGGCAATTATAGGATTGCTTTTTATGGCAATGAAACGCGCATGGGTATTAAAACAAGATGCTGGAGACGGTAAAATGAAAGAAATTTCAGATTACATCTATGAAGGTGCATTGGCTTTCTTAAAAGCAGAATATAGATTATTAACTATATTTGTAATTCTTGCAAGTATTGTTTTAGCGGGAATTACTTTTATTCCTGGGGTAAAAACACATTTATTTATTGTTGTAGCTTTTATTTTCGGTGCTTTCTTTTCAGCATTAGCTGGGAATATGGGTATGAAAATTGCTACAAAAACAAACGTTAGAACTACACAAGCCGCTCGTACTAGTTTACCACAAGCATTAAAAGTGTCTTTTAGTGGAGGAACAGTAATGGGTTTAGGAGTAGCCGGTTTAGCTGTATTAGGGTTAACAGGTTTCTTTATACTTTTATTTAGATATTTTATGCCAGGCGGTGTTTGGACAAACACGGAAGATATGACTATCGTTCTTGAAACATTAGCTGGTTTCTCTCTTGGAGCTGAATCGATTGCTTTATTTGCACGAGTTGGTGGAGGTATTTATACCAAAGCTGCCGATGTAGGAGCCGATTTAGTAGGTAAAGTAGAAGCAGGTATTCCAGAAGATGACCCAAGAAATCCAGCGACAATTGCAGATAACGTAGGAGATAACGTAGGAGATGTAGCAGGTATGGGTGCCGATTTATTCGGATCATATGTAGCAACTGTTTTGGCTGCTATGGTATTAGGAAATTATGTTATTAAAGATATGGGTGGAAACATTCAAGATGCTTTTGGCGGAATTGGACCAATTTTATTACCAATGGCAATTGCTGGTTTTGGAATTTTATTTTCTATTATCGGAACAATGTTAGTAAAAATTTCGAGTGATGACGCCAAAGAAGCACAAGTGCAAAAAGCCTTAAACGTTGGAAACTGGGTTTCTATACTTTTAACTTTAATAGCGTGTTACTTTTTAGTAGATTATATGTTACCAACAACTATGAAAATGGAATTTTACGGTGAAGGATTGAAAGATATTTCTTCTATGCGTGTTTTCTATGCTACTATTGTAGGATTAATAGTTGGTGGAGCCATTTCATCAGTAACAGAATATTATACAGGATTAGGGACAAAACCCGTATTGGCAATAGTACAAAAATCATCAACAGGTGCAGGAACAAATGTAATTGCTGGTTTAGCTACTGGTATGATTTCAACTTTCCCAACAGTATTATTATTTGCTGCAGCAATTTGGTCTTCATATGCATTTGCAGGTTTTTATGGTGTAGCGCTTGCCGCTTCTGCTATGATGGCTACAACTGCAATGCAATTAGCAATTGACGCTTTCGGACCTATTTCTGATAACGCAGGTGGTATTGCTGAAATGAGTGAATTACCAAAAGAAGTTCGTACTCGTACCGATATTTTAGATTCAGTAGGAAATACAACAGCTGCAACTGGAAAAGGATTTGCGATTGCTTCTGCTGCGTTAACATCTTTAGCTTTATTTGCTGCTTATGTAACGTTTACAGGAATTGATGGAATTAATATTTTCAAAGCGCCAGTATTAGCAATGTTATTTATTGGTGGTATGATTCCAGTAGTATTTTCTGCATTAGCAATGAATTCTGTTGGAAAAGCTGCTATGGATATGGTATATGAAGTACGTCGTCAGTTTAAAGAAATTCCAGGAATTATGGAAGGAACAGGCAAACCAGAATATGGCAAATGTGTGGAAATCTCAACTAAAGCTGCTTTACGCGAAATGATGTTACCAGGTATTTTAACTATCGGTTTCCCAATTGCAATTGTGCTTTTAGGAAAATTAGTTTATCCAGATGACAATCAATTAATTGCAGAAATGTTAGGTGGTTATATGGCAGGAGTTACCGTTTCAGGAGTGCTTTGGGCAGTATTCCAAAATAACGCAGGTGGTGCTTGGGACAATGCTAAAAAATCTTTTGAAGCAGGTGTAGAAATCAACGGAGAAATGACATACAAAGGATCTGATGCTCACAAAGCTGCCGTAACTGGAGATACTGTTGGAGATCCATTTAAAGATACTTCTGGACCATCAATGAACATCTTAATTAAATTAACGTGTTTAATTGGTTTGGTAATAGCACCTATTTTAGGAGGACATTCTGAAGGAACTAAAAAAGAAATAAAATGTACTGTCATTGAAATGCACGGAACTGGTGATGCAAAAATGGGAAAATGCGACATGACAAAATGCGCTACTATGACTAAAGAAGCATGTGCAAAAATGTGCGATTCTTTAGATTGTACCGCTGAAGAAAAAGAAATGTGCATGGCTCATTATGATGCTAATGGAAAATTTGTAGCAAAAGAAGGAGAAAAACCTTGCTGTTCTAAAGACGCTGATAAAAATGTTAAAGTAGAAATTAAAAACGTTAACGGAAAAGCAAAAGCTACAGTTACTACTTCTATAAACGATAATGTAAATGTTCAAACTTTTGAAGGTTCTCTGGAAGAAGTGAAAGCCAAAGTAGAAGGATTGAAATAGTTTGCACTATGTATTTTACAAAAAATGCCTCAACAAAAGTTGAGGCATTTTTTTATGTTTTCACTAAAATAATCCGTTTATTTCGGCATCAATTCTGTTAATAATATTTCCCAAATCTTCTGGGCTATTTACAAAATCAATTTCATCCACATCAATAATTAATAACTTTCCTTTATCATACGTAGTAACCCATGCTTCGTAGCGCTCATTTAATCTACTTAAATAATCGATAGATATAGAGTTCTCGTAATCTCTGCCGCGCTTATGAATTTGGTCTACTAAATTAGGAATTGAACTTCTTAAATAAATTAGCAAATCTGGCGGACCTACAAGGTCTTCCATTAAATCAAAAAGTAATTTATAATTGGTATAATCTCTATTAGACATTAAACCCATCGCATGCAAATTAGGCGCAAAAATAAAGGCATCTTCATAAATGGTCCTGTCCTGAATGGTTTTTTTTCCTGATTTTCTTATCTCTAAAATTTGTCGAAAACGACTGTTTAAGAAATAAATTTGCAAATTAAAACTCCAACGTTCCATGGAGTGATAAAAATCATCTAAATAAGGATTATCATCTACATCTTCAAAATGTGCTTCCCATCTAAAATGTTTAGATAACAATCTAGTTAATGAGGTTTTTCCAGCCCCAATATTTCCTGCAATAGCTATATGCATATTTTATTTTTTTATTTGATAGGTAATTAATTGATTGTTGGTAAAAATAGAAAAAATTCCATCTGTATAGAAAAAATTAGCTATCAAATTTTCATTAATATTTATTCTTGTTGATAATTGATTTTCAAAGGTATAATAATAAATTTTATCATCAAAAAGATAAAACAAATCTCTTTGACTTAAAAAAAATATTTTTTCAAAAGCAATTAATTTGCCTAAATTTATTATTTTACCGAATTTAGAAATTGAATAACAATTGTTTTCATTATCAACCCAATACAAATAATTATAATCAGATTGAGAATACTTAATGTTTTTGATTGGGTTAGATAGAAATTTAAATTGTTTAGAATTCAAATTATACAAACCTATTAGCTGACTTAAACTATCATAAAACCAAAGTTCATTTTGAGAAGCAGGTTTTAAATATTCGCAATTAATTTCCGAAAAAATAGTCGTATTAATTTCATTAAGCTGAGCATCTAACAAAACAAAAGCATTGTTTTCTTTATAAAAAACGAGCGTTTGCAACATATTAAAAGTTTCTACACTTGAAATTTTTCCAAATGTGTTGTTAGAATAATTTAACGTGTCTATTTTATTAATTTTATACAAATTATTACTTGAAGAAAAATAGGCGTTACCAGATAAATCATTCCCCCAAAAAGTACTGTACTTATATGGTTTATTGTCTACACGCTCCACATCAATATTTTGAGCGGAAGCACAATAAACGGATAAAATAAATAGAAGAAAAAATCGCATAGCTTTAATATTAACACAAAAATAACAAATTATCATGTAACTATTAGCTATTTTTAGAGTCTAATAAAAATTAAAATTAACTAAAACATGAAAAAAATATTTATTGCAGTATTGGGTTTAACAACTTTTATGGCAACTGCACAGAAAGATTTCCAAGGAATGGCGGTTTATGAATCTAAAACGTCGACATCAGAATTTGCTAAAAATTTTGACGGAAATAAAGACATGACTCCAGAAATGAAAAATCAAATTATGGAAAGAATGAAAAAAATGTTTGAAAAAACATACGTTCTAAATTTCGATAAATCGGCCTCAATTTACAAAGAAGAAGAAAAACTTGATGCGCCCGGACAACAAGGTGGTGGAAGAATGATGGCTTCATTTATGGGCGGTGGTGGAACATATTTTAAAAACGTTAAAGAAAAACAATACACCGTTGATAAAGAAGTATTTGGAAAAGAATTTTTGATAAAAGACTCGTTGCCAAATTTAAAATGGGTACTAAGTGACGAATCTAAAAAAATTGGCGATTATACTTGTTTTAAAGCAACAGCAATAAAAGAAGCCAGTAAAACGGATTTTAGAAATTATAGAAGAAAAAAAGAAGCGCCAAAAAAAGAAACAGAGGAAGGAAAAGTTGACGAAAAAGACACTTCTGAGAAAAAAGAGGAAAAGAAAACCAATTTTTTTGAAGACATTGACATGCCAAAAGAAGTTACTGTTACCGCTTGGTATTGTCCAGAAATTCCTGTAAACCAAGGCCCAGATGAATATTGGGGTTTACCAGGATTAATAATGGAAGTTAATGACGGAAAAACCATAATTATGTGTTCGAAATTAGTATTGAATGTGAAAGAAAAAATCGAAATAAAAGCGCCAACTGGTGGTGATAAAGTCTCACAAAAAGAATACGACGATATTATGGTGAAAAAAATGAAAGAAATGAGCGAAATGGGTGGTGCTCCAGGTTCAAGAGGTGGTATGCAAATGAGATTTTCTAGATAAAATAGTAACTTTAACTAATCCCCAAATAGTATGAAAAATTTACCTAAATTATGTTTTTTACTTTTCTCTACGACCCTTTTTGGGCAAGATTTTTACGGCAGAGTAGAATATCAAACCATTAAAAATAATTCTAAAATAGAAGCTGCTTCTATTTCAAAAGAATCTGAAAAAGAAGCGGCGGAAGATGCAATGAATGGTTTTGATAAAGATGCGATGAAAGATGCAATGAAAAAAGCAATGGAAAAGAAATATTTATTATCTTTCAATAAAAACGAAGCCCTATTTGAAGAAGTTGTAGCATTAGAACAACCAAAACCGTCACAAGGCGGCATGTCTATATCTTTTAGTTTGCCGGGTGATGGAGTTAAATACATGAACACAAAAGATAAAATTTTATATACAGAAGAAGATTCATTTGGTGATGAATTTGTAGTTAAAGATTCGTTACAAAAAATTACCTGGGAAATAACCAACGAAACAAAAATAATTGGTGACTATAATTGTGTAAAAGCAACTTATGTTGAACCGGTTTCTAAAAATGATTTAGAATCATACGACCGTTATCAGGAAAAAATTAAAAACGGAGAAACTACTTTTTTTGAAATGAAAAAACCACAACCTAAAACCATTACAGCATGGTACACCAGTGAGATACCTGTTAGTTTTGGACCAAAAGGTGTTTGGGGTTTACCTGGATTAATATTACAATTAGAAGACGCACCCTTAATTTATTTTTGCACTAAAGTAACCATAAAAAAGAATGAAACAGTGAAAATAAAAATTCCGAATTCTGGAAAAGTCATTTCTAAAAAAGAATATGAAAAATACGAGAAAAAAATGCTGAAGCAAATGGAAGACAATGACGGCGTTATCTTCCATGAAACAAAAAACTAATAAACACACTTAATGAAAAAAATAATTTTAATACTAAGCTTGTTTCTTGCTGGAATAAGTTATGCGCAATCGGTAAAGGTTTCAGGAATTTTAAAAGATAGCGACAATTTGGTTATAGAAACAGCCAATGTAATGGCAATTAACCAAGTTACAAAAGCAATGGATGCCTATAACATTACCAGTGAAAAAGGAGAGTTTTCATTAAACTTAAAAGCCAATACTGAATATATCATCAAAGCTGGTTATATTGGGTATGCCCCTTTTGAACAAAAAATTACTACTACAAAAGAAAATCAAACTTTTAATATTGTTTTATCAAATTCAAACACCATTGAAACGGTTGAAATTGTTAGAGAAATGCCTGTGAGAATTAGTGGCGATACCATTATTTATAATTCTGATTCGTTTACAAATGGAACCGAAAAAAAGTTAGAAGATGTGCTTAAAAAATTACCTGGTGTTTCTGTTAATAAAGATGGTGAAATTTCGGTAGAAGGAAAAACAGCACAAAAGTTAATGGTAAACGGTAAAGATTTTTTTGATGGTGATACCAAATTAGGAGTTAAAAACATTCCTGCAGATGCCATTGATAAGATACAAGTTTTAAGAAATTATAATGAAGTTTCTAATTTAAAAGGATTAGAAAATAATGAAGAAAATATTGCTATTAATATAAAACTAAAACAAGGAAAAACCAATTTTTGGTTTGGTGATGTGCTAGCTGGTGAAGGTATTATCGACTCGAAAAACAGAAGCATCGTTAATCCAAAACTATTTTATTACAGTCCAAAATACAGTGTTAATTTAATAGGAAACTTAAATAATATTGGCGAGTTACCGCTTACCACGCAAGACTATTTTAAATTTACAGGTGGATTTAAAAATATGATGCGAAAAGGAGGTTCTAGTTTTAATGTTTCTTCAAACGATTTAGGAATTGGCGGATTAAGAAACAATCGAGCTAAAAATATTGACACAAAATTTGGCGCGGCTAACTTCTCCTATAATCCATCGAAAGCTTGGACAATCAGTGGATTTGGGATTTATTCGTACAACAAAACCGATTTACAAACCGATAATATTTACAATCGTGTAGATAGATTACCAAATGGTACGACTGTAAATATTACAGAAACACGTCAAGATAATTCGAGACAGAGAAACAATTTAGGATTGTTTAAATTAAGTAGTAGCTACGTGCCTTCTACCAAAATGCACCTGGATTATGATGCGTTACTTAAAACATCTGATCAATTGGAAAGACAAAATGTAGTATCTAGTTTGCAAGGGAATATTTTAACCGAAAAAAACCAACAACCTATTTCACTAAATCAAAACTTAAACTACTATTATACACTAAACGACAAAAATGTATTTGCTTTTGAAATGCAAAATTTATTTCAGCAAGAAGATCCGTTTTACAATGCCAATTTACAAATACAACCTTTTATTTTAACTGGATACAACACCACACAAACAAGAAATAATATCAATCAAAACCGATTTGTAAAAACAAATAAAACTGATAGTAAATTTGATTATTACTACATGGTAACACCAAAAAGTAATATTAATGTTACTATTGGAAACACGTATTCGTATCAAAATTTTAATACTAATATGTTCCAAATTTTAGATAATGGCACGCAAAATAATTTATCCGATAGCAAAAACACCAATCAAGTAAATTATGAATTTAACGATGCTTTTGTTGGCTTACATTACAAAATGTTGGTTGGAAAATTTACTTTTAATCCAGGCGTTACTTTGCATCAATTTAACACCAACGATACCCAATTGAACAGTACAAATAAAATGAGTTTCAATAGAGTTTTGCCTGATTTCTTTGCGTTATGGCAAATGAAAAAATCACAAACATTATCCTATAATTTCTCGTTATCTAATAATTTTACAGATGTGGTAAAACTAGCACAAGGTTACGTATTTTCTAATTATAACAGTTTGTATAGTGGAAATAGATTCTTAGAAAACTCGATTTCTCAAGTGCACTCCTTGCGTTTCTTTAAATTCAGCATGTTTAATATGGAAAATATATCTGCAAATGTTACCTATACGAAACAAACCGAAATTATTACCAATCGTGCTTTATTAACAGGTGTAAATCAGGTTTCAAGCTCTGTAAATATTAATTCTAATTTTCCAAATGAGTCGCTTTCAGGAAGATTTAATTATGGTAGATCTTTTGCAAGATATTTTAAAGCAGATGGTTCAGCAAGTTTGAGTAAAAGCTCAAATAATAATATTCGTGTCAATCCAAACAATTCAGAATATATTCAAAATACAAAATCGTTTACACAAAACTATGATATCGGATTTTCAACCAATTTTAAAAAAATACCAAATATTGAATTGTCCTATGAATTTACTATAAACGATTTTCAAGATCAAATAAATTATGTAGATAATCCTTCGGTAACGTTAGAATATTTCTTTTTAGATGCCTTTTCTTTTACTTCTGAATACAATTTTTATCACAATAGAGATAAAGCGAAAACTTTTGATACTGAATATGATTTCTTAACCGCATCATTATCATATCAAAAAAGAGATAGTAAATTTGAGTATAAAGTTAGTGCTACCAACTTATTAAATACAACAGCATTAAACGATAACAGCTTTAATGCGTTAGGTGGTTCTACAAACTTTTCAAGTTTTTATGTACAACCTCGTTTTGTAGTATTTAGCTTGAAATATGTGTTATAATTATAATTAATTTTAAAGCACAAAAAAGCCAATTTGAAGTTTCAAATCGGCTTTTTTATTTATTTTTTATATTACATTCCTGTTCGAATGGCTTCCACAGGATCTAATTTAGAAGCAGAAATGGCTGGCAAAATTCCAGAAATTAAACCGATAATTATTGATAAACTTGAACCCAATAAAATATTAAAAGAACTCAAAACAAACTCAAAATCTAAAACGTTTGTTAATAATAAGGCAATAAACCAAACCAAAACGATTCCGATTAATCCGCCAAACATAGCTAAAATAACCGCTTCAAATAAAAATTGAAACAATATAAATTTGTTTTTAGCGCCTAAAGCTTTCTGAATTCCAATTAAATTGGTGCGTTCTTTTACAGAAACAAACATAATATTTGCAATTCCAAATCCACCAACTAAAAGAGAAAAAATACTAATTCCCCAACCTGCAAGATTCATCTTACCGATAATATCATCAATAAAATTAGTAAAACCAGACAAAATATTTACAAAAAAATTATTAATTTCTCCAGCTCGTAAACCTCTTATATTTCTCATTTTGTTTGTCAATTCCGCTTTAAATTCTTCAATATCAACACCTGCTTTAGGCTTTATTAAAATGGCTGGCGTGAAATTTGAACTGTTATCACCATATAATTTTCTAATATTATTTACTGGTAAAAAAACCGCTACATCATTGGAATCGCCAAAGGCGTTTTGACCCATTTTTTTTAATACACCAATAACAGTAAAACGTTGCCCATATAACCGAATTTGTTTTCCAATAGGTTCATTGCCTTTAAATAAGCCATCCGCAACTTCACTTCCAATTACAATTACTGATGTTCCAGAATTAGATTCTGCCTCATTAAACAATCTTCCTTTATCTACTTTAAAAGGTTCAATTTCAAAAAATTCATTTGTTGAAGGTTTAACGCGAATAGAATTAACCGTGTTTTCATCATATTTTATATTTTGATTACTTGTAAAAAAATTAAATGAAATTTTATCAATATCGGCCATACTTTTTTGTAAATATTGATATTCATCATATTTTACATGCGGAAATTGGTCTCGTTTCCATTCTTCTACATCAGTTGGTCCAAAAGAATATTTAAATAAATAAATGGTGTTTTTATCCATACCATCTAAACTTTCTACAATATTTTTTTTCAAAGAATCAACTGCCGCTAAAACAGCAATAATAGAAAAAATACCAACCGTTACTCCAAGTAGAGAAAGAAATGTTCGTAATTTATTACTTCTCAAAGCATTAAAAGCAAAAGCAAAACTTTCTTTCAGTAAACGTATATATAGTATCATAAAATTAATATCTTAAATATTTGTAGCCAAAAGCGACTATTTGTTACAATTATCAATGGAAAATTATTTGAAAATGTTACTCATTTACAGAATGGAATTATTGGATTATCTTATTCAAATTGTTACTTTTGCAATTCAAAACAAACAACAACATAATGACTCACAAAAAACAAATCAAATCGGCATTAATTTCTGTATTTGATAAAACGGGTTTAGAACCTATCATCAAAGCACTTCACCAAAATAATGTAACTCTTTATTCTACTGGCGGAACTGAAGATTTTATTAAAAGTTTGCAAGTTCCTGTTGTGGCTGTAGAAGATGTAACTTCTTATCCTTCTATTTTAGGCGGAAGAGTAAAAACATTGCATCCGAAGATATTTGGTGGTATTTTAAACCGCCAAGATCATGAAGGTGATGTGGCACAAATGGTAGAATTTAATATTCCGCAAATTGATTTAGTAATTGTGGATTTATATCCGTTTGAAAAAACAGTAGCTTCAGGGGCCAGTGAAGCAGATAGTATAGAAAAAATTGATATTGGTGGGATTTCATTAATTCGCGCTGCAGCGAAAAACTTTAAAGATACTGTAATTGTAGCATCTGTAGATGAATATGCTACTTTCTTAAATTTTTATACAGAAAATCAAGGTGCTACTTCTATTGAACAAAGAAAATTATTAGCTACAAAAGCCTTTCATACCTCATCAAATTACGATACCGCTATTTTTAATTATTTCAATACTGAAGAAACTTATTTAAAAATTAGCGAGGAAAAAGGACAAATTTTACGATATGGTGAAAACCCGCATCAAAAAGGATTTTTCTTTGGTAATTTTGATAAAATGTTTACAAAATTGCACGGAAAAGAACTATCATACAATAATTTATTAGATGTTGACGCATCGGTTAATTTAATTAATGAATTTAAACATAACGACCCTACTTTTGCAATTTTAAAACACAATAACGCTTGTGGTATAGCTACAAGAGCTACTATGAAAGAAGCTTATTTAGATGCTTTAGCTGGCGATCCTACTTCTGCATTTGGTGGCGTACTGATTGCCAATGGAAACATCGATTTGGCTACAGCGGAAGAAATTAATAAATTGTTTTGTGAAGTGGTTATCGCACCCTCTTATGACCAAGAAGCTATTGATATTTTAGAAGAAAAAAAGAACCGAATCATATTAGTAATTAACGATGTGGCATTAACCGTAAAAAATATTCGTACGTGTTTAAATGGAATATTAGTTCAAGATAAAGATACTATTACCGATTCCGTTGAAATATTGAAAACAGCTACAAAAACTGCTCCAACAGAAGATGAAATTGAAGATTTAATATTTGCTTCTAAAATTTGTAAACACACCAAATCGAATACCATAGTTTTTGCCAAAAATCGCCAATTGTGCGCTTCAGGAACAGGACAAACTTCAAGAGTAGATGCCTTAAATCAAGCCATTGAAAAAGCCAAAACGTTTGACTTCGATTTAACTGGTGCCGTTATGGCAAGTGATGCTTTTTTTCCATTTCCTGACTGTGTAGAAATTGCAAATAAAGCTGGAATTACAGCTATTATTCAGCCAGGAGGATCTATAAAGGACGAATTAAGTATTGACTATTGTAACGCTAATAATGTGGCGATGGTGATGACTGGTGTGCGCCATTTTAAACACTAAAAACAGCTCAAAAATATCACTATTTTAAAACGCATTAAAAAAATTATTTTTAATGCGTTTTTATTTTAAATAATTCCAATTTTATTTTATACTTTTGTTAGTTGAATAGATTTACACAAAATACTAAACCCTTCAAATAAATATGGGATTTTTTGACTTTATGACTGAGGACATTGCAATTGACCTTGGTACCGCAAATACACTAATAATTCACAACGATAAAGTCGTAATAGACTGTCCTTCAATTGTTGCGAGAGACCGAATAACTGGGAAAATAATTGCTGTTGGAAAAGAAGCCAACATGATGCAAGGAAAAACCCACGAAAATATAAAAACAATTCGTCCGCTAAAAGATGGAGTAATTGCCGATTTTGATGCGTCTGAGAAAATGCTTCAAATGTTAATTAAAAGCATTCCTGCATTAAAGAAAAAACTTTTTACACCAGCACTTCGTTTGGTAATTTGTATTCCTTCTGGAATTACAGAAGTGGAAATGCGTGCTGTAAAAGAATCCGCGGAACGTGTTAACGGAAAAGAAGTATATTTAATTCATGAACCAATGGCTGCGGCAATTGGTATTGGAATTGACATTATGCAACCGAAAGGAAATATGATTGTGGATATAGGTGGTGGAACTACAGAAATTGCCGTGATTGCTTTAGCAGGTATTGTTTGTGATAAATCTGTAAAAATTGCTGGTGACGTATTTACCAACGATATCATTTATTACATGAGAACACAACACAATTTATTTGTGGGAGAAACTACTGCAGAAAAAATTAAAATACAAATTGGTGCCGCAATCGAAGACTTAGAAAGTCCTCCTGAAGACATGTCGGTTCAAGGACGTGATTTATTAACTGGAAAACCAAAACAAGTTGATGTTTCTTACAGAGAAATTGCTAAAGCATTAGATAAATCTATTCAAAGAATTGAAGACGCTATTATGGAAACGTTATCTCAAACACCACCAGAATTAGCAGCAGATATTTACAATACAGGTATTTATTTAGCCGGTGGAGGATCAATGCTTAGAGGTTTAGATAAACGTATTTCATTAAAAACTGATTTACCAGTGTATATCGCAGAAGACCCATTAAGAGCGGTTGTAAGAGGAACTGGAATGACGCTTAAAAACTTAGCGAAGTACAAAAATATTTTAATTAAATAAGCACGCAATACATGCAGCAAATAATAATTTTTCTTATTAAAAACAGCTATAAATTGCTGTTTTTGCTGCTTTTGGGTATTTCATTAACGCTTACAATTAAATCACATTCTTACCATAGAAGCCAGTATATTAATTCTTCAAGCGCTTTTTCAGGTTATACGTATAGCCAAATTAACAGTGTAAAAGAATACTTTGGACTGCAACAAAAAAATGAAGATTTAGCTAGAGAAAATGCCCGATTAAAAGAAATACTATTCAATAAAAAAGATACCATTTTAGAAAGTAAAATTGTAGTTCCAAATATTTTATCGGATTTTGTAGTAAGACAAGCAAAAGTGATAAAGAATTCTTACACCAAACAAGAAAACTTTCTAACATTAAGCAAAGGGTTTTTCGAAGGTCTGAAAACCGATATGGCTGTTATTAGCGATAAAGGTGTAGTAGGAATTATAGAAAAAACTTCTAAAAATTACGCTACAGTTATTAGTATTCTGCACACGAAAAATCCATTAAATGGAAAAATAAAAAATTCGGATCATTTTGGTTCTATAACTTGGGATGG
The DNA here is from genome assembly GCA_945897915.1 of Chryseobacterium gleum. Lineage (GTDB taxonomy): Bacteria > Bacteroidota > Bacteroidia > Flavobacteriales > Flavobacteriaceae > Flavobacterium. The sequence continues at coordinate 69,901 of CAMDGB010000003.1, read as the reverse complement.
AAAAAATGCTGGATATGTGCAACTTATTGATGTGCCAAAATTAGCCACATTAAAAAAAGGGGATACTATTGTAACTGGAGCGCAATCTGCCATATTTCCTGAAAATATTCCAATTGGAAAAATTGAACAAATATTTGCAGAAAAAACCAGTAACAAATTCGTAATCAATGTTAGACTTTTCAACGACATGACTTCACTTGGCTATGTATATGTTATTGAAAACAAGAAGAAAAAAGAGAAAGAAACACTGGAAGCAGAAACAGAAAAAGATCCAACAAAGCAATAATGAATAGTAACTTCATTTTAAATTTAATTCGTTTTATTGTTTTACTAACAATACAAATTGTTGTGCTTGAACAGGTGAAATTAGGAGGTTGGATCAATCCTTATTTATACATACTTTTTATTATTTTATATCCAATTAACTCAAATAAATCTGGTTTTATTGCCGCAAGTTTTTGTTTGGGTTTACTTATGGATTTGTTTTGTGACAGTGGCGGTGTTCATGCAACTGCCTCTTTACTTTTAGCGTACTTTAGACCTTTTTTCTTAAAATTTGCATTTGGATTAAGTTATGAATACCAGACCATCAGAATAGCTGATAAATTATCTGTAGATCGATTTACTTTTATCATATCTGCAATAGTATTTCATCATTTTATACTTTTTTGTTTAGAACTATATCGATTCAATTTGTTTTTTGAAATTATCTCGCGTACAATTTTAAGCACCATTTTCACATTTGCAATATGTATTATTAGTCTTTACTTAATTAAACCTAATAAACGATGAGAAAGACTTTGTTACCAACCCTTATCATTATATCATCTATCCTGTTATTGGTTCGTCTTTTTTATTTACAAATTATTGATGATACTTTAAAAATAAAATCCGAAAATAATGCCATAAAAATAAAATTCGATTTTCCTGAAAGAGGTTATATTTATGACCGAAACGGAAAACTTTTAGTTGCCAATCAGCCATCTTACGATATTATGGTTGTTCCAAAAGAAGTAAAAGATATTGATACACTTGAATTTTGTAAAATCCTTCAAATTACAAAAGAAGAATTTTTAGAAAAAATTGGTAAAGCCAAAATTTACAGCCCAAGATTACCTTCCCTTTTTCTTTCGCAATTAAACAAAATAGAATTTGCTGGTTTTCAAGAAAAAATAAGAAAATACAATGGTTTTTACATTCAAAAACGATCTTTAAGAGAGTATCAAACAAAACATGGGGCTAATATTTTCGGATTTATTACACAAGTAAATGATGCTATTATAAAAGACAATCCTTATTATAAAAGCGGCGATTTAATTGGCAGACAAGGTGTTGAAGAAGCTTATGAAGAAATGTTACGTGGTGTAAAAGGTGTGAAATATATTCTAAAAGATAAACACAATAGAGAAATTGGTTCTTACAAAGAAGGAAAATTTGATACCATTGCAAAACAAGGTAGCGATGTAACTTTAGCTATTGATGGAGAATTACAAAAATATGGCGAAGAATTAATGGTAAACAAACGTGGCGGAATTGTAGCTATTGAGCCAAGTACTGGTGAAATTTTAGCTTTAATAACCGCGCCTTCTTATGATCCAGCTTTGTTAGTTGGCAGACAACGTTCAAGAAATTATACAAAATTATACAATGATTCCATTGCTAAACCTTTATTCGACAGGGGCTTATTAGGAGAATTTCCTCCTGGTTCTCCATTTAAAATTCTTACAGGTTTAGTAGGCTTGCAAGAAGGTGTAATTGATACCCAAACGTCATTTACGTGTAATCATGGGTTTTCATACGGCCGTGGGGCGTTTATGCGTTGTCACTGTCCGGGCGGCGTGATACAATTAAATTTCGGAATTTATAAATCTTGCAACACCTATTTTGCTAATACATACAAGCGAACAATTGAAAAATACAAAAGACCAAAAGACGGTGTTGATGCTTGGGCGAATCACTTAAAAAGTTTTGGTTTGGGAAAATTTATGGGCTATGATTTGCCTCCAGGTAGAAAAGGACACATTCCAACTTCAAAATTTTACGAGCATTTTTATCCAAATGGCGGATGGCGTTCTACTACTATTATTTCAAATTCAATTGGTCAAGGTGAGGTTTCTATGACGCCAATACAGTTGGCAAATATGATGGCTACTATTGCAAATAGAGGTTACTATTTTACTCCTCATATCATCAAAAATATAAAAGGTAAAAAAATAGATTCAAAATACACCACCAAACATGTTACAACAATTAACAGAAGGCATTTTGATGCAATAGTAAATGGTTTATTTGATGTTTACAACAGAGGGACAGCTTTTGGTTTAGGCGTTGAAGGCTTGGAAATATGCGGAAAAACAGGAACTGCTGAAAATTTTGCTAAAATAAATGGAAAGCGAGTACAATTAGAAGATCATTCTGAATTTGTAGCATTTGCACCTAGAATTCGCCCTAAAATTGCCATTGCAGTGATTGTGGAAAACGGCCATTTTGGAAATACTTGGGCTGGACCTATAGCTACGCTGATGATTGAAAAATATTTAAATAAGAAAATTACCCGAACAGATTTAGAAAAACGAATGTTAGAAGGAAACTTAAACTGGCAATATCGAAAATTATATCCAAATAAAGATTCTATTTACAAGCCAAAATTAGATAAAACAGATTCGATTCGAATGAAATTAAAATCTAAAAAAGAAGTAGAAAAAGAAAAGAAAAAAGTGACGGAAAACAAAAAATAATTATATTTTTCAACATCCAAAAAATTTCCAAAACAAAACGGAAAATAAACACAAATGAAAAACCAAGATATTAGTAATTCCATCGATTGGATAACCGTTTCATTATACTTCATACTAGTAGTATTTGGATGGATGACTATATATTCTGTTACCGTTCCTGCTAATCAAGAATATACTTTTGATTTTAGTTTGAATTATGGCAGACAAATGATTTTTATGCTTATTTCTATACCAATAATATTTTCTATTCTATTTATAGATTCAAAAATTTTTGAACGATTTTCTTCTGTATTTTATGGAATTGGAATAGCCTTACTTTTGGGATTATTTGTATTTGGAGTGAGCAAAAAAGGACAAACCAACTGGTACCAATTTGGAGGTTTTGGTTTTCAACCTTCCGAGTTTGTAAAAACAGCTGTAGCCTTACTTTTATCTAAATATTTAAGTGATGCACAAGTAAACTTAGCCAAAAAAAACTTTCAATATATAGCGTTTGCAATTATTGGACTTCCTGTTTTGTTAATTTTATTACAACCAGATACAGGTAGCGCCATGATTTTTTTATCCTTAATTTTTGTCTTATTTAGAGAAGGATTACCAGGTTGGTATTTGTGGACTGGAGCCATTTCCATTGCTACTTTCCTTTTAGCGCTTATCATTAAACCCATTTATTTAATTTCATTTATTGGAATATTTATGGTGATTCATTTTATATTTAATCGACTGATTTCTCGGAATCCTATTGTTTACGGATTAATTTTTATAGCAATATCACTTTTTTCCTTTTCGGTTAGTTATGTATATGATAAAGTTTTAGAGCCCCACCAAAAAGATCGTATTAATGTACTTTTAGGAAAAGATGTAAACATGAAAGCCGAAGGATACAATTTAAATCAATCTATGATAGCTATTGGTTCAGGAGGATTTTTTGGTAAAGGTTACTTAGAAGGCACGCAAACAAAAGGCGGTTTTGTGCCAGAGCAACATACGGACTATATTTTTACAACGGTTGGTGAAGAATGGGGATTTGTAGGAAATGTAATAGTTATTGGATTATTTGTAATTTTATTTTTGCGAATATTATTCCTTGCAGAACGCCAAAAAACAAGATTTAGCAGGGTATATGGTTATTGTGTAGCCACCTATTTATTTACTCACTTTTTTGTAAATATTGCCATGCTTATACGTTTATTCCCCACTATTGGCATACCACTACCCTTTTTCTCCTACGGTGGGTCTAGTTTGTGGGCATTTACTATTATGCTATTTATATTTATAAAATTAGATGCCAATAAAGTTAATGAATGGTAAATCTATTAGTATTAATGAAAACAAAAAATATATTTCATAAAAGAGTAACAACTTTATGTGTTATATTGATATTGTTTTTTGTAAATAGTAAGTTATATTCCCAAATTATTTATACTGATATACCTGACGCCACTCCAAACGCGACATATTCTTTGGATTTAAATAATGATACGGTTGTTGATTTTATAATTTATTTTGGTGGAAGTGCAAGCACAATTGGAGTTATGTGTAATCCACAAAACAACAATGCTTATTCAGGAAATTTTGTTAATGGCACTTATTTATCATGGGCGTTATCATCATCTAATACTATTTGTGCATCACTTGCAACATGGTATGATTTTAATAATCCTGGCACTTTGGCATTGGGAACAAGTATTGGTTACTGGGTAGGCGCTTCAGATAAATATTTAGCACTAAAACTAATTGTAGGCACAAACACATACTATGGCTGGGCACGGATAGATATTCTAGCAAATTCTGCCTCTTTTACTATAAAAGATTATGCATATGAAAGTACTCCAAATGCTTGTATACAGTCGGGACAAAATAACTTAAGTAATACCGAATATACAAACAAAAATCTTTTTTCAATATTTCCCAATCCTTTTGTAAGTTCGACTACTATTCAAACAAATAGCAATCTAAAAAATGCCACCTTGAATATTTATAATTTATACGGGCAAATAGTTAAACAAGTTAATAATCTTTCGGGGCAGACCGTTTTCTTATCCCGTGATAATCTTTCAAGTGGACTGTATTTTGTTAAACTAACGGATGGAAATAAAGTTATTGCGTTAGAAAAAATACTAATTACAGATTAATTTTGTAGTATTCAAAATCCAAACGATTTACAAAAACAATAGTAAACTAAAAAGCCATTCAAGAAGAAAATGAATGGCTTTATATATCTATAATAATTCGTTATTTTGAAGCTAATTTTTCTTTTAAATTTTTATCTTTTTTAGTTTTAACAATAGGTTTGTTTGTGTCTAAAACAGTTAAATCAGTTAATACATTTAATGTTTCTGTCATATAAATATCTTTTACTAATTCTGCATGCCATCTTTCACGTTTTTCTTTTAACAATTCATCTTTATCCATTAATTCTAATTCGTATGGTAAAGAAGTGAAATTTAGGTTGTTTTTATATTTTTCAAGACTCTTAAATTTTTTAGTTTGCGATTCAATATCGGCAATTTCTTTTTTATAGGCAGTATAATTTAAACTTATAGTATTGTCTTCTTTTCTATCGTTAATCCATTTTGCATTTTCGGAAATTAAATTAAAGTTATCATTAGTAGCAATTCTTTTTTTACTATTCGCAATTACTTTTTCAAAGTTTTGAAATAATGGTGTATAAATTGCTGGCTCAATTTTATCCCATGGCAAAGCACTTTTTTCATCTTTTTCACCTGTTTGCATAAAGCTAAAACGATCTGGCATTACAATATCACTTTTTACACCTTCTAATTGTGTAGAGCCGCCATTTACTCTATAAAATTTTTGAGTAGTGGTTTTTAAAGCGCCTAATTCTCCGTATTGATTGCCACGAACAAATTCATTTAATTCAAATACATTCTGAACAGTCCCTTTTCCATACGATTGCTTGCTTCCAATAATAATTCCTCTATTATAATCCTGAATTGCAGCTGCAAATATTTCTGATGCTGAAGCCGAATAATTATTAATCATTACTACTAAAGGACCATTCCATTGTACTTTAGGATCAGAGTCTGGTAAAATTTGAGCTTTACCACCTGCTGGTTTTACTTGAACTACTGGGCCTTTATCAATAAATAAACCTGTCATTTTAACTACCGTTTCTAAAGATCCACCGCCATTATCACGTAAATCCATTACAATACCTTGTACATTCATGGCTTTTAATCTTTCGACTTCAATAGCTACATCTTTAAAGGCATCTCTGTTAGATCTATTTTCAAAAGTTTGGTAAAATTTCGGTAAATAAATCACACCAAATAACTTCCCGTCTTTTTCTACCAAGGTTGATTTTGCAAAGGTTTCTTCAGTTTCTACTTCGTCCCTTACAATTGGAACCACTTTTACAGAACCGTCTACTTTTTTTACGGTAAGTTTCACCAAAGTTCCTTTTGGTCCTTTTATTTTTTTTATCACGTCGTCTAATCGCATGCCTGCAATGTCAATCGCCTCCTCATTTGCTTGGGCTACTTTAATAATAACATCGCCTTGTTCTAATAATTTACCTCGCCATGCAGGGCCTCCACTTATTAATTCAGACACTTCAATACCTTCATTTTTCTTTTGTAAACGCGCACCAATTCCTTCAAATTTTCCACTCATACTTACATCAAATTTCTCTTTATCTTCTGGAGAAAAATAATACGTATGTGGGTCGTATTGGGTTACAATCGCATTGATATAAACGGTAAACCAATCTTCACGAGTTAATTCAGCAATGAAACTAAAATTATTATTTAAATTACTTTCTGTGGTTTTTCTAGCTGTTTTTTCTAATTCTTCAAAAGATTTTGGTTCGGTTTTTTCTGCCGGTTTTTCTACTTTAGTAGCACTCGATTCATCTAAAATTTCAGACTTTAAAGCGTTTTGAATGTCTTCTTTATCTGTAATATCACTCAAAACAGCAAGTTCTAATTGCTTTCTCCAACGCTGATCTAAATCAATCTTAGTAGCAGCATAGGGTAGTTTTTCATAATCTACATTTATGGTTTCATTATCATTTAAATCTAATGGTTTGGAAAGAATGTTAGTATAAATTACTTTGGATTCTTTCATTCTTAACATTAATCTTTTGTATGTTAAATCAAAAAACGCCAAATCTTTGCTACGAATCATATCATCAATAGCCAATTCATATTTTTGAAATTCAGTAATATCAGATTGAATGAAAAATCGTTTTGTAGGATCTAATGATTCAATGTAAGCGGCATACGCTTTTTTAGAAAATTCATCATTTATTTCAATTGGTGAAAAATGACCTTTTTCTAACACAAAAGACAACAGTTCAATTAACATTTTATCTTTATCGTCGCCGGTTATTTTTTTTGAAGGAATAAAACTCCATAATCCCGCAACTAATATCCCTACAACTAATAAAACCTTATAATTTCTTTTCATAAATTCTATACTTTTTTTCATTTTTAACTTCTAAAATCGTGCCAAATAGTCATTCCATTACTTGTAAAAAAACAAGATAACAAATTTAATATTTTTATCTGCAAATAAATCATAAATTATAATAAATTAGCAAATAAATTAACACAATTGTAAAATGAAAAAAATTCTAGTTACTAATGACGACGGAATTGCTGCTCCAGGCATAAAAGCTTTAGTTGAAGTCATGCATGAATTAGGTGAAATTTATATCATTGCGCCAGATAGCGCACAAAGTGGCATGGGTCACGCTATTACCATAAATAGCACTTTAGAATTGAAACATATTCCTAATTTTTTAGGTGCAAATAATGCCTACAGTTGTTCTGGAACACCAGTAGATTGTGTAAAAATGGGCGTACATGAAGTGATGAAAAGTAAACCTGATTTATGTGTTTCCGGTGTCAATCATGGGTCTAATTCCTCTATAAATGTAATTTATTCTGGTACGATGAGTGCTGCTGTGGAAGGCGGTATTGAAGGCATTCCTTCTATTGGATTTTCATTATGTGATTACAGTTGGGATGCAAATTTTGAATTTATCAAACCTTTTATCAAGAAAATTGCCTTAGAAGTTTTAGAAAACGGCTTACCTGAAGGTGTGGTTTTGAATGTAAATTTTCCAAAAACAGATAAAATTAAAGGCATAAAAATTTGTCGTCAAGCGAAAGCCACTTGGGAAGAAGAATTTGACAAACGCACCAACCCAATGGGAAAAGAATATTATTGGTTAACCGGAAAATTTGTGAATCATGATAACGGCGAAGATACAGATGAATGGGCGTTAGCTAATGATTATATTTCTATTGTTCCCGTTCATTTTGATTTAACGGCTTATCATGCATTGCAACAATTAAATAGTTGGGATTTATAGTTTAAAACTGCTATTATTTTAAATTCTATGGCGTATGTGTTTAAGCCAATTTTCTAACCGAATCTCTTTTTCTTAATTCGGTTTTAACAACAATTGTTTCAAATGTTTTTTCGGTTTCAGAATCTGAAATTTCTTCGATACGTTTGATAATTAATTCGGCTGTTTTTCGGCCTATTTCAGGTGCATGTTGACTAATTGTAGATAAGCTAGGCGTCATTCTTCTTGACCATAAACCATCTGCAAAACCAATAATTGAAATGTCATTTGGCACATGAAATCCGTTTTTTAAACAAAATTTCATTGCAGCAACCGCAGCATATTCATTTATTGCAAAAATAGCATTTGGTTTTTGTTCTAAAATAAGTTTTCCCATTTTTTCATCAAAACCTTCATCTGAATCTGTCAACAAAGCTAAATTTGCATCAAATTTCTTGTTGTTTTTTTGCAATGCTTCTTTATATCCGTTTTCTCTTAACTTTCCAACGCTTAAATTATTAATTGTAGAAAAGAGTGCGATTTTTTTGCAATTTGTATCAATTAAATATTGTGTTGCTTCTGCTGCAGAGTCAAAATCGTCTACAATAACTTTATCACATTTTAATTCTGGTGCAATTCTATCAAAAAGAACTACTGGAGTTCCATCGCGTAATACATTATATATGTGTGTGAAATTATTTTCTTTCTGAGTTTCTTCTGCCAAAGCTAAAATAAAACCGTCTGTAGCCCCATTATCTAACATTTCAATCATCTGTTTCTCTTTTTCTAGAGATTCATTAGACGTACATGTTATTAAATTATAGCCTTTTTCGTTAGCATATGATTCAATTCCAGAAAATACTTTTGCGAAAAAAGGATTTAAAATATTTGGTAAAATAACACCTATAGTATAAGAACGCTGATTTTTTAAATTTTTAGCTATACTATTTGGCTTATAATTTTTTAGTTGCGCAAACTCTTTAATTTTAATTTTAGTAAGTTCACTAATTTCTGGGCTATTACTAAGGGCTTTAGAAACTGTTGAGGTAGAAACACCTAATTCTTTAGCTAATTCTTTTAATGTGGGTTTTGATTTCATTTTTTATACTATTTCAAATTCAAAAATATAAAAAATCATCGAAAAGAACCTTATAAAATGAATATATTTTATAACCTCTTTTAATGGGTTCAAAATCAATATAAAAGAATTTTAGTTTAGAGTTTGTAATTTTAATAAATAATTGTACTTTTGCACCCCTAATCCCTAAGTTTGGGAATAGGAATGGAATGTTTAATTAAAAATTAGTATTGTGAACACATTAAGCTACAAGACGATTTCGGCAAACAAAGCTACTGCAGATAAGCAGTGGGTTGTTGTAGATGCTGAAGGTCATAACTTAGGTCGTTTTGCTTCTAAAGTAGCTATGTTATTAAGAGGTAAATACAAGCCAAGTTATACGCCGCATGTTGACTGTGGAGATAACGTGATTGTTATTAACGCAGAAAAAATCAATCTTACTGGAAACAAATTGGATGAGAAAACGTACATCCGTCACACAGGTTATCCAGGAGGACAAAGAAGTCTAACTGCAAAAGTAATGCAACAAAAAAATCCTGCATTATTAGTAGAAAAAGCAGTTAAAGGAATGTTGCCTAAAAACAAATTAGGAGCACAATTATTCCGTAATTTAAATGTTAACGTTGGAGATGCGCACAAACATGCCGCACAAACTCCTAAAGCCGTTAACCTAAACGATCTTAAGTAATGGGAGTAATTCACAAAATCGGAAGAAGAAAATGTGCAGTAGCACGTGTTTATGTTTCAGAAGGAACTGGTAACATTACAGTTAACAAAAGAGAGTTTGCTGTATACTTTCCAACTGCAACATTGCAGTACAAAGTAAAACAAGCCTTAACATTAACTAACAACGAAAACAATTTTGATGTTAAAATTAATGTGTATGGTGGTGGAGCAACTGGTCAAGCAGAAGCTGTAAGAATGGCAATTGCAAGAGCAATGTGCGAAGTAGAAGCAGAAAACAGATTGGTATTAAAACCAGAAGGATTACTAACAAGAGATCCAAGAATGGTAGAACGTAAAAAATTCGGTCAGAAGAAAGCACGTAAGAGATTCCAATTCTCAAAACGTTAATATTCTGTATTTATCAGAATATATTTTCAGAACCTTTTTTACAATTAAATTAGAAATTAAAAATCAAGTTGTCGATATTTCTTTTTATTGAAAAAGAAATTAGTTTAGCATCTAAATGAAGCCTAAAGCTTTAAGCCAAAAGGAACATTGCTAGAACACGGAACGTAAACTATTACAAAATGGCAAACAAAATTGACGTTAAAGAATTATTAGAGGCTGGTGTACATTTCGGACACATGACTCGTAAATGGGATCCAAACATGGCCCCTTACATTTATATGGAACGTAATGGTATTCATATCATTAACCTATATAAAACTGCTGCAAAAATTGAAGAAGCGAATGATGCTTTAAAGAGTATTGCAGCATCTGGTAGAAAAATACTTTTCGTAGCTACCAAAAAACAAGCAAAAGACATAGTTGCTGAAAAAGCTGCTGCTTGTAACATGCCTTACATCACTGAAAGATGGCCTGGTGGAATGTTAACCAATTTCATAACTATTAGAAAAGCGATTAAAAAAATGGCTTCTATTGATAGAATGAAAAAAGACGGTACTTTCATGACACTTTCAAAAAAGGAACGTTTACAAGTAGATCGTTTAAGAGCAAAATTAGACAAGAACTTAGGTTCAATTGCTGACATGTCAAGAATTCCTGCTGCATTATTTGTAGTTGATATTAAAGCTGAACACATCGCGGTAAAAGAAGCAAAAAAGTTAAACATTCCAGTTTTCGCAATGGTTGATACAAACTCTGACCCACGTTTGGTTGAGTATGTTATTCCTGCTAACGATGACGCTTCTAAATCAATCGATAAAATTTTATCTTTAGTGACTGCTTCAATTATAGAAGGTTTGTCTGAAAGAAAATCAGACAAAGATGAAACCTCAACTGAAGAAACTAAAGCTGAAGCAGCTCCAGTAGCTGAAATTCAGACCGAAGAAACCTCAACTGAAGAAGCTCCAGTAGCTGAAATTCAGGCTGAAGAAACTTCAACTGAAGCATAAATACTAAAAATTCCGAAAGTATAATTCCAAACTCCAAACTAATTTATTAACCATTTGTTATAAATTATATAAAACTGGAATTTGGAATTATACGATTGGAATTTCTTTTTTTACATTAATAATCTAAAATAAAATAAAATGTCAAATATAACTGCTGCTGAAGTTAACAAATTAAGAACTACAACCGGTGCTGGTATGATGGATTGCAAAAAAGCTTTAGTTGAAGCTGAAGGTAATTTTGAATTAGCCATTGAAATTTTAAGAAAAAAAGGTCAAAAAGTTGCCGCAAACCGTTCAGATAGAGAATCTACAGAAGGTGCTGTTATTGCTGTTGTAAATAGCGATAATACTGCTGGTGTTGTAATATCTTTAAATTGTGAAACAGACTTCGTAGGAAAAAATGAAGGTTTCGTAAAATTAGCAAATGATTTTGCAAACTTAGCTTTAAATTTTACAGATAAAGACGCTTTCTTAGCTTCTGATTTTGGTGGAATTACTGTTGCTGAAAAATTGATTGAGCAAACAGGTGTTATTGGTGAAAAAATTGAAATTGGTGCTTTCGAAAGATTAGAAGGTGCCTTTATAAACTCATACATTCACGCTGGAAATGGAATTGCTACTTTAGTGGCTTTATCTGCAAATGTTGATGGCGGTGCTGAAGCTGCAAGAAACATTGCTATGCAAGCGGCTGCAATGGCACCAATCGCTTTAGATGAAGCGGGTGTTAATGCAGAAACTATTGCTAAGGAAATAGAAATTGCTAAAGACATGTTACGTACTGAGGGTAAACCAGAAGCTATGATTGAAAACATCGCTAAAGGGAAATTAGGACGTTTCTTTAAAGACAATACTTTAGTAAACCAAGATTACATTAAAGATAGTTCAATTAGTGTGGCTGCTTATATTAAATCTGTAAATGCAGATTTAAAAGTAACTGGTTTCAAAAGAGCCGCTCTAGGATAATATTCTTAAAAATAATTATACCTTTAAGGCTGTCAAATTTGACAGCCTTATTTTTTTACAAATTTTATGAAAATTCAAAATTCAAAATGGTTTATATTGCTAGTTTTAGCAATAGTCTGGGGTAGTTCATTTATTTTAATGAAAAAAGGCTTAGATGGTGGCATGAATCCTTATCAATTGGGCGCGTATCGAATACTTTTTACTTCCGTATTTTTACTATTTATAGCAGGAAAAGAACTATTTAAAATAGAAAAAAAGAAAATGAAGTACATTATTATAGCCGGACTATTAGGTAACTTCTTCCCTATTTTTCTTTTTGCATTGGCACAAACACAAATTAGTAGTTCTATTAGTTCAACTTTAAACTCGTTTACACCATTAAATACATTGATTATAGGAAGTGTTTTTTTCGGACTCACGTTTAAAAGAAAACAAATTTACGGGTTACTAATTGGTATTATTGGTTGTTTGATATTAGTTTATGCAGGAGCTTCAGGAAATCCATCAAAAAATTATTGGTTTGCATTATTGGTAATTATAGCTTCTTGGTGTTATGCCGCTAACATTAATATGGTGAAAAAGTATTTATTTGACGTGTCACCAATTGGCATTACTGTTGGAAATTTTGCTTTTCTTCTTATTCCTGCTTTGTTAATTTTATCTTTTACGGGTTATGATTTTCAAACCATTCAAAACACCGCAGAAGGCATTGGTATTACTGATACTATTCATCCTTTAATTTATGTGGCAATTTTAGGAATAGTTGGCACAGGGTTAGCTAATATATATTTTTACAAACTCATACAAATGTCTTCTCCTATTTTTGCTTCAAATGTAACTTATTTGATACCTGTTGTAGCTACAATATGGAGTGTAATTTTTAACGAAGGCGTTACTTTATTACAAGTTTTAGGAACCATAATTATTTTGTTTGGCGTTTATATTACAAATAGAAAATAAAATTTATTGCATAAAAAAAGGATTGCTTTCGCAATCCTTTTTCATTTTCAAAAAATAAATTTATTCGAAATCTTTTTCTGTAACTCCTTCATTAATTTTTACATCTTGTGTAATAAATTCTAAAGGCATTCCAACATCTATTGTCATTTTATATGGAAATTTAATTCCTTTTACATCAACATAATCAGCATAGTAAGTCATTGTTTTACGTTTTTCAGCACCTTCACCTGATTCGTTTTCAGTAGCTACTCTTAATCCTGTTTTTACATCATAAAAATATTTACTTGTACCAACTTGGATTGCATAAGCATCTTGACCATTAAGAGATTCTATTCCGCTTAAAACAATTGTTTTATCTGATAAAAAGCTTAATTCAACAAAAGGAACCGCGTCTTTTTTCTCTTTTACTAATTCTTCACCTTCAATAGCTTTTTTCTGACCTTGTACGGTTTGATATCCGGTTTTATCTCCAATAACTTGTTTCATCATAGACATTCCGCCCATTGAAATATCAGAAGTTAACATTCCTTTGTTGGAAAATTTAGAAACCATATCTAATGAACGACCTTGAATAGTTCCTTTAGCAGTTACTAAAACAGTTTTAACGGCTTTTAAAGCTTTTTCTCCACCAATAGCATCAATGTAATTTTTAACAACAGATTGAGCCGTTACTCCTGCAGGAATATCTTTTTTCACAACTGGTTTGTCAACTTTGCTTCCGTATTTATCAAAATAGAAAATTGGCATTTTCTCTTTTGCACTCATGGCTTCTAAACCTGGTAAAACATCAGCGGCTTTACCAACAATTACAACTCTAGTATTATTTGCTAAGAAATATTTATTAGCAGCATTTTTAACATCTTCTGGAGTTACTGCATTGATGTTTTTTACATAATTTTCGTAAAAATCTTCTGGTAAACCTAATGTCTTAATGTTTAAAGCATAACGAGCAATAGTTGCTGGTTTTTCAATTTGCATAACAAAGTTTCCAATGTATTTTGCTTTAGCATTTTTTAAATCTTCTTCGGATACTAAATCCATTCTGATTTTTTTCAATTCATTAAAAATTTCTACAACAGCACTATCTGTTACAGCATTTCTAACTGAAGCAGTAGAAGAAAATTTAGAAATATATTTACTTGCTCCTAAATTAGAATACGAACCGTATGTCCAACCGTGTTTTTCTCTTAAGTTTAAGAACAAACGACCTTCTCCACCACCACCAAGAATTTGGTTAGCTAAAATAGCAGCGAAATAATCTTTATCCGTCATTTTTAATTTTGATAAGTTGATCAATGCAATTTCAGATTGAACTGCATTAGGCACATCAACAAAATTAATTTGAGAATATTGTAAATCCGTTGGGTCGTTGTAAGTTAAATTTGGTGCAGAAGCTGTTTTCCAAACATCGGCTCCAAATAATTGTTGTACTTTTTTCTTAACATCTTTGGTTTTTACGTCCCCAATTACTACTAAATAAGCATTAGCTGGAACGAAATACGTGTTGTAATGATTGATTACGTCTTGTAAAGTTACATTTTTCAATGTTTCTTCAGAAGTGAATTCACCATTATAATGTTCTTTTCCGTACGTTAAAACATTTTGAACACGACCTGCAATTGCAGAAGCGCTTTTTTCATCCGCTTTTAATCCTTCAATTAATTTAGCTCTTTCAGCGTCGAAATCTTCTTGAGTAAATAATGGATTTAAAGCACCATCAGCTAATAATTCTAAAATTCTAGCCGAATATCTTGACAAACCATTTGCAGAAGCACCAGATTCGTAAAAATTAATATTAGCGCCTAAAAAATCGATTTCTTCATTAAATTTATCTTTAGAAATAGATTCTGTAGCATTTCCGATCATCGAACTTACTAAATCAGTAACTCCTTTTTTACTTCCTTCCGCAAACGGAGTATTGTCTAAAGTTAAATTATAAGAAACGCGTGGTAATTTATTGTTTTCAACAACTAATACTTTCAAACCATTTTCTAACACAAATGTTACAGGTTTTTTAATATTAATTGATGGTGCTGGGCCTTGTTTAGGCATTGGTCTGTCTTGTGCTTGCATAGTTATTGTTAGTAATAAACTGAATGCGATGTATAAATACTTTTTCATGGTAAAATTATTTAGCTGTTTTTTCTTTTGCAGGACCATAATTTAAAATCAAACGTTGGTTTGGATTTAAATATTTTTTTGCAACTTCTTTAATATCTTCTCTTGTGATAGAACGGTAAATTTCAATTTCAGTGTTTACCAAATTAATATCACCGTATAATAAATAGTATGAAGCTAAATTTTCTGCAATACCTTCTACAGTTGCATTTGAACTTACATAGTTGTTTTCAAATTTGTTTTGAAGCTTTTGAAAATCGTTCTCAGAAATTAAATTATTTTGCATATTTACAATTTCTTCATCAATTTCTTTTAATAAACTTTCAGACGAAACATCACCTAACGGCAAACTGTAAATAATATATTGTCCGTAATCTTCTTGAGAATTACTAAACGCCCCTACTTGAAGCGCTACTTTCTTCTCATCTACCATTTTTTTGTATAATTTAGAACTTTTACCATCTGATAAATAAGTTGAAATCATATCTAAAACACGCGCATCTTTTGTTTTCATTGAAGGCGTTCTGTACGCTGCTAAAGTCATTGGTAATTGCACATTTGGGTCTTCCCAAGTGGCTTTAATAGTTTCATTAATTGGAGCTTCTTCAAATTTTTGTCTAGCTACAGGTGCGCCTTTTGGAATAGATCCAAAATATTTTTTAATCCAATCTTTAGCTTGTGTAGCATCAAACTGACCAGCAACTACTAAAACTGCATTGTTTGGCACATAAAACTTTTTGTTAAACGCTTGAAATTCTTCTAAAGTAGCCGAATCTAAATGTTCCATTTCACCAATTGTTGTCCAACGGTAAGGATGATTTTTAAATAAATTTTGTTTAATCGCTTTAAAAATATTTCCATAAGGTTGGTTATCAATTCGTAAACGTTTTTCTTCTTTAACTACCTCGTTTTGAGTGTCAACACCAATTTGGTTAATTACAGGGTGCATTAATCTTTCAGATTCCATCCAAATAGCTAACTCTAAATTATTTGATGGGAAAACTTCGTAATAATACGTTCTATCATCTGAAGTGTTGGCGTTATTTTGACCACCATTGGCAGTAACAATTTTAAACCATTCTCCTCTTTCGATGTTTTTGGTACCTTCAAACAATAAATGTTCAAAAAAGTGCGCAAAACCCGTACGATTTGGTTGTTCATCCTTTGCACCTACGTGATACATTACTGATGTAATAATAACTGGTGCAGAATTATCTTGATGAAGAACCACGTGTAAACCGTTATCTAAATCAAATTCTTCAAATGCTACTTTCTGAGCATTTGCTGTGCTTCCTAACATTGCTATTGTTCCTAAAGCCATTAATGTTTTTTTCATAATTAGTCTTATAATAATAAATGATAAATATTGGTAGGCGAAAGATATAAATTGTTACACAGAAAATGAAAAATATTTCAAATTTTATTTTATTCGTATAAAAAAGAAAAGTAATGTTGCAGATTTAATAAATAGTTATATATTTGCAGACTTAAAAAATAATAATTTAAACACATTGTTATGTACGCAATCGTAGAGATAGCAGGGCAACAATTTAAAGTAAGCAAAGACCAAAGGTTATTTGTTCACCGTTTAGCAAATGATGTAGACGCAAAAGTTTCTTTTGAAAAAGTCTTATTAATTGACAACGGCGGAGCATTAACATTAGGCGCCCCAGCTATAGAAGGAGCTTCTGTTGAAGCCAAAGTATTACAACACCTTAAAGGTGATAAAGTAATCGTATTTAAAAAGAAAAGAAGAAAAGGTTACAAAAAGAAAAACGGTCACAGACAAGCATTTACTCAAATTATCATTGAGAACATCCTTGCATCTGGCGCTTCAAAAAAAGAAGTAGCTCCTAAGAAAGAAGCAGCTCCGAAAAAAGAAGCGGCTCCGAAAGCAACAAAAAAAGCTGCTGTTGAAGTAGAAACGGTTACTGAAGAAGTAAAACCTAAAGCTACTAAAGCAAAAAAACCAAAAACTGAAGAATAACATTTAAAATATAACGTCATGGCTCATAAAAAAGGTGTCGGTAGTTCGAAGAATGGTAGAGAATCAGAATCAAAACGTTTAGGCGTTAAGATTTATGGTGGTCAAGCTGCTATTGCAGGAAATATCATTGTAAGACAAAGAGGTTCAAAACACAACCCAGGTGAAAACGTTTACATGGGAAAAGACCATACTTTACATGCTAAAGTAGATGGAGTTGTAAAATTCCAGAAAAAAGGTGAGAACAAATCTTGGGTTTCTATACTTCCATTCGAAGCATAATAAATCTAAAATACAAAAATTAAAATCCCAAATTCCAATATGGTTTTTGGGATTTTTTTTATGAAAATAAAAATAAACAAAAAAAACCCTCGCTTTTCAGCAAGGGTTTTTCTAATTATCTAAAAATCTAACTTTCTAAAAAGTCTAGATTAATATCTGTAATATTCTGGTTTAAATGGTCCTTGAACTCCAACACCAATATATTCTGCCTGATCTTGACGTAATGTCTCTAATTCTACTCCTAATCTTGAAAGGTGTAAAGCCGCTACTTTTTCATCTAAATGTTTTGGCAACATATATACTTCATTTTTGTAGTTAGCGCTATTTTCCCATAACTCTAATTGTGCTAAAGTTTGATTAGTAAATGAGTTACTCATTACAAAACTTGGATGACCTGTAGCGCAACCTAAGTTTACTAAACGTCCTTCGGCTAAAATAATAACTTCTTTACCGTTAACGGTGTAAATATCAACCTGTGGTTTTACTTCGTTTTTAGTGTGACCAAAATTTCCGTTTAACCAAGCCATATCAATTTCATTATCGAAATGTCCGATGTTACAAACGATGGCCTTGTCTTTCATAGCTTCAAAATGACGACTTTGAACGATGTCTTTGTTACCAGTTGTAGTAATTACAATATCTGCATTAGCAACTACTGTATCTAATTTTTTAACTTCAAAACCGTCCATTGCAGCTTGTAAGGCACAAATTGGATCAATTTCAGTAACTGTTACAATAGAACCCGCGCCACGGAAAGAAGCTGCAGTACCTTTGCCAACATCTCCATAACCGCAAACCACAACTCTTTTTCCTGCTAACATAGTATCTGTTGCTCTACGAACTGCATCTACTGCAGATTCTTTACAACCATATTTGTTGTCAAATTTAGATTTAGTAACTGAATCGTTTACGTTAATAGCCGGCATGTATAAAGTTCCAGCTTTCATTCTTTCATATAAACGGTGAACGCCAGTTGTAGTTTCTTCAGATAAACCTCTAATTCCTTTAACCAATTCAGTAAATTTATCAAATACTAAATTTGTTAAATCACCACCATCATCTAAAATCATATTTAACGGCGAACGTTCTTCACCAAAGAACAACGTTTGCTCAATACACCACTCAAATTCTTCTTCATTCATACCTTTCCAAGCGTAAACTTGAATTCCAGCAGCAGCAATTGCAGCAGCAGCATGATCTTGAGTAGAGAAAATATTACAAGAAGACCAAGTAACATCCGCTCCTAAAGCTACTAATGTTTCAATTAAAACAGCTGTTTGTATTGTCATGTGCAAACATCCTGCAACACGTGCTCCTTTTAAGGGTTGACTTGCACCAAACTCTTCTCTAAGCGCCATTAAACCTGGCATTTCAGCTTCTGCTAATAAAATTTCTTTTCTTCCCCATGCTGCTAAAGAAATATCTTTAACTTTGTATGGTACGTAAGGAATTGTTTTTGTACTCATTATATTTGTATATTTATTTTTTATTTACGAGTGCAAAGGTACAATATTAGTTTCAAATTTGAAATTAATTTTAACTAATTAAGTTTTGTTCAAACCTTTAAACAACTGAATGACAAGAAAATAAAAACTGATAAATTAAATTTAAGCATGCCTTTTTATAAAAAATTAAATATAAACGAACACACAATTGCCTATTTTTGGAAAATTTCCGAAGATATTACCTGGTTTTACGAAAAGGCGCTACTTAACGAAAATTCTTTATCAAGGTTAAAAACCATGCTGTCCGTGTCGCATAAAAAGGGTTTTTTGGCCGTAAGAATGTTACTACAACATATCGACTTATCAGATTTTGATTTGTTTTATGATGCATTCGGAAAACCGCATCTAGAAGTCGAACGTCAAAAGTCAAAAGTCAAAAGTGTTAAGCTTGATATTAAAAAATACATTTCAATTTCTCATTCACATGACTTTTCTTGCATTTGTATAAGCAATAAACCTGTTGGAATTGATATAGAAAAGTGTAAAGAAAAAACATTAAAAATTGTCTCAAGATATATGGATGTTTCGCAAATAGAAAATTTATCTGAAGTTGATAAAATCACAAAAGCGACTATAATTTGGGGCGTCAAAGAAAGTATTTTTAAATTAAAGAATGAAAAAGGTATTAGCTTTCCAAAACATATTTTCGAATTGCCTTTTCAATTATCAGACAGAAAAGGTGCCGCAAAATTAATTTTTAATAACAAAACCGAAGATTTTCAGTTTCAGTTTGAAAAAATAGAAGATTATGCTTTTGTTTGTGCTTTAACTCAATAAACATGTACGAAACCATTATTCATCAATATAAAAGCATTCCGAATTGGCAAATAGGAATTGAAATTGTTGTTTTTATTTTCGGTATTTTAAGCGTGTATTTTGCTAAAAAAGAAAATATTTTAGTCTATCCAACCGGAATTATTTGCACCATATTATCAGTATATATTATGTTTCACGCAAATTATTATGCCGATATGAGCATTAACATCTACTACTCCATAATGAGCATTTACGGCTGGTATAAGTGGAAAAAAATCAAGAACGGCGAAGCACTTTCTATTTCTAGAACTAACACTAAAGAAAAAATTATTGGGATATTTCTTTTCATAATTACTGCTGTAATTTGTGTGTTTATTTATAACTTTTTTGAATATACCTTACAAGTAAACAACTATTTAGATATTTTTACTACCTCATTATTTTTCACAGCAATGTGGTATATGGCAATTAAAAAAATCGAAAACTGGATACTTTGGATTGTTGGCAATACGTTTGCTATTTATATATTTTTTGACAGACAACTATATATTATTGCCATACAATACATTATTTTTACTATTTTAGCAGTCTTAGCGTATATAGAATGGAAAAAATATTTAGCGAAATAGATTTACAACAAATAGTTAAAAGAGGTAATTCTTTAGAAAAAATTATGCAACAATTGCATTATTTTAAAAACGGAATTCCTACTATTAACTTACTCAAAATAGCATCTATTAACGATGGGATTTTTCAATTTTCAGAAAATGAAATTACCGAATTCTGCGACTTTTTTGACTTACATAAAGACAACTATTCTATTGAAAAATTTGTTCCTGCAAGTGGCGCTGCTACAAGAATGTTTAAATCGTTAAATGAATTTTTAACAAAATTTAATCCTGAAAAAGATACTATAAATTCCTATATAAACTTAAATAAAGAAAGAGATTTATCATTATTTATTGTGGGGTTAAGAAGTTTTCCTTTTTATAATGAATTAAAAGAAAAAACAAAAAAAACCTTCACAGACTACACAAATTATAATTCTGATCAAAAGATATATGCAATAGTAAAAACATTATTGACTGAAAAAGGATTAAATTTTTCAAATAAACCAAAAGGTATTTTACCATTTCACCTACGAAATGATGAGATTTTAACACCAATTGACGAACATGCTTTTGAAACCAACTTTTACAAAAAGCAAAACCAAAAAGCAAAAATACATTTTACTATTTCTAAAGAATTTCAAACCGATTTTTTAAAAATTACAAATAAATACAAGGATTTGAATGTTACGTTTTCATATCAAAGCGAAACATCAGATACAATTGCTGTTAATGCAGACAATACGCCTTTTAGAACTCCTGATAACGTTTTGTTTTTTCGTCCTGGTGGACATGGTGCCTTAATTGAAAATTTAAATCAATTACAATCTGATATTGTTTTTATAAGAAATGTAGACAATGTTTCTCAAAACAATCGAGAAGTTATTTTAACTTATAAAAAATTATTAGGCGGTATTCTTTTACATACAAAACAGGAAGTAGATGCTATATTGAAAAAGTTTCAAAAAAACGAAATCGACGAGAAAAACATCAAAGAAATTATTCATTTCATTGAAACAAAAATATCTTTTCCTTTGCCTAATGAATTCAAAATGTATCAGTTTGATTACCAAAAAGAGTATCTAATTAAAATTTTAAACAGACCAATTCGCGTATGCGGAATGGTAAAAAATGAAGGCGAGCCTGGTGGCGGTCCGTTTTGGGTTCAAGATGAAAAAGGCAGACAGAATTTACAAATAGTAGAATTGTCTCAAATTGATTCAACGAACGAAAATCAACTAGCTGTTTTTAAAAATTCTACGCATTTTAACCCTGTTGATATTGTTTGTAGTCTCAAAGATTTTGAAGGAAATAAATTTGACTTGAATAAATATGTCAATCCAAAAACTGCTTTTATTACTGAAAAAACAAAAAATGGTAAACAAATAAAAGCGTTTGAATTGCCTGGATTATGGAATGGCGCCATGGCAAAATGGAGCACAATTTTTGTAGAAGTTCCAATTGAAACGTTTAATCCAGTCAAAAAAGTTACAGATTTATTAAAACCCGCACATCAACCAAATAATTTAGATGTCAATTCTGTTTTATAATGCACGTAGTGGTTATTACATCTGAACTAAATTTTAAAGCCGTAAGAAGCAGTGGTGCTGGCGGACAAAATGTAAATAAAGTATCATCTAAAATAGTGCTGATTTATGATGTTGCAACTTCTCAAGGTTTAGATGAGGACGAAAAAATACTACTTCATACCAAACTAAAAACAAAAATATCGCAAGAAAATTTACTGATTTTAACTTGCGATGAAGACCGAAGTCAATTCAAAAACAAAAAAATTATTATCAAACGTTTTTTTGAAATGTTAGAAAAGGCGTTAGCAAAACCTAAAGTTAGAAAGGTAACTAAAATTTCGAAAGGCGCCAACGAAAAACGCATACAAAAAAAGAAAAAAGCTGGCGAAATTAAAGCTGGAAGAAAAAAATTAGATTTCTGAAACACATAGTCACATAGTAATTTTTGCTTTTTAATTCTATTTAAAAAAACATAGATTCCTTAAGATTAAAATTGATTTTTGAAATTGAATTCCTATATTTGCATCATCTCAAAGGGGTGCTTGTTTTTCAGGCTGAGATTATACCCATAGAACCTGGGCGGGTAATGCTGCCAAGGAATACCGAGAACTACACGTGTTTCTGCATTAGTTTCAGAAACTAAATTCTCAAAATCATTTTATTAATTATTTTTAACAAAGAGTAATTACCCCTTTTATTCGTATTAATTTACGAAGTATGATTACACACAAAAAAAGTACAAAGTACAAAGTAAGAGCTGCGAAAAATTTATTGCTTTTTGCCTTTTGCCTTTTACCTTTTACCTTGAACGCACAAGAGCAACCCAAAGATTCTGTAAAATCAATTGAAGAAGTCTTAATTTCTGGCGTTAGAGCAAAAGACAAAAACCCAATTACATTTACAAATGTTTCTAAAACACAAATTGCGCCTAGAAATTTAGGTCAGGACATTCCCGTTTTATTAAATTATTTGCCGTCTGTAGTTACTACAACAGATGCCGGTGCAGGAATTGGCTACACTTACATGCGTGTTCGTGGTGCAGATGGTTCACGAATTAACGTAACTTTAAATGGTGTGCCTTTTAACGATAGTGAGAGTCAAGGTACCTTCTTTGTTAACTTACCTGATTTTGCTTCTTCTTTGGAAAGCATTCAATTGCAACGTGGTGTAGGAACTTCAACAAGTGGCGCTGGTGCATTTGGTGCCAGTTTAAATTTACAAACTAAAGCTTCACAACCAAATGATTATGCAGAATTGGCTAATTCTTTTGGAAGTTTCGGAACTAGAAAACATACTTTAGCTTTCGGAACAGGTTTACACGATAATTTTGAAATGAACGCTCGAATTTCTAAAATAACCTCTGATGGTTTTATTGATAGGGCTTCTTCTGATTTATTTGGTTATTATTTTGACGCCAATTATATTACAAAATCAACAATTATTAAAGCAATTGGGTTTGGCGGAAAAGAAAAAACATACCAAGCTTGGAATGGTTTGGAAGATGAAGAAAAACTAAAAAATGATAGAACTTATAATTCTGCTGGACAGTACACAGATGAATTTGGGAATACCAAATTTTATGATGACGAAACAGATAATTATATGCAAAATCATTTTCAATTGCATTGGAATGAAAAATTAAGTTCTAAATGGCAATCAAATATTGCGTTGCATTATACTTTAGGAAAAGGCTATTTTGAACAATATAAAGAAGATGAATCCTTTTCTGATTATTTGTTGCCCAACTTTAATGGAAATACCGTTACAGATTTAGTAAGAAAACGTTGGTTAGATAATGACTTTTTCGGAAGTACTTTTTCATTAAATTACAAAACCTCAACTACTGATATTATTATTGGTGGAGCAGCAAATAAATATCAAGGAAAACATTTTGGTGAAGTGGTTTGGACACAATTTTATATCCCAAAAAATAATAAATATTACGACAATTTTGGAAATAAAAACGATGTAAATTTCTACTCAAAAGCTTCGCAGCAAATAGGAAAATTTAATGTTTTTGCTGATTTACAATATCGTATGGTTTTCTATCAAGCGAATAGCATAAAATTTAATGATGTAAATGATACTTTTCGGTTTTTTAATCCAAAAGCTGGAATTACTTATACATTAAACACCGCTAGTTCTATTTATGGTTATTTCGGAATTGCAAATAAAGAACCGCGTAGAGATGATTATGAAAGTGGAAGCATCAAACCAGAACGTTTAGAAGATTTTGAATTAGGATATAAATTTAAAAATAACAAAGCGGTTGTAAACATTAATGCTTTTTATATGAAATACAAGAATCAATTGGTTGCTACTGGTGCTTTAAACGATGTTGGAAGTCCGATTTTTGAAAATAGCGGAAAAAGTTATCGTGCGGGTTTAGAAATAGAATCTTCACTACAAATTGCCACTAAATTAGTCTTGCAACCAAATATTACTTTAAGTACCAATAAAAATGAGGATTTTTATTTTGAACGAGACGGCATTTTAAGCAATTTAGGAAATACAAATATTGCCTATTCTCCAAATATTGTTTTAGGAAACGCTTTAATATATTCACCAATTAATACTTTACAAATTTCGTTTTTAACCAAGTTTGTAGGCAAACAATATATGGGAAATATTGATTCAGAAAAATCAGTTTTACCCGAATATACCACAACAGATTTAAATATTAATTACGAATGGAAAATCAATAAAGGCATCAAATCAATTGTGTTTTCTGGTTTGGTAAACAATATTTTTGATAGAACTTACGAATCAAACGGGTATTTTTATACGTATAATGATGATTTTAGTAATCCTCCTGTAATTTCCACAATTGAAGGTGTTGGTTTTTATCCACAAGCGGGAATCAACTTCTTAGCAGGAATGAATTTGAAGTTTTAATTTTTTGAGTATACAGATTTTAATTTTAAAAATTGGTTTAATCTGTGTCCCTATTTTTCAATCCAAGCTGTAATGCTTCTGTCGTCTGGTTGGGTTTTTGGTGAAATTACTTTTTCCAATTCGCCATTTTCGTTAAGAAGAAATTTTTGAAAATTCCATTTTACAGCAGCATCTTTTACTCCGTTTTTTGATTTCTTTGTTAAGAATTCATAAATGGGATGCATGTTTTTTCCTTTTACCGAGATTTTTTCCATCATAGGAAATGTTACACCATAATTTACACTGCAAAAACTATCAATCTCAGAGGCGCTTCCGGGTTCTTGCCATAAAAAGTTGTTGGCTGGAAAACCTATAATTTCAAAGTTTTGATTTTTATATTTTTCGTAAATCTTCTGTAATTTTTCGTATTGAGGTGTCAATCCACATTTTGAAGCGGTATTCACCACCATAATTTTTTTACCTTTTAGGGAGGAAAAATCGAAGTCATTTCCTTGTAAATTTTTCACCACAAAAGAATGAATAGAACCTTTTGGATACGATTTTCTGTCTTTATTTAAAAAAGAAAATATGGATTGTAACATTAATTATACACTTTTATGGTTGTGGCATCAATCATTTGTACACGATACGCTTTCATTGGATATTGCTTCCCGGCGGCCAATCCTGTGAATAAACTGTATTCAGTATCGTCACACGGACATTTGGCATTAATACCATTAATAGTCATGGTAGAGCAATCTGCTAATGCTTGGTTTGGACAAGCTGCATCATAAGCTAAAAAATTACCGCTGCCCGCATTAAAAACGATTAAACCTCTGATTCCTGCACCTGCAGAATTTACATATACTGCACTAGACGGATAAGCCAAAACCGAATATTGAGGAAAACTCATATTAAGTATCACTTCAAACGAATAATTTGGCAAATAGGGATTGTTATTATCGGTTTGTGTATCCCTATCACAAGAAAAAAAGACCGCAAACAAAATAAGAAAGTAAAAAATTCTTTTCATTTTTTATATTTATTTGAATTATCAAAATTAATTTATTTATATTTGACAAACTAATATAGTAAACGAAAAATAGTTAAATAAATTATATCTTTGCAAAAAGGGAATCCCATAGTTGTGGGATTTTTTCTATTTTATAAATTAATGAAGTTATGAGCACAGTATCTTATTACACAGCAGAAGGATTAAAACATTTAAAAGACGAGTTAGACCAACTTAAATCTATAGAACGCCCAAAGGCGTCACAAGCTATCGCAGAAGCAAGAGACAAGGGAGATTTGTCTGAAAATGCAGAATACGATGCTGCTAAAGAAGCACAAGGTTTGTTAGAAATGCGTATTTCTAAAATGGAAGAAGTGGTATCGAACGCGAGAATTATTGACGAATCTACTTTAGATGTATCAAAAGCTTTGGTGTTATCTAATGTAAAAATCAAAAATCAATCTAACGGAATGGAACTACAATACAAATTAGTTGCAGAAAGTGAAGCAGATTTAAAAACAGGAAAAATATCAGTAACTTCTCCAATTGGAAAAGGATTACTAGGCAAAAAAGTAGGTGAAATTGCAGAAATTATTGTGCCAAATGGTATATTGAAATTTGAAGTTTTAGAAATCACTCGTGACTAACTTAATGTGTCAATTAGAAAATGTGCCAATGTGCCAAAAATTGACTTATTATTCAATTGACTAATTAAAATTATGAGTTCAATTTTTACCAAAATAATAAACGGAGAAATTCCTTGTTATAAAATTACAGAAAACGAAGATTTTATTGCTTTTTTAGATGTAAATCCGAATGCAAAAGGTCATACTTTATGTGTGCCAAAGCTGGAGATTAATAAAATTTTCGATATGGAAGAAGATTTATACCTAGGGTTAATGGCGTTTTCTAGAAAAGTAGCTATTGCTTTAGAAAAAACGATTTCTTGTAAGCGAATTGGCGTTGCGGTTGTAGGACTTGAAGTGCCGCACACACACGTACATTTGATTCCGCTTCAAGATATGGACGATATGCGTTTTCAAAGAAAAACAGCTTTAACTCCTGAAGAATTTTCAAAATTAGCACAAGAAATTGCTGAAAATTTATAGTTAATTGTCATGCTGAACTTGTTTCAGCATCTCAACAAACTATAAGCTGTAACAAGTTTTGAATTACAAACGCTATGTTTGTATCTTGTTATACTTCCTTTTTAAAGCTCATTTGCATCGTAGTGCCTTTGCCAATTTCAGAATGCACTACTCTTATTTTTCCTTTGTGATATTCTTGAACAATACGTTTAGTAAGGGACAATCCCAATCCCCAACCTCTTTTTTTAGATGTATAACCCGGTTCAAAAATAGTTTTAAATTTATTTTTAGCGATACCGCTTCCTGTATCAGTAACCGTTATGTAAACATTGGCATCGCCAGCTACAATTTCAATGGACAAATTTCCTTTTCCTTTCATGGCATCAATGGCGTTTTTAACCAAATTTTCAATGGTCCAACTATGTAAAATAGGATTTAATGATACAAAAAGTGGATTTTCTGGTGCTCGGAAATCAAAAATTACTTGTTTTGAAACGCGAGATTGCAAATATTCAAACGAAGATTTTGTTTCTTCAATTATATCTCTTTTTTCTAAAACAGGTTCGCTTCCAATTTTTGAAAATCTATCCGTAATCGTTTGTAACCTATTTATATCTTTTTGAATTTCATCTATAGTATTTTCATCAACATTTTCTAGTTTCAACAACTCTAACCATCCAATTAATGATGATAATGGTGTTCCGATTTGGTGCGCTGTTTCCTTTGCCATTCCGGCCCACAGCTTGTTTTGAGTGGCCATTTTTGTAGCACGGTAAAAATTATACACCACGCCACCAAACAAAAATGCTACTAACAATAAGGCAATTGGATAATATTTTAATTTGTTTAAAATTGGAGAATCACCATAATACACCAAATGATAATCGTTTCTTGCGAATTGGACTTTTATTGGATTATTCTGGTTTTTAATTTTATTTAAAAATTCTTTTACTTTAACACTATCATTTTCAATTTCTCCCAGGTTTAAATTACTTAAAATTTTTCCTTTTTTATCTGTAAGTATTAATGGAATATTTTTATTGTTTTCAATAATAAAAGTTGGCAATTCAATATCGGCATCTACATCGGCATTTCTAAGGTTTTTCAATGCTGTTGCCCAAAGTTCCATTTTATTTCGTTCTTCTTCTTTAAACGTTTGGAAAAAAACATAAGTGTTCCATAAAATTAAGGAAGCTATTAAAAACGATGAAATAATAATGATCCAACGTGTAAGATTTCTTTTTTCAGAAAACTGCATATAAAGTATTTTGAGTAAAAATAGGAAATTTTTAGAATTAAGAACAAAGTAAAAAGTAAAAAATTAAAAGGAAATTCTAGTATATTTGTAAAAAATACAATTTATGTTAAGTATCAATCCGAAAGAAATATCGCCAGTAAAGCTACAAAGCTATTTGCAAACAGCTGTGTCGCCCAGACCAATAGCGTTTGCAAGCACTATGGACGATGATGGAAATCCGAATTTATCACCATTTAGTTTTTTTAATGTATTTAGCAGCAACCCCCCCATTTTAATTTTTTCGCCTGCCAGACGCGTACGAAATAATACTATAAAACATACTTTAATAAACGCTAAAGATACCAGAGAAGTTGTAATTAATATTGTAAATTTCGACATGGTGCAACAAATGAGTTTGACGAGCACCGAATATCCAGAGGGTGTTAATGAATTTATAAAAGCAGGATTTACTATGCTGCCATCAGATATTATAGCACCATACAGAGTGGCCGAAAGTCCAGTGCAGTTTGAATGTATAGTAAACGATATTATTGCATTAGGGACTGAAGGTGGGGCTGGAAATTTAGTGATTTGTGAAGTGGTAAAAATTCACATTCACGAAAGTGTTTTAGACGAAAACCAAATGATTGACCAACACAAAATTGATGTAATTTCTCGTTTGGGTGGCAATTGGTACAGTCGCGCAAATGAAGGATTATTTGAAGTGGAAAAACCATTAAATACCTTAGGAATTGGTGTAGATATGATTCCAAATTTCATTAAAGAAAGTGGTTATTTTGATGGAAATGATTTAGGAAAATTAGGAAATATAGAAACTATTCCAAATGAAGAAGAAATTACTATATTTGTAAAAGAAAATTTTGAGGTAAAAGCCGTTTTAAGTTCAGACGATTTTGATACTAAATTTAAAAAAGCAAAAGAATATTTAGACAACAATGAAGTTTTAAACGCTTGGAAATTGTTATTAGCACAAAAATAAATTAAGAGAATTATGGAAGTTATTGGAAGAATTAAAATGATTGGAGCTACACAAGACGTTAGTGCTTCATTTAAAAAAAGAGAAATAGTAGTTACTACTGAAGAGCAGTACCCACAACATATTTCGGTTGAATTTCAACAAGCAAAAGTGGATGATTTAAATTCCTACCAAGTTGGTGAACAAGTAAAAGTATCTATCAATTTAAGAGGTAGAGAATGGACGTCACCTCAAGGTGAAGTGAAACATTTTAACACCATCACAGGTTGGAGAATTGAAAGATTAGCAAATGCAGCTCCTTCAAATTCGCCAGAAATGCCTCCGGCTCCAGCTGCTGAAGCATTTGCTCCTGCAACCGACTTTAAAGAAGAAGAGCACGACGATTTACCTTTTTAATATTAAGATTAAAAGTAAATTCCAAAATTTAAAATCCAAATTCCAAAATTCTTTAATAAGATTAATTTGGATTTTGGATTTTTCTTTTGAAATTAAATTTTGAAATTGTCATAGAAATTACAAGAATGTATTTTTTAACAGCTAAACTTTATTTTCCTCCTACTTCAGAAACATCCCCTGAAGGTATTATTGCCGTAGGCGGTGATTTGTCTTCAGAACGATTACTTTTAGCATATCAAAATGGTATTTTCCCTTGGTATAATATTGATGAGCCAAAACTTTGGTGGTGTCCAAAAAAAAGGATGGTATTGTTTTTTGAGCGTTTACGAATTACGAAAACTATGAAAAAAGTGATTATTCGAAATGAATTTAAAATTACTTTTAATACAAATTTTAGAGCAGTGATTTCTAATTGTCAAAAATCACCAAGAAAAGACCAAAATGGCACTTGGATTTCTAATGAAATTGTAGAGGCATACTGTAAACTAAATGAATTAGGTTATGCTAAAAGCGTAGAAGTTTGGCAAAATAATGAGTTAGTAGGCGGTTTATATGGGATTGATTTAGGCAATGTTTTTTGCGGCGAAAGCATGTTCTCAAAAGTACCAAATGCTAGTAAAGTCGCTTTTATTTATTTGGCAAAACAACTAGAAATGGCTAATTATAAACTCTTAGATTGCCAAGTACACAACGATCATTTAGAAACTTTGGGATGCATTGAAATTGAAAGAGAGGAATTTTTAGCGATTATGAAAAGCTAAAAGTTACACAGAGATGGGCAAAACAACACAGAGAATCACGGAGTTTTGTTAAAACACAGATTCTCACAAATTTACACACATTTATTTCGCATCAAACTTTTTTAAACTTCTTACATATAATTCTTCCACTTTTTTACGTGCCCATTCTGTTTTTCGTAAAAATGTTAAACTAGAATTAATCGTTGGATTTTCATTAAAACATTTTATTTTTATCAAATCGCCAAGTGTGTCAAAACCATAATAATCGACTAATTTTTCGAGTATGGTTTTTAAGGTTATGCCGTGAAGTGGATCCATTATTTTTATAGATTTTTAGATTAAAGAATGCTGATTTCTCAACCAACAAGTCGCAACATGATCATTTACCATTCCTGTAGCTTGCATGTGCGCATAAACTACCGTGGAACCCGCGAATTTGAAACCGCGTTTTTTTAAGTCTTTGCTTAACTTATCGGAAATTTCTGATGTTGCTGGTACTTCACTTAACGTTTTTGGTTTGTTATCAATTGGTTTGTTGTCTACAAATGCCCAAATATATTTTGAAAAACTGCCAAATTCTTCTTGCACTTTTATAAAAGCTTGTGCATTCGTAACCGCAGCTTTTATCTTTAATTTATTTCTGATAATACCGGTATCTTCGGATAAAACTTGCAATTTGTCATCGGTAAAATTGGCAACTTTTTGCACATCAAAACCTGCAAAAGCTTTTCTGAAATTATCTCGTTTTACCAAAACCGTATACCAACTTAAACCCGCTTGAAACGTTTCTAAGATTAAAAATTCAAACATAGTAGCATCATCATAAACAGGTTTTCCCCATTCGTTATCATGATAGTCTTTATATAAATCGGTTTTTTCGCACCAAGCGCAACGATTCTTAGTCATTTACTATTGGTTTTTCATTATTATGTATATATTTATTTATTAAAAAATGACCAAGATAAATTAATGGTGTTAAGCAAATTGCAATGATTAATTTGAAAGAATATCCAGTTAAAGAATATTCTACATATTGTTTGGTATTCCAAATTCCAGGTAAATAAAAGGCAATTCCTCCAACAATAAAAGAATCTATTAATTGTGAAATTACTGTAGATCCTGTACTTCGGAGCCAAATCAATTTTTCTCCTGTTTTCTTTTTAAAATAGCTAAAAAGAGTAACATCTAAAAATTGCGCAACTAAAAATGCAAAAATAGAACCAACAATAATTAAATTACTTTGACCAAAAACAGCAGTAAATTGCTCATTAGAAACCGGACTGATGCCTTTTGCTTCAGGAATTTTCATCGAAAAAAACAAAATTACAAAACAGTACGCAATTAAACCTGCTGTGATGTAACTAAGTCTTTTCACCCCTTGTTTTCCAAAATATTCATTAATTAAATCGGTAGTAATAAACACAATTGGCCAAGGTAAAATACCCATACTTAATACAAAAGGACCAATTTGAATTAATTTTCCTCCAATAAGCTCGGCAGTAATGGCATTGGTAATAAAAATACCTGCCAACACAACATATACTATTTCTTTTTTAGTTCTTAACATTTATTCGTCGTAATAATCCTCTTCTAAGTAATCGCCATCTGCTGGATTACTTGAAAAATTTACTCGCAAATGATTGTCATTTAGCGATTCATTAATCATGTTTTTTATTTTTTGATCAATTTCTTTATCATCAATAATTTTTTCATCTTCAAACCTTCTAAAAGCTTTCAGATTTAGTTGATTATTTTCATCATGAACAAAAGCAATTGCGTTTAACTTTTCTGAATTTTTTCCATAAGAATCTGCTTGAATATTAATTTTCTTATAAAAGAAATAAGATATTTTTTTATCGTTATGCGTGACAATTTTTTCATCCATTAATACAATAGAATCCTTTTTTTTATCAAAATTTTCATAATAATGAATGGCATTCTTCACAATACTATCTTTACTAAATGCAGTTAATTCTTCTGTTTGATTATTGTGATATAGCATTTGGAAAGCTGTATATTTTGTTTTTGGCTGACTTATTAATTTTTCTATTATACGCTTATCAAGTTTTTTATTTCTGGCCAATTCGCGGTTAGCAATAACTACATTTAAATCGTCGATATTTAATTTTTCTGCTTTTTCATACAATTGACGCATGTCTTTTTCGTTTTTGTAGGAATATAAAATAGACAAATAACTATTGAAAGCTTCCACAGGTGCAACATTTTCTTCATCATAATTATTATCTTCTTCAGTGTTACTAGCCTCCTTATCTGACTTCCAACTTACCAACCGTTTGTATTCTAGTTTCGCATTGGTAAGCAACATTTTTTTATATGATTTAAGTTTTTTGGCAGTTACTTTTTCTGAATTTAATAACACCTGAACAAAATGAACTATTGGTTCATGAAATTCGTTTATACTATAATATTCTAAAATATTTGGATATAAAACTTGAGAATTTTCCATATCTGACATAAATAAATTAAACAAACCAGTAATTACATAATTTTCTGAAATTGGTAAATCGTAGTCTAATAATTCGGCAATTTTTTTATAAGCAACTTTACTTTTTTGTAAAGCCAAAGCACGTAAAATTGAAAATTGTGTTTGAGTTGAAACATCTTTATTTTTATAAGCTTGCTCTAAAAAAGGAAGTACTTCTGGAGATTTTAAAATCCCAATACTCTCAAATAAATCGCCTTTAAAATCCGTTTCTTCTTTACGAAACTCAAAATTTTCTAAAAGGTTTTTAATTTTTGAAAAATCCGATTCTTCAATAGTTAAATTGTTAAATGATTTAATCGCTGAATAGCGAATGCTATCATATTCGCTATTTAAATCTTCTTCAAAAATACTGAATTTATTTTCAAAAAAAGTTCTTGAAGTAATTGAAGCATCGTCCACTTTAAAAGAATTAAAAACTTTTTCAATAAACGGATTATCATTTTTATAATTTTTTTCTACCAAAGTAGTTAATGTGTAATATTCGCCTTTTTTAAGTACAATTTTATACTTAATAGCTTGCGTGCTTTTAGGTTTTGTAGCCAAAACTTCGTAAACATAAAAATCGTTGACTTCGTCTTTAATGAATTTTTCATCGCCCAAATCTAACTTTTGATTTGATGTTAAAGCCAATGTTTTGTTCCAAGTTGTAGCCTTATAATCTAACGGATTAAATTTATCCTTTTCATTTGTATCTTTTGAATTTACAGCTGAATTAAAACTCACTGCAGTTGTTGCTGTAGAATCAATAACTGTTGCGTTGTCTAAAGTATAGTATTCATTACTATCCGAATAGTTTTTATATTCAAAATCTACAGCAATATTTTTCTTGATTTGATTAAAAAGCGTGTCTAAAACAGCATAACTTTCGTATCTATGAGGTTGCGAATAAGTAATTTCAATTATATTTTTATTTGGAGAAAAAATTTCATACGATTTGTATTTCACTTCAAAATGGTTGGTTTTACCTTCTTCCTTTTGAGAATTTTTTCTTTCAAATTTAAAATCTAAATATTCATTTTGTTGTTTTGGAATTTCTACAGAAAAATGGGCAATGGAATCTTTGAATGTTTTATAAACAATATTTTCTTTAGATTTCGTAATTTCAAAAGAGTTAAAAAAAGCATCAACTTTATTTTTAGAAGCATTTACGGTTCCTAATAAATAATATTTATTTCCCCTTAAAGCGGATTTTAAATAAATATTTTTTTCTTTCAATTTAGATTGCGAAGTAAACTCAAATTTATTTGATTCAAATTTGGTTTGAGTAGAATCTAATTCATGAACATTATAAAACTCATAATGCATTCTTTTTAATTCATATTCAGAATCTTCTAAATTCGCATAATCCATCAACGTGTTTTCCAAAACAAAATAATGTGCATTTTCTTGTTCGTCAAAAGCATAAATTTCAGTATTTTCTAATACTTTATTATCCTTTTTATTCCCAAAAATTGTATGATAAGAAGGTATATTTACTTTAAAATTTTCTTTGTCAGAAAGGAAGGTAACCACTTCTTGTTTGTAGGATTTAATATTTATATTGTTATACACCTCATCTTCGTATTTTCTAACATAATCGCCTTCTCCACTCATTATTACAGCAATAATTTCTAACGGAGTAATGTAGTATCTATATCTTTCGTTTTTACCCGTTTTGGTTTTGCTCTTAATATCATACACAAAATTATTTTTTTCTTGATATGATTTTTTTTCTAAAATTTCACCAGGTATGTTTTCAAAAAACAAACTGTCAAGCGTTTTATAATTAAACTTTTCATCTTTTTTTGTGATAAAATCCTGAAGCAACATACGTTTTACATTAATATGTCCTCCGTTTCCTAAATCTGGAGATTCTAAATTTTCACCATTTTTTAACACCAAAGGAAACAATGGCAAAGAAATCATTTCGTCTGAAGTGGTATTAATTTCAAAAATAGGTTTTACAAAATAATCTTCAATCTGTTTTTTTAATTTTTTCCCTTTTTCTGTATATTCAGACAATATTGGCGTAACGGTATATCCTTTTCTTCGTAAAATCTCAATCATTCCGTTTTTACCTGGTAAATGTGCGGCGCCAATAGCAGCAAATAAACTTCCTGTCTTCATGATAGAATCCATGCTTGCGGACATTCCTTCATTTCTATCAAAAAGCATGGCTTTATTGTATGACTTTGGAGTGGAGAGCATGTTTAGCGTATCTATTAAATCCAAATCTTTTTCACGATATGCATCTCTTAATACGTCTACATAAGATCGTTTTTTTAATATTTTTAAAATAACTTGTTTGTTTTCATCTACTTCACTTCTGTCCATTTCTGCCTCAGCTTTTTCGATATTTAAAGTAGTTGATTTAACGTTTTCTAATCCTAATGTCTTTTTACCATATTTTCTTCCAGTTCGGTAAATGAACATATCCAAATAGGTTTCTTCTTGAAATTCTTGATTGGCCTGATTGGTTCGAGATAATAATCCAATTAAATTATAATTTGTTCCTCTAAATAGAGAATATAAATAGTCTTTTTCTACTGGTGATGTATAAAAATTAGTATAAAAATTTCTTCTTGTTTGTGTAGATTGATAGAATCCATATAAATCATATAATTCTGTCCAGGTATTTGGTTCACTTTCATTAGCAATAAAATCTGAAGCTAATAGTTTTTCGAAAAAAGAATCAGATAAGTGAAAAGAAACCTTGTCAGAAACATGCATGGTTCCATACATGTAGGATTTTTTAGCTAATCCGTTTCCGGAAATTTCCCAAAATAAACTTTGGTATTTTTTTTCTTGTGCAAATGCAGAAATTGATAAAAATGTAAGTAAAAATATAATCTTCTTCAAAGCGAATTATAATTAGGTTAAGTTTTCCCAAATATAATAAATTGAAAAGATTATAACACTAATATAAAAAAATAATATCTATTTCCATTTAATAGATTCTATGATTTTTTTCATGTCATTTTTAATATAATCAGCAGCTGGAAGTATGGAATCAAAATTTGGTTTGGAGTAAAAATACATGCTAGCCGTAATAAAATTTTTAGTGCTATCTGTAGCGTAAAATTGTGCATTAGTAGCTGCATTTCCGCCAACTTGATAAAACATTCCGTAGACTTTGCTATATGTGTTTACATAAGGTTGTTCGGCAATATCATTGGCTTTTATGGCGTGTTCAAATGTTAATTTTTGAGCATCAGTAAGTAAATTATCTAAATTATTTTGAACAGGTTTGTACGTTAAATAAACCGTAGCTTTCATTTTTGGATAATGAATTTCTAATCCGCAATTTGAGGTTGCTTTTACTTCTGCCAAATCATTTTTATCGAAATCAAAACCACAAGAATTGGAAAATTTCATGTATTTTGCTGGTGGATATTCTAAGCTTAATTGTCCTGTAGGTTTTGGCATTTTTTCATCACCACAAGAAAGTAAAGAAATACAAAGTAAGCTAAAAATAAGGGGCGTTTTCATTTGTGTCTATTTAATTATAAAGAACTATATATATTCTATTCTCTATATTCAGAATTAAACTAAGGAATCAAAATCGACATCTTTTGAACTTGGAGGATTTGTAGTAGGCGCTTTAGATAAATCTGAATCTTTTTTAGTGTTTAAGAACGTAAATTCTGTAACTTGAATTTCAGTGGTATATTTTGTAGTGCCATCTTCTGCAGTCCATTGACGAGATTTTATTCTACCTTCTATGTATATTTTATCTCCTTTTGAAAGGTATTTTTCACATAATTCAGCAGCCTTATTTCTTACTACAATATTGTGCCATTCTGTAGAAGTGATTTTTTCACCGGTAGATTTATTGATGTACACTTCATTTGTTGCTAAAGGAAATCTTCCAATACAACTTTGCGCATCAAAATAATGCATTTTTACCTCGTCTCCTAAGTGACCGATTAGAATAACCTTGTTTAAAGTACCGTTCATGGCTTATATGTTTTTATCAAAAATACTAAATATTATTTATATACCAATTTTTTCTATAAAATTATGCAACACAATAGGAACAGGCAATTGTCTTAATTCTGAAAAAGTATAGCTGTTTTTAAATATTTCTTCCGTTTCAATTCTATAAAATTTTATATTTAAATGCTGATGCGATAATTTATGTAACACATCAAAAGCATCAAAATATTGAAATTTTTTAATTTTATATAAATTCTTTAATTGCAATAACATTTCATTTTCATCGAGTTCTTTTTCTGATTCAACACAGGGAAATTCATATAAATTTTTCCAAATTCCGTTTTCAGTTCTTTTGTTCATTATATAATTTCCAAAAGCATCATGAATTAAAATGTAATTCAAAAATCGTCTAGTAATTTTAATTTTTTTAAGTTTTACGGGTAATTCCGAGACAATTTTTAGTTTATACGCTTCACAACTGTCATTAAAAATACAATCTGAGCAATCTGGGTTTTTTGGGACACATTGTAACGCTCCAAACTCCATTATGGCTTGATTGTGAAGATTAGGTTGTGTTGTAGAAAGTAATTTTTGTGCCAATTCAATAAAATATTTTTTAGTTGAATTTTGAGAAATATCATAAGTAACATTAAAAACCCGCGACAACACTCTAAAAACATTTCCATCTACAACAGCAACTGGTTCATTTGCAGAAAAGGAGGCAATTGCGGCTGCAGTATACGTTCCAATTCCTTTTAATTTTAGTAATTCAATATATGTATTTGGAAAAATTCCATGATGGTTTTCTACCGCAAATTTGGCAGTAAAATGCAAATTTCTGGCACGAGAATAATATCCAAGACCCTGCCAAAGCTTCAAAACTTTTTGTTCATCGGCATTTGCCAAATCTTTTACTGTTGGAAAAGCAGTTACAAAATTTATATAATATGGTAAACCTTGACTCACTCTTGTTTGTTGCAAAATAATTTCTGAAAGCCATATTTTGTATGCATCATTGGTATTACGCCATGGTAAATCTCTTTTATTTTGTTGGTACCAACCAATTATTTTAGTTGAAAAATTCATATGATTAATTAAAGCCGTAAAAATAAATCATTTATCTGGTTAAATTTTAGTTCATTATGTTTGAATTTGTATTTTTTTAATTCATATATTTGCACACTCAAAAAAAATACACAAAAATTTAACACGCAAGAAAATGACGAAAGCAGATATCGTAGCAAAAATTTCAGAAAAATTAGGTCTTGAAAAAGGTGACGTTCAGGCTACTGTAGAATCATTCATGGAAGAAGTAAAAAATTCATTAGAAACTGGTGATAATGTTTACTTAAGAGGATTTGGTAGTTTTATTGTTAAAACAAGAGCTGAAAAAACGGGAAGAAATATTTCAAAGAATACCACAATTAAAATACCAGCTCACAACATTCCAGCATTTAAACCCGCTAAAATTTTTGTTGAAAGCGTTAAAGAAAAGACAGAAGTAACTGTATAATATTATTTATTAATCATAAAAAACTGCACATTATGCCAAGTGGTAAAAAAAGAAAAAGACATAAGGTAGCTACTCACAAGCGTAAGAAAAGAGCGAGAGCTAACCGTCACAAAAAGAAAAAGTAGTCTAATAACTACTTTTCTTTGTTTAAAAAAAGAAGTTACGTTCCTTGAATTTTAAATTATTTTATTACTTGATTCATTCATTTCATATTATAATTTTATTGGGTATTTTACCTAAATTGTTTAATCCATCCAAGCAATAAGTTGCTAGTTGCTAGTTGTTTTGTACCTTTGGTAACAAACAATCAAAAACCGACAACAAAATGTTCGGATAAAAAAGATACAGTATGAACAAAGAATTAATCATTAGATCTAGTTCAGACGCAGTAGATTTTGCCTTATTAAAAGATGGAAAACTAATTGAATTACACAAAGAAAAAGAGGCTGGCGACAGCATTCAGTTTCAGGTTGGAGATATTTTTATAGCAAAAATAAGAAAACCCGTTGCCGGATTGAACGCCGCATTTGTGCATTTAGGTCATGAAAAAGATGCGTTTTTGCATTATCATGATTTAGGGCCAAACTTAGGATCTTTGATGAAATTTATTAAACTTGTAAGCGCAGGTAAAATAAAAGATTATTCACTCAAAAATTTCCCTTTTGAACCAGAAATCAGCAAAGATGGCACTATAATGGACACATTAAGCGCCAATCAGTCGATTTTAGTTCAAGTAGTTAAAGAACCTATCTCAACAAAAGGACCAAGAATTAGTTCTGAGATTTCTTTAGCTGGAAGATATGTAGTTTTAGTACCTTTTTCAGATCGTGTATCAATTTCGCAAAAAATTGGAGACCGAGCAGAAAAAGACCGTCTAAAAAAATTACTACAATCTATAAAACCAAAGGGATTTGGTGTTATTGTAAGAACAGTAGCCGAAGGCAGAAAAACAACTGAGATTGAAAAAGATGTAGAAACACTGTTAGACCGTTGGACTACCATGTGTAAAAAACTACAAACCGCACATCATCCCTCAAAAGTATTAGGAGAATTAACAAAATCTTCTTCTATGCTTAGGGATATTTTTAACGATACTTTTACGAGTATTCAAGTAGATGATGAAGATTTGTATTTGAAAACGAAGGAATATTTGCAAGAAATAGCTCCGGATAAAGCGTCAATCGTAAAACACTATCAATCGAAAGATTTACCTCTATTTGAGAAGTATAATATAGAAAGACAAATAAAAACCTCTTTTGGAAAATCAGTTTCTATGAGTAAAGGGGCTTATTTAATTATTGAACACACAGAAGCTTTACATGTTATTGATGTAAATTCTGGCAATAGATCAAATAAAGCCACTAACCAAGAAGATACTGCCATGGAAGTAAATATGATTGCTGCAGCTGAAATTGCACGTCAATT
This sequence comes from Chryseobacterium gleum, assembly GCA_945897915.1. Taxonomy (GTDB): domain Bacteria; phylum Bacteroidota; class Bacteroidia; order Flavobacteriales; family Flavobacteriaceae; genus Flavobacterium. Next base: position 30,279 of record CAMDGB010000003.1, on the reverse strand, counting down.
ACGACTAAGAGATATGGGAGGAATTATTGTTGTCGATTTTATAGATCTACAAAATCCAGATAATAGAAAAGTATTATTTGATTTCTTACGAGAAGAAATGAGTGACGATAAGGCGAAGCATAAAATCTTGCCTCCTAGCAAATTTGGACTGGTTCAAATTACTAGACAAAGAGTTAGACCAGAAGTTAATATTGAAACAAATGAAGAAAACCCGAACGAAAACGGACAGGTTGAAGCAGCCATTTTAATTATTGACAAAATAAAAGCTAACCTTGAAAGCATTATTAAAGACCATAAAAAGGTAGTACTAAATGTACACCCGTTTGTGGCCGCATACCTAACAAAAGGTTTTCCATCCTTACGTTCAAAATGGTATTTTGAACATAAGAAATGGGTGAAAATTATACCTCGTGACGCTTACACGTACTTAGAATATCATTTCTTTGATAATCAAGGAAAAGAAATTTTATAAAAACCAAAACCGCTACTCAAAAGAATAGCGGTTTTTTTATTTATAAAAAATTATCGACTTAATATTTTATGAAGCTTAGTGATAACTTTGCGAATCTCTGCGTTATAAAATTATCGCTTTTTTTGGAAAAAACTAGTCATCAATTCAGCACATTCCCTTTCTAAAATTCCAGAAACCACTTCTGTTTTTGGGTGAATCTGAGTTTTCATAGTAATATACCCGCGTTTTTCATCAGTTGCGCCAAATACAATTTTAGAAATTTGACTCCAATACAAAGCTCCCGCACACATCTGGCAAGGTTCTAAAGTAACATAAAGCGTGCAGCCTTTTAAATATTTTCCGCCTAAAAAATTGGCCGCACTCGTAATGGCTTGCATTTCAGCATGAGCAGTTACATCATGCAAAAGCTCGGTTAAATTATGTGTTCTGGCAATTATTGTATTGTTTACTACAATAACAGCGCCCACGGGAATTTCGTCTTTCTCAAAAGCAATTTCAGCTTCCTGAAGCGCTTTTTTCATAAAATATTCGTCGGTAAAAATAGTTTCCAAGTTTCTTACAATTATATATTAATCAAATTTACAAACATTATTGTATTTTTGCAGTACAAATGGAAAATTTACTTTCACATATAACGACACCAATCGATTTGCGACGACTTTCTGAAAGTCAGTTACCGCAAGTAGCCAATGAACTTAGAGAATTTATTATTGATATAGTTTCTCAAAAAGAAGGGCATTTGGGCGCCAGTTTAGGAGTGATTGAATTAACTGTTGCCTTGCATTATGTGTTTGACACACCGAACGATTTATTAGTTTGGGATGTAGGACATCAAGCGTACGGTCATAAAATTTTAACCGAAAGACGAGAAATTTTTCATAAATATAGAGAAATTGATGGTATTTCAGGTTTTCCAAAACGAAGTGAAAGTATTTATGATGCGTTTGGAGTTGGACACTCTTCTACTTCTATTTCAGCAGCTTTAGGAATGGCAATTGCTTCTAAAATTAATGGCAATACAGAAAAACAACATATTGCGGTTATTGGTGATGCTTCTATTGCAAGCGGAATGGCTTTTGAAGGATTAAATCATGCAGGCGTAACCGATGCCAATTTATTAGTTATTTTAAACGACAATGCGATGGGAATTGACCCAAGTGTTGGCGCATTAAAAGACTACTTAACCGCTGTAAAAGAGGGCAAAAACCCAAAAGATAACAACATTATAAAATCGTTAAATTTTGATTATTCAGGGCCAATTGATGGGCATGATTTACCAAAATTACTGTCAGAATTAAAACGATTACAAAAAGTTAAAGGGCCAAAATTTTTACATATTATTACCACCAAAGGAAAAGGCTTATCTTATGCTGAAGAAAATCAATTGCAGTTCCACGCGCCTGGAAAATTTGATAAACTTACTGGTAAAATCATAAAATCTGAAAATGAAAATTTAGCACCAAAATTTCAGGACGTTTTTGGGCACACTTTAGTGGAATTGGCTACTGAAAATAAAAAAATTGTAGGAATTACGCCTGCCATGCCTTCTGGAAGTTCCTTAAAATATATGATGGATGCATTCCCAGAACGTGCTTTTGATGTAGGAATTGCCGAACAACACGCCGTAACCTTATCTGCAGGAATGGCAACTCAAGGCTTAACGGTATTTTGCAATATTTATTCAACTTTTTTACAACGGGCTTATGACCAGGTGATTCATGATGTAGCGATACAAAATTTACCCGTGATTTTTTGCTTAGATAGAGCCGGATTTGTAGGTGAAGACGGTGCCACACATCACGGATTATTTGATTTGGCCTATCTAAATTGCATTCCGAATATGATGATTTACGGACCGTTGAATGAAATTGACTTACGCAATATTTTATATACTGCTTCGTTAGGATTAAACCATCCGATTGCGATTAGATATCCAAGAGGAAAAGGCGAAATTGTAGCTTGGCAACAACCCTTTTCTAAAATTGAAATAGGAAAAATTGAAACTTTAAAAAAAGGAACTAAAATTGCTGTTTTGTCTACAGGAACCATTGGAAATAATGTTTCTAAAGCACTAGCAATTATTGAAAATTCTGAAGGCTTTTCGCATTATCATGTAGGTTGGATGAAGCCATTGGATGAAGGAAAATTAACTGCCATTTTTAAAGAACATGAAATTATTATTACTGTTGAAGAAGGCGTAATTAATGGCGGTTTGGGAAGTTGTATTACTACTTTTGCAATCAAAAATAATTATAAAAATAGAATTATAAATCGCGGTGTAGCAGATGTTTTCATAGAACATGGCACCGTAAAACAGTTACTAGAAATCACTAAATTAGATACATTAAGCTTAACCCAATTATTTATTGAAATTAATCATGAGTAGCAACCTTATTTATGATAACGACATTAAAAACAAACGAGAAGTCGGTGGCGTTCAAATTACAGAAGGACCTAGAGTGCAATTAAAGCAAATTCTTGGTGTTGGTGTTGAATATCGTTTTTAAAATTTTAATTGTACCACAAATCCTTCGTAGGTGCGTACATTAAAAACCGTACCGTCTTCAAAAATTAAGTATTGTCCTTTAATGCCTACTACTTTTCCAGAAAAATTAGGGGTTTTTTCCAAATTCAAACTGTTTACTTTTAACGGATACGTTTGCACCGGAAAATCCATTTGATATAAATGGTCTTCTTCTATAAAATAATGTTTGGTTTCCTCTGGTAACCATTGTTTTAACTTGCTTTTTTCTTCCAATAAATTAATAATTGGCACTTCATTTTTCAACATTTTTTGCCAATTGGTTTTGTCTGCAAAATGATTTTTTAAAGCCACCTCAGCAATTCCTGCTAAGTATCTGTTAGGCGTTTCTAAAACAGGTATCGCCTGAACTGCGCCTTGATCTATCCAACGAGTGGGCACTTGTGTGTTTCGGGTTACCCCTACTTTTACTTCACTCGACAGTGCTAAATACACAATATGAGGTTGCAATTGCACCCTTTTTTCATACACTAAATCTCTATCTTCAATATCTAAATGCGCGGTACTAAGTTCAGGTTTCATAATCCAATCTGCTGCAGCGGGAATGGTTGAAAAACAATCATAACAAAATCCTTGACGCCATATTTTTTTAGCTTTCTTGCAATTTAAACATTGATAACCTTTGTGCGTAATCTCTATATCTTTATTAATTAACTGATTGACATTGATGAAATTGGAATCAAAAATCAAATAATACTGAATTGGTGCACCTATTTCGGTTTCCATCTTTGTTAATGTTCCTTCAAATGTTGACATAAAAATTGTAATTGATATAAAAATTATTAATTTTGGTAAAGTTATAAAAATACTCCCAGTCTTATGCCATTACCTATAATAAATTCTATTGCCTCTTGGATTTTAAAACAACGTATTCATCAAATTGAGTTGTTTATTAAATATCCTATGGAAGTGCAAGAAGAATTGTTGTTTGGTTTATTAAAATCGTCAGAAAATACCGTTCTTGGAAAAAAATACGATTATCAGAGCATCAAAAATTACCAAACTTTTAATGAAAGAATTCCCGTTTCTACTTACGAAGAATTAGAACCTTATATTGAACAAACCCGCCAAGGGGCACAAAATATCTTTTGGAATTCTACAATTAAATATTTTGCAAAATCTAGTGGCACTACTAATGCAAAGAGTAAATTTATTCCTGTAAGTTCAGAAGCTTTAGAAAACAATCATTACAAAGCCAGTAAAGATTTGCTGTGTATGTACTTAAATAATAACGAAAACTCGCAACTATTTACCGGAAAAAGTTTACGCTTAGGTGGCAGTAAAGAATTGTACGAAAACAACAATACTTTTTTTGGCGATTTATCTGCCATATTAATTGACAATATGCCAATGTGGGCAGAATTTAGCTCCACGCCCAGCAATAAAACTTCGTTAATGAGCAACTGGGAAACCAAATTACCCGCCATAATAAAAGAAAGTAGTTTAGAAAACGTGACCAGTTTAGCCGGCGTTCCGAGTTGGATGATGGTGTTATTAAACAAAACACTTGAGGAAAACAAAAAAACAAATATTTTAGAAATTTGGCCTAATGTGGAAGTGTATTTTCACGGAGGCGTAAGTTTTGAACCGTATAAAGAACAATACAAAAATTTATTTCCGAAAGACGATTTTAAATATTACGAAATTTACAATGCCTCGGAAGGATTTTTTGCCTTACAAGATCAAAATAATGTTAGCGAACTATTACTAATGTTAGATTACGGTATTTTTTACGAATTTATTCCGATGGATACCTTTGGAAAAGAAAACCAAAAAGTGATTCCGCTAAGCGAAGTGGAACTTCATAAAAATTATGCTTTAGTCATTACTACTAATTCGGGTTTATGGCGATATTTAATTGGCGATACCATTCGATTTACTTCCTTACAACCGTTTCGTATTAAAGTTACCGGCAGAACCAAACACCATATTAACGTGTTTGGAGAAGAACTAATGGTTGAGAACACGGATGTTGCTTTAGCAAAAACTTGCGAAACCTTACATTGCGAAGTGGTAGATTATACCGTTGCACCGATTTTTATGAATGGAAAAGAAAAAGGTGCCCACGAATGGATGATTGAATTTAAAAAACATCCAGATAATATGGCGAATTTTTCAGCACTTTTAGATAAAAATATACAACACTTAAATTCCGACTACGAAGCCAAACGATTTAATAATATGACGTTAAACCCACTTGTAGTTAACGTAGCAAGAACAAACTTATTTTACGATTGGCTAAAACAACAAGACAAACTGGGCGGACAACACAAAGTACCCCGACTTTCAAATGAAAGAAAATTTTTAGAAGCGTTAAAAGGGATGTAATTATATATTTAAAAAATATTTTTATATACTAATGATTTTTTTGATTCATCAATAAAAATTATTTCATTTAAAGCTGCTTTATAATATTCCTTTAATAAAGGCGGCTCTATAATTTTAATATTATACATCCATTGAAACAACCAACCCATTAATTCTCTATTAATTCCACATTTTAAATACATAATTGTATTTCCGTTTTTTTTAGCGAATTTTTGAGAATGGTGCCAGTAATTATTTTTTAAAAAACCTGCAAGAACTGACGATACTTCTATTACAATAGTATAGGTATTAGAATCGATATTTTTTGTTACACCAAATCGATTACTTAATTCTTCATTGAATAATTTTACTACATCAGGAAATAACTCACAATAACTTGATAATTTTACTTTCTCAATTTGATTAATCCCAAAAATCTGGACGCATTTTTTTACAATATTATATCCACCTACATAATAAGAATCGCGATGAATTAGTATTTGAATGGGTTGAAAAAATATATTTTTAGTTTCAAAATCATTATTATCACCAGTTTGATCATTAATAATGTCTGAAATAACAATAGATTTACTTTCTTTTATTGCATTTTCAATAGTATTTAAATTAAAGTCAATATGCTTTGACTTGGATTGCACATAAAAGTTTGTGTTTTTATATATTTTATTTTCGTTTGCACTTGTAAAATCATTTTCACTTATATCAATAAAAAAATATTTTAATTTATCTTTTCTAAATGTCTTAAGGGTTTCATTATTTGATAGTAGTAACGCTATATCTTTAAAATCTCTTTGGAGTTGTCTAATGGAACTATTGCTATTTTGCTCAGAAAGTTGCGCCAATAACTCGTGAGTTGTGCACGGCTTTGCTTTTAGTGCCTTAATTAAAAATAGTAATCTTTCAAGCTGTTTCATATACGTCATTTAATGGCGTAAATATAAGTAAAATGTAATATGTTTTTTATAAATATTTATTTTTGTTTTTAGAAATTTCTTTTAATAAAGATGAAATATTTAATATGTTTTTTATTAGTCCTATTTATCTCTTGTGAAGATATAACAGAGGAAAAAAATTACCCATGTCCCGATGGAAATTGTGATGCTGAATTTGTAATTGATATTCAACAAAATCCAGATTCTTATAAAGATATTAATGGGATTTGGCACGTAAAACATTCCGGATTAAATTATTTTAGAATTAAAGGCACAACTGATCCATTAGTAGCTTCCTATATAGTTAATGGCGTTCCATTAATGGAAACAGGGTATGATTCTAATTATTTTTATGTTCCCGGACAGATAACTTGGACCTATCCTGTGTATTCATATTTGGGCTTGTATATTAATAATAACCTAACTCAACCCATTCCTGTTGGAACACAAACAATAACCTTACAGCAACTTGTAAATGATACTTCTGTATCAAACTTAGCAGGATATGAAATAAACCGCTATTTCAATTTTAACCATCCTGCAGCAAAAACTATGTTACAAACCTACAGTAAATACACGTATACCCCAACACAACAAATGCCCTTTTTTACTGATATGATTGGTGATAGTGCTGAAATATATATTCGTGTGTTATGGAATTCAGACTTTGGAGGTGAAAGTGTTGAAAAGACTTATAAATTAAGTGTAATTTTTGAAGATTAATTTTAATAAAAAAATAAATAATTATGAAAAATTTAAAATTTGTAGGAATAGTAAAATTTGAGACATTAAAACTCAATTCAAGAATCATTAAAAATTTATTTTTTAAAAGTTTTAAATTAATGCATTTGTTTTTTTTATCTCTTTTTTTATTTAGCTGCCAGAATAATAATTTGTCAATGAGTGAAGTTGAAAATAAGAGTGAAAGATATTTTTATAAAGGTGAGCCATACACGGGCGTATTATTTGATAAAAACAAAGACAATATTTTAATTGAAGAATTTCAAGTAGAAGATGGTTTTAAAAAAGGTTATTATAAGAAATTCAATAAATCTGGGAATAAACTAATAGAATTAAACTATAATAATGACAATAAAATTGAAGGGGATTTTGTATATTATTATGATACGGATCAATATACGATTGATAACAAAGAAGCTATTAAAATGAAAGGAACAATAATTAATGGAAAACTAACCGGGGAATTTCAACATAATCGTGAAACAGTAGACCGTGATTTAATAATTCAAAAATACTTATTAGATGATAAAAGTAATATTATAAATTGGGAAAGTAAAAGTTTTAAATCTAATCAACTATTAGGTAAATATAAAAATGGGATTGAAGAACTTTATTATAAAACCGGGGGATTAAAATCAAAAATTAAAAAAACAAATTCATCTTTATATTCATCTAACATAAAGAAAGTAAGCTTTAGAGAAATACCAGGTAAATTAACCGGTGAATACATTACTTATTTCGAGAATGGAAATATTAAAGAAAAAGGGAATTACTTTAATGGATTGAAAAGAGGTGAATGGTCAGAATTTTATGAGAATGGCCAAATTTTTAAAAAAGATTTTTATAATGAAAATGGAAAGTTATCAGGACCTTTTGAATACTATTTCGAGGACGGACAGACATTCCAAAAAGGAAATTACCTTAACGGCAATTTAGACGGATGGTGGGAAGAACATTACAAAGGAGGTATCCCAAGGGAGATAGAATATAAAAACCTTTATAAAGATGGAGAAGTAATACAATACACCGAACAAAATTCGGAAGAACAATACCGTAAAATAGTAGAAGAAAAAAAATAAAAAAACAATTGCTGTAAAATCAATAATAATAAATAACATTTATAATAACAAATCAATTAAATCATGAAAAAAAAATATATTTTAATTAGCGCTTTCATTGTTATATTTTTTATTGCCTATTTTTTTATTATAGACCCTATTAATAGAAATTACGAAAAAGCTACTAATGTGAAAAATTTTGCAGAAGATAAAGAAAATGTTTTTGTAAACACCTTTTATGGTTTGTTTAAAATTAAAAAAGTGACTAACGAAATTAGTCAGGTTAAAAAAATTAATGACTACATAGTTGAAATTGTTGCAGATGAAAATGATGAAAAATGGGTCATTTCAATGCTAGGCTTTATGGATTATGCTTTATATTCCTTTAAAAATGAAAACAAAGTTACTAAGCATACCTCTCCATTTAAAATTAATAAAGACCAAATTTGGAATGATTGGGAAAATATTAAAATTGATCATATAGGAACAAAATGGATTTTGGTTAAAACTGATTTTACTGAAGATTCAAGAGATCCATTACTTTCCTTATGGACATATGAACTTTATTCATATGATTCTTTTGGAAATTGGAAAAAATACCCTTTTCCGGAAAAGATTACGGGAGGAGAACCAGATATGTTTATTGATGAATATGATAACATAATTTTCCTCATTTCCAACAGACACAATAAAGTAAACAATAACGTAACCGAGATCACCTACTCATATAAACTCCTTTTTTTGGAAAATTATGGGGCTCCTGGTGATTTGGGTGAAATAAACTCATTCAGAATTAGAGAATGGTCTCAACTTGATTTTCCATCGAGAGATTTTTCATTAAATAATTCATTTACTGATAAAAAGCATAACATATGGATAACTGGAAGCAGCAATGGAAATTATAATATATACCGTTTACAAGACACTGATTTTATAAAGTATGCTGTCAGTAAAGAAATTAAAGCATTAGATTCGGATACTAATGGAAAAGTTTGGATTGCAACCGAAGATGGAATAGAAATATTAAATGAAAAAAATTCTTTAATTCCAAAAAAGGAAATTTCAAAAATGTTTATTGACTCTAAAAATAAAAAATGGATCGAAGAACGAAGACACGGCATTGAATGTTACGATGGAAAAGAATGGAAATCTTATAATTTTGAAATTTTTAAACATGTTGTAAAAGACTTTTTTAATAACTTGTTTTAGTAATTTAAATTAATTTATAATAATACTAACAAAGTTGAGTCCAGAAACAACTAAATAAACGGGGCGGAACTGAAAAGCCTTATGAGTAGGAAAAATAATAAATTAAAAAAATATGAAAATTAATATAGCAATACTAATGATAAGCATTTTAGCTATTTCATGTGGGAAAAAAGAAAATACAAATTCTAATATTCAAACAAAAACTGATCCTTGCGAAGATATGGATAGTTATGATAAAGGTGTAAGTTTTGGTAGATTACAAAAAGGGGGGTTACCTGATTGTGACACATATTATTATGAGGGCGCGGCAACTAATAAAGATTGTTGGTGTAAAGGATTTATAGAAGGTCAAAAGTAAAACTGTGATATTGTCAATTTATTTAAAATGAGAAAAAAAATATACTTTATTGGAAAAATCATTACAATACTTTTTTTGTTAACTAGTTGCAAAAACGGGGTTAATGGCACAAAAAAAACTGTAGGTAATTGGTATCACGAAATTAGTAATAATATGGGGGGATTTCAAATTTCAGCTAATACAAAGCTCTCTATAAAAAGAAATGGCCCTGGTGATTATGAATATAGTATTGCGACGACTATAACAGACCAAATGTATGGAGGTCAACCAAAAACAGAAATTTCTAATGGAAAATTAGATGAAGTTGTTGAAAATGGAAAATGGAAGTTTCTAACAGGTGATTATGGAAATCGTGGAGGTTTTATTGTTGTACCTTCAGATGAATGGGAGAACAATAGCCCTAATGAAATAGAAATTGAATTTGAAAGCGGAAGAGGGAATTCAATGACGTTTCGAAGATAATCTATTTTCAATTTTAACACATTTCTCTTTTGACCTATAAAAGTTGAAAATCAATTTAAATAATTTATAATAATACTAATAAAGTTGAGTCCAGAAACAACTAAATAAACGGGGCGGAACTGAAAAGCCATATGAGTAGGAAAAATAATAAATTATAAAAAATATGAAAATTAATATAGCAATACTAATGATAAGCATCCTAGCTATTTCATGTGGAAAAAAAGAAAATTCAGACCAATCAACAACTGATACATCAATTTCTGTACAAAAAGTAACATTTTCTGAAGCAGAAACATTCATGCAAGAAAGATGTAATAATATTAACCAAACTTTAATGAAGAAAAAAACAGTAACTCTAAATGGAACAAAATTATATATGTTTATGTCCGTTGCTGAGGATGGCCAAGCTTGTATAAGTAGTATTTCAGAAAACAAACTTGAAGTATTAGCTGCCGATTGCGGTGAAGTATATATGAAAATTGAACAATGGAATAACGTGAATTAATAACTAAAAATATGAAACTACTTAAATTAACAGCAATATTGCTAATTTCTTTTTTCTCAATCACTTTGTGTCAAGCTCAAAAAGCTAAAACAACTATTCCTAAAATTGAAAGCAAATATATTGGTAACTGGTCAAACGATAATTCTGATTTGTTTTACATAAGCATGGGACACATCGAAATTACTAATAAAACGATAACTTATTATAGTGGTGAATTTGCAGAGTATCTTAATTTTAAAATTGAGGGTGATAAAATTTTACTTTTTTATAATGGAATGGAAGGTAGCTTAAAGTGGAATTCTAATAAACAGGAAGATGCAAAACCAAAATGTAAAACACAAATTGGCTACTTAACTAAAGAAGGTGATTCGATAGTATTATACATTCAGAATGATGTTTGCGGTCAATTACCAAATGGAAAACATGTTTTAGGTAAACATATAGATTAAAAGAAATATTAATAAAAGTTGAGTCCAGAAACAACTTAAAAAACGGGGCGGAACTGAAAAGCCATATGAGTAGGAAAAAATTCAAAAAAACTATCAAATGAAAAAAATTATTTTATTAAGTTTATTTGCAATTGTTTTATCAAGCTGCAGATCACAAGTTGGAATTTCTAATGGTGCATATAGCGATATAAGTTTAAACAGAGATTCAAAAGAATACACTATTACTAGACTGAAAGAAATTAATTCAGAAAGTAATGCCATTTTTGGAATTCCTACTGACAAGAGTATGAATAAAAAACAAGGGCTTATTGTAAGATTTAATGGTATTAATTTAACTGCATCAAAAAGATTTTGGCCAATTGTTTCAATGGTTGGATTGACTTTTATTACCGGAAAAATGATTTCTGCTGCCGGTGGATACAAAGAAGAAACAATCAAAGAAGATTATTGGTTTGGTTCTTATGAATATACTTATGTTAGTGATAAACCTAAAATCGGAATGGGATTGGCTTCAATAATAGCTTTGCCTATTTCTGGTTTTATCAATAATCAACTTTGGGATGGTTCATTAAGTAGAGCATCTTGGGATGCTAATAGCAAACTCTTACAAGACAATAACGATATTGATGTGTTTTTAAATCCAAAATATGATATCGATGTAAAAAGAGGAATTTGGACTCAAAATGCTAAATTAAAGTTAAGAGCAATGGGTGCTAAAATAAAAACAGATAATTAAAAAAAGAAACAACCACTCAATGAGTGGTTGTTTTTTTTACAGCAATTGAAAATTAAGAAGCAATTTCCAATCGTTGTAATAAATTTTTGCTTAAGGTGTTTTCAGCATACGTTTTAGTTACTTGTAATTGTTTGTCTTCCGAGCTTGGTAATTCGTACATCGCATCGGTTAAAATGGCTTCACATAAACTACGTAATCCACGAGCACCTAATTTGTATTCAAGGGCTTTTTCCACAATAAAATCTAAAGCAGCATCGTCAATGGTAAAGGCAACTTCATCCATTTCAAATAATTTCTGATATTGTTTTATTAAAGCATTTTTAGGTTCTGTTAATATAGCACGTAATGTTTTTGCATCCAACGGATCCATATGTGATAAAACGGGCATACGACCAATAATTTCTGGTATTAAACCGAATTCTTTCACATCACGTGGAATAATATATTGCATTAAATTGTCGCCATCCACTTTATCTAAATCTTTAGACGCACTAAATCCCATCGCTTGTCGGTTCAACCGCTTTGAAATGATACGTTCGATACCATCAAAAGCACCACCTGCAATAAATAATATATTTTGAGTATTTACCTCAACAAATTTTTGATCAGGATGTTTTCTTCCACCTTTTGGTGGCACATTTACAATAGATCCTTCTAATAATTTTAGTAATGCTTGTTGCACACCTTCTCCAGAAACATCTCTTGTAATAGACGGATTATCACTTTTGCGAGCAATTTTATCAATTTCATCAATAAAAACAATACCTCTTTCCGCTTTAGCTACGTCATAATCTGCCGCTTGTAGCAAACGTGTTAAAATACTTTCCACATCTTCTCCTACATATCCAGCTTCAGTTAAAATTGTGGCATCTACAATCGCTAAAGGCACGTTTAACATTTTCGCAATGGTTTTTGCTACTAAGGTTTTTCCTGTACCGGTTTGTCCAACAATTAAAATATTACTCTTTTCAATTTCAATATCGTCGTCTGAAATTTTTTGCGACAATCTTTTATAATGATTATATACGGCAACGCTTAATACTTTTTTGGTTTGTTCTTGACCAATTACATAGTCGTTTAAAAAAGCATTTATTTCTTTTGGTTTGCGCAATACTATATCGCCAATAGCTTCTGAGTCTAATGTTCCCTTTAGCTCTTCTACTACTATTCCGTGTGCTTGCTCAATACATTTTTCGCAAATATGCGAATCGATACCTGCAATTAATAAACTTGTTTCTGGCTTTTTTCTACCACAAAACGAACATTCTAATACTTCTTTTGCCATTATTTACTAGTAAAAAGTAATTAGTAAGTAGTAAATAGCTTATCACTTTTTACTAATCACTAATCACTCAAATTTATCTTCTCAATACTTCATCAATCATTCCGTATTCTTTTGCTTCATCGGCAATCATCCAATAGTCGCGTTCGCTATCTTTAAATACTTTTTCAATAGGCTGCTTTGAGTGTGATGAGATGATTTGATATAATTCATCTTTCAATTTCAACATTTCTCTTAAATTAATTTCCATATCGGTAGCCACACCAGAAGCACCTCCAGAAGGTTGGTGAATCATCACACGTGAATGTGGTAATGCCGAACGTTTTCCTTCTGCACCTGCACATAATAAAACGGCACCCATTGATGCTGCCATTCCTGTACAAATAGTAGCTACATCTGGTTTAATGTATTGCATGGTATCATAAATACCTAAACCTGCATACACGCTTCCGCCTGGCGAATTGATATAAATTTGGATGTCTTTAGAAGCATCTACACTTTCTAAAAACAACAATTGTGCTTGTATAATATTGGCCATATAATCGTCAACACCAGTACCCATAAAGATAATTCTATCCATCATTAAACGAGAAAACACGTCTAATTGTGAGATGTTTAATTGGCGTTCTTCAATAATATAGGGTGTTAAACTGCCTACTAATTTATCATAATACAAGCTATTTACACCGTGTTTTTTTGTGGCAAATTTTTTAAATTCTTTTCCGTAATTCATTTTAAATTGTATTTAAAAGGTTATGATTTTAAATATAAAAACGTCAAACCAAATTGATTTGACGTTCAAATATACTAATTTTTGTGAATATTACATTTCGCCATACATGGCTTTAACAAAATCTTGGTGGTTTACTTCTTTTTCGATGGCCTTTACACTTGTTTTGTACAAGTCGATCATTTTTAAACTCAAAACTTGGTCTGATATACGTTTAATTTCTTCTTGATTCGACATCACTCTTGAAACAATTCCGTCTACTTCTGCATCTGTAGCATTCGCTTGACCAAATTGTGCCATTTGTTGTCTGATTAATCCTGAAGTAAAATCTTTTAATTCATCAAATCTTACTTGTAAATTGTTATCAATAAAAATTTTAGATTCAATTAATTGGTAACGCAATCCTCTTTCTGACTTTACGAATTCCGCTTCTGCTTGTTCAGGAGTTAAAGGTATTTCGCCAATAGTTTGAATCCATTTTTTTAAGAAAGTCTCTGGTAAATCAAATTGAGTGGTTTCCAATAAAGCTTCTGTTACATCATTTAAAAACTGTTGATCAGCTTGCTGTACGAATTGTTGTTCCGCATCTTCTTTAATTTTAGCTTTTAAACCCTCTAAAGTTGTTACTTCACCATTTGGAAATAATTTCGCAAATAATTCGTCATTAATTTTCGCTTTTTCAATAGATTGAATGGCATCAATTGTAAAATTCACTTCTATATCTAAACCGTGAACGTCATCGTGAGCTACTTTCAAATAATCCATTAATTGGTGGTCGTCATTAAACAATCCTTTGGTTTTAAGTACGATTACATCACCAACTTTTTTTCCAATAAATTGTTTGCCTGTTTTCGCATCTGCAAAAACATCTAAACCAATTAAAGCTTGGTTGCTGATATTTTTTTCTTCGTTTGAGAACGTACCGTTTATTTCAAAATCTTTCTTAACTTCCGTTTCTGTTAAAATTTTACCGTATTGCTTTTGAATTCTTTCAACTTGCTCGTTTAATAACGTTTCGTCTGCAATAATTTTATATCTAGTTACGCCTGAAGCTCTTGCTAAATCTACAGAGAATTCTGGTGCTATTCCTAATTCGTATTCAAAAACCAATTCGTCTGCATTCCAATCGAAGTTTTCGATGGTGCGTGGTAATGCGTTACCTAACAAATCTAATTTTTCCTTAGCAATATAATCTTTTAACCCTTTGTTTACCAAAGCAGTAACTTCTTCAATGATTGCTGGCTTTTCAAACTGTTTTCTTACTACATCCATTGGTGTTTTACCTTTTCTAAAACCTGGTAAAGTAGCTGTTTTTCTTTTTAGTTCTAAAAAATTTTCAATTTTTTCAGTATATTCATATTTCCCAATTGTAATTTTTACAACGGCATTTAGTGCGTCAATGTGTTCTTTTCTAATATTCATTTTATTGATTTTTTGAAGTATAAATATGGGTTGCAAAATTATATAATTTTTGCAACCCATACAAGTTTTTAATTTACAGAATTTTACAAATAAATTATTGCTTTTTTTCTGTGAAAATTTTATTTAATATATATTGACTTACTGAAAGTAGCAAACTAAAAACTAGTGCTTGAAGAAACGTCATTTGAATGCCATCAATAAAATAATCGGCGATTTTTACAATACTGGCATTGATAACCAATAGAAACAAGCCCAATGACATAATTGTTACTGGAATAGCAAGTATTTTTAATATTGGTTTTAAAAAGGTATTTAATAACGATAAGGCAACTGCCATAAATATTGTTGCCGTATAGTTGGTGATTTCAATTTTTAGAAAATACGAAATTATAAGAATTAATAGGGTTGAAATAAGTAATTTGATTAGATAATTTTTCATTTTTATACAATTGATTTATACATGTTTCATTTAAGGTGTAACTATAAAAAAATAGGCACCAAAAATGATGCCTATTTAGAAATTATTTAAAAACTAGCTTAGTTCGTTGGTAAAATACTGATACCTGGGAAATAAATAGGATTGTGTAATGGTAAATTTGATTTGAATTTTGAGTTGATTACTTTTATAATTTCATTTGCAATTACCGCATATCCACGTGCGTTTGGATGCACACCATCTAAAGAAAATAATACTTGCCCTTCTGTACTAGTACCACTAAAATAGTTAGCAGTGTATATTGAATTTCCTTCAACTTGTAAACCAGCAACTAATTTATTCATAATTGCATTCATATCCGCTACAGCTAAATTTTTAGTTGCTGCAATAGCTACAATTGAAGTGTTGTAAGCTGCAGTAGCATTTGCAACTTTTAATTTTTCGTTGGCAGTTAATACATATTTGTTTGCTAAAGGCACACTCAAGCCGTTTACTAAATTAATATTATTATTCACAATTGTCCCAATAAATGAACCAGCAGTTAAAACAATTAAATCATTTGCGGTTGTCATTCTGTAAGAAGGCATTCCTAAGGTTGATAAATTTGTTAAATCATTATCTACTATTACTACTGGATTATTGCTTCCTGCACTAAAAATAATTTTTCTAGCTAATCTTTCTGCATTTGTTATTAAACCATTTGAAAAAGCTAAGTCTAAACCACTGTTATAATTAGCAAAACCTGAATTTAACGAAGTGGCTTTATTAGAATCTAAAGGAACAGGGTTCCATTTAACAGTAGTAAAATAAGGAATCGAAGTTACACTAGGAATGGTACATACCAACCCTTTTGCTCCGTTTACTGTTAACGTATTAATAATATTTGTATATACACCATTAAAATATGTACTATTTGTAATATCATTAAAACCATAAGTAGCTGGATTTAAATTCCCAGTAGCATTATGATCTGCTGCTGGTGTTACGCCATCTGCTTGTGTACCACCTGAAAGAGCATAAGCTAATACGTCGTTTGAACCAATCCAGTTGGTAAAAAACGTTGGATTTTTTGTCATGGCATCACCCAAAATAGTAGCAGTTGGTGTAGTGGCATGTCTAGCAAAATATGGATTTAAAGCACCATATCCAGCAAATCCTAAATGAAATGATTTTGCACCTGGTACGCCCATATTATTATATGCTTGAGCTTGAGGTGTTAATGTAATTGTTGATGTTCCTGCAATTGGCTCTGGACGCCCTTGAGAAGCATCAATAACTAATCTTGTACCAAAACCAGGAACTCCTGAAATTCCACCTAAATTATTTACATCTTCTGCAAAAGAAGGCTGCGTAAAAGCACCGCCACCCACTAAAGCGAATTGTTGTGCTAATAAATTTGGGTAAGAATAGGATTGTCCTACTCTGCAAACTGTTCCGTCCATGTAACCTGCAGTAAGTGAATTACCAACTGCTAAATATCTTGTAAAATCTGCTTCACCAGAGGTATAAGCAGCATTTACTTCATTTTCAAATTCTGGTTCACAACCTGCAAATCCAATTGCTAAAGCTGCTACTAGTATAAATTTATTTTTCATTTTTGATAATTTTTTTAAATTAGAAACCGTAAGTTATACCAATACCCGGTGAAAATACAGATGATTTATAAGTACCTCCGAAAGAAGAATATTGAGGTGAATTTGAAGGACCAGTTAGAGGGTCATCAAAATAATCGTAAGAATTATTTACTTCATCAAAATGTAAGTATAAGAATGACATGTCAATACCTAATTTACTATTTACTTGATACGTGAAACCTCCTGTGTATCCTACAGAATCGTTACGGGGTGTTTCTGGTGCAAAATATCCTTGTTGAACTGGACTTTCATCAATATAATATCCACCTCTAACAGTTATCTTGTCAGTTGCTTTATATTGTGCTCCAAATCGATAAGCACTTACGTCTTTATAGTTTCTTAGATTCTTAGATTCAACAATTGTTGGATTTTGATTATATATTTTAATATCTAAAGATTTATAAACACTCCATTTTGTATAGTTGTAATCAAAAGCAAATAACCATTTGTCTGAAGCTTTATATGAAATACCCGTAGTAAATTCAGCTGGCAAAGGTAAATCAGCATCAAATGTTCCGTCAGTAAATGCAAGAGTACTTGGAGATATTGATGGAGAAATAGAAGCAATTCCTTTTCTGTCATAAGTTGCCGATCCACCTCTAGCTTCCATAATAATTTCAGAACGGTAATCCATACCCAAAGTTACTTTTTTAGACAATTTGAACATCATTCCTACATTATATCCAGTTGCAGAAATTCCAGTAGCGTCTAATGTAACATTGGTATTAGCAAATGCTGGATTAGGTGACAAATTTCTGTTGAATTTTACACTTCCTTGTACGAAAATTGGTCCACCACCAATACTAAAAATATCCCCTACTCTAAACGAAATAGTTGGTTGAATAAAAATGGCTGCTAAATCAATGTTGTTTACCAAATGTGCTCCTACCCAGTCTTGATCCCAAGCTACAGACGAGCCATATGGTGTGTACACTGCTAAACCTGCAGAAACCCAGTCATTAATTTTGTAAGTTGCATACAAACTGAATGGTGTTCCTAAATTGTCTGTAGCAGCGGTTTGGTTAAATTGTGAACTTTGAAATCTTGTTTTTGCTAATAAAGCATTTCCTCCAACTGATAAATTGAATTTTTTGTCTAAGAAAGACATCCCTGCAGGGTTAAAAAATGCCACCTCTGCACTATTAACAACTGCTACTCCGGTATGTCCCATCGCCAATTGTTTCTGACCTTGTATAGAAACTCTATACCCACCTGCAAACATAGAAGCAGTTGCCAAGGTTAGTAATGATAAAGAAAATAATTTTCTCATAATTAAAATTTAGTTAGTATTAATTTATGTATTTTATTCAAAATTAACATTATTTATGAAATTGACAATTTATTTAATAAAAATATTATGCATACATATTATTTGTTATACAAATTTTTCAACTTCACAATAAAATGCAGTGGGATTTTCTGCATGTAACCAATGTCCTACATTTGGAATTGTGTGTATTTTTGCAAGAGGAAAATGATGTAAAATAGTTTCAAAATCAGAATCTAAAACATAATCCGATTTTCCTCCTCGAAGGAAAAGTACTGGCTTGTTAAACTTATTTTCAAACGGAAGTGCCATGCCAATTTCAGAAATTTTTTCATTAAAAACAGGCAAATTAAATCGAAAATCTAATTGATCTGGTGTTTTCCAATATACGTTTTTTAACAAGAATTGTTTCGTGCCAAAATCTGAAATATGTTTTGAAACAATTTCGTCAACTTCTGCCCTACTGGGTTTTTTAGAAAAGTCAACTGCGTTTAAGGCTGCTAAAATAGTTTGATGATGCGGCGCGTAATATTTAGGACCAATATCTGCAATTATTAATTTTTCAACTAATTCTGGAAAGATTGTTGCAAATAACATAGCAATTTTTCCACCCATTGAATGCCCTAGCAAAGTAATATCCTGTAAATTATGAAAATCTACATACGATTTTACATCTTTTACCATGATTTCATAATTAAACTCGTCTGAATGAAAACTTTTGCCATGATTTCGCATGTCTAACAAATGAATTTGAAAACCAAGTTGCGCAAATTGCAAGCCCAATGTTTTCCAATTGTCAGACATTCCTAAAAATCCATGAATAATTAAAAATGGCTTTCCTTCACCTTCTATTCTTGAGTATAACATTTTTTTTGGTTAAAAGTTTATTTGGTTAAAAGTTTTAAAGGCATAGGAATTAGAGAATTATTGCGAATATATAACAACTCAATTTTACTTTGTTACTTTGTTACTTTGTTACTTTGTTTCTCTTCACTTTTTACTTTTTACTTTTTACTTTTTACTTCAACTTATTCAAATACATATTCACTACATTATCTAAACCAAGATATAAAGATTCCGAAATCAGAGCATGACCAATGGATACTTCTAATAAATTTGGAATGTTGTCTTTGAAAAATTTAATATTATCTAAACTTAAGTCGTGTCCAGCATTAATTCCTAAACCCATTTCATTTGCTCTGATGGCAGCTTTTACAAATGGTTCAATTGCTGAATGATTTCGTAAACCATATTGATGAGCAAAACTTTCTGTATATAATTCAATTCTATCTGCACCTGTTTTTTTAGCACCTTCAACCATACTTTCATTGGCGTCAACAAATATAGATGTTCTAATGCCATTGCGTTGGAATTCTTGGATGACTTCTGTAAGATAATCCTTATGTTTTATGGTGTCCCAACCTGCATTTGAGGTAATTGCCCCAATAGCATCCGGAACTAAAGTTACCTGATCGGGTTTGCATTCTAAAACTAAATCAATAAAATTATGTTGCGGATTCCCTTCTATATTATATTCTGTGTACACAACATTTTTTAAATCTCGTGCATCTTGATAAGTAATGTGTCTTTCATCTGGACGTGGGTGAATGGTAATTCCATGGGCGCCAAATTTTTGAATATCTTTTGCCACTTGCAATAAATCAGGAACATTACCACCTCGTGCATTTCTTAAGGTTGCAATTTTATTAATATTAACCGATAACTTTGTCATAATTGTATTTAATTTGTACAAAATTACAAACAAAAATAGACTAATTTATATTTTTTACTTAATTTGCAATAGTTTTGAAATTAGAAACATGAATAAAATTACAGATTTTATAAACAAACAATATAAAGCTTTACAAGTTAGTGATGCCGTTTCTGATGCCTCAGATTTATTTTTGGATGTAGATTATACTCATTTCCCAATTTTAGACCAAGAAGTCTTTTTAGGTTCTATTTCAAAAGAAGACACAGACCTTTTTTCAGGCGCAAATGTCATAAATGATCATAAATATAATTTGACTCGTTTTTTTGTTCGAAACGATATGAATTGGTTTGATGTTTTAGAAGAATTTTCAAAAAATCACACCAATCTTTTACCAGTTCTAGATGACAAAAATAATTATTTAGGTTTTTATGAACTTGACGATGTGCTTCATTTTTTTAATGAAACCGCTTTTGTTAAAGAAGACGGAAGCACTATTGTTATTGAAAAAGAAACCACAGATTTTACGTTTAGCCAAATTTGTCAAATTGTAGAAAGTAACGGCGCTAAAATATTAGGTGTTTTTATTTCAAATAATTTGCAAACTAAAACCGAAATTACATTAAAAATTTCGCAGAATAATTTTAACGAAATCATACAAACATTTCGTAGGTATAATTATACTATTTTATCTGAACACCAAGAAGATGCTTATCTTGCCGATTTAAAAGAACGCTCCGATTATTTAAACAAATATTTAAATATATAAAAATTCAAAAATGAAAATAGCTGTATTTGGTCAATATTATCAAAACAACACGCATTCTATAGTAGAAAAAGTGGTAGCGTTTTTAGAACAAAATAATATTGAAATTTGTTTTTATAAAATTTTTTATGATAAATTAATTGAAAACGAGGTCGCATTATCAAAATACAGCACATTTGATTCTCACGAATGTTTGAAAGATAATTTTGATTACTTAATAAGTATTGGTGGAGATGGAACTATTTTACGAGCTGCCACTTTTGTAAGAAATTACAATTTACCTATTATTGGAATTAACGCAGGAAGATTGGGTTTTTTAGCAACAATTCAAGAAGAAAATATCGAAAAACTATTAACGCGTGTAGTAGCAAATGATTTTTCTATTTCAAAAAGAACCTTAGTAAGTTTGCACTCCTACCCTGAAAATGTTGATTTAGAAGACATTAATTTTGCTTTAAATGAAATTACGGTTTCCCGAAAAGACACCACTTCCATGATTACTATTGAAACCTATATTAATAATGAATATCTAAATTCATATTGGGCAGACGGATTAATTATTTCTACTCCTACAGGATCTACCGGGTATTCGCTTAGTTGTGGTGGACCAGTAATTATGCCCACGTCAAATTGTTTTGTTATCACCCCTATTGCGCCGCATAATTTAACTGCCCGACCTTTAATTATTCCTGACGATTCTGAATTAACTATAAAAATAAAAGGAAGAGAAGAACAATATTTGGTTTCATTAGATTCCAGATTAACTTCTGTTTCTAACGAAACTACCTTAACAGTTAAAAAATCAGATTTTTATATCTCAATAATCGAATTTCCAGAAGAAGGTTTCTTAAGAACAATTCGAAAAAAACTACTTTGGGGAGAAGACAAAAGGAATTAACACACGAATTTTCATTTTTTTGCGTTATTAAATCAAGTTAATGATCAAAAAAACTTGGTTTAAGATGGTTAGTACATCAATATTATTATATTTGCAAACGATTAAAAAAATGAAAAGATTTTTATTAAATAGTATAGGCGTATTATGCTGCATCACTTCATTCGGACAAATTCACGAATTAGGCGTTTTTGTAGGTGGTAGTAATTATATTGGTGATGTAGGAAAAGAAAACTATTTGTCTCCAAATGACATGGCGTTCGGGGTTTTATACAAATGGAACAAAAGCACAAGACATTCTTGGCGCTTTTCTTATAATATGGCATCTATTACGGCAAAAGACAAAGAAAGTAATGCGCCAAATAGAAAAAATAGAGGTTTTGAAATAAAAAATAATATCAAAGAATTTTCAGCAGGTTTAGAATTTAATTTTTTGGATTTCGATTTGCATCAATCTGATTTTACGTTTACACCTTATGTGTATTCTGGAATTTCAGCTTTTGTTTACGATGAAATTTATGTAATTGGTACTGAAAGTAAAATAGATTATCAACATTATTCGTTGGCTATTCCTATGGTTTTTGGAATAAAATCAAAGTTAACAAATCATTTGGTTATTGGATTAGAAACAGGCGCTAGATATACATTTACTGATAATTTAGACGGAAGTAATCCTTTAAATAAAAATTTGGAAACATTAAAATTTGGAAATTTAAACAACAAAGATTGGTATATTTTTACTGGGTTTACGCTTACTTACACATTTGGTAAAAACCCATGTTTTTGCGCACCTGAATAGAATGGAAAAAGAAATAGATAAAAATAACTTACCAAAACATTTGGCCATAATTATGGATGGCAATGGGCGTTGGGCAAAAAACCAAGGAATGTTGCGTGTGTTTGGTCATGAAAAAGGGACCAAATCTGTAAAACAAACTGTTGAAAGCTGCGCTAAATTTGGTATTGAATTTTTAACGCTTTATGCTTTTTCAACAGAAAATTGGAACCGCCCCAAGATTGAAGTAGACACATTAATGAAATTATTAGTTAGTACCTTAAAAAAAGAATTAAAAACATTACAAAGCAATAATATCAGGCTAAATGCGATTGGTAATTTAGACAATTTACCAACCGGAGTTAGGAAAGAATTAACAGAAGTTATTGAAAAAACAAAAACAAATAGCAGAATGACTTTAACGTTAGCGTTAAGTTATGGCGCAAGAGATGAAATCATAAATGCTGTTAAAATAATTTCTGAAAAAGTTAAAAATAATATAATTTCTGTAGATGCTATTGAAGAATCAATTATAAATCAGCATCTTTACACGCAAAATATGCCAGATGTTGACTTATTAATAAGAACGAGTGGCGAACACAGGATAAGTAATTTTCTTTTATGGCAAATTGCTTATGCTGAATTTTATTTTACAGACGTGCTTTGGCCAGACTTCAATGAAGAAGAACTGTATAAAGCAATATTAAGTTATCAAAAAAGAGAAAGAAGATTTGGAAAAACTAGCGAACAAATTAGATAAATTGACAATGTTTAAAAACAGAATACTATTTTTATTTATCCTATTATTAATAGGAAATACAATAAATGCACAAGAAACAAACTTAGAAAAAGGAAAAGAATACATACTTTCTGGTGTAGAAGTAACTGGAAAAGTTTCTTTTAACGAACAAACAGTTATAACATTTACTGGACTTGAAATTGGTAGTAAAATCAGAATTCCAGGAGAAGAAATTAGTTTAGCAATTACCAAACTTTGGAAATTAGGCCTTTTTAATGACGTAAACTTTTATGTGAAAAAAATTGAAGGAGAAGCTATTTTTCTTGAGTTAGAATTATACGAATTGCCTAAACTTAATGACATAAAAATTAAAGGCGTTAAAAAAGGCAAAAGAGAAGATGTCTTAAAAGAAACCGAGTTAAGCAAAGGTAAAATTGTAAATGATAACTTAATTACAAATACCAAAAACTATATTGAAAATAAGTTTAAAAAAGATGGTTATTTTAACACCAAAGTTACAATTAATACATTAGCCGATTCTACAAATACAAAAGTAGATATGGTAGTTTTTATTGATAAAGGTCAAAAAGTAAAAATTAGTGCAATTAATTTTGTTGGGAACGAACAATTAACAGACAAAAAACTTAAAAAATCATTTAAAAACACCAAAGAAAAGAAAGTTTATAGAGTTTTTAAAGCCTCAAAATTTGTAAAAGACAAATACAAAGAAGATTTAGGAACCCTTGTAACAAAATACAAAGAAAAAGGATACAGAGACGCTAGAGTAGTTAGTGAAAGTGTAACTTACAATAAGAATAACAATAAAATAAATATTGACGTAAATATTGAAGAAGGCAAAAAATATTACTTTGGAGATATCCGATTTTTAGGAAATACGGTTTATACAGATCAAGCTTTAAATTCAATTTTAGGAATTAAAAGAGGAGAAATTTATAATGGTGTTTTGTTAGAAAAAAGAATTGCTGACAAAACTTCTCCAGACGCAGAAGATGTATCCAATTTGTATCAAAATAATGGATATTTATGGTCAAACATCAATCCAGTTGAGGTTAAAACAGAAAACGATACTATCGATTTTGAAATCAGAATTTCAGAAGGACCGATTGCCTATTTTAATAATATCACGGTTAAAGGAAACGACAAAACCAACGATAAAGTAATTTATAGAGAATTAAGAACCAGACCGGGAGAAAAATGGAATAAAGATTTGGTTATTCGTTCTGTTAGAGAATTAGGACAACTAGGATTTTTTGATGCGGAAGCCATTCGTCCGGAACCTGTAAATATGGATCCAGCTGCTGGAACAGTAGATTTGGATTGGACCGTTGTGGAAAAAGGTTCTAGTCAAGTAGAATTACAAGGAGGTTACGGTGCCGGAGGTTTCATTGGGACTTTAGGTCTATCATTTAATAATTTTTCTTTAAAAAATATTTTCAATAAAAAAGCATACCAACCTTTACCAATGGGTGATGGTCAAAAAATGTCATTACGTTTACAAGCCAGTCAGGGATTTCAAGTATATAGTTTGTCATTTACAGAACCTTGGTTGGGCGGAAAAAAACCAATTAGTTTTTTCACATCCATTTCACACAGTAAACAATTTTTATTTGATTACAGATCTAGAAATGTAACCAGAGATAAAAGTTTTAATATTTCTACTTTAACGGTTGGTTACGGAAAAAGGTTAAAAGTACCAGATGATTATTTTAGTATATCTAATTCAGTTTCTTTTTCTTATTATGATTTAAATAATTACAATACAGGATTATTTACTTTTGGAAATGGCGCTTCCAGAAACTTAGCATTTAGCACAACATTAACTAGAGATAGTAGAGGTTTAGACCCAATTTTCCCAGATAGAGGTTCAACTTTCTCAGTTTCTGCTAAATTTTCTTTACCATATTCTTTATTTAATGGTACAGATTATGCCAATTTACAAAACAAAGAAGAATATAAATTAAAAAACAATACTGTTTTTCCAACTGATGCAAACGGAAACGTGTTACCCGTATATGTTAATGCAACAGGTGGTAACACATTCGATTATACAGAAGCAGTTGCCGATCAAAGTTTAGTAGACCAAGAACGTTTTAAATATTTAGAATTTTACAAATTAAAATTTAGTGGTGATTGGTATACTAAAATATACAAAAAATTCGTTTTACGTACCAGAGCCGAATTTGGTTTCTTAGGTGCTTACAATCAAGATAGAGGTATTGTGCCTTTTGAGAGATTTTTTGTTGGAGGAGATGGATTAGCAAATTTTGCATTAGACGGTAGAGAGGTAATCCAATTACGTGGATATCCAAATAATTCATTATCTTCGCAAAACGGAGGTACGGTGTATAATAAATATTCTATGGAATTAAGATACCCAATTACCATGAAACAATCAGCTAAAATTTATGCTATGAGTTTTGTAGAAGCGGGTGCAGCTTTTGATAATTTTAAAACATTTGATCCTTTTAAAGTACAACGTTCAGCAGGTTTAGGATTAAGAGTATTTATGCCAGCGTTTGGATTATTAGGTATTGATTTTGCTCATGGATTTGATCCAATTCCTGGTGATACTATAAAAAGTGGGTGGCAAACGCACTTTATCATAGGTCAACAATTTTAAATTGTGGCACGATAGTTGAATTTAACATTTACAATTATGAAAAAATATTTTGTTTTACTTTTTAGTTTTGTTTTATTTGCAGTACAAGCGCAAAAAACAACAAAAATTGGTTACATAGATATGGATTATATTTTGGAAAAAGTTCCAGAATATGCCGAAGCTAAAAATCAATTGGAACAAAAAGCAGCTACTTGGAAACAAGAAATTGAAATTAAAAAAACTGAAATTAAAAAACTGAAAGATGCATTAGCTTCTGAAAAAGTACTTTTAACAAAAGAATTAATTAACGATAAAGAAGAAGAAATCAACGTTCTTGAAAAAGAAATGCTTGACTATCAACAAAAACGATTTGGACCACAAGGCGACTTAATGATTCAAAAATCGGCGTTGGTAAAACCTATACAAGACCAAGTTTTTAATATAGTTCAAGATATAGCCGTACAAAGAAATTACGATTTTGTATTTGATAAATCATCTGATTTAACGATGCTTTTCACGGCGGAACGTTTTGACATAAGCGATTTTGTTTTAAAAGCGTTAGAAAGAGCAGGCAAAAAAGTTGAACTAACTAAAAAACAACAAAAAATTCAAGATACTAAAGATGTAAGAGAATTTGATACAACTGAAAATCCTGAAATATTAGAAAAAGAAAAAGCCGTACAAGCTACAAAAGACGATAGAGAAAAAAAATTACAGGAACGTAAAGATGCTACAGCAGCTAAGAAAAAAGAAACAGATGACAAAAGAGCGGCGCTTCTAAAAGAAAGAGCAGAAGCACGTCAGAAATTATTAGATGACCAAAAAGCTAAAAGAGATGCTTTGTTAAATAAGAAAAATGAAAAGAAATAAATAATAATAACTAAATCAAAAATTAAATAACCCTTATTAAATTAAATTAAAAATGAAACAGTTTAAAACTCTAATTATTGCAATAGTACTATTTTTTGGTGCACAAGTTGCCTCAGCTCAAACTAAAGTTGGACATATTGATGTAAGTGCTTTAATGACTACTATGCCAGCTATGAAAACAGCAGAAGCTCAATTAACAAAATTAAGAGAAGGTTATGATTCTGAATACAAAAAATTAGTAGCAGAATACCAAACCAAAGCAGCTCAATATCAAAAAGAAGCAGAAACTGCTGGAGATTTATTAAATCAAACGCGTTCTCAAGAAATGCAAGACATGGGAACAAGAATTCAAAAATATCAAGATGATGCTTCAAAATCATTACAAGATAAACAAATTGAATTACAAAAACCAATCACAGAAAAAGCGTTAGCAGCTATCCAAAAAGTAGCTCGTGCTAAAGGCGTTCAATACGTATTAGACTCTACTGTAGGAAGTGGTGTTTTATTAGCTGACGGAATGGATTTATTAGCTGATGTTAAAAAAGAATTAGGTTTTTAATAAAACTTAAAAAAATACTACAACTGCTCCATCTTATTTTTAGATTGAGCAGTTTTTTTTTACATTTGTTTTATGAGTAATAAAAATCCAATAGGCCTTTTCGATTCTGGAGTAGGAGGCACATCCATTTGGAAAGAAGTATACGAACTTCTTCCAAATGAAAGCACAATCTATTTAGCAGACAGCAAAAACGCACCTTATGGCCAAAAAAGTCAGGAAGAAATAATTGAGTTAAGTATAAAAAATACAGAGATATTACTAAACAAAAATTGCAAAATTATTATTGTAGCTTGTAATACGGCTACTACAAATGCTATCAAAGTATTAAGAGCCAATTATGACATTCCTTTTATTGGAATCGAACCCGCCATTAAGCCTGCCGCGCTTCATACAAAAACTCAAAAAATTGGAATTTTAGCAACACAAGGCACTTTAAATAGTGCGCTTTTTCATCAAACCGTCGCTTTGTATTCAGATGTGAAAGTAGTGGAACAAATTGGTTACGAATTGGTACAACTCATCGAAAGCGGTGCGATGCATTCTGAAAAAATGACACAACTTCTAAAAGATTACTTACTACCAATGGTTGCCGATGATATTGATTGTTTGGTTTTGGGTTGTACACATTATCCCTATTTGATTACACAAATAAAAAAAATAATCCCTAATCATATTAAAATTATTGATTCTGGTGAAGCAGTTGCCAAACAAACCAAACATATTTTAGAAGTAAATAACTTATTTAATACTTCTAATGAAGTGTTTCATTCCTTTTATATCAACAATTCTCCAGAGGTAATGCAACAACTAATAGGTTCCGAATTTAATGTGGTTTATACGGTTTTTTAGTCTTCTTTAAACCAGCTTGAATACATTACATAATTATTAGAAATACGGTCAATTTCGCCTGCAAAATCGCTTGTATTCAATGCTTTTATTTTCTTTGCTGGATTGCCTGCGTAAATAAACCCGCTTTCAACATGCGTGTTTTGAGTTAACACACTCCCCGCTCCTATTATCGAATTACTTTCAACCACACAACCATCCATTATAATGGCACCCATTCCTACTAAAACATTATCATGAATAGTACATCCATGAACAATAGCATTATGTCCGATAGAAACATTATTCCCAATAATAGTTGGATGTTTTAAATAGGTACAATGTATTACTGCTCCGTCTTGAATATTTACTTTATTCCCTATTGAAATAAAATTTACATCTCCTCTAATTACGGCATTAAACCAAACGCTACATTTTTCTCCAAAAGAAACATCACCTACAATAGTGGCGTTTTCCGCAACGTAACAATCTGCAGGAATGGTTGGTTTTTTACCTCTAACTTCTTTAATAATCATACAAAAAAAATTAAAAAAAATCCCGAAAAATTCGGGATTAATTATATTAGTTTGAAACGGCTGGACAATTACAGTCGTATGCTTTTGGTTTACAGAATAAATTCAATCCAACGGTTAATTGGTGGTATCCTGCATTATCAAATTTAACATCTCCAATCAGTTGGTTATAAGAATAACCAAACATAAATTGTTTGAAATTAACACCTACAAATGGTGTGATATATTGTAATTTCTGAGTATTTACTACCCCTTTTTCTTTTGTGTATTGTGTACCTTCAAAACTCGTTCTGTAAGAAAGTCCTCCCCATATATTTCCGAAATCCATTGCTTTATATACTTTTGCATTTAAATCAATCGCTTTTTCACCCGTTTGTTCGGTTACTTGAAACATAAATGAAGGTTCTACTGAAATGTTATCCGTGTCACCAAAATTTGCACCAGCACTCCATAAGTATTTTCTTAGGTTATCTGATTCTACTCCTGCTAAATACAATTCTCTTCTATTAGCAATAAAATTTTTAACCGTTACATGTGTAAAAAAATCCAAATAATGGTAAGAAGCGCCAATATCTATATTAAAATAAGAATCTTTTTGAGTAATCCCACCATAAATTTGAGGATCAAAAACCCTAAATGCTGTCTCGTCTAATCTACTTTGAATAAATGCAGTACTTAAACCGAAAGAAAGCATATTTAAATCAGCTTTTGTTCGTGAAAATAATAAATGATGTGCATACGTTAATTTAGCCCCTGATTGAGAATGGTATCCGTTTCTATCATTAAAAGCAATTATTCCTAAACCAGATTTTCCATCTTCATCTAACGCGGTATTAAAACTCATTGTTTGTAAAGATGGCGCATCTTGCTGACCAAACCATTGTTGTCTTCCTGTAACTCTTAACTTAGCACAATTTGCAGCGCCAGCCATGGATGGATGTATTAAGTAATAATTATCAGTTAAATAATCTGTATAAACAGCAATCCCTTCTTGAGAATATGCTGATTGAAAAAAAATAATTAGGTTTAGTAGTAATAAATCTCTTAGTTTCATAGTAATCTTGTCTTATCTTTTTAAAGAAAAATGGGCTTTAAATAATTTTTGTTTGTCTTTTTCTGTATAGTCAATTGTGAACCAATAATCCGTTGATGGTAAGTCTTCGCCGTTATATTTACCGTTCCAACCTTCACCTAATGGATCAATTTGTTTCATTAGTTTTCCATATCGGTCAAATATATAAATTTTTGCGTTATTTTTTGACTCTAATCCAATAATTTTCCACGTATCATGAATTCCATCACCATTTGGTGTAAAATATTTAGGAAAATCAATTACTAATACATCAATGGTTAATATAGTACAACCTTCTGTATCTTCTACCATTATTTCGTGTGTACCACCTTGAACACCTGTAAAAATGTTTGA
>CAMDGB010000002.1 GCA_945897915.1 Chryseobacterium gleum | reverse complement strand
CATTAGCTTATGCAGTTTTAGCGGTATTAGTTTTAGCTATTATCAATGCTTTTTTAGGGCTATCAGCAAAAAGAAATTTTACTTCAAAAGACAGAAGCATTTCATTAATTGCGTTAATTTTTAGTCACATACAATTAGTAGTTGGAATTGTGCTTTGGATAGAATCTCCATTAGGAAAAGCAGCTTTAAGCCAAATGTCAAATTCGGCCATGCGATTAACTGCTTTGGAGCATCCTTTAATCAATATCATCGCAATTGTTATAATTACAATTGGTTGGAGTAAACATAAAAAAGAAGAAAGCAGTAATGGGAAGTTTAAAAAAATTGGAATATTTTTTACTTTAGGACTTCTATTAATTTTATCGAGAATCCCTTGGACGAATTGGTTGTCATAATTAATGTCAAATCAATGAAAATATAAAGAGAAGTAAGTGAAAATTTACTTCTTTTTTAATCTTATATTATATGAAGATGAAAAAATTTATATACATATTACCGCTTTTAGTAGTGCTTTTTTTTCAGAAGGAAAACATAAAATTACAGCTTTCTCAAGATAAACCAAAACTAAAAGTTACTGATACAATAAAGAAAAAAGACAGTTTAGCCAAGCCTGTTGAAAAATTAGAAATGTATCATGAATCGGCACACGCTTCCTATTATGCAAATAAATTTAATGGTAGAAGAACCGCAAGCGGAACCAGATTTAATAATAATGATATGACTTGCGCACACCGAAAACTTCCATTTGGCACAAAATTAAAAGTTACAGGTATAAAAACTAAAAAAGTAGTTTACGTTACCGTTACTGATAGAGGGCCATTTCATAAAAACAGACATATTGATTTATCGAGAGCCGCATTTTGGAAAATAAGACCTTCAAATTATGGCGGACATATTGATGTAAATATTGAAATTGTAAAGAAATAAAAAAATCCTTTTACCAAGTAGTAAAAGGATTTTTGCTTAAATAAGCATTATAATATTTTTCCTCGCCAGTAACTTCTTCCGCTAGCCAATTTGGTTTTTCAAAGGTTTCATTGGCGTTGGAAAGTTCAATTTCAGCAACAATCAATCCTTTATTTTCTCCTTCAAAAATATCAACTTCAAACGTGTGATTTCCTTTTTTGATTAAATATCGGGTTTTATCAATTACGCCTGTTTCGCATAATTTTAATAAAGCTTCTGCTTCGTATAACTCAATTTCTTTTTCCCATTCAAAACGTGTAGTTCCTGTTTCGTCGCCTTTGCCTTTAATCGTAATAAATCCTTTTTTATCTTTAATTCTGATTCTGACCGTACGTTCAGGTGTAGAATTTAAATACCCTTGAGCAATTTTCTGAGAATGTGAAGCCTCAGCAATAAAATCTAAGGAATGGACTAAAAATTTACGTTCAATTTCTTGCATAATTCTTAAAATATAAAGAATCAAAATTACAATATTTAAGCATATAAGTCATATAAGTTTTTTTATAAAGGCTTAATGGCTTGTTTTTATGTAAAAATTTGTGTTCGATAAAATGCATTTTTTTTCAGTACTTTGTAAATCTTATGGAAATTATACAACGAAAAATAATTCACATTGACATGGATGCCTTTTATGCGTCTGTGGAGCAATTGGACAATCCTGATTTGAAAGGAAAGCCAATTGCTGTGGGTGGAAACGAAATTCGTGGTGTAGTAAGCGCTGCCAGTTATGAAGCAAGAAAATTTGGAGTAAAAAGCGCAATGAGTGGGGCGCAAGCCACTCGTTTATGTGCTGATTTAATTTTTGTTAAACCTAATTTTGAACGATATAAAGAAGTTTCTAAACAAATTAGAAAAATATTTTATGAATATACAGATTTGGTAGAACCACTTTCCTTAGATGAAGCTTATTTAGATGTTACGGAAAATAAAAAAGGAAATCCGAGTGCGACATTAATTGCTAAAGAAATCCGACAAAAAATATTTGAAGTGACTGGTTTAACAGCCTCTGCAGGTATTTCTGTAAATAAATTTGTTGCTAAAATCGCTAGTGATTTTAATAAACCAAACGGACAAAAAACAGTAAATCCGGATGAGGTGGAAGCGTTTATTGAAGTGTTAGACGTAAAAAAATTCTACGGAATTGGAAAAGTCACTGCTGAAAAAATGTATCAATTAGGCATTTATTCCGGGACAGATTTAAAAACCAAATCGTTAGAATATCTAGAAAAACATTTTGGGAATAGCGGCAAATCGTACTATAATTTATCTCGAGGCATAAGTTTTAATCAAGTTAAATCCAATAGAGAAATGAAATCTGTTGGAGCAGAACGCACTTTTGATAAAAATTTATCTTCGGAAATTTACATGGAAGAACGTTTAAAAAACATTGCGGAAGAAATTGAACGTCGTATTAAAAAATATAAAATAGCTGGAAAAACTATTACTTTAAAAATAAAATATTCTGATTTTTCACAACAAACTAGAAGTAAAACGGTACAGTATTTTATTTCCGATAAAAATTTGATTTTTGAAGCCGCAAAAGAATTATTATATCAAGAAAAATTGAAAAATTCTGTCCGATTATTGGGCATTTCCTTGAATAATTTAAACACACATCAGAAAAAATTTGTGGTGTATCAATTGAAGATTGAGTTTTAATAAGTTATTCCTAAATTATTCTTTTTCAAAACCGCATAATTACCCTACATTTGCAGATTATAAACGAAGTAAAACAATTTTAGTTTCAATATTTTATTGATTTTCGAAATTGTTATTGATTTTTGAAATTGAATATGAAACACATTAGAAATTTTTGCATAATTGCACATATTGATCACGGAAAAAGCACATTAGCCGATAGACTTTTGGGCGCTACACAAACCGTTACTGCTAGAGAAGAAAAAGCGCAATTGTTAGATAATATGGATTTGGAGCGCGAACGTGGTATTACCATTAAAAGCCACGCGATTCAAATGGAATATACTTACAAAGGGCAAGAATATATTTTAAATTTAATTGACACCCCGGGCCACGTAGATTTTTCTTATGAAGTGTCTCGAAGTATTGCTGCTTGTGAAGGGGCTTTGTTAATTGTTGATGCCGCACAAAGTATTCAAGCACAAACTATTTCAAATTTATATTTAGCTTTAGATAACGATTTGGAAATTATTCCTGTTTTAAATAAAGTAGATTTACCGTCTGCTAATCCGGAAGAAGTTTCAGACGATATTATTGATTTATTAGGATGCAAATTAGAAGATATTATTCACGCCTCAGGGAAAACAGGGTTTGGAGTAGAAAATATTTTAGCAGCCATTATTGAAAAAATTCCACATCCAAAAGGCACTAAAGACGAACCTTTACAAGCATTAATTTTCGATTCACATTACAATCCGTTTAGAGGAATTGAAGTAATTTTCCGTGTCGTAAACGGTGAAATTAAAAAAGGGCAGAAAATTAAATTTATGGCAACCGGTAAAGAATATTTTGCCGATGAGGTTGGGACTTTAAAATTAAATCAGGTTCCAAAAAATGTAATCTCTACGGGAGATGTTGGCTATTTAATTTCTGGAATAAAAGAAGCAAAAGAAGTAAAAGTTGGTGACACCGTTACAGACGCAAAGGAGCCCACAACTAATATGATTATCGGATTTGAAGATGTAAAACCAATGGTTTTTGCAGGAATTTATCCTGTAGACACTGAAGATTACGAAGATTTACGTTCTTCCATGGAAAAACTACAATTAAACGACGCGTCTTTGGTGTTTTTACCAGAAAGCTCTGCCGCTTTAGGATTTGGTTTTCGATGTGGATTCTTAGGAATGTTACATATGGAAATTATTCAAGAACGATTAGAACGTGAGTTTGATATGACCGTTATTACAACTGTACCTAACGTTTCTTATTTGGCTTACACAAAGAAAGAACCAGAAGTGGGTTTTATAATAAACAATCCATCTGATTTACCAGAACCAAGTAAGCTTGACCGCGTAGAAGAGCCATATATTAAAGCAACTATCATTACAAAATCTGATTATGTTGGAAATGTAATGAGTTTATGTATTGAAAAGAGGGGTTTAATTACCAATCAAACTTACCTAACTACTGAACGAGTAGAGCTAAATTTTGATATGCCTTTGGCAGAAATTGTATTCGATTTTTACGACCGATTGAAAACCGTTTCTAAAGGATATGCTTCTTTTGATTATCATCCAATAGGAATGAGAACTTCAAAATTGGTAAGATTAGATGTTTTATTAAATGCTACTTCTGTAGATGCACTATCTGCTCTTATTCACGAAGACAACGCATATAATATCGGTAAAAAAATGTGTGAGAAATTACGCGAATTAATTCCACGTCAGCAATTTGATATTCCAATTCAAGCAGCAATTGGAGCTAAAATTATCGCACGAGAAACCATAAAAGCACTTCGTAAAGATGTTACTGCAAAATGTTATGGAGGTGATATTTCTCGTAAACGTAAATTACTCGAAAAACAGAAAAAAGGTAAAAAACGAATGCGCCAAGTAGGAAATGTAGAAATTCCGCAAGAAGCATTTATGGCCGTTTTAAAGTTGAACGATTAAATATAATACAACAAAAAGCATATTAATTTTAATATGCTTTTTTTTTATTTAAAATATTTCATAAATTTATGTGATAATTCAAAACTACACTAATAATATGAATTTGAAGTCCCTTTATATTTTAATATTAGCATTAAGTTCTAGTGTGTTTTCGCAAACCATTACAATAGACAACACTACTAATACTCCTGCTCAACTTGTAGATTTATTGCTTGTAAATTCTTGTGTCACAGTTTCAAATATTGCTATTTCCTCCAACCAATCTGTTGCCTATTTTAATAAAAACGGATCTGCTTTTCCTATAAATGAAGGAATTATTATTAGAAATGGTTTGGCGATGAACACCCAAGGAAATTATAGTAATAATGCTACTTTAAGTTCACAAATTAATACCAATACAGATGCTTATTTACAAAGTATAAGTAACAGCACTGGTCAATCTTCCACAATAACCGACGTGGCTTTTTTAGAGTTCGATTTTATTCCCGTTTCAAATAGTTTTAGTTTTGATTTTTTATTTGCTTCAAATGAATATGGTGAATACCAATGTGCTTTTAGTGATGTTTTTGCTTTTGTTTTAACCAATTTAAATACAGGTGTTTCAACCAATTTAGCAGTTATTCCAGGAACTATTATGCCAGTTACGGTTAAAGACATTAGAAATAAATTATATAATACCAATTGCGAATCGGCGAATTCAAATTTTTTTAGCACATACAATCCAACTAATATTCCGGCTTCTACATTAAATATTAGAGGACATACTGTCGTTATGAATGCGGCTTCGGCAGTAATTCCAAATGTACCATATAAAATACGATTGGTAATTGGGGATTATAATAATTCAGGATATGATTCTGCTGTATTTATTTCTGGAGGAAGTTTTACAACCACATTAGATTTAGGTCCAGATCAAACTATTTGCTCAGGAAATCCAATTCAATTAAATACTCAGTTAGATAATACATATACTTATCAGTGGCTTCAAAACGGGAATCCAGTTGGCGGAAATACATCGGCTTATACTGTAAATACCCCAGGAACTTATTCTGTTGAAGTTACTAAAGGGTCGTGTTTCTTAACCGATACGGTCGTGGTTAATAATTTGGCGGTTGCTACCCCTATTAATTTACAAACGTGTAACACAGGTGCAGCGAGCTATTCTTTTGATTTAACTATAAATAATGAAACCCAATTAGGTCTAAATAACACAACTTATGATCTGTTTTATTATGCTTCTATGGCCGATATAACTTCAAATAATCCTATTGTCGGGACAACTAATTTTTCTACAACAATAGGTCAAATTATTTATGTTAAAATTTTTAATACGATATCAAACTCATTTTGTGATGCCGTATATCAATTTGATTTAGTAATAAATCCGGTTGTTAATGCTACTCAGCCCGTTGATGTGGAATTGTGTGAAGCAGCTACTGCAACAACATATTTTTTAGCTAATTTGGATCTTCAAGTATTAAACGGATTAACAGGTTATAATGTTTTATATTTTTCTAACCAAGCTAATGCTGTAGCTGGGAATACAGGCATAATTAGTTCCGTTACAATTCCAAATGGTACAACTTCTGTAACGGTTTGGATCAGAATGCAAAATAGTTCTAATCCGTCCTGTTTTGATGTTACAAGTGTAGATATTATTGTAAACCCATTACCACTTGTTGATGATTTAGCCGATGTGGTTGCTTGTAGTAATTATGTTTTACCTGTTTTAATAAATGGAAATTATTTTACTGGCCCAGGGGGTTCTGGTACAGCACTATTTGCAGGTAATATAATTGATGAAAGTGCTATGTATTATATATATTACGGACCTGATGTGAATGGTTGTTTCAACGAATCTTCTTTTTTAGCTTACTTTGTGGATGAATATAGCCCACTTTTAGATAATTGTGGTTCATTTACTATACCTTCTCCACCATATAATATTGGGACTTTTTATACCGCTCCAGGAGGACCAACAGGTTCAGGCACATTAATTCCTACCGGGACTATTTTTTCAAATGCGAGTCAAATAAATATTATTCAACCAGTTTATTATTATGCTGAGGTAAATGGGGTTTTTTGTAGAGATGAATTATTTAATATCAACATTCGCCCACTACCTTTAATTGATACTTTACCAGATGTAATTTATTGTAATTCGTATGTATTACCAGCATTAACTAATGGAAATTATTTTTCTCAACCTGGAGGAACGGGCATACCCTATTTTGCTGGGAATACTATAACCGCTACTCAAATAATGTACATATATAATAGTACTTCTTTTATTGACGCAAACGGAAACCCTGGTGGTTGTACTTTAGAAACGGATTTTCAAATTAACATAATTGATACAAATTTGTTTACTACAATACCTGCATGTAATAGCTATACATTACCAGCTATCGCTTTTGGCGCCTATTATACCGCTCCTTTGGGAGGTGGTTCTGTGATAAATCCTACTATTCCAATAACAACTTCTCAAGTAATATATTATTATGCCAATACAACATTGTTGCCAAACTGTTCAGACAATTTGAATTATAATATTATTATTAATCCGTTGCCTTTGGTAGATGTAATTACTAGTGGTGTGTATTGTGGCGAATTTGTATTACCTGTTTTAACAAATGGCTCATATTATACTTTGCCGGGTGGGCCAACCACTTTAGGGCAAATACCTCTTTCAGCTGGAAATATTATAGATTTATCTGGAGTCAGATTAAATCCAGGAACTTATTTTGTATTTAACGGACCCGATGCGAATGGTTGTTCGAATGAGCTATCATTTACCATAAGTCTGAATCCGTTTCCACCCGCTGATGGTGTTTTAGATAGATTTGAATGTACACCTTATTCGATTCCACAACCAGTTAACGGCACAATATATACTGCGCCAGGTGGCCCAAGCGGAGGAGGTACTTTGGTGTCTTCATTGACAGTTTTTTCTACTACGCAAACATTTTATTTATATAATATTGACACGGTAACTAATTGTACAATTAATAGACCATTTACTGTAACGTATAGCGGTATTAATTTACCAAATTATAGCAACGTTCCCGTATGCGAAACTCAAAATTATACATTACCAGCTCTAACGCATGTGCCGGCATCGCCAGAAAACTATACTATAGGATATTTTTATGATCAAGCTGGAACATTACCGGTTGCAAACGGTTTTGTATTTAATGTTCCTAATATAACTACTACAATATGGGTGGTTGCATCAAACGGGGACAGAACAATTTGTTTTGCTCAAGATAGTTTTGACATAATTGTGTCTCAAACCCCAAATTTAGCGGCCTTAGCTTTAGTATTTGACACCGAGGAATGTGGAACATATGTATTACCTACTTTGCCTTCCGTTGGTTTCAATTTAAATTATTATTCGCAACCAGGAGGGAATGCTGCCAATTTAATTACTAATTTAAATATTTCTACTCCAGGTACATATACCTATTATGTCTATGCATCTGCATTGAATAATATAAATTGTAATGCTCAACAGTCGTTTACTTTTACAGTTCATCCTTTATTAAATATTACATTACCGCAAGGGGTTATTTGCGTAGATCCGATTTCTAATGCATTAATTAGCCCTTATACGATTCAAACTGGTTTAAATCCTTCGGTTTTTACAGCTAATTGGTTTTTAAATGGAACTTTATTAGGAACAGGAACTAATTTTACCGCAACGCAAGTTGGGGTATATAATGTTACGTTTGTTAAACTCATTCCAGATGTGGGTTCGGCTTGTAATTATAATAATACAACAGTTACGATTATACAATCAAGCCCGGCTAAAGCTAACTTTACAGTAAGCCCAGAATTTGACACAGATGGTACTTTTATTACTGTCAACATTACAGAGGGGTTCGGAAACTATAACTATCAGTTAGAATATCCAAACGGAACATTAAGTCCAATTCAAACGAGTAATACCTTTACAAACTTAGTTACAGGTGATTATTTTGTTACTATTTTTGATACATTAGGAAACTGTACACCTACAAGAATTGGGCCTATTTATATCATTAATTATCCAAATTATTTTACTCCAAATGGAGACACTTTTCACGACACTTGGAATATTTTTGATTTAGCACAACAACCCAATAGTACAATCTCCATTTTTGATAGATACGGAAAATTATTAAAACAAATTTCTCCTGCTAGTTCTGGCTGGGATGGAAAATATGAAGGTAAAGATTTACCATCAACAGATTATTGGTTTTCTGTAGAATTTATTACACAGAGTAAGCAAAAAGGTATTTTTAAATCTCATTTTAGTTTAAAACGATAGTAAAAAGGAATAAAAAAATCCCAAATTCAATTAAGAATTTGGGATTTTATATTTTAAATTGTTTTGTTATTCAATCTCAGAAATTCTTAAGGTATTTACCATCCCTTTATTAGCAATTGGCATAGAAGCTAAATTAACTAAAATATCACCTTGTTTTACATATTTCTTTTCTTTACATATTTTGTTAATATCATCAATGGTATCATCAGTACTTGTAAACTTATCATAGAAAAAAGCCCGTACACCCCAAAGTAAATTTAATTGAGTTAAAATTCTTTTGTTTGAGGTAAATACTAAAATATGCGCGTGTGGTCTCCAAGCTGAAATTTGAAAAGCAGTATAACCACTATTTGTTAATGTTGTAACAGCTTTCGCATCTATCGTATCTGCCATGGCCGCAGCATTAAAACAAATAGATTTAGTGATGTATCTATCATTTCTTTTTGTAGGTGCAATATGAGGCACATTAATAAGTGGAGAATCTTCTACGCTTTCAATAATACTTGTCATGGTTTCAATAACTTGTACTGGATAATTTCCAACAGAAGTTTCTCCTGAAAGCATTACGGCATCCGCACCATCCATTACTGAATTGGCCACATCGTTTACCTCTGCTCTTGTAGGTGTTAAACTAGTAATCATTGTTTCCATCATCTGAGTAGCTACAATTACTGGAATACGCGCTAATTTTGCTTTTAAAATTAGTTTTTTCTGAATTAAAGGGACTTCTTGTGCGGGCACTTCTACTCCTAAATCACCACGAGCAACCATTAAACCATCACAGGCAATTACAATTTCGTCTATATTTTCAACTGCTTCTGGTTTTTCAATTTTAGCTACAATTGGAATTTTGTGTTCAGAATGTTGTGCAATTAAATCTTGTAGGTCTTTAATATCTTCTTTAGTTCTAACAAAAGATAGTGCCATCCAATCTACTTTGTTTTCACAAGCAAAAATGGCATCTTTTATATCTTTTACTGTTAATGCAGGAAGCGATACTTTTGTGTTAGGTAAATTTACTCCTTTTTTAGATTTTAATGGCCCTCCTTGAATTACTTTACAAACTACTTCGTCAACTCTATTGGTTTCAATAGCTTCAAACATTAGTTTTCCATCATCTAAAAGGATTCTTTCTCCAGGATTTACATCTTTCGGAAATTCTTTATAGTTCATGTAAACTCTTTCAGCCGTTCCAGGAATATCTTCTGAGGTTTGAAAAGTAATAATATCTCCAGGATTTACTAATACATCTTCCTTCATAACACCTACGCGTAATTTTGGGCCTTGTAAATCGGCTAAAATAGAAGTGGTATAACCAAATTCATCATTTAATTCGCGGATGATATCTATTTTTTCTTTTACATCTGTATAATCTGCATGCGAAAAATTAATTCTAAAAACATTAACACCCGCGTCAATCATTTTTTTAATTACTTCTTTACTGCT
Source organism: Chryseobacterium gleum (assembly GCA_945897915.1). GTDB lineage: Bacteria > Bacteroidota > Bacteroidia > Flavobacteriales > Flavobacteriaceae > Flavobacterium. The sequence goes on along the minus strand of CAMDGB010000002.1, from coordinate 156,118 downwards.
ACAAGCTGGGCCTAATGTGGCAACAATTTTTGTTTTTTTGGTAGTATGCATCTTTAAAAAATTAAATTGTTTATCGATTTTAAATTAGTTGTATCTACTTTATAAATCGTAGAAACATTTTGTATGGTATTTATTTTTTGTATGATTTCAGAGCTTTTAAAGCTGGAATCTATATTGTCTATTTTTAATAAATAATCGGCTGTTTTTAATTCTGGAATTAAGTTCATGGTAATGTTATTTTCAGAAAAGAAACCCGTATTGTTTTGGTTCGAATTAAAATTGGTTTGATTTTTAATGAGTTCCCAAGTAATATCTTGGTTCAAATCGTCATAACTAAATCTAGAAAATTTTCCCGTTCCGTCTGAAGATTTTATTGAAATTTCGTTGTCATTTTTTGCCATCAAAATACTTAATTTTAAATTGATTAAAAACGTTAATTTAAAATCTTTTAAATTAGAATGAATCGCAAGTAGCTCAAAATCATTTGATTCAAAATCGTCGAATGTAAGTTTAAGATTTGCCATTTATTTTTTTAATAACCGTAAAGATAGGAGTAAAAATTATTAAATTGCAGTAAAATAGGTTTCTAAACTATTAAATTTTTAATTCAAACGTTGTAGTTGATAAAATATTAGGATTTGTTTTCAATTTTATCTTGTAAAGCAAAAAAAGCTCTTTTCGCAGCTGTTTCTTCTGCTTTTTTCTTCGAAGTAGCTCTGGCTTTGCTAATTACCTGATTGTCCATAACTAATTTTACGCCAAAGTATTTTACGCCTTCTTTACCATCATCTTCAAAAATATCAAATTTGAAAGTAATTTTTTCTTTCTGACACCATTCAATAATTACACTTTTATAGCTAATTACTTTTCCTTCTAAGCGCTCAATATCTATATATTGTTTGATGATTTTCTCCTGAATAAATTTTTCGCAATAGGTATAACCTTTATCTAAGTAAATAGCCCCAATAAAAGCTTCGCATAAATTTCCATGTATATTATCACCAAAATGGGAAGGACTCACTTTACTTTCGATAAATTGGACTAAGTTGAAATCTTTTCCTAACTCATTTAAATGCTCTCTACTTACAATTTTAGATCTCATTTTCGTTAAGTAACCTTCGTCACCTGTTGGAACTTTTTTGTATAAATGAGCAGCAATTACGCTACCTAACATAGCGTCACCTAAAAACTCTAAGCGTTCATAACTAATTGGAAATCCGTTTTCATCGGTTTGGTTAGAGGAACGATGTGTGAATGCATGTTTGTAATAAATTTCTGTATTGGGTTTGAATCCTAATATTTTGGTAATTTTTTCAAAAAAAAAACCGTCTTGATTAGAAGAAGGGGTTTTTTTCAATATTTTATTTAAAATGCGACGCATGAAGTTATTCTTCTAATTTTTTGAAAAGCACACAAGCATTATGTCCACCAAATCCAAAAGTATTACTCATTGCTACTTTTATTTCTCTTTTTTGAGGCGTGTTTAATGTCAAGTTTAAAGCCGGATCAATATTTTCATCTACTGTGGTGTGGTTTATTGTTGGAGGAACAAGACTGTGTTTCATTGCTAATATCGAAGCAATTGCTTCAATCGCTCCAGCAGCACCTAACAAATGCCCTGTCATTGATTTTGTAGAATTGATATTTATATTTTTCGCATGGCTCCCAAAAACATGGCTTATTGCTTTTAATTCTGCAACATCTCCCAAAGGGGTTGAAGTTCCGTGAGTATTTATGTGATCTACTTCTTCGGGTTTCATACCTGCATCGCGTAACGTATTTTCCATTACTGCAATAACTCCAATTCCTTCTGGATGCGGAGCCGTTAAGTGATAGGCATCAGATGACATTCCGCCGCCGCCAACTTCACAATATATTTTTGCACCACGTGCTTTTGCATGTTCGTACTCTTCAAAAACTAGGGCACCTGCACCTTCGCCCAAAACAAAACCATCTCTGTTAGCATCAAAAGGTCTAGAAGCCGTTTCTGGCGAATCGTTTCTTGTAGACAAGGCTTGCATAGAGTTAAAACCACCCATTCCTGCAATTGTTACTGCTGCTTCAGAACCTCCTGACACAATTACATCACACATTCCTAAACGTATGTAGTTGAAAGCGTCAATCATAGCATTTGCTGATGAAGCACAAGCGGAAACTGTTGTATAGTTTGGACCCATAAAGCCATTTCTCATAGAAATATGAGCTGGTGCAATATCGGCAATCATTTTAGGAATAAAAAAAGGATTAAAACGAGGTGTTCCGTCTCCTTTAGCATAACTTAGTACTTCTTCTTGGAAAGTTTCTAAACCACCAATTCCAGCACCCCAAATCACACCTACTCTTTGTTTATTTACGTTTGAATCTAAAATACCCGAATCAGCAATAGCTTGTTCACCAGCTACAATGGCATATTGTGCAAATTTGTCCATTCGTCTTGCTTCTTTTCTATCGATAAATTCTTCGATATTGAAGTTTTTTACTTCGCAAGCAAATTTGGTTTTATGTTTTTCAGTGTCATAATAAGTAATTGGCGCAGCACCGCTTTTTCCGCTAATTAAGGCATTCCAATATTCTTGAATGTTGTTTCCAATTGGAGTTAGTGCTCCAAGCCCTGTAACCACTACACGTTTTAATTGCATAAATTATTTTTTAGTTATATAGAAAAACCCAATGTGTATATTTTAAATATTAACATTGGGTATTACATAAATGTCTTATGTGAATGATTGTAATACAATCAATGTTTTTACAAATCTAAACAAAGATTTTTAAAAACAGAAACAAAAAATAATAACATCCGTATAAAAAAAATTATACGGATGAATGGTTATTATTTCTTAGCTTCTTCGATGTAAGAAATTGCTTGACCTACTGTAGCAATGTTTTCAGCTTGGTCGTCTGGAATTTGGATATCAAATTCTTTTTCGAATTCCATAATAAGCTCTACAGTGTCTAATGAATCAGCACCTAAATCGTTAGTGAAGCTTGCTTCTGTTACTACTTCGTTTTCGTCAACACCTAATTTGTCCACGATAATCGCTTTTACTCTTGATGCAATGTCTGACATAATTTTTAATTTTTAATTTATTTGTTTGCAAAAATAAAAAACTTTATTTTAAAACAACATTTTTGTTAGTAAATATAACAACGAATATATAAAAAAAACTTAAAATACCCTAATTCTCTATGCTTTTCATTTAAAATATTTTTTAATTTCTTTTAATTTTTGCCATTAAACCTAAATGAATTTATACTTTTGTGTGATATTTATATGATTTATTGCTGCAATAAGTTAAAAAAAATAGAATTAAATGAAGAAGATTGTGCTTTTTGCTTCTGGAAACGGTTCTAATGCCGAAAATATTATGGCTTATTTTGACTTGTCCAATACAGTTTCTGTTGTTGGCGTGTTTTCTAACAATTCTGAAGCTAAAGTAATTGAAAGAGCTAAAAAATTTAAAATTCCTACTTTTGTTTTCAATAAAAAGGAACTTTCAGAGAATACGGTTTTAAGCCAACTGAAGCAATTGCAACCAGATTTAATTGTGTTAGCAGGTTTTTTATTAAAGTTTCCCATTCATATTATTAACGAATTTCCAAGTAAAGTGATTAATATTCATCCTGCTTTGTTGCCTAATTATGGCGGAAAAGGCATGTTTGGTATAAATGTACACAACGCTATTTTAGAAAATAAAGAAAAGAAAACAGGAATCACCGTTCATTACGTAAACGAACATTTTGATGAAGGCGAATTTATATTTCAAACTAACGTAAATATTGAAAATTGTACAACTGCAGATGAAATCGCAAAAAAAATTCACGAATTGGAAATGGAACATTTTCCGAAAGTAATTGAGAGATTTTTAGAAGGTTAAACTTCTTAGAAAGTCAAACCGCAATATTTTCTTAATTTCAACATCTAAAAATCTATCTTTCTAACAATCTAATTAATCTAAAATGTCCTACCAAGTTCACATATACACCGACGGCGCTGCCAAAGGAAATCCCGGTCCTGGCGGTTATGCTGTTGTAATGGAAATGGTGGGGTCACCATATAAAAAAGAATTTTTTGAAGGATTTAGACATACTACAAATAATCGAATGGAATTATTAGCAGTAATTGTAGGTTTAGAAAAATTGAAAACGCCTAAAACAACTGTTTTGGTAGTTTCGGACTCTAAATATGTTGTAGATTCAGTAGAAAAAGGTTGGGTATTTGGATGGGAAAAGAAATACTTCAAAGACAAAAAAAATCCCGATTTATGGATGCGGTTTTTAAAAATTTACAGACAACATCAAGTGAAATTCATGTGGATAAAAGGACACAACAACCATCCTCAAAATGAACGCTGTGACGAATTAGCAGTAATGGCCTCGCAACAAAAAAAATTAAATATCGATACTTTTTACGAAAAGGAAGAACAGAAATTGTTGTAAAATAGTTTTCCAACCAATCTATTCCTCAATTATAGCATTCCAGCCTCTGGCTTTTAGTTCAATTTTTGTGTTGGCACGAGTCACCAAATGCATCCCTTCATTTTCCGCTACCATATGACCAATAATGGTAAAATTTGGATTGTGTTTTATTTTTTCGAAATCTTCCATTTTAATTGTGAAAAGCAATTCGTAATCTTCACCGCCATTCAAAGCAATTGTGGTAATATCTACATTAAATTCTTCGCACACATTTATTAATTGTGGGTCAACCGGAATTTTTTCTTCGTATACATTACAACCTAATTTACTTTGCTTACAAATATGCATAATTTCAGAGGACAATCCGTCTGAAATATCAATCATAGCCTTAGGTTTTACTTCTAATTTTTCTAACAATTCTTTTACGTCATTTCTGGCTTCTGGCTTCAATTGACGTTCAATTAAATAAGTATAATCGTCTAAAATAGGTTGGTTATTCGGGTTGACTTGAAACACTTGTTTTTCTCTTTCCAAAACTTGTAAACCCATATAAGCCGCGCCTAAATCGCCAGAAACAACTAATAAATCAGTTTGTTGTGCGCCATTTCGGTAGGTAATTTCTTCTAAATTCGCCTCGCCAATAGCCGTAATACTAATAATTAATCCTTTTTGAGAAGAGGTGGTGTCGCCACCAATTACATCTACGTTATAAGCGTTGGCTGCTAAAGTAATTCCTGCAAAAAGTTCTTCCATAGCTTCTAACGGAAAACGATTAGAAACGGCTACGGAAACGGTTACCTGAGTTGGCAGCGCATTCATCGCACAAATATCTGAAATAGTAGACACAATTGCTTTGTATCCCAAGTGTTTTAGTGGCATGTAACTTAAATCAAAATGCACACCTTCTACTAATAAATCGGTAGAAATTACTACTTTTTTGTCTTTAAAATCTAAAACAGCGGCATCGTCACCAATACTTTTAATAGTGCTTTCTTGATTAATTTTGAAATGCTTGGTTAAATGTTCAATTAATCCGAATTCACCTAAACTGGCAAGGCTCGTTGTTTTTTGATCTTTATTTTCTAACATGAGTTTTTGTTTTTTGCAAAGATAGGAAATTAATGTGCCAATTATTTCATGTGTCAATCAGCCAATTTTTTAATTGGCTAATTATCTAGTTGCTTAAGTTTTTCAAAAATCAAACTGGTTTCGTATCCTTTTCGGAGTAAAAAATCAACAAATTTTTTATTTTTCTTTTGTCCTTTTCGTTCCTTAATGGCGTTCCAATTTTTTTCTGAAAGTGTATGAAAATTAGCTAAATAAATATCGTTTGGTAGTTCCAATAAAGCCAAATCGATGTTTCTTTTGGAGATATCTCTAAATTTTAATTCTTGAACAATTCGGTTTTTACCCCAACCTTTATAATTGTGTTTTCCTCTTGTGAAACTTTTAGAAAAACGTTCCTCATCGATATATTTATTTTCGATAAGATGTACAATAATTTGTTCCTTTAATTCCGGAAGTAAGGTAAAACTTCGTAATTTTTGTTCCACTTCTTTATGACAACGATCTTGGTAAGAGCAGTAATACTCTAATTTGCTGATGATTTCGTTAGTTGTAAGTGTGGTTTTTTTTGGAGATTCCAAATTTAAAAACAATAAATTAATAGTCATTCAAAATTACTATAAAAAATAACTTTTACAAAAGTAAAAATGGGATTCTTTTAAACGAAATATTTTTATTACTAAAATTAGTCTAACATTTTTAAACTTCAAACGGAATAACTATCTTTGCAGCTTATTAAAATCAAAGTAAATGAGTAAATTATTAATTGTAGGAACGGTAGCATTTGATGCCATTGAAACACCTTTTGGAAAAACAGATAAAATTTTAGGCGGCGCAGCAACATATATTGGTTTATCGGCTTCTTTTTTTAATGTTGACGCTGCAATAGTTTCTGTTGTAGGTGAAGATTTTCCTCAAGTACATTTAGATTTATTATCAGAAAGAAATATAAACATTGAAGGAATTGAAATTGTAAAAGGCGGAAAAACCTTCTTTTGGAGTGGAAAATACCATAATGATATGAATTCTCGTGATACATTGGCTACTGAGTTAAATGTATTAGCAGATTTTAATCCAGTAGTGCCACAAGCATATAAAGACGCATCGGTTGTTATGTTGGGTAATTTACACCCAATTGTACAATCGTTCGTTTTAAATCAAATGACAACCCAACCAAAATTAGTAGTTTTAGATACTATGAACTTTTGGATGGATTGTGCTTTACCAGAATTATTAGAAGTTATAAAACGTGTAGACGTGATTACCATCAACGATGAAGAAGCGCGTCAATTATCTGGAGAATATTCTTTAGTAAAAGCCGCAGCAAAAATTCATACCATGGGGCCTAAATATGTAGTCATTAAAAAAGGCGAACATGGAGCCTTAATTTTCCATAATAAAGATGTTTTCTTCGCGCCAGCGTTGCCTTTAGAAGAAGTTTTTGATCCAACAGGAGCAGGCGACACTTTTGCAGGTGGATTTTCAGGATATCTTTCGCAATCGGAAGACATTTCTTTTGAAAACATGAAAAACGCTATTATTCATGGCTCAAATTTAGCTTCTTTTTGTGTAGAAAAATTTGGAACGGAAAGAATGGTAAACTTGAACAAAGAAGAAGTTTATGCTCGTTTACAACAATTTAAAGCGTTAACACAATTTGATATCCAATTATAAGACCAAACTATGCCTCGAAATTTCGGGGCATTTTTAATAGAAAATTATATAAATCCGTTTAGGTATTACATTTAGAATAAACAACAACAACTATGAGCGACGCTATTAAACACGAATGTGGAATTGCCTTACTTAGACTTTTAAAACCATTAGAATACTATAGAGAAAAATATGGTACAGCTTTTTACGGGGTAGAAAAAATGTACCTTTTAATGGAAAAACAGCACAATCGTGGACAAGATGGAGCAGGCTTTGCCAGTATAAAATTAGACGTACAACCTGGACAAAGATATATTAGTAGAATTCGTTCTAACCAAGCACAACCTATTCAGGATATTTTTGGACAAATAAATGCCAGAATTTCAGAGGAATTATCGAAAAATCCATCGTATCAAAATAATGTAGCCTTGCAAAAAGAACACATTCCTTATGTTGGCGAATTGTTTTTAGGTCACGTACGATATGGAACTTTTGGAAAAAACAGCATCGAGAGTGTACATCCTTTTTTACGTCAGAACAATTGGATGCACAGAAATTTATTAATAGCCGGAAATTTTAACATGACCAATGTTAAAGAATTATTTCAAGATTTAGTCGATGTCGGACAACATCCAAAACTATTGGCAGATACGGTTACCGTAATGGAAAAAATTGGTCATTTTTTAGATGATGAAATTACAGAATTGTATTTAGATTGCAAAAACGAAGGACTGACTAAATTGGAAGCATCGCCCGTAATTGTAGAGCGATTAAATATTGGAAGAATTTTAAAAAGAGCCTCTAAAAATTTTGATGGTGGTTATGCTATGGCGGGACTTTTAGGTCACGGAGACGCTTTTGTGGTTAGAGATCCAAACGGAATTCGCCCTGCTTATTATTATCATGATGATGAAATTGTGGTAGTAGCTTCAGAACGACCGGTAATTCAAACGGTTTTTAATGTAGCCTTCGAAGATGTGAAAGAATTAGAAGCTGGAGATGCCATTATTGTTAAGAAAAACGGGAATGTACTTTTCGAAAATATTAGAGAATGTACTGATAAAAAATCCTGTTCTTTTGAAAGAATTTATTTTTCTCGCGGAAGCGATGCCGAAATATATCAAGAAAGAAAATTATTAGGAAAATATGTTTTTCCAAGTGTGTTGAAAGAAATTGAAAACGACATTCATAATTCAGTATTTTCATTTATTCCAAACACGGCAGAAACATCATTTTATGGCATGGCTGAAGCCGCTCAAAAATTCTTAGACGAACAAAAAGTTAAAGATATTATTGCTGAAAAAGATACTTTAGATGAAAAAGGGTTAAATGAAATTTTAGCCGAAAAAGTTCGTACTGAAAAAATAGCCATTAAAGATGTCAAACTTCGTACTTTTATTACTGAAGACAGTAGCAGAGATGAAATGGTTGCACATGTTTACGACATTACATACGGCGTGGTAAAACCCACAGATAATTTGGTAATTATTGACGATAGCATAGTTCGTGGTACTACATTAAAACAAAGTATCATTAAAATTTTAGACCGATTGCATCCTAAGAAAATTGTAGTTGTTTCTTCTGCTCCTCAAATTAGATATCCCGATTGTTACGGAATAGACATGAGTACATTAGAAGGATTTATAGCTTTTAAAGCTGCATTAGAACTTTTAAAGGAAACCAATCAGTATCAAATTGTTGAAGATGTTTATAAAAAATGTAAAGCACAGCAAGGTTTAAAAGATACTGAAGTTGTCAATCATGTAAAAGAAATTTATAATCCTTTTACTGATGAACAAATTTCAGATAAAATGGCTCAAATGCTAACGACAAAAGAAATAAAAGCAAAAGTGAAAATTATTTTTCAAAAAGTTGAAGATTTACACAAAGCGTGTCCTAAAAATTTAGGCGATTGGTATTTTACTGGAAACTATCCAACACCTGGAGGAAACCGCGTTGTAAATACCGCTTTTATTAACTTTTATGAAGGAAATGGAGCGCGTGCTTATTAAAAAAGCGCATTTCATCGAGAATATTAACCATACAACAATTATTTTATTTTAATGAAATAACTTAATATACTTTTATATCACCAGAAAATTAGTAGGTTAAGTTTTATGGTAGATTTGGGGCAAAAAGGGTGAAACGAAAGTTTCACCTTTTTTATTTTATATAGTTTTCAGTGAAATCTTTTTTATTTCTTTATTAGTTTAAAACCAGTTTACACCACTTTTAAAATATAATAGTTTTTCTTTCCTTTTTGTAATAAAACAAACGTGTTCGCAATTAAATCGTTTGTTGAAATTATATATTCTTCTGTTACTTTTACTTTGTTTACTGAAACGGCATTTTCTTTTAACGCTCTTCTGGTTTCGTTTCCTGAAGATAAAAATCCTGTTTTCACAAAGGCATCTACAATTGGGTAACCCACTTCGATTTCTGCTAAAGTAACTTCCGCTTGGTCTAAACTTTGGAAAACATCCGCTAACGTTTTTAAATCTAGTTGTTTTAAATCGTCAACCGTTGGTTTAAAGAAGGCCTGTGAAGCAAAAACGGCTTTTTCGTGTTCTGCTGCACCGTGAATCATTACGGTTACTTCTTCGGCTAATTTCTTCTGTAATACTCTTAAATGAGGTGCTTCAGTATGTTCGGCTAATAAAGCATCAATCGTAGCTTTGTCTAAAAATGTAAAAATTTTAATATATTTTTCGGCATCAACATCAGTCGTATTAAACCAAAATTGGTAAAATTCGTATGGAGACGTTTTATCAGCATCCAACCAAATATTTCCTTTTTCCGATTTTCCGAATTTTGAACCATCTGCTTTTGTAATTAACGGGCAAGTCATCGCGAAAGCTTTACCTTCCGTTTCAGAATCTACGTTCATTCTACGAATTAATTCTGTACCTGTTGTGATGTTTCCCCATTGGTCGCTTCCACCCATTTGTAATTTACAATTGTGGTATTTGTGTAAATGATAAAAATCGTATCCTTGAATTAATTGATACGTAAATTCTGTAAAACTCATGCCTTCGCCTTCGCCAGTCAAACGTTTTTTTACAGAATCTTTACTCATCATATAGTTAACAGTAATGCGTTTTCCTACTTCACGAACAAAATCAATGAACGAAAAATCTTTCATCCAATCGTAATTGTTGACTAAAACAGGCGCTTGTGCATCCGTAGCATTGAAATCTAAAAACCGAGATAACACGCCTTTAATTCCTTCTACATTGTGATTTAAAGTGGCTTCATCTAATAAATTTCTTTCGTTAGATTTTCCTGATGGATCACCAATCATACCTGTTGCACCACCCACTAAAGCGTAAGGTTTATGTCCGAATTTTCGTAAGTGCATTAATAAAATAATAGGCACCAAACTTCCAATATGTAACGAATCTGAAGTAGGATCAAAACCGATGTAAACAGCTGTTGGCTCTTTTAAAAGTTGCTCTTCTGTTCCCGGCATGGCATCGTGTACCAAACCTCTCCATTGTAATTCTTCAATTAAATTCTTCATTTTATTTTATTTTTATTTCTTCACCCAAAGCTTCTGGGTCTTCATTATTTTCTAAAATATCTATTGTTGGTGCTGTAAATTCTTGTTCATTAGCGATACTTCTATTTAATGATAAAACCAAACTTGGTAATAAAATTAAATTGGTTAACATTCCGAATAATAACGTGATGGAAACCAAACCTCCTAAGGCAACTGTTCCGCCAAAATCGGATAAAGTAAAAACCGAAAATCCAAACAATAATACGAAAGAAGTATAAAACATACTCGGACCTTCTTCGTTTAATGTGGCGAAAATTGATTTTCTTATTTTCCAGTTATTTCGCACCAATTCTTGTCGGTATTGGGCTAAAAATCGAATCGTATCATCTACGGAAAGACCGAATGCAATTCCGAAAACCAAAATAGTTGAAGGTTTAATTGGAATACCTAAATATCCCATCAATCCAGCCGTAGCTAATAATGGTAATAAATTCGGAATCAAAGCTACAAAAATCATTTTCACCGAACGGAATAAAAAGAAAATTAATGCACCTGTTAATGCCAAAGCGAATAATAACGATTCAATTAAATTTTCTAATAAATAACTCGTTCCTTTTTGAAATAATAATGCTTTTCCAGTAATGGTTACTGCGAAACGTTCTTTTGGAAATAATTTATTGATTCTGTCATTTAATTTTTCTTCCACTTTTACCATTTCATCTGTGCTGACTTCTCTCATAAAAGTTGAAATTCTAGCGTATCGACCAGTGGAATCTACATAACTTTTTAGTGGATTATTTTTACTGTCTTTTGATGAATTTTTTAAATAGGGTAAAATAAAAGCTTGCTCTTGCGAATCGGGTAAATCATAAAAAGCAGAATTTCCGTTGTAATACGCTTGTTTAGAAAATTTCACCAAATTGACAATAGAAACTGGTTTTGAAAGTTCAGGAATGGCTTCAATTTCTGATTGCAATTCGTCCATTTTTTTCAAAGTCGAAATTTTCATCACGCCTTTTTTACGTTTGGTGTCAATTAAAATTTCAACAGGCAAAACACCTTTAAATTCTTTTTCAAAGAAACGAATGTCTTCAAAAAAAGGTGTGCTTTTTGGCATGTCTTCTAAAATACTTCCAGAAATGTTTATTTTGTAAACGCCAATAATTCCAAGTATTAAAATACCAACTGCAACACCATATACTCTAACATTATGATATTTTACTTGGTTGATAATCCAATTTTTAAAATTCACCAAATAGCCGCGTTCCAAATGTTCCAAATGTCTCGCTTTTGGAATTGGCATGAAACTAAAGAATATCGGAATTACAAATAAACTAAGCACAAAAAGCGCCATAATATTTATAGAGGTTACAATTCCAAATTCTTGTAATAATTTATTATCAGTAATTATAAAAGTTGCAAAACCTACCGCAGTTGTAACATTTGTAATGAAAGTTGCGGTTCCTACTTTGGTTAAAACACGTTGTAAACCTTTCGCTTTGTTTCCGTGAATTCGCGTTTCTTGATGGTATTTATTGGTTAAGAAAATACAATTCGGAATACCAATAATCACAATTAATGAAGGCACTAAAGCGGTTAAAACTGTAATTTCATAACGCAATAATCCTAAAAATCCGAAAGACCACATTACGCCAATCATCACAACAAAAAGCGCCATCATTGTCGTACGAAACGAACGGAAAAAGAAATAGAAAAGTAGGGAAGTTACCAATAAAGTTGCGCCAATAAACAAACCAATTTCGCTAATAATTGCCTTGGCATTCATGGTTCTTATGTAAGGCATTCCCGAAACTTTGATGTCCGTTTTTGTTGTTTCCTTAAACGATTCAATGGCTGGAATTAGTTTTTTTAAAACGAATTCTTTTCTTTCTGGTTTGTTTACTATGTTTTTTTTAAGATAAATAACACTTCTAACTACGCCACTTTTTTTATTGAACAATAAGCTTTCGTAAAAAGGCATTTTGTTTAATAAATCTTGTTTTTTAGCATTCAAATAAGCGGCATCGGCCACTTTATTTTGATCTATAAAAGGTTTTATTTGAAAGGTTTGTAAGGAATCGTTTTTAACTAAATTCTGAATTTCATTAAATGACAAAACACCATCGACTTCTTTGTTTTTAGCAATAGCAGCCACCATGTTGTTCCATGCTTTAAAAGTTTCGGGTTTAAAAACATCGGCACTTTTTACTGCAAAAATGATAACATTTCCTTCTTCGCCAAATTTCTTTAAAAAATCGTTATAAGCTATATTTTCTTTATGGTCAGCGGGTAATAAATTGGCTTCAGTTTGTGTGAAACGAATATATTTCCATTGCGATGCCATAAAAATAGTGAACAAAGCAATGCATAAAAGCACCCAATGTCTATTTCTTAAAAGCGTACGTGCTACAAAATTCCAAAAACTGGTGTTTAACCACTTCGTCATGATATGATTTTAGTGTGCAAAGGTAAGAATTATGGTGAATTATATCCCCAAATTCAATGTAAAAGATAATTTTATAGCAATATTTTGATCAAATTTTTCCAATTGATACGGCCCATATCTGTAATAGGTAGATAATCCAAAGCCTTTAAAAATGTTTTGCAATTCAAATCCACTTTCATAAAAACCTTTTTCCATGGTTTTAAATGTGATACCTTGATGGTTTTCAGGATGAGAAAAACCACCAAAAGCCACTTTACTGCCTAAAATTAATGTCGGTTTGATACTTCTTGAAATTTGAAATTTATTAAAATAGTGTTTCAATTGAAAAAGCGAATACCTGTCCGAAAAAAACTCATTGAAATACATGGTTTCAAAAGAGGTTTTATTAGCAAACGTAATCCGGCTTAAAATGGCATCTCGGTTTAAATTATTTGGGGCCACACTATACAAATGTGAAAGTGGCGCGTTACCTAAACTAATTCCGCCTTGCACCAAAAAAGTAGTTTTTTGACCAGACAAATGTTTCTTCTCTTGATATATTCGGGCATCTATTTTTGTAAATTCAATGTTTTCGCTCAATACATTTGGAATGGCTTGAGAGACTTGCAAAATCAACTTCGGAAAACCCTTTTCTACTTCTAAAATTTCTTGTGGTGCTTGTAAAAACTTGCTGTTTGGCGACCATTCAAAACTTACTGTTGCCAACGTTAAATTGTACACTTTATAGGATTTATTTGGTGGAATAAATTCGTAATCAAATAAAGGATTGATTCGGGAACGATTTATCTTTAAGATAGTTTCAACTTTAGTTATAAATTTAGATTCAAGAGTCAGCTCATACGATTGATGGTTGTAAAATGTAGAAAGATTAAAAGGTCGTGGATCTATAAGTCTGAATCGCTTATTGTCTGCTAAAAGAGATAAATCGGCAAACTCATTATTATCGTTTGTAAATGAACCCGATATCCAACTATCTGTTTTTTTTGAAATCCGAAAAGCACTACCAAGTTGACTTTTAAAAACCCGGTCTTTTGTACCATAAGCGCCATAACCAAACAATCTATAATAAGGCGAAAAGCGGTCATTTGTTTGCATGCCAATACCCAATCTAAAACCCTCGTAATTGTTATATTTAAAAATATCTCGAGCACGAAAATCAAACCAACCAAATGGAATTTGACCGTTAATTAGTTTCTTGCCCAAATAAATTTTCTTTTCAATTTTTGATGCGGTTACCAAACTGTCTAATGCTTGATAAGTATTTTGTGATCGTTCGTCTAAAGTATCGTTTGAAATCGTATTAAAAAAAGCAGTATTTGTTTTAATAGCACTTTTATCAATCTGAATTTGATAACGTTGTCTTTTTGGAAGTTCTGTAAAATTATAATTACTGTAATCTCTGTAAATTTTCACAAACAAATCATTAGAATAATCATACTTTTTAGATGTGTTTGGTAAATTGTCAAACTGAATGGTTTCTCCTAAAAAATCAATATTTTGTTTTCCTTTTCCTTTGGTTACAACTATGTTTTGCGAAACAGGAAACCACGAATTTTCATTATTAAACGAACCAAAAATAGTTTCCGTTTTTACATTGATGATGCTATTAATAAAAAAAGTAATTTTAGTAATGGCGTTTGTTTTTAAATTAACAATAGCGATTCCTTTTAATTTGTTTTTTTTGATGCTTTTTTTTAATTCAAATTGCAACACTATTTCATTACCATTTAGTCTGATTAACGTGTCTGTTATTTCAAATTTATATTTAAGTGAGCCATCATTTGAAAATGGGTTTTGAAAGGTAAATTGTAAAATTTTCAATCGTTTTTTACTCAAATCAAAAGGCATAAATTCCTGACCTAATAATTCATAAACAGGTTGTTTTAAACCCGCCATTTTTAAACCAATAATAGTTTCTTTTTTCTTGCCTTTTTCGATTGAAATTGTGGCTACTTTTTCGGTTTGATAAACATGCTGTTTGGTAATAATTTTCTTAAATTTATAACTAGAAGAATCTATAATAAATTTAGTTTTTTGCTTGTTTTTAAAGACCGTATCAATAGATGAAGAAATAGAATCTGGATAAGCAGAAATTATTGATTTTTCGTAAAAGGTATAACTAAAATCAGGAGTTTTAAATTGGTTATTTGTTAAAACACCTATAACATTGCAAACTAATTTTTCTGTGTTTTCATTCTGTTTTACAGCAAACTTTTGAGCATTCGCTCCAAATGAAAAGAAAAAAATAATCCACAACAGTATTCTCATGTAAAACAAATTAAAAGCAAATATACAGATAATAAAAAAGCGTCCAATTACTTGCACGCTTTTATTTTATTTTTGAAAAAATTTATTTTGATTCGTTGAAACGTTTTGTTACTTCGTTCCAGTTAATCACATTGAAAAACGCTTCAATATAATCGGGTCTTCTATTTTGGTAGTTTAGATAATACGCGTGTTCCCATACATCTAAACCTAAAACAGGCGTTCCGCCACAACCAATTCCTTGCATTAAAGGATTATCTTGATTTGCTGAAGAACAAACTTCAACTTTTCCGCCTTTTTGCACACAAAGCCAAGCCCATCCTGAACCAAAACGAGTAGCAGCAGCTTTTGCAAATTCTGCTTTAAAAGCATCAAACGAACCATAAGCTGCGTCAATTGCAGCTGCTAATTCGCCTGTTGGCAAACCACCACCATTTGGTGACATTACGGTCCAAAATAAATTGTGATTGTAAAAACCACCACCGTTATTTCTAACAGGCATATTATTCATGTCCAAATTGGCCATAATTGCTTCGATAGATTTTTCTTCTAAATCTGTTCCAGCTATCGCAGCATTTAAATTTGTTGTGTAAGCATTGTGATGTTTTGTATGGTGAATTTCCATAGTTCTTGCATCAACATGTGGCTCTAATGCATCATATGCATATGGTAATTGTGGGAGTTCAAAAGCCATAATTTACTATTTTTAATTGATTAATTATTTTTTTCAAATTTATAACTTTAACTTTGAAAATAAAATTTTTCCGTCTTAATACTTTCTTAAAAGATTATTTGTAATATGGCATTTCAAGTTTATAACGCTTCCGCTGGTTCTGGCAAAACGTATACCTTAACAAAAGAATATTTAAAAATATTATTGGTAGCACCTGCCAACGATACCTATAAAAAAATTCTTGCTATTACTTTTACGAATAAAGCGGTAGAAGAAATGAAGAGTCGGATTATTGATAGTTTAATTGCGTTTACAAAAAACGAAGTTTCTGATAAAACATCTAATTTTATGGAAGAAATTGCTTCTGAAATAAAATTAGATATACCTACAATACAACAAAAATCTAGAAAAATTTTAAAGAATTTAATACATAATTACGCGGCGTTTGATATTTCAACTATTGATAAATTCACACACAGAATAATTAGAACATTTACGCACGATTTAAATTTACCTACTAATTTTGATGTTACTTTAGATACTGATGAGCTTTTGAAAAACGCCATTGATGTTGTTGTTGCCAAAGCAGGCGAAGATGATGAATTGACTCAAATATTAATCAATTTTGCAAAAAGCAAAACAGACGATGATAAAAGTTGGGATGTAACATTAGATTTGTATGAAGTCTCAAGATTAATTTTAAACGAAGAGCATTTTTTCAATTTTGGAAAATTAAGCGATAAATCAGTTGATGATTTTTCTAAAATTGCCGAGAAAATTGCCGAGAAAATTGAAAGCAATAAATCAAAAATAAAAGAAAATTCTAAAAAGATATTAGACGAATTTGCTAAAAATGATATTACGGATAAAGATTTTTCAAACAAAACGTTTTACAATCATATTCTAAATTTACACAATGAAAAAGCAACAGAATATGACTTTGTAAACGATAGAGAAATAATATCACCAAAAACTTCAAGTAAAATTGATGTTATTGAAAGTTTTGCTTCTTCTTGGAAAGAAAGACTAAAACTTATTTACAAAGCAAAAAACGATATTGCATTATTTGATTTGATTATCAAAAATATGATTCCGTTGTCGCTAATCAATGCAATTTACAAAGAATACAAGCAATTACAAGAAGACCAAAATGTGTTGTCTATTTCCGATTTTAATACTATAATTCACAATGAAATTAAAGACCAACCCGCTCCTTTTATCTATGAAAGATTAGGCGATAGATACCGTCATTATTTTATAGACGAGTTTCAGGACACTTCGCAGTTGCAATGGGAAAATTTTATACCATTAATTGATAACGCCTTAGCAAGTGAAGATTTAGATGGCACAAAAGGTTCGTTAATGATTGTAGGCGACCCAAAGCAATCTATTTACCGCTGGCGCGGTGGAAAAGCAGAACAATTTATCGATTTAAGTACCAATGAAAATCCGTTTTCTAACAAGTTGAAAATTGTAGAAAATTTACCGAAAAATTACAGAAGTTATTCAGAAGTTATTAATTTTAATAACCATTTTTTCGAATTTCTTTCTCGAGAATTCGCTAATGAAGCTTATCACAAATTATATAAAGATACCGCTGGTCAGAAAACAAATGAAAAAACAGGCGGTTTTGTATCAGTTACTTTTTTAGATGACACCATTGAAATTAATGATGAAATTTCAGATGATGAAACCATCACCGAAAAAGACAAACAATATTTGTCTAAAACCTTAGAAATTATTCAAAATTCAATTGCCAACGGATTTGATTATTCAGACATTGTTTTATTAACTCGAAAAACTAAAAATGGTGTTTTATTGGCTAATTTTTTAACCGAAAATAATATTCCAATTATTTCATCGGAAACGTTACTAATTCAGAATGCTTCGGAAGTAAAATTTATTATCAATTTTTTAGAATATTTGGACAGTGCTAACAATCAAGAATCAAAAATAAATTGGTTGTATTTTGTGGCAACCACTAAAGTTAGCAAAGAAGAAATTCACGAATTCATAGTAGCCGCAAAAGACTTATCAGAAACCGATTTGCAAAAGTATTTGGCTTCATTTAGTTTTGACATATCATTTGAAAATTGCAGAAAAAAATCGTTATACGAAGCTGTAGAAAACATAGTACACGTATTTTTAAAAGACAAAACTACCATTTCGTATGTGCAATATTTTTTAGATTTAGTTTTAGAAAGAAACGTAAAATATCAAACCAGTATTGCTGATTTTTTAGAGTATTGGAAAAAATCAGGATTCAAGCAAAGCATTCCCTCGCCAGAAGGAGAAAAAGCCATACGAATTATGACTATTCACAAATCGAAAGGATTAGAATTTCCTGTGGTAATTTATCCGTTTGCCGATGATAGTTTGAATCCAAGAAGTAATAATATATGGATTCCAATGGAAGACGAAAGTATAGATATGCCGCAAGCTTTGGTTAAAAACAATAAGATTTTAGAAAAATATAGTGGTCAAACTAAAGAAATTTATCAAACAAAATCGCAAGAAGAAATTTTAGACACTATAAATGTTTTATATGTAGCGTTAACGCGTGCTGAAGAACAATTACATATTATTAGCAGTTATAAAATAACCACAAAAGGAGAAATTTCTACTTCCAAAACGCTGGCTTCTTATTTTATAAATTTTTTGACTCAAAAAGCAAATTTTTCTTTAGAACAAAAAGAATATATTTTCGGAAACCCAAAAAGACAATCTCAGCCAAAATTATTTGATAAAAATAAAGCAGAAATATATGCAGTAACCAAACCATTAGATTTTTCTTCGATTAAAATAGCAAAAAAAGAAGCTTTAATGTGGGGGACTTTACAGCAAGACGCTATTGAGTTCGGAAATATTATTCATCAAATTTTATCCTATATTATTACGAAAAATGATTTGCAACCTGCATTAACAAAAAGCTTAGATGAAGGTCTGATTCAACAATCTCAAAAAAGCATTTTTGAAGATAAAATAAATCAAATTATTGGTCATCCAGAATTAGAAGCTTTTTTTAATCCGAATTACACAGTTTTCACAGAACATAATATAATATCACCAAACGAAATCAATTTAAAACCGGACAGATTGGTAATTCATAATACGGAAGCTTTTCTTATTGATTATAAAACTGGAGCAGAAGAAGAAAAACACAAATCACAAATCACAAACTATGCCCGCGTTATTGAAAAAATGAATTTAAAAGTAACTAAAAAAGTGTTACTATATATAGGAGAAGAATTAAAAATTATACATTTGTAGAAATTTTAAATAATCAACAATAATAAAAAATGTACGGAAAAATTCAAGCACACTTACAAAATGAATTAAATACAATTCAAGAAAACGGATTATATAAAAAAGAACGCATTATCACTTCGCCTCAAGGTGCAGAAATAGTTGTTAATGGTGAAACCGTTTTAAATTTTTGTGCCAATAATTATTTAGGACTTTCATCACATCCAGAAGTGGTACAAGCTGCAAAAGACGCATTAGACTCTCACGGATTCGGTATGTCATCCGTACGATTTATTTGTGGCACGCAAGATATTCATAAACAATTAGAAGTAGCAATAGCCGATTTTTATGGCACAGAAGACACGATTTTATATGCAGCAGCTTTTGATGCCAATGGTGGTGTTTTCGAGCCTTTATTAGGAGAAGAAGATTGTATTATTTCTGATAGTCTAAATCATGCTTCAATTATTGATGGAGTGCGTTTGTGTAAAGCAGCACGCTATCGTTATGAAAATTCAAATATGCAGGATTTAGAAGCACAATTAATTAAAGCAACAGACGCAGGTCATCGTTTTAAGTTAATTGTAACCGATGGTGTTTTCTCAATGGACGGACTAGTAGCACCTTTGGATAAAATTTGCGATTTAGCCGATAAATACGACGCATTAGTTATGGTAGATGAATGTCACGCTGCAGGTTTTATCGGCGCAACAGGTAAAGGCACTATGGAAGCTAAAAACGTAATGGGGCGTGTAGATATTATTACTGGAACTTTAGGTAAAGCTTTAGGCGGCGCTATGGGCGGATACACCACTGCTAAAAAAGAAGTAATTGAAATTTTACGACAACGTTCACGGCCTTATTTATTTTCAAATTCATTAGCACCTGCAATAGTAGGCGCTTCTATAAAAGTTTTTGAACTATTAAAAAAGGACACTTCATTAAGAGATCAATTAGAATGGAACACCAATTATTTTAAAAATGGTATTAGAAAAGCAGGATTAGATTTTATTGATGGCGATTCAGCAATTGTTCCAGTTATGTTGTATGATGCAAAATTATCACAAGAAATGGCTGATCAATTGCTAAAATTAGGAATTTATGTAATTGGTTTCTTTTATCCGGTAGTTCCAAAAGATAAAGCAAGAATTAGAGTGCAATTATCTGCGGCACATACCAAAGAACATCTGGATAAAGCTATTTTTGCATTTGAAAGTGTTGCCAAAAAGTTAAACATAATTTAAATAAAAATAATTTGTTTAACTTATAATTTAGAAAAAACAAACAAATGTTTTGTATATTACAAAAAACATATTACTTTTGCTACTAAATATATTGAATTGTAATTAAATTAAATAAAAAGTATGAAACATCTTAACAAACTATTTGCTGGGGCGTTATTATTAGCTGGATTTGCAGCTAATGCTCAAGACAGCACAAACCCATGGGCAGTATCATTTGGCGCAAACGCAATTGATACTAAGATTAGCATGAAAGGAAATGACCATCTTAGATTTGAAGAATTGTACAACGTAAAAGGGAACTTTAACATTGTACCATCTGTTTCTTATTTAAGTGTAGCTAAAAACGTTGGAGACAACTTCAGCTTTGGTTTGACTGGATCATTTAATAAAATTTCTAAACTGGCTACGCATACGCCTAAAACTAAAAACACATATGAAATATCTAATCCTGGTGATTTAGATTATTTTGGTATTGATGCAGCTATTACATATAGCTTTAAAAGCTTATTAAAATCAAAATTGTTTGAGCCAACACTTAACATTGGTGGAGGTTATACTTTTTTTGGTGAAGATTCAGCTGGATCAGTTAATGCAGGTTGGGGGTTAAATTTGTGGTTTGCTAAAAATGTGGCATTAACATTAGGATCTACTTTGAAATATGGTTTCGAAGACAATAGAGTTGTTAATATTGATGTTCCAACTCATATTTTACACCAAGCAGGTTTAAAATTCCAGTTTGGGGCTAAAGATAGAGACGATGATGGAGTTATTGATTCTGAAGATACTTGTCCAGATGTTAAAGGGTTACCAGCTTTCCAAGGTTGTCCTGATACTGATGGTGACGGAATCCAAGATTCAGCTGATGCTTGTCCAGATGAAGCAGGTTCTACAGAAATGAATGGATGTCCTGACCAAGATGGTGATACTGTTGCTGACAAAGATGACGCTTGTATTGATGTAGCTGGTTTGCCAGTTTTAAAAGGTTGTCCAGATGCTGATGGCGATGGAATTGCTGATCAAAACGACAAATGCCCTACTGTAAAAGGGGAAAAAGCTAACGGTGGTTGCCCATGGCCTGATACTGATGGTGATAAAGTTTTAGATAAAGATGACAAATGTCCAACTATAGCAGGTACTGTTGCAAACAATGGATGTCCAGAAGTATCTGAAGACACGATGAAAAAATTAAATGATTATGCAAAAACAATCTTATTTGATTCTGCAAAATCATCTTTCCAAGCACAAACATTACCAGTATTGCAAGCAATTGTTGCTATCTTAAAAGAATATCCAACTGCTAAATTCGCTTTAGAAGGGCATACTGATTCAGATGGAAAAGATGCTTCAAACTTAGTTTTATCTCAAAATAGAGCTGGCGCTGTTAGATCATTCTTAATTGATAACGGTATTGCATCTGACAGATTAACATCTGAAGGTTTTGGAGAAGCTAAGCCAGTTGCAACAAACGCAACTAAAGCAGGTAAAGCACAAAACAGAAGAGTAGAAGTTAAATTAGTAAAATAATTTTTCTATCATAATATTTTAAAAGGTCTCAATTTATTGAGACCTTTTTTTTATCTTTATTGCCATGGATGCATCATTTTTATCTAAACTGGCAAAAGAGTTATTAAGTAATAATTCTTCTTCATTACATAATATAAACATTGTTTTACCAAACAAAAGAGCCAAAATATTTTTAATCGAAGAATTAAAAAAACAATCTTCTACAACTTTTTTAGCACCCAAAATAGTTAGTATTGAAATGCTGATTGAGGAAATTGCGCAATTAAGAACTCTAGATAATATTGAGCTTTTATTTGAGTTCTATATTGTGTATTTAAATATCACTGAAAATGCCAAACAACAGGACTTCGAAAAATTTTCAAGCTGGGCCGTAACACTCATTCAAGATTTTAATGAAATTGATAGGTATTTAATCAATCAGAATGAAATTTTTTCTTATTTATTAGATATTGAACGCATCAAACAATGGACTCCAAATGTAAATAATCAATCTAAGTTAATTGAAAATCAGCTAGAATTTTGGAAATTAATGCCCATATATTATGAAAAATTTACAACGCATTTATTAAATAAGAAAGTTGGTTATCAGGGCTTATTATATAGAAAAGCATCCGAAAATTGTGTTGCTTTTGCTAAAGAATCAGAAGATAAAACTTTTGTATTTGCGGGTTTTAATGCTTTAAATGCTTCAGAAGAGTCAATAATTAAATGTTTATTAGAGCATAATATTGCAACTGTGTTTTGGGATATTGATGCTGTTTTTTTAAAAGACGAATTCCACGATGCTGGTTTATTTCTACGCCGAATAAAAAATTCTTGGAAACATTTTGAAACGCATCCTTTTAATTGGATTACAGATGCTTTTTCAAATGATAAAAATATTCAAGTAATTGGAACCCCAAAGTCTATTGGTCAGGCAAAAATTGCTGGAAAAATTATAGAAAATATTGCAGCGGAAAACAAATCTTTAGAAAACACTGCAATTATTTTAAGCGAAGAAAACATCCTACTACCTATTTTAAATGCTTTACCTGTTGAGGTTGAAAATTTAAACATTACGATGGGATATTCTAGCAAAAACAATCCAGCGCAAATATTAATTTACAAATTATTTCAACTGCATTTAAATGCTCAAAATAGAAACAAAAAACAAAGTGTTTTTTACTATAAAGAAGTATTAGAAATATTAAATAACCCGTTAATTGGCTCAAGTATTCAAGCTTATGAAGTAGTAAAAATAATCAAAAATTCTAATTTAACCTTTATAACAAGCAATCGCCTTGGTGAATTATTCTCTAAATACGATTTACTAAATAATGAATTAGTACATCATTTGTTTTTCGATTGGAATGTATCGATAAATGAAATTTTAGAGAAATTAAAAGCCATTCTTATTTACATTAAAACACACTTAAGCAATCAAAACGAACAAGATAAAGTTACCAAAGCATTTGTATTTTCGATTTATAATTTAATTTTAAAAACAACAAATTACTACGAAACATATAATAAAATTGAAAATTTAGAAATATTATTTTCGATTTATAAACAAGTTATAGATCAGGCTCAGATATCTTTTGAAGGTGAACCACTAAAAGGGTTGCAAATAATGGGAATATTAGAAAGTAGGGTTTTAGATTTTGAAAACGTAATTATTACTTCTCTTAACGAAGGCAAATTACCAGGCGGAAAATCGAACAATTCCTTTATTCCATACGATGTAAAATTAGAAAAAGGCTTACCAACTTACAAAGAACGCGATGCCATTTTCACCTATCATTTTTATCGTTTGTTGCAACGTGCGAAGAACATTTATTTATTGTACAACACCCATTCAGAAGGCATTGATGCTGGCGAAAAAAGTCGTTTTATTACGCAATTGGAAATAGAACATTTGCCACATCATAATTTCAAAAAAGTGTTTTATAATGCCATAAAACCAGACACAATTTATCAACCGATTGAGGTTATTAAAACACAACCTATTTTAGATAGATTGAAAGAAATTGCTACAATTAAAGGTTTTTCACCTTCTGCTTTAACTAATTATTTACGCAATCCGATTCAGTTTTATTACCAACGAATTTTAGGTGTTCGTGAAAATGAAGAAGTAGAAGAAAATGTTGCAGCTAATACTTTAGGAACTATAATTCACGAAGTATTAGAGAAAATGTACCAACCTTTTGAGGGCAAAAATATTCAAATAAAAACTTCAGATATTGATGCAATGATACACAAAATTGATACGTTTACGTTAGAAAAATTTGTAGAAGTGTACAAAGAAGGCGATATCAAAAAAGGCAAAAACTTGATTGCTTTTGAAGTAGCCAAACGCAATATTTATAACTTCTTAGTGCAAGAAAAACTAAATATTGAAAGTGGTGACGAACTGTTTATTTTGTCACTAGAAAAACCACATGAAACCATAATTGAACACTCAAATATACCATTTCCAATAAAAATTGCTGGAAAAGTAGATAGAATTGAGTTGCGAAATAACACCATCAGAATCATCGATTATAAAACTGGAAAAGTAGAAGCAAATAAATTAAAAATAATTACGTTTGAGGGCTTGACTTTAGATGTAGCCAATGATAAAATCATTCAATTGTTGTGTTATGCCTTGATGTTTCAAAATAATCCAGACAAAGGAAACTACAATATGGAAGTTGGCATTTTTTCTTTTAAAAACATGAAAGCTGGATTTTTACCTTTTACATTTGGCAAAGGAAGAGGCGTTATTGGCGAAACAATTATTACAACAGAATTTTTGCATCTATTTACGGAAGAATTAGTAATCTTAATTCAAGAAATTTTAAATCCAGTAATTTCTTTTAAAGAAGTGATTAAATAAATTTTCAGCTTATTTTAAACAAGATATAATTTTGCAAACTTTGCGATTAACCCTTCAAAAACCCAACTATAACTTTTTCCAATTCCACTTGGTTTTCAATATGACTCATATGTCCGTCATTAAAAGAAATAAGTTTTACTTTTGTTCCTTCAATTTGCTCCACATTTTCTTCATAATTTAAAACAGGATCTTTTTTTCCTAATATCAATAAAATTGGATAGGTTGAAAAATGTAAAATTACTTCTCTGTCTTTTCGTAATTTCATGCCTTCTTGAGCGGCAATAATTCCTTGTAAAGGGTTTTGAAGCGCTTCTTCCCGAACCCATTCAATTTGTGCAATCAATTTTTCTCTATTTTCTTCTGAAAATAAATTGGAAATACTCATCCTAATGGCTGCAGTATAATTTTGTTTTACGGCTTTTATGGCACGCGTTCTATTTGCAATTCTTTCATCGCTATCAGCACGCGAAGTGGAATTTAACAACACCAAACCTTTCATCATTTCAGGATATAATTCTGCAAATGCTAAAGCCACATAACCACCCATAGAATGACCAACTATTATTGCTTTTCTGATTTTCAATTCGGAAATAACTTGATGAACGGCATCCGCCATGTCTTCCATGCTATGAATATATCCTAAACAATCGGTTTGCCCGTGCCCCAACAAATCAATACAAATTACTCTGTTTTTTTTAGCTAAAACTGGTGCCAAATAGTTCCACATAGTACTGTTTTCCAAAAAACCGTGTAATAAAATAACCGCATTGCCCTTTCCTTGGTCGGTATAACTGATTTTAGTATTTTTGAAGTGGGTGGTTTTCATAATTACAAATGTAGAATTTAAACGCAAAGAGCGCAAAGTTTTTTCGAAAAGCACACAAAGTTTTCCGTTTTGTATACAAAGATGGAATCATTTATAGATTACTACTGAACATTAACTTTGCCATTAATATAAAAAACGGCTCACTTTCGCAAACCGTCTATATTCTATTTTCTATACTCTATTTTCTTTTCTCTATTTTCTTAAACTAAGAATTCATTATCGATTCAATTTCATCTGCTTCAATAGGAATATTTTCCATTAAATTAAATGGCTCTCCTGTTGGTTGAATGACTACATCGTCTTCTAAACGAATCCCGAAACCTTCTGCAGGAATATAAATTCCTGGTTCTACGGTAAAAACCATGTTGGCTTGCATTGGCTCGTGAAGTAAACCATAATCGTGCGTATCTAAACCTAAATGGTGAGAAGTGCCATGCATAAAATATTTTTTATACGCAGGCCATTCTGGATTTTCATTCTGAACTTCAGTTTTAGTAATTAAACCTAAACCTAATAATTCTGAGGTCATTATTTTTCCAACTTCTAAATGATATTGTTTCCATAAAGTTCCTGGTAACAACATTTTTGTAGCTTCGTTTTTTACATTTAAAACGGCGTTGTAAACCGCTTTTTGTCTGTCAGTAAAACGACCTGAAACAGGAATTACACGGGTTAAATCTGAAGAATAATTGGCGTATTCTGCTCCAACATCTAATAATATTAAATCGCCGGCATTACAAACTTGGTTGTTTTCTATATAATGTAATACATTGGCATTATTTCCAGACGCAATAATTGGCGTGTAAGCAAATCCTTTCGAACGATTACGTAAAAATTTGTGCGCCAATTCGGCTTCAATTTCATATTCTGTTACGCCAGGTTTTACGAAGTTTAATACTCTTCGCACTCCTTTTTCTGTAATATTACACGCATTTTGAATTAAATCCAACTCAATTTGGTCTTTCACCGAACGCAAGCGCTGTAAAATTGGATTTGATTTTTCTACTTTGTGTGCAGGATATTCGTTTTTCCACCATTTTATAAAACGGGCTTCACGTGTTTCTGTTTCTACTGTTGCTCTGTAATGTTCGTTGGTGTTGATGTACATCGTATCGGCATACATCATCACTTCTTTTAATACTTTATGAAAATCTTGTAACCAATATACGGATTTGATTCCTGCAACTTCAAATGCCCGTTCTTTAGTAAGTTTTTCGCCTTCCCAAATGGCTATCTGTTCGTTAGTTTCTTTTAAAAATAAAACTTCTTTAAGATGTTCGTATGGTGCACCTGGGAATAGCATTAATATGCTTTCCTCTTGATCTACACCTGATAAGTAAAAAATATCTCGATGTTGCGCAAATGGTAAGGTACTATCCGCAGAAACGGGATATATATCATTCGAATTAAAAACAGCTACTCCATTTGGCTGCATTTGAGCCATAAAGTTTTTACGATTTTTAATAAAAAGTTCTCGATTTATTGGTAAATATTTCATTTTTTCAAAATGTTAGTAAAGTTTCCAAAAATAATAACTTTCAAACAAATAGTTGTCAAATAATTCTTTTAATTTTGAAACAAATCAAATTATATAAAAATGAAAAAAGTTATATTTTTAATTTCTGTTCTTAATTCGTTCATTTCTTTGTCCCAAGAAAAAAATTTTCAATCCGTTGTTTTTCAGAATATTGGACCAACAATAATGAGCGGTAGGGTTGTAGATTTAGCTGTAAACAATCAAAACCCTTCAGAATTTTATGCTGCATATGCGTCTGGCGGTTTATGGTACACAAATAATAACGGAACAAGTTTTGAACCCGTAATGGATACTGCGCCAACTCAAAATATTGGTTGTGTTGCGGTCGACTGGAATTCAGGATTGATTTTGGTTGGAACCGGAGAAGTAAATTCTTCGCGATCTTCTTATGCGGGAATTGGTATGCTAAAATCTACCGATAAAGGAAAAACTTGGTCTAACATTGGCTTGCCAGATAGTCATCATATTTCTAAAATTTGGATAAATCCTAATGATAATAATGAAATTGTAGTTGGTGTTTTAGGGCATCTATATTCAAAAAATGAAGAACGTGGGGTTTTTAAAACCACAAACGGTGGAAAATCATGGACAAAAACATTATATATTAATGATGAAACAGGAATTGTAGACATTAGTTTTGCGCCAAATAACCCAAAAATTATGTTTGCATCAGCCTGGGAACGAGAACGTAAAGCAAATAATTTTAAAGGAAACGGAATCCATTCTGGTATTTATAAAAGTGAAGATGCTGGATCTACTTGGACAAAAATCAATGCCAATTCGGGTTTTCCATCTAATATTGGAATTGGTAGAATTGGTTTAACTTCTTTTAATGAGAATATTGCCTATGCGATTTTAGACAATCAGAATCTACGACCAAATGCTTCTAATGAAAAGCCGAAAGACGCTAATGCTGCTTTATTTGAAGCGGAAGTAATAGGAGCAGAAGTATACAAAACAATGGATTCGGGAAAAACATGGAAAAAAACCCATGATTCGTTTATTGATGATGCCTTTTATTCTTACGGATATTATTTTGCAGATATTACTGTTGATGAATCCAATGAAAACCGACTTTATATTTCTGCTGTTCCGTTACTATTTTCCAATGATGGGGGAAAATCATTTGAATCAATTAGCAAAGATAATGTTCATGCCGATCATCACGTTTGTTGGGTGAACCCAAAAAATCCTAATCACCTTATAAATGGAAATGATGGCGGCGTAAATATCACTTTCGATAACGGAAAACATTGGGTAAAATGCAACAACCAAGCCGTTGGACAATTTTATAGCGTAAATGTAGATGATAAAGATAATTACGAAGTTTATGGTGGGCTGCAAGACAACGGAGTTTGGGCAGGACCAAATGATTATGAGCACAATGTAGAATGGTTACAAGACGGAAAATATCCGTACGAATTTTTAAGTGGAGGTGATGGTATGCAAGTTCAGATAGACACCAGAACAAATAATTTGGTTTACACCGGATATCAGTTTGGAAATTATTCCAAAATAGATAGAATTTCAGGAGAAAGAAATTACATTACGCCTCAAGCAGATAAAAAAGAGGAACCATTTAGATTCAATTGGCAAACTCCCATTTTATTGTCATCACACAACCAAGATGTTGTTTATTTTGGCGGACAATACTTGTTTCGTTCGATGAATCAAGGAAAAAATTGGGAAAAAATTTCTGCTGACTTAACCAATGGAAAAGCAGAAGGAAATGTGCCCTTTGGCACCATAACTTCTATAGCAGAAAGTAAGTTTAAATTCGGAAAATTAGTTGTTGGAACCGACGATGGAAATGTTTATGTAACCAAAGATAGTGGCGAAAATTGGGTAAAGGTTTCAAGTAGTTTGCCTCAAAATTTATGGGTATCTCGTGTGCGATTTTCAACGTTTAGCACAGATAGAATTTACATCACATTAAACGGTTATAGAAACGACAATTTCACAACATATGCCTACGTTTCGGAAGATTTAGGTGCGAATTGGAAATTGTTAACCACAAATCTTAATCAGAATGCAGCGAATGTAATTTTAGAAGATTCAGAAAACGAAAATATTTTATATTTAGGAACAGATAATGGTTTGTATATTTCGTTAGATAAAGGAATGAATTGGCAAGATTTTTCAACTGAAATTCCTAATGTTGCGGTCCACGATTTGGTTATCCAAAAAAGAGAAAAAGATTTAATTGTAGCTACTCATGGGCGCTCTTTATACAAGGTTAATTTGGCGAATATTCAGCAAATTAATGAAAAAACTAATGCTAATGGCATGACTTTATTCCCAATTAATAGCATCCCATTTTCTAAAAATTGGGGCAATAAGCGTTCTGCTTGGGGAACCGAAAGCACACCAAATGTTTCAATTTGGTATTATATAAAAGAACTTTCAACAACGCAATTAACGATAAAAAATAAAGATGGAATTGTTGTTTTCACCCGTCAAAATACAGCAGAAAAAGGAATGCACAAAATTGAGTTTGATTTAAGTATCGATGAAAAAATAAAAACAGCACTTGAAAAGAAAGATAGCAAAATAAAAATCAACCAATCTTCTAATAAAAAACACTATTTACCTTCAGGAAAATATACAATTGAATTAGAAAATAACGGAAAAAAAGAAACGCAATCTTTAGTAGTTATAGAAAAAAACCAATTGAGATAATATTGAAGGAAAAATTTCATTCTTAAGATGTTGATATTCAACAAATGTTAATCTCATTTAAAATGATTATAAATTAACTTTCAAAGGTTGTAAGTCTTACTTATAACCTTTATTTTTGCTTACATTAAAATATTCAAATTAACATTAACTATAATTATGGCAAAATCTTCTGTTTTGAGTTCGTCAATTGCTAAAAAAGTCGCCATGGCACTTTCTGGACTGTTCTTAATTTCTTTCTTATCGCTACACTTTGGTATTAATTTAACCTCTGTATTTAGCGAAGAAATTTTTAATGCTTGTTCACACTTTATGGGATATAATCCTTTAATTCAGTATGTAATGCAACCTGTATTGGTTGCGGGCGTTGTTTTTCATTTTATCATGGGATTTGTTTTAAATTTTAAAAATAGAGCGGCAAGACCAATATCTTATGCCAAAAACAATGATGCAGCAAACGCTTCATGGGCATCTAGAAACATGATTATTTCTGGCGCAGTGGTTTTGGCCTTTTTAGGTCTTCATTTTTATGATTTTTGGTTTCCAGAAATGGTTTATAAATATGTTGAATCAAACCCTGAAGCGCCAGCAAGATATTATGACGAATTAGCACACAAATTTGAAAGTCCAATTAGAACTGGAATTTATTGTGTTTCTTTTTTATTATTGTCTTTACACTTGTGGCATGGCTTTAACTCCTCCTTTCAATCTGTTGGGTTTAACAACAAGTTTTCGAAAGCACTTCATAAATTAGGATATGCATTTGCAATTATAGTTCCTTTCGGATTTATTTTTATTGCATTGTTTCATCATTTTAATCATTAATTTCACTTTATAAATGAAACTAGATTCTAAAATTCCAGAAGGTCCTATTTCAGAAAAATGGACCAACCATAAGAATAATCTTAAATTGGTGGCTCCAAACAATAGACCAAAAATCGATGTAATTGTTGTAGGAACTGGTTTAGCAGGTGCTTCGGCTGCTGCTTCATTTGGAGAAATGGGGTACAACGTAAAAGCATTTTGTTTTCAAGATTCACCACGTAGAGCACACTCAATTGCTGCTCAAGGTGGAATAAACGCGGCAAAGAACTATCAAAATGATGGAGACAGTACGTACAGATTATTTTATGATACGATTAAAGGGGGTGACTACCGTGCGCGTGAAGCAAACGTACATCGTTTAGCAGAAGTATCTTCAAATATTATCGACCAATGTGTGGCGCAAGGTGTACCTTTCGCTAGAGATTATGGGGGATTATTAGACAACCGTTCGTTTGGTGGTACTCAAGTACAACGTACTTTTTATGCTGCAGGACAAACAGGACAACAATTATTATTAGGAGCATATTCTGCTTTGTCTAGACAAATTGGTTTAGGTAATGTAAAAATGTATAACCGACACGAAATGCTTGATATTGTTAAAGTAGAAGGCAAAGCCCGAGGAATTATTGCTCGTAATTTAATTACTGGCGAATTAGAACGTCATTCCGCTCACGCGGTTATCATTGCTTCTGGTGGTTATGGAAATGTATATTTTTTATCTACTAACGCAATGGGAAGTAACGTTACTGCTTCTTGGAAAGTACACAAAAAAGGAGCGCATTTTGCCAATCCTTGTTTTGTACAAATTCACCCAACTTGTATTCCAGTTCATGGCACCAATCAAGCTAAGTTAACGTTAATGTCCGAATCATTACGTAACTCTGGACGTATTTGGGTGCCTGCAAAAAAAGAAGATGCAGAAGCTATTAGATCGGGGAACTTAAAACCAACACAAATTGCAGAATCAGATAGAGATTATTTCTTAGAAAGAAAATATCCTGCGTTTGGAAACTTAGTACCACGTGATGTAGCGTCTCGTGCAGCAAAAGATGTTTGTGATGCAGGACACGGAATTGAATCAAACGATACAAATGAAGGCGTATATTTAGATTTTGCTTCAGAAATTATCACCAAAGGAAAACAAGCTGCGTTTATGCAAGGCGATCATAACCCATCTGATGCTACAATTCAAGATTTTGGAAAAAAATGGGTAGAATCAAAGTATGGAAATCTTTTCACGATGTATGAAAAAATTACAGATGAAAATCCATATGAAACGCCAATGAAAATTTATCCAGCGGTGCATTATACTATGGGTGGCGTTTGGGTTGATTATAACTTAATGTCATCTATTCCAGGATGTTTCGTTGCTGGAGAAGCGAATTTCTCAGATCACGGAGCCAACCGATTAGGCGCTTCCGCTTTGATGCAAGGTTTGGCAGATGGTTATTTCGTTTTACCTTACACGGTTTCCAACTATTTAGCAGACGAAATTAGAACAGGTAAAATTGCTACTGATACGCCAGAATTTATGGAAGCTGAGAATGCAGTTCGTCAATCGATCGAGCAATTAATTAATAATAACGGTACAAAATCTGTTGACTATTTCCACAAAAAATTAGGATTAATAATGTGGAATAAAGTTGGAATGTCTAGAAATGAAAAAGGATTAAAAGAAGCCATTGAAGAAATTAGACAATTAAGAGAAGATTTCTATGCAGATGTTAGAGTTCCTGGCGCTGCCAACGAGTTAAACCAAGAATTAGAAAAAGCACTTCGTGTAGCAGATTTTATTGAATTGGGACAATTAATGGCAAAAGATGCTTTAGATCGTGAAGAATCATGTGGCGGGCATTTCCGTGAAGAATACCAAGATGCTGAAGGCGAAACGCTCCGTGATGATGAAAAATTTGGCTATGTTGCCGCTTGGGAATATAACGGAAGCGATGCAAGTAAATCGGTACTTCATAAAGAAGAATTGAAATATGAGTTTATCAAAATTGCAGCTAGAAACTATAAATAAGATATTATGAGTGCAAAAAAATATATAAATATCAACCTTAAAATCTGGCGTCAAAAAAACGCTAGTGCAAAAGGTAAAATGGAAACTTATAAATTAGATAATGTTTCTACAGACAGTTCTTTCTTAGAAATGTTAGACCAATTAAACGAGCAATTAATCAATACAAAAAACGAACCAGTTGCTTTTGATCACGACTGTCGTGAAGGTATTTGCGGAATGTGTTCGTTGTATATTAATGGTCGCGCACATGGTCCTGATACTGGAACTACGACGTGTCAATTACATATGCGTAAATTTAAAGATGGTGAAACAATTTTTATTGAACCATGGAGAAGTAAAGCTTTCCCAGTTGTAAAAGACTTAATGGTAGATAGAAGTGCTTTTGATAGAATCCAACAAGCTGGCGGATTTGTATCTGTAAATACTTCTGGTAGAACTATTGACGCCAATGCAACTCCAATTAACAAACAAGATGCAGATAAAGCGTTTATGGCAGCTGCATGTATTGGTTGTGGCGCTTGTGTGGCAACTTGTAAAAACGGATCGGCCATGTTATTTGTTGGCGCAAAAGTATCTCAATATGCTTTATTGCCACAAGGAAAAGTAGAAGCTACAGAAAGAGTGTTAAACATGGTACGTCAAATGGACGAAGAAGGTTTTGGAAATTGTACCAATACAGGCGCATGTGAAGTAGAATGTCCGAAAGGAATTTCTTTAGAAAACATCGCTCGTATGAATAGAGAATATTTAAAAGCTAGTGTGCTTTAATTATACACAACATAATAAAACTTAAAAACGCATTCAAATTTGAATGCGTTTTTTTATTTTTAAAGTTTTAATTCCAATTCTTGATCTACATCCCAATTGGCCCTTACGTCAATTAATATTGGGAAATATATCATTTCTTCAGGTTGCAATTTGGCTTTAAAGTTTCCAGAATCCCAAATTTTATTTTTGTTATCATCATAAAATAAACGCACTTGGTAGTTGCTTGGTTGAATGGCCTCAAAATACAACTCTGTTTCTTTTAAGCAATATTTTTCGCTAACTATATCTCCAGAAGTATTTAAAATTTGTAGTACATAAGGGAATCTATTGATGTTTTTCATACGCAATTTTAAATTTCCGAAGTCACTTATGGCACCTTTATCAAAAGCAAAATTCAAACTATCTGATTTTGTGTTGTATTCATCTTCTATGGCTCCAGGCAATAATTGAATTTCGTATTTTTCGTTTTCTTCTTGCTTAAAATCAAATGAAATTAGTTGCTCAAAATCATTAATTTCTGTTTTGAAGGAAACTAAAGTGCTGTCTTTTTTTCTTAAAAATATTTTCTCAGATTTGATTTTTTTAATTGGCGTTGTGGTTTCTAAATTTAGTTTTTCGTTAAATTGGAATTTTTTATTAGCAAAAAGCTTGACTTTTAAGGAATCTGCTTCTTTTAACTTTTTTAATTTCACCATATAATTTTTCAAATATGTGTCTGATTTCACAAGTATTTGTATGGAATCTTTAGCTTCTTTAGGAATAAAAACCTGTAAAGTGTCTGATTTTTTATTCGCTGATTTTGCAAAGCGCAAAGGCGTTTCAATGTTATTTTTTTTATAAAATAGTTTCACATTACTTGCATTGCCTTCATAACCTAAGAATAATTTGTTATTGCTTTCTAGTGTAGGCGTATAGGTTTTGATTTCGTTTTTCTCTGCAAATAATTTTAAGGTAAAACTACTATCTGAAGGAATTTTTATTTTTTCTTTCTTAAAGGCAATTTTTTCCGATTTTGCTTGATAATTGTAATTGTTATTTTTGTCTTTTAAAGCCACTAAATAATAATTGCCTTCTTTTATGTTTTCAATAGTAAACTTCGTATTTTTTTCTAAAGTATTGGAAATATAAACGGGTTTGTTTTTATATACTAATGAATCATTATAAGTTTCGGCATCATATAACATTACCGTTACAAATTCATCCGTTTCTTTTTCAAATGCATCTTGAATTTCACCTGAAACTTTTAAAGAATCTACAAAAGCACCCGTTGAAAACACATATTTAAATTGCGAATACGGAATGCCTTCGTTGTAATCAGTTATGCTTTGTCCAAAATTAAAACTATAGGTAGTTTTTGGTTTTAATTCTTCATTTAAAGTGATTGAAATAAATTTACTGGCACTTCCTTGCGGCACAATTGTAGGGGTTTTAGCCATAGGCGGCGAAACTATCAATTGTTTGTTTATGTCTTTTACTTTTATGTATTCGCTAAAATCAATTTTGATAGTTTTTCCAGAAAAATTGGTTTCATAATTTTTCGGACTACTTTTAACAATAACTGGAGCAATGCTGTCTTTTGGGCCACCAGAAATCATGCCTCTTTTGGCACAACTGATACATATTACAGAAATTACGGTAAAAATAAATATGATTTTTTTCATTAATTATGTTGCTATTTAATACTGCAAAGTAACAACTATATTCACTTGCATCATAATCTTTAATTAAATTTTATGATTGTGTATATGCCATAGTTAAGATGCTAATTTTGGTGTTTTTTATTTTTAATATTTCTTTTGCACACGCTTCAATAGTGGCACCAGTTGTAAAAATATCATCTACTAGTAATAGGTGTTTCCCTTCAATTTTGTGAGCGTTTTCAATTGAAAACACATTTTTATTAGTTTCTAATCGATTTTCTTTTGATTTTTGAATTTGAGATTTTAAGTTTTTGGATTTAATTAAAACATCATCAATTATAGGAATAACTAAGTTTTTTTCAAGCGATTCGCAAAAAGTAGTAACTTGATTATATCCTCTCTCATGAAGACGTTTTTTGTGAAGGGGCACTGGAATTATTCCATCAATATCTTTAAAAATTGGCAATTCCATTAGGTCTTTTGAAAAATAATCGCCTAGATAGGTGCCAATTTCTTGCTGATTTCTGTATTTCAAATTGTGCATTAAATGTTGCGCAATTCCTTTTTTTCTATAATATAATAATGAGGCACCAAATTCAAAAGGTACTAAACCATAAAAAACTTTATGAATTTCTGTCTCTTTTAAAAGATGATGATGGGTAAGGGGCAAATTATGAACACAATGTGTACAAATTATTTTTTCATTTTTTAAAAGTAATTTCGAACAGCCATTACAAATTGCAGGAAACACCACGTTTAACAGATTTTTATGTATTTTGTCGAAAAACTTTATCATATTAAAACATTAGTTTTACTTTAGTAAAAATATTTAAAATGTCTTCAAAAAGAAACAACAACTATAAGATTGCTATACTTCTATTATCATTTTTTTTACTGATAGTATTATTTAAAAGTTATAAAGATAATAAATCCGCCAAAGAACTACAAGATACTTTGAAACAAGAAACTTTGATTACTCAAAATCAGTTATCTGAAATTCTATCTAAATATGATTCCGTTTCAAATTTATATAATAATTTTGATGAAAATTTTCAAGATTTATCTTTAAAAGTAACCGATTTAAAAGACCCACAAAAGAATGTTAAATTCAAGAATTTAGCAGAACTAAATAAAGAAATTGACCAAATAAAAGATTCAATTAAATTGTTGAAAGAAAAATTAAAACAAATTGAAAAGCTTAGAACTTTAATTAAACCTGAAATCATAGCTCCAAAAATTACTGAAAACACAATTTTAAAAGATGCTAAATTTGAAGTAACTAATTTACAAGTTAAAGGGGTTAAGTTTCTTACAGATAATAAAACGCCAAATAAAGTAAAACCAATTGAACAAATTAGAGTATGCTTTACAGTTGATAAAAACAAATCCATTTCTTCTGGTGAAAAAGAAATTTTTGTTCAAATTGTTAATCCTAAAAACGACATTGTTTCAGTGGATCAACTAACTTTTGAAAACGATAATATTACTTTAAAATATAGTAAATTAGTAAACTTTGAATACCAGCAACAAATAACAGATGTTTGCAGTTACGTTGATTTAGAAAAAAACAAAACTCTAAAAGGAAGATATATTGTGAACTTATATTCTGGAACTACAAAAATTAGTTCAACCATTTTCAATTATAATTAAAAATTCCTTTTTTAATTCCTTTCCTATTTTTACTTTTGCAACATGGCAAAACAAGAAGACTTATTTAAGAATGTAGTTTCGCATGCAAAAGAATACGGATTTATTTTCCCTTCTAGCGAAATTTACGATGGTTTAAGTGCAGTATATGACTACGCACAAAACGGTGTAGAACTAAAGAAAAACATAAGAGAATATTGGTGGAAATCCATGGTGCAAATGCATGAAAATATTGTTGGTTTAGACGCCGCAATATTAATGCATCCTACCACTTGGAAAGCTTCCGGTCATGTTGATGCATTTAACGACCCATTAATTGACAACAAAGATTCTAAAAAAAGATACCGTGCAGATGTTTTAATTGAAGATTATGCCGAAAAATTAAACATCAAAGCACAAAAAGAAATTGAAAAAGCAAAAGAACGTTTTGGTGCTGCTTTTAACGAACATGAATTTATTACAACCAATCCAAGAGTTGTAGAATACCTATCTAAAAAGAACGAAATTTTAGCCAGAATGGCAAAAAGTTTAGATGCCGGAGATTTAGACGATGTAAAACTTTTAATTGAAGAATTAGAAATCGCTTGCCCGGATTCAGGATCTCGTAATTGGACAGAAGTCCGCCAGTTCAATTTAATGTTTGGTACAAAATTAGGAGCTTCGGCTGACACGGCGATGGATTTGTACTTACGTCCAGAAACGGCACAAGGAATTTTTGTAAACTTTTTAAATGTTCAAAAAACAGGCCGAATGAAAATTCCTTTTGGAATTGCACAAACCGGGAAAGCGTTTAGAAATGAAATTGTTGCCAGACAATTTATTTTCCGCATGCGCGAATTTGAACAAATGGAAATGCAATTTTTCGTAAAACCAGGTGAAGAAATGAAATGGTACGAATATTGGAAAATTACACGACTAAACTGGCACAAATCATTAGGTTTAGGTGCTGAAAATTACCGTTTTCATGACCACGAAAAATTAGCACACTACGCAAATGCTGCTGCCGATATTGAATTTAATTTCCCTTTTGGATTTAAAGAATTAGAAGGAATTCATTCTCGCACAGATTTTGATTTAAAAGCGCACGAACAATTTTCAGGCAAAAAATTACAATATTTTGATACGGAAGAAAATAAAAACTACGTGCCTTATGTAGTAGAAACCTCTGTTGGTTTAGACAGAATGTTTTTAGCTGTATTTTCAAAAGCATTACAAGAAGAAACATTAGAAGATGGTTCTACTAGAACCGTGTTGCGATTGCCTTCTGTTTTAGCACCTACAAAAGCAGCGGTTTTACCTTTGGTTAAAAAAGATGGATTGCCAGAAATTGCCAAAGAAATTATGGAAGAACTAAAATGGGATTTCAATATGGCTTACGATGAAAAAGATGCTGTTGGCCGTCGTTACAGACGCCAAGATGCTTTAGGAACGCCATTTTGTATTACTGTTGACCACCAAACTGTAGAAGACCAAACTGTTACTATACGTTACAGAGATACAATGCTTCAAGAACGTGTAGCCATTACAGATTTAAAAAACATCATTGATAAAGAAGTTTCCGTGAGAAATTGGTTAATGAAAATGTAATACGTTCAGCACAAATAAAAAAACGCCAAATTCAAGTGAATTTGGCGTTTTTTTTATTTTTTAGTATTTTGGTGTTCTTCAAGTCGAGCTAAAATGCGTTTGTGCATGTGTTTGTAATTGTTAACTTCTGCGGCATAATATCTGTTATTTTGATGATAAGTAGCACTATCTATTTTGTATTTTTTATAAATGTAGTTTTTAGCATCAATTTTGTTTGCTTGTAAAATTTCTGAGGCATTAATATTAGCGGCTTGTAAAATAGCTACATCGTATAAAATATTTTCCATAGTTGCTTCATCCAAAAGTTTTTTAGGCGGTTTCACAGGATTTTCGTTACACGCTAAAAACCCTAAAAAAATAGTTATATAAATTATTTTTTTCATTGTTATTATCTATCAAAAGTTAGTCTTTCTCCTGCAATAATATCTTTTACTTTTCCATTGGCATAAACTAATTTTCCATTCACAAATGTATGCGTTACTCTCGATTTAAAGCTGACACCTTCAAATGGCGACCAGCCACATTTTGCAATTATATTCTCTTTTTTTACACTCCAAGGCATGTGTGGATTCACCAAAACTAAATCGGCGAAATAACCTTCTTTAATAAAACCACGATTTTCTATTTTGAAAATTTTCGCGGGATTATGACACATTTTTTCTACAATTTTTTCCATGGAAATTTTACCTTTATTATAGGCTTCCATCATCGCTACTAAAGCATGCTGAACTAATGGCCCGCCTGATGGGCAAGTTGTATATGGATTTGATTTTTCTTCTAAAGTATGTGGCGCATGATCTGTGGCAATAACATCAATTCTATCATCTAATAACGCTTTCCAAAGGGCGTCCTTATCTTCTTGCGTTTTAACTGCCGGATTCCATTTAATTAATGAGCCCTTAGTTTCATAATCTGCATCTGTAAACCACAAGTGATGGATGCAAACTTCAGCAGTAATTTGCTTTTTTTCAAGCGGCATTTTATTTGTAAATAAGTCTAATTCTTTAGCCGTTGAAATATGAAAAACATGCAATCTTGCTCCGGTTTTTTTGGCCAATTCAATAACCCTAACTGTAGATTCATAACAAGCAGCTACACTTCTAATTTCTGGATGTTTCGTTACTGGAATGTCATCACCGTAAATTTCTTTGAACTTCGCTAAATTATTTTTTACAATAGTTTCGTCTTCGCTATGCACGGCAATTAGAAGCTTCGTATTAGAAAATATTTTTTCTAAAGATGCAGAACTATCTACTAACATATCACCAGTAGAGGAGCCTAAAAACAGTTTTAAACCGGCTACATTTTTAGGATTGGTTTTTAAAATTTCTTCTAAATTATCATTGGTACCACCCATCATAAAAGAATAGTTGGCATGAGATGTTTTGGAAGCAATTTGATATTTTTCTTCCAAAAGTTCCTGAGTTACAGCATTTGGTACGGTATTAGGTTGTTCAATGTAAGACGTAATTCCACCAGCAACAGCGGCTTTACTTTCTGATGCAATGTCGCCTTTGTGCGTCAGTCCTGGCTCTCTAAAATGCACTTGATCATCAATGACACCGGGGATTAAAAAACTACCTTCTGCATCAATAATTATACACTCCGAAGATTTAGCACTTATATTATTTGCAATCTGACGGATGATTTCATTTTCAATTAACACATCTCCTTCAAAGATGTTCCCTTCATTTACAATTCTTGCATTTTTAATTAAAAATGTACTCATTTATAGTTTTTTAAATATTTTTCTAATTCGTAACATGATGACACCAATTACAGCTTCACGGATAATTGCGCCACTCATTTTAGATTCGCCTAACGTTCGGTCTGTAAAAATAATTGGGACTTCTTCAATTTTAAATTTATTTACAAAGGCACGGTATTTCATCTCAATTTGAAATGCGTATCCTACAAATTTAATTTTATCAATATTTATGGTTTCTAAAACAATTCGTTTATAACAAATGAATCCTGCCGTGGCATCATGAATTTGCATTCCGGTAATAAATTTTACATAAACAGAAGCAAAATAGGACATTAATACTCTGCTTAAAGGCCAATTAACTACATTTACACCTTTGGAATATCTTGAACCAATTGCCACATCGGCACCGTTTTGACAAGCCAAATATAATTTTTCTAAATCGTTTGGATTGTGAGAAAAATCAGCATCCATTTCGTAAATATATTCATAATTATGAGATAAAGCCCATTTAAAACCATGAACATAAGCGGTTCCTAAACCTGATTTTTTAGTTCTAACTTCTAAAAATAATTTTTCAGGATATTGTTTTTGTAATTCGGCAACTTTTTGAAACGTTTCATCTGGCGAATTATCATCCACAATTAATACGTGGAAGCTTGAAGGTAGTTGAAAAACAGCGTGGATAATCCGTTCAATATTTTCAATTTCGTTATATGTAGGTATAATTACTATTCCTGCTGACATGTTATTTTAATTTCTTTACAAAAATAAGTTATTTTTATATTTATTTTCTTAATAATTTTATAATTAATTGAGTTATTTTTTTTGTTACTTTTGTGTCATGAAAATCATACTAATATCAGAACGAATTTTAGTTAACAAAGATTGGGCAACCTTATTATTTGTATTAGCAATTGCTATTGTTGCTATTAATAAAACAATTTTCTCAGTTAGATTTAATGAGTTTATTAAATTAGGTTATTCTGAAAAGTATAATAAGATATATAAAGACACTAATAATTTATTGAGTTGGTTTACGATTTCAATGTTTGTTATTCAATTAATTTCGTTTTCGTTTTTTATTTTATTGATGTTGAGTTATTTTAATTACACTAAAACAGAAAATTATATTACTTATATCCAAATAATTACATTTTTATTTGTTTTTATTTTATCAAAATTTTTAATTGAAAAAATCATAGGCACAGCAATAAATTCTGAGAGTATAGTAGATCAGTTTAATCTAATAAAAGTAAATTACAGAGCTTTTTTAGGATTTGTATTATTACCAATAAATATTGTTTTGTATTATAATACTTGGCCAATTAAGGAAGTTTTTTATATAGTATTAAGTATTTTTTTAATTTATAACGTTTTTACATACTATTTTCTGGTAAAAACATATCAAAAGACAATTTTAGACAAATTGTTTTATTTTATTTTATATCTTTGCACGCTTGAAATACTACCATATTATTTCATGTACTATTGGGTAACGAAAAATTAGGAATTTGTTAGATATGTCAAATTTGAAAGTAAAAACGATTTTGGTTTCACAACCAGAACCAAAAGTGGACAATTCTCCATATCACGATTTGCAAAATAAATTTAAGGTTAAAATTGATTTTAGACCTTTTATTCATATTGAAGGCGTTTCAGCTAAGGAAGTAAGAACGCAAAAAATTGATTTGAACAATTTTACAGCAATTATATTTACTAGTAAAAATGCTATTGATCATTTTTTTAGAGTTGCCGAAGAAATGAGGTATAAAATCCCTGAAGATTTAAAATACTTTTGTCAATCTGAAGCAGTTGCGTTTTATTTACAAAAATATGTAGTATACAGAAAACGTAAGATTTATGTTGGCCAGAAAGATTTTGCTGATTTAGCACCGCTTATAAAAAAATACAAAGACGAAAAATTTTTATTGCCAAATACAGATCAATTGAATCATGATGTTCCTCAAACACTTGATGGTTTAAAAGTAGATTGGAAACAAGGGATTTTCTATAAAACAGTAATGAGTGACTTATCTGATTTAAAAGACGTTTATTATGATGTGTTGGCCTTCTTTAGTCCAACAGGAATAAAATCGTTGTTTATGAATTTTCCAAATTTTGAGCAAAATAATACTAGAATTGCTGTATTTGGGCCAACCACTCAGAAAGAAGCTTTAGATCATGGATTACGGGTAGATATTTTAGCACCAGCTCCAGGAACACCATCCATGACAGGTGCTTTGGAAAAATATGTGGCAGAAGCAAATAAAGGAAAATAATTTTTTATATATAAATTAAAAAAAGCGTTCAGATAGGA
This sequence comes from Chryseobacterium gleum, assembly GCA_945897915.1. Taxonomy (GTDB): domain Bacteria; phylum Bacteroidota; class Bacteroidia; order Flavobacteriales; family Flavobacteriaceae; genus Flavobacterium. The sequence goes on along the minus strand of CAMDGB010000002.1, from coordinate 113,679 downwards.
ACGCTTTTTTTGTGCAAAAAAAACGTCTTGATATTCAAGACGTTTTATAAGCAAGTTTTAATTTGTTAGGTTTTATAATTTTGGACCCGCTTCTACTAAAACAGCGCCTTCTTTATTATCTGTATATTGGACAAAATTCTTAATAAAACGAGAAGCTAAATCTGCTGCTTTTGTATCCCATTCTGCAGGATTCGCATAGGTATTTCTTGGATCCAAAATAGTATCATCAACATCGTGTAATGAAGTAGGCACTTCAAAATTAAAAACGGGCACAATTGTAGTAGCTGCTTTTTCAATTGAACCGTCTAAAATTGCATCAATTATAGCACGAGTATCTTTAATTGAAATCCGCTTTCCAGTACCATTCCAGCCTGTATTTACCATATAGGCAGTAGCTTGGTGTTCTTCCAATTTTTTTACTAACTCTTCCCCATATTTTGTTGGATGTAAAGTTAAAAAAGCTTTTCCAAAACATGCCGAAAACGTTGGCTCTGGTTGTGTAACACCTCTTTCAGTACCTGCTAATTTTGCTGTAAATCCGGATAAAAAATAATATTTAGTTTGCTCAGGAGTTAATTTTGAAACAGGCGGCATCACTCCAAAAGCGTCTGCGGTTAGAAAGATAACCTTAGTAGCATGTCCCGCCTTAGAAATAGGTTTTACAATATTGTCAATATGATAAATAGGGTAAGAAACACGAGTATTCTGCGTTACAGATCCATCTTTGAAATCAATTTTACCATTGGCATCAACGGTAACATTTTCTAACAACGCATCTTTTTTTATTGCTTTAAAAATATCAGGTTCGTTTGCGGCACTTAAATCGATTGTTTTTGCATAGCAACCACCTTCGAAGTTAAACACACCATCATTGTCCCATCCATGTTCGTCATCGCCGATTAATTCGCGTTTTGGATCTGTTGATAAAGTTGTTTTTCCTGTTCCAGAAAGTCCGAAGAAAACGGCAACATCGCCATCTTTTCCTTTATTTGCAGAGCAATGCATCGATGAAATTCCTTGTAAGGGTAAGTAATAATTCATTAAAGCAAAAAGGCCTTTTTTCATTTCGCCACCGTACCAAGTACCACCAATTAACTGAATTTTTTCTGTTAAATTAAAGGCAACGTACACTTCCGAATTTAATCCGTGTGCGGCATAATCTTTAAATGATGTTTTAGAGCCGTTCATCACCACAAAAACTGGTTCGCCAAAGTTTGCTAACTCTTCATTAGTTGGTCTGATAAACATATTTGTTACAAAATGTGCTTGCCAAGCCACTTCCATTATAAATCTAACTTTTAATCGTGTATTTTCGTTGGCACCACAAAATGCATCTATTACAAAAAGTCTTTTTCCAGATAATTGGGAAGCTGTAGTTTCTTTTAATGCATTCCAAGTTGCTGTTGAAATGGGCTTGTTGTCGTTAACGGCTTTTTCAGAATTCCACCAAATGGTATTTTCTGTCGTGCTGTCTTTTACGATATATTTGTCTTTTGGGGAACGGCCTGTAAATTCACCTGTCATCACATTAACAGCACCAAGTTCTGTTAATTGACCTTTTTCATAACCTTTTAGGTTGGTGTTTAATTCTTCGTTATAAAGTAAATCGTATGAGGGGTTATATACGATTTCTGTAACATTTTTGATTCCATATTTTTCTAACGAAATCGATTTCGTAAATTGAGCGTAGGTATCCATAAAATTATTAGTTATGTTGCTTTTGTTTGAAGTGCAAAATTAAACAATAATTTGACAATTACGCGTTTTCTGTTATTTTTTCGTTAAAATAGCGTAAAATAAATATCCCCAAGATAGGATAAGAAGTAGCCCTCCTATTGGGGTTATAGGGCCAATAAGTTTTGATTTAATTCCAGTTAAGCTATTAGTTGTTAATATATAAATGGACCCTGAAAATAAGAACACACCCATTAAAGTCAAATAAAACACTATTGTTTTTTCCTTTAATGTAATAATTTGCGTCGCGCCAATGAACAATAAAAATAAGGCGTGATACATTTGATATTTGACACCAGTTTCAAAAGAATTTAATTGTTCAATAGTTAGTGTTTTTTTTAGGGCATGAGCGCCAAAAGCTCCAAATATAATTGCTAAAAAGCCCAAAGCACATGCTGCAAGTAGTATTTTCTTTTCCATGGATTTTGTTTTATCTCTTCACAAATATAATAAACCTCAAAACAAGTTTTTTATAAATGCTTGTTTTTATTTTTTAGAAATATAACATTTCATTACCTTCGTGTGATATTATAGTAAAATGAGAAAGATATTAATTATAGGAGCAGGTCGATCTGCCTCTTCACTTATAAAATATTTATTAGATAAATCAGACGCCGAAAAATTGTTACTTACAATTGCTGATTTATCCGAAGAATTAGCCAATAAGAAAACTGAAAATCATAAAAATGCGCGGGCCATTTTTTTTGATGTTTGCAATGAATTTCAGCGTAAACAAGAAATTCAACAAGCGGATATTGTTATTTCAATGCTACCGGCTCATCTTCACATAGAAGTTGCTAAAGATTGTATTCTGTATAAAAAAAACATGATTACAGCATCATACATTAGTGAAGAAATGAAAAGTTTAGATTTTCAAGCTAAAGAAAGCCAAATTGTATTGATGAATGAAATTGGTTTAGATCCAGGAATAGACCACATGAGTGCCATGAAAATTATGGACGAAATTAAAAGTAAAGGCGGAAAAATAATACTTTTTGAATCTTTTTGTGGCGGATTAGTAGCACCTGAAAGCGATACCAATTTATGGAATTATAAATTTACATGGAACCCAAGAAATGTTGTTTTAGCTGGGCAAGGCGGCGCGGCAAAATTTATACAAGAAGGTACTTATAAATATATTCCTTATCATAAATTATTTAGAAGAACAGAATTTTTAGAAGTAGAAGGTTTTGGACGATTTGAAGCCTACGCTAACAGAGATTCCTTAAAATATAGAGAAGTTTATGGATTACAAAATGTAGACACATGTTATCGTGGAACCATCAGAAGAGTTGGTTTTTCAAAAGCTTGGGATGTTTTTGTGCAATTAGGCATGACAGACGACACCTATATTATTGATGATTCTGAACACATGAGTAATCGAGATTTTGTGAATTTATTTTTGCCTTATCACCCAACAGACTCTGTAGAAATTAAATTCAGACATCAATTAAAAATAGATCAAGACGATGTAATTTGGGACAAACTTTTAGAGTTAGATTTATTTAATAAATCGGTAGTTACGGGTTTAAAAAATGCCACGCCTGCTCAAATGTTAGAAAAAATATTGTCATACAAATGGACATTACAACCTGAAGATAAAGACATGATTGTGATGTATCATAAAATTGGTTATGAAATAAATGGCGAACAAAAACAAATTGATTCCACAATGGTTTGTTTAGGAGACGATCAAACATATACAGCGATGGCAAAAACTGTGGGATTACCAGTAGCCATTGCCACTTTGAAAATATTAAATAGCGAGATACAAACTACAGGTGTGCAATTGCCTATTTCTAAAGAAGTATATCTGCCAATTTTAGAAGAATTAGAAAAGTATGGCGTAGTTTTTAAAGAATTTGATGTGCCGTATTTGGGATACGATTATTATAATTAAATAAAAAAATCCAAATTCCGAAATTGTTTCGAAATTTGGATTTACTATTTTAGGTTTTAAAGAATTAATCTCTAGATCCTAATATTCTATAAGCCCAATATAATAAAGAAGCTAACGCACCTAATGCGGCAACTAAATACGTTCTGGCAGCCCATTTTAAAGAATCTTCAGCGCCAGCATATTCTTCTTGACCTAACATGTTTTTGTTTTTCAACCAAGCTAAAGCACGGTTACTTGCATCATATTCAACAGGTAAAGTAATAAAACTAAATGCCGTTGCTACAGCCATTAAAGCCAAACCAGCAACAGCCACATAAAATCCAATGCCAGATTTTGAAGCGAATCCTAAAATAATTCCACCCATAATTAACCATTGCGACATACTTGACGACACATTAACCATTGGTACCATTTTAGAACGCATCGTTAGCCATTCGTAGGCTTGTGCGTGTTGTACAGCATGCCCAACTTCATGAGCGGCTACAGCTGCTGCAGCTGCATTTCGCTGATTATATACGGCTTCTGATAAATTCACTGTTTTATCTGTTGGATTGTAATGGTCTGTTAATCTTCCAGGTGTAGAAATGACTTTTACATCACTAATTCCGTGATCAGCAAGCATTTTTTCTGCAATTTCAGCACCAGACATGCCGTTTCTTAAGGTAAGTTTTGAATAATGTGCAAATTTGCTTTTTAAACGAGAGCTCACTAACCAACTAAAAAGTGCGATTACTCCAATAATAATCATGTAAGGTAAATCAAACATAGTTTTTAATTTTAAAAATTTAAAGTTACTTAAAATATATCAAATTTTGAGCCAAATTAAAACAATGTCAATCTGACATTGTTTTAAAAAGCACAAAACCTACCCAACCAAATTAATTATCTTCCCTGGAACAATAATCACTTTATTAGGCGTTCTTCCTTTTAATTGTGCTTGAGTTCTTAAATCTGCCATTACGATTTCTTCAATTTGAGCGGCTGTTAAATCTAATGGTAATTTAATCGTAAATCGCATTTTTCCATTGAATGAAACTGGATATTCTTTTTCAGATTCTACTAAATATTTTTCTTCAAATTTTGGAAAAGCAACTGTTGCAATCGAACCTTCGTGACCTAAAGCACTCCATAATTCTTCAGCAATATGAGGCGCGTAAGGCGAAACTAAAAGCGCTAAAGGTTCTAAAACAGCTCTATGATTACATTTTAATTGTTGTAATTCGTTCACGCAAATCATAAATTGAGAAACTGATGTGTTGAAGGAGAAATTCTCAATGTCTTCCGTTACTTTTTTAATGGTTTTATGTAACGATTTGTACATTTCTGCCGTAGGTTCGTCGTTTATTATAACCGAACCATTATCATCAAAATACAAACGCCATAATTTTTTTAAGAAACCAGAAACACCAGTAATTCCTGCTGTATTCCAAGGTTTAGATTGCTCTAAAGGCCCAAGAAACATTTCGTATAAACGCAGCGTATCGGCACCGTATTCTTCACAAATATCATCTGGTGAAACCACATTATACTTTGATTTCGACATTTTTTCTACTTCTCGACCTACGATGTATTTGCCGTCTTCTAAAATGAATTCGGCATCTGCATAATCATTATATAACGGATGTGCTTTGAATTTTTCTATATTTAATTCGTTCGTAATATCATTGATACAAGATAAATCGACGTGAATGGGATTTACATTTTTACCTTGAATTAATCCTTTTGAAAAAAAGGTTTTAGAGTCTTCACTTCTATACACAAAAGCACTCATCCCCAAAATCATTCCCTGATTGATCAGTTTTTTGAATGGTTCTTCAGTAGGTGCATAACCTCTATCTTTTAAAAATTTATTCCAAAAACGCGAGTATAATAAATGTCCCGTAGCGTGCTCGCTTCCTCCAATGTATAAATCGACGCTTTCCCAATATTTAAGTGCATCTGCGTCTGCAAACTCTTCTGTGTTCTGTGCATCCATGTATCGCATCCAATACCAAGAAGAACCTGCCCAACCTGGCATAGTGTTCAATTCCAAAGGATACACATTGACATTGTCTATCAACTCACAACTCACAACTTCCGACTTTTCAACGTCCCAAGCCCAAACCGTTGCGTTTCCTAAAGGTGGTTGCCCGTCTTCGGTAGGTAAATACTTTTCTACTTCTGGTAATACAATTGGCAAGTGTTTTTTGTCAATCATTTGTGGCAATCCATTCACATAATAAACTGGGAAAGGTTCGCCCCAATAACGTTGGCGAGAGAAAACGGCATCACGTAAACGATAATTTACTTTGGCATTTCCTGCACCTGTTTTTTCTAAAGCTTCGATTGCTTTTTTTGTTCCATTTTTGTAATCTAATCCGTTTAAGAAATCAGAATTTACCAATTCGAATCCACCTTTTTCTCCGTAAGCGGCTTCTGAGATATCTTGGTTGAAAATATTTTGTATTTCTGGCATTCCGTGCGTTCCTTTGAAGAAATTCGCGAAAGCATAATCACGTTCATCACCACAAGGAACGGCCATAACAGCACCCGTTCCATAACCTGCTAAAACGTAATCGCCAATCCAAACTGGAATCGGTTCTTTTGTGAAAGGATGTTCGGCATACGCTCCAGAAAATACACCTGAAATGGTTTTTACATCTGCCATTCTTTCTCTTTCGGAACGTTTTGCTGTGGCTTCCACATAAGTTTCAACTGCAGCTTTTTGTTCTGGAGTGGTAATTTGTGACACCAATTCGTGTTCAGGTGCCAATGTCATAAACGTCACACCAAAAATCGTATCAGGTCGAGTCGTAAACACTTCAACTTGAAACTTAGAACCTGAAACTTGAAACTTAACTGTAGCTCCAACTGATTTCCCAATCCAATTTCGTTGCGATTCTTTGATAGATTCACTCCAATCGATATGGTTTAATCCATTTAATAATCTTTCTGCGTAAGCTGAAATTCGCATACTCCATTGTGTCATTTTCTTGCGAACCACTTGATGCCCACCACGTTCTGAAACGCCGTTTACAATTTCGTCATTGGCTAAAACGGTTCCTAAAGCGGCACACCAATTGACTTCGGTTTCCGCTAAATAAGTTAATCTATATTGTAAGAGTATTTTTTGTTGTTGTTCTGATGAAAAAGCATTCCATTCTGAAGCAGAAAACGGCACGATATTTTCATCACAAACGGCATTTAATTGCGTGTTTCCGTTTTTTCCAAATTCTTGCATTAATGTGCAAATGCTTTCTGCTTTATCGGTCGTTTTATTGTACCAAGATTCAAATAATTGAATAAAAATCCATTGTGTATGTTTGTAATAATCTGGGTTTGATGTACGAACTTCTCTGCTCCAATCGAAAGAAAACCCAATTCTGTCCAACTGATTTCTGTATCCTTGAATTGTATTTCCCGATTTATCGCTTCCACCTTCAATATTCATGCGAGTAGTATCAGCGGGATGTTGCCCCGTTTGAATCGCATATTGTTCAGCCGGTAAACCAAATGAATCGTAGCCTTGCGGATGCAATACATTAAAACCTTGATGTCTTTTATAACGCGCCACAATATCAGAAGCAATGTAACCTAACGGATGCCCCACGTGCAAACCTGCTCCCGATGGGTAAGGAAACATGTCTAATACATAGTATTTAGGTAAAGGGTTTTGGGCATTCGGTTCTTGGGCTTTAAACGTTTGGTTTTTTGCCCAATAGTGTTGCCATTTAGCTTCTATTTTTTCGTGGAAATATTTCATTTCTATTTTCTAAAGTCTGTTTTCTGATTTACATTATCTTTTTAACCGAAAAATAAGGCACAAATTTACATTTTTATATACTAATGTTAAAACTTTGTTGTTATATTCTGTGTAAACAAAATTTCTTTACTATTTTTACAGCATAATTAGTAAACTTATGGCACAATCATTTGAGCAATATCAACGTAGAAGATTAATTTCTTCTTATTTTTCAGTAGTTTTTAGTATTTTTTTAGTACTTTTTTTATTAGGAGCTTTAGGATTGTTTGTAATTAATTCTGAAAAAATTTCGAACGATTTTAAAGAAAACATTCCAATGAGTGTATATTTTAAAGACGAAGCGAATGATACGATTCTAAATGCTTTTGATACGGAATTGAAAAATTCAAAATTTATTAAATCGTATGATTTTGTTACAAAAGCAGAAGCTGCTAAAAACAACCCAGACATAGTTGGTAAGGATTTCATGGAATTTTTAGGATTCAATCCACTACAAAATTCTTTTGATATTCATTTAAAAAGTAATTATGTAACCAAAGAAGAAATTAAAAAAATTGAAAATAATTTTAAAAGAAATGGCAATATTTCTGACATTATTTACGATAAAGAATTAGTAGAATTGGTAAACGAAAATGTATCTGAAATTAGTTTTTGGATTTTAATTATAAGTTCCGTTTTAACTTTTGTTGCCATGTTATTAATTAATGGTTCTATTCGTTTGTCGGTTTACTCACATCGATTTACTATTAAAACCATGCAAATGGTTGGCGCTACAAAAACATTTATCAGAAAGCCATTTATTAAAACTAGTATTTTGTTAGGAATAATTGGTGCTGTTTTAGCTATTATTGGTTTGGTGTTTTTAGCCTTTTATATTGATGGTTTATTTCCAACTTTAGGAATTGCAAAAGATTACGCTTCTATTGGTATTGTGGCTTTTGGCGTATTGTTAATTGGCGTTATTATTACGTGGTTGAGTACGTATTTTGCAACCACTCGTTTCTTAAATTTAAGAACGGACGATTTGTATTAATCAAGTAAAAAGTAAATAGCATTTTTAGAAAATTTATATGAAAGAAAATACAAAAAAGCCTGAATTTTTATTCGGAGCAACCAATTATAAAATATTAATTATCGGATTAGTTGTGATTGCTTTAGGATTCATTTTAATGAGCGGTGGTGCGAACGAAAATCCAAATGTTTTCAATGAAGATGTATATAGTTTCAGAAGAATAAGATTGGCGCCAACTGTTGTTTTAATCGGTTTCGGAATTACAATTTATTCGATTTTAGTAAAGAGTAAAAAGTAATTATCTTACAAATCATTAAATAAATGGATTTACTACAAGCTATTATAATCGCTATAATTGAAGGCATAACAGAATATTTACCGGTTTCTTCTACAGGACATATGATTTTTGCCAGTTCTTATTTCGGTATTGAAAAAGAAGAATTTGTAAAATTATTTCAAGTTTCTATACAATTTGGAGCCATTTTGGCGGTGGTTGTATTGTATTGGAAAAAGTTTTTTGATTTTTCGAAGTTGCAATTCTTTATTAAATTGGCTTGTGCAGTTGTTCCTGCTTTAATTTTGGGAAAATTGTTTGATGATAAAATCGAAGCTGTTTTAGAACATCCAACGCCTATTGCGATTGTGCTAATTATTGGAGGAATTATTTTACTATTCGTTGATAAATTTTTCAAAAACCCAACCATTCATAAAGAAGAAGATATTACCATAAAAAAAGCGGTTGCAATAGGTTTTTGGCAATGTTTGGCTATGATGCCAGGCACAAGCAGAAGTGCTGCAAGTATCATTGGAGGTATGCAGCAAGGACTAACACGTCAAGCGGCTGCTGAATTTTCTTTCTTTTTAGCCGTGCCAACTATGTTAGCTGTTACTTGTTATTCGGTGTTTTTGAAAACGTATGATAAAAGTGGTTTAAAAGGTTTCGAATTAATTCTGAAAACAGAAGAAAACACCAAAATGTTTATAATTGGAAATTTAGTTGCCTTTTTGGTAGCAGTTTTAGCCATTAAGTTTTTTATTGAAATTATTAAAAAATACGGATTTAGACCTTGGGGTTGGTATAGAATAATCGCTGGAATTCTTTTATTGGCTTACTTTAATTTATACAAATAATGAAGGCAGAAGACTACCAAGAAGGGCAAATTTTACTAATTGATAAACCACTAAAATGGTCTTCTTTTCAAGCCGTGAATAAATTAAAATTTGGGTTAATTAAGGAATTAAAACTCCCTAAAAAATTCAAAATTGGTCATGCAGGAACGTTAGATCCTCTTGCTTCTGGTTTATTGCTAATTTGCACTGGAAAATTCACCAAAAGAATTGAAGAATTACAAGGTCAAGCCAAAGAATATACCGGAACCATTACGGTTGGCGCCACAACACCATCCTACGATTTAGAAACAGAAATTAACGCCACTTTTCCAACCGAACATATCACAGAAGCTTTAATTTACGGAACCTTACCGCAATTTATTGGTGAAATTGACCAAAAACCACCAGTTTTTTCAGCAATTAAAAAAGACGGAAAACGTTTGTACGAATCAGCACGCGCAGGAATTGAAGTTGAAATAAAAACCAGGAAAGTAAGGGTTTCTGAATTTGAAATTACTAGAATTGCCTTACCCGAAATAGATTTCATAATTGTTTGCAGCAAAGGAACGTACATTCGCTCTATCGCTTACGATTTTGGTTTGGCTCTTAATTCTGGCGGACATTTAACGGCTCTTCGTAGAACAAAAATCGGGGATTATTCGGTGGAAAACGCTACGGAACCGGAGGCTTTTATTGAAGGATTAACATCTTAATTTTATGAAATTATTTAAGGCGATTGTTTTTTTATTTGTTTTTTGTCAATCATTTTCCCAGAATAAACAATCTAATTTTTCAAACTTTACTCAATTTGAAATCACTGTTCCTTTTGGATTAAATGAACATAAGGAATTAGATGAAATTAGATCTAAACCTTGGTACAAACCAAGTGGATTAGGTACAAAATTAGGTTATGGGTACATTTTTCATAATTGGATTGGAATTTCATCGCACTCTGGATTAGATTTGAATTGGGATACAAAACTTATTTCGATTCCAATTTATGCACAACTTTCCATTTTACCTAAAATAGCAGACGAAACAAGATTAATTACACAGTTTGGTTTTGGTCAAAGTTTTGTATTAGGTAGAGGTAATTTAGCAGGTAATTTTTATAAAGCAAGAATAGGATTTTTAAATAATGATGACTTTTCTTTGTTTATTGATAGTAGTTTTTATGGATTTAAATTTAATCAGCAATCTTTAAATACAATAAGCTTAGGCTTGAGTGTTTTTTCTTTTGATTAATCTTAACTTTTCATTCCAACAATCTCCTTCATTGTAGAAATCCCTTTATCGTCTAAATACCATTTTTGTAGCGCAATTTTTGCTGTTTCATCTACAATTCCATGGTTAGCTTTGTAATTTATAATTAATTTTTTTGCTGCTTCTGGTCGCGGCCCCCAATGATTTATTAAATCAGAGTTTTCATCTAAAATCAGTAATTTTGGAATAGATTTAGCGCCATTTGTTAAAAAAAGGTTCATTAATTCTTCGTTTTCATCACGAAAAACTAATTTCAAATCTATATTTTCAGAAGCAGCAGCCATTAATTTGATAATTGGTAAAATCTGAGCGGCATCGCCACACCAACCTTCTGAAATCACTAGCCAAGTTTGTTTTAATTTTAAATTTTGTAGCGTTTTTTCTACTTCTAAGTCTATTTTCAGTGTTTTTTCTAAGCGTTTCATTCGCACCTCATTCAATTCAGAATAATGTAATAAAGCCGCACTTTGTTCGTGCCCAGTCGATTTTCCTTCGCTAATTAATTTCGAAACAAGCGTTCGGTATTCATTATAAGAATAACTATTTTGTAAAGCAAATTGGATAATAGATACCATAACTGGGAAATTATTTTTACAAATTTAAAATAAAAAATGACCATTTATGTAATTTATGTTACACAGAAATGATGTTTCTAAATTAAATTGTTTTTTTGATACCAGATAATAATTATATTTGCAACACTAAAAACATCACCATGAGTTACAAAAGAATCCTACTTAAATTAAGCGGAGAAGCCTTAATGGGCGAAAGACAGTACGGAATTGATCCGAAAACTTTAGCAGATTATGCTTCAGAAATCAAACAAATTCACGATCAAGGTGTAGAAATCGCCATTGTTATTGGCGGGGGAAATATTTTTAGAGGTGTTTCTGGCGCAAGCAACGGTATGGATAGAGTGCAAGGAGATTATATGGGAATGTTAGCCACAGTTATTAACGGAATGGCGTTACAAGGCGCTTTAGAAGATGCTGGAATGCAAACGCGTTTGCAAACGGCATTAAAAATTGAAGCTATTGCAGAACCATATATAAAAAGAAGAGCTACAAGACACTTAGAAAAAGGCAGAATTGTAATTTTTGGCGCCGGAACAGGAAATCCATATTTTACAACAGATACAGCAGCCGTTTTAAGAGGAATTGAAGTAGGTTGTGATGTGATTTTAAAAGGAACTCGTGTAGATGGAGTATATTCAGCTGATCCTGAGAAAAATCCAAGCGCTGTAAAATATGACACCATTACTTTTGATGATGTTTTAGCCAAAGGATTAAATGTAATGGATACGACAGCTTTCACTTTAAGCCAGGAAAATAAATTGCCAATTATTGTTTTTGATATGAACAAAAAAGGGAATTTACTTAAAATTTGTAACGGAGAAACTGTAGGAACAAAAGTGACAATTTAATTACGAATTTAGATTTACGATTTACGGAATTGGAATTTATTATGTTGGAATTTTAAAATAAATAAAATGACAGAAGAAATTAATTTTATTATTGATAGCGCAAAAGAATCTATGAATGGATCTGTTGCACATTTAGAAAAAGAATTTTTAAACATCAGAGCAGGAAAAGCGTCTCCGCAAATGTTAGGTAGTGTTTTTGTAGATTATTATGGGGCACAAACGGCATTGGCTCAAGTAGCAAATGTTGTAGCTGCAGACGCAAGAACTTTAACAGTTACGCCTTGGGAAAAATCCATGTTACAACCTATTGAAAAAGCGATTATGATAGCTAATTTAGGGTTGAACCCAATGAACAATGGCGATAATATTATCATAAGTATTCCCGCTTTAACAGAAGACAGAAGACGCGAATTGGTAAAACAAGCTAAAGCAGAAGCAGAAGATGCCAAAGTAGGTATCAGAAACGCCAGAAAAGATGCCAATAGCGACATCAAAAAAGAAGAAAAAGACGGCACATCTGAAGATATTTGTAAAATTGCTGAAGATTCAGTGCAAAAACTAACAGATGCTTTTATTAAAAAAATTGATGAAATTTTTGTAGCAAAAGAAGCTGAAATTATGAAAGTTTAAAAAATAGAATATAGAACACAGAATATAGAAAATAGAAAACCCTGCAAATATTATTTTTTGCAGGGTTTATTGTTTTTTGTCATTCTGAACTTGTTTCAGAATCTTTTTGATTTGAAATTTAGGAATCTGAAATAAGTTCAGATTGACAAATTTAATCAGATTTTTTAAGTTACATTTTTCCAACTAAAGTTTTCAAATACACTTTCATATCTAAAAACTCAAAATCAATTGCGTTTTTTATTTTGCTATTGTCATGCGTTTCTAAATTATATAAAGCGTTTATGTTAGCTTTTGTAAGCATTCTTTTTCTGAAAAATAGGGTAGAAAAAATAAACTCAAAGATTCTAATTATTTGCAATTGCCACTTTTTTATTTCAAATTTTGGTTTTTTTATTTTGTTGGATGAGGTTCTCGACGCCAAACTATCTGCAATGCTATCAAATAATTCTTTGTAAGTTAAATCTTCGGCAACTAAAATAAAGCGTTCGCCTGAAATGTTGCTTTTCATCATTGTTGTCATCGCTTTTATGACATCTTCTACAGCTATAATCCCAACCTTACCCAAAGTGTAAAATAATTGTCCGTTTTTGATATTTTTGATGAATAAAGAACTGCCTTCTTTCGGAAATCCATTCCCGAAAATCACACCTGGATTGACAATCACAACATCTAATCCTTCATGAAAACCGCGCCATACTTCCATTTCTGCTCCAAATTTTGAAATAGAATAATCGCTTCTTAAGGCTTCGTTGTTTCTTTCCGTTTCTTCATTTATTGATAAATTGTGTTCCGTTCCGTTTCCTAAAGCTGAAATTGAACTTACATAGCACAATTTTTTTACATCAGAAGATAAGCAACAATTTACCACATTTGCCGTTCCAACAATATTATTTTGATATAGTTTTTCTTCATCTTTTGAATTAAAAGAAACCAGCGCCGCACAATGATATACATAAGAAATATCAGCAAAAGCAGATTCAAACGCAGGAATATCTAAAATATCGGCTTTAACCCAATCAATTTTTTCAAATTCAGAAAGCTTGTTTTCTTTTTCGAATAATTTTTTAACATGTTGAAGTTTTTTTTCTGATCTGTATATTGCTCGAACCACTTCCTTTTCTATGGAAAGCCTCAACAATAAATGAAAACCAACTAAACCTGTTCCGCCTGTAACTAAAATCATGTTGTAAAATTAGTGAAAATTTGAAACACATAGTCACATAGATTAAATGAATTTAAGTAAACACTTTTATGATTGTCTTTGTTGTATCGAAGCTATTTTTTTATAAAAATAGCTTAAATTAAACTACAAATTCGTATTTCTAAAACTCAAAAATTCGCACTATATTTGCAATATAAATGAATTTTACGAAAAAATTATGAAGCACATCAGAATTATAGATTTATTAGAAAACACAAAAACGTTACAAGAAGTCAACGCAAAAGGTTGGGTAAGAACTTTTAGAAACAATCAGTTTGTAGCGCTAAATGATGGTTCAACACTTAATAATATTCAGTGTGTTGTTGATTTTGAGAACACGTCTGAAGAAACGCTAAAACGTATTACTACTGGCGCAGCTATTTCTGTGACTGGAACTTTAGTGGAAAGTCAAGGTGCTGGACAAAAAGTAGAAATCCAAGTAATTAAACTTGAAATTCTAGGCGATTCTGATGCGGAAAAGTTTCCAATACAACCCAAAAATAAACCAAGTTTAGACTTTTTAAGAGAAAACGCACACCTACGTACCAGAACAAATATGTTTGGCGCTATTATGCGAGTGCGTTCTACATTGTCTTTTGCGGTGCATAAATATTTTCAAGAAAAAGGATTCGTATATGTAAATACGCCGATTATTACAGGTTCTGATGCCGAAGGTGCTGGAGAAATGTTTCAAGTTTCTTCATTGCCTTTTGATAATACGCCAAGAACAGAAGATGGAAAAGTAAACTATAAAGAAGACTTTTTTGGAAAACAAACCAATCTTACGGTTTCTGGGCAATTAGAAGCTGAAACATATGCAATGTCTTTAGGGCAAGTATATACTTTCGGACCTACTTTTCGTGCGGAGAATTCAAATACATCGCGTCACTTAGCTGAATTTTGGATGATTGAACCAGAAGTAGCGTTCAATGATTTGTCTGCAAACATGGATTTGGCTGAAGATTTTATTCAAAATATAATTAAGTATACATTAGACACTTGTGCTGAAGACTTGAAATTTTTAGAAAATCGTTTAATTGATGAAGAAAAGAACAAACCACAAGCAGAACGAAGCGAAATGGCCTTGTTGGAAAAATTAAATTTTGTTTTAGAGAATAATTTCAAACGTGTTTCGTATACCGAAGCTATTGATATTCTTAAAAATTCGAAACCAAATAAAAATAAAAAATTCCAATATTTAATTGACGAATGGGGTGCCGATTTACAATCAGAACACGAACGTTTCTTAGTAGAAAAACATTTCAAATGTCCAGTAATTTTATTCGATTATCCTGCCAAAATTAAAGCATTTTATATGCGATTAAATGACGGAACCGAACCAGGAAAAGAAACCGTACGCGCTATGGATATTTTATTTCCAGGCATTGGAGAAATTGTTGGAGGTTCGCAACGTGAAGAACGTTTAGACGTTTTAGTCGAAAAAATGAAAGCGCTAGGTATTGATGAAGAAGAATTATGGTGGTATTTAGATACCAGAAGATTCGGTTCAGCCGTGCATTCAGGTTTCGGTTTAGGTTTTGAAAGACTGGTGTTGTTTGTTACGGGTATGACTAACATTCGCGATGTAATTCCTTTCCCAAGAACACCTGATAATGCAGAGTTCTAAAAATTTGTTTCAAGTTTAAAGTTTCAAGTTGTTGTAGATGCAATAACTTGAAACTTGAAACCTTAAACTTTTAAACAAAAAACAATGCTTAAACACAGTTTAAATTTCAAATTATCTCAAAAATTATCGCCTCAACAAATACAGTTGATGAAGTTAATTCAATTGCCTACGCAAGCTTTTGAGCAACGTTTGCAAGAGGAAATGGTTGAAAATCCTGCTTTAGAAGGAAGTTTAGACGACAATTCAGAATCGTTAGAGGATTATAATGACACTTCAAATGACGAAGACAGTTATGATGATTACGATAACGACCAAATAGACACTGGCGATATTAATATTGATGAATATTTAAGCAATGACGATACGCCGGATTATAAATATCAAAGTAATAATTATAGCGATGACGATGAAGACCGAACGCTGCCTATGGCGGCACAAATTAGTTTCCATCAAGATTTAATAAACCAATTAAACACTTTTATTCTTTCAGAAAACGACAGAGAAATTGCTGAGTTTTTAGTTGGAAGCATTGAAGATTCTGGTTATATCAGAAGAACCATTCAGGATATTGTTGATGATATGGCGTTTACGCAAGGCGTTTACACTGACGAAAAAACGGTTGAAAAAGTATTTCACATTGTACAACAACTAGAACCTTCTGGGGTAGGAGCAAGAGATTTACAAGAATGTTTATTGATTCAATTAAAACACAAAACACCTACGGAATCGGTTAATTTAGCAATTACTTTAATCGACAAACAATTTGATGCATTTACCAAAAAACATTACGATAAATTACTGCAAAAATTTGATTGCTCTAGAGAACAATTAAAAAAAGCCATTGAAGAAATAGAAAAATTAAACCCAAAACCGGGTGGAAGTTATGATAGCAACAGTAGGATTGTGGAACATGTGGTGCCAGACTTTACTATTCGTATTGTAGAAGGCGAATTAGAATTGCTTTTAAACGGTAGAAATGCGCCAGAATTACATGTGTCTAAAGACTATCAAGAAATGTTGCAAACGTATAAAGTTTCTAACGATAAATCAAATTCACAGAAAGATGCGGTACAGTTTATCAAACAAAAATTAGATTCTGCCAAATGGTTTATTGACGCTATAAAACAACGTCAAGAAACCTTATTTGTTACCATGAACGCCATTATGTATTTTCAACAAGAATACTTTTTAGAAGGAGAAGAGTCAAAACTAAAACCAATGATACTAAAGGATATTGCTGATATGATTGGTTTAGATATTTCTACCATTTCTAGAGTAGCGAATAGTAAATATGTAGACACGCCTTACGGAACAAAATTAATTAAAGAATTCTTTTCTGAAGCAATGAAAAACGATCAAGGCGAAGACGTTTCCACCATTGAAATTAAAAATATTTTAGAACGGGTTATTGCAGAAGAAGATAAAAGTAAGCCATTACCAGATGAGGATTTAGCAGCTGTTTTAAAAGAAAAAGGATTTCCTATTGCAAGAAGAACTATTGCCAAATACCGAGAACAATTAGATATTCCGGTAGCCAGATTGAGAAAAAAAATATAACTTTTTCAAAACTATTAAATCTGTTTCAATTGTTTATAAAATATCTTTTAAACCCGTTTTCATATATTTTTCATCCGATATTCATATCGCTTTACGGAGCAATATTATATTTTTTGTTTACAGCAAACACCAATTTTTTGGCCGAAATATATTTGTCGTGTATTCAAATTTTTATTCTTACAATACTTTTACCTATTAGTTTTTATTCGTTATTAAAAGTTTTTAAAAAAATAAAATCATTCACAGAAGCCACTCTTGAAGAAAGAAGATTACCGATTTTTATTCAATTAGTATTATTGTATTTGTTGTTGAAGTTTACGCTTTTAGAAACCCATTTTCCAGAATTATTTAAGTTTTTTCAAGCAGGGTTTATGAGTGCTTTTTTGGTGTTTGTTTCTGTAATCTTTCGATTTAAAGCTAGTTTGCACATGATAGGGTGTACTTCTTTGGCTGTTTTTGTGTTGATGTTTACCAGTTATTTAGAAATATCAGCACTTTATACTGTAGCTTATTTAATACTTTGTATGGGTTTTGTAGCCTCCTCAAGATTATATACGAAGGCACATACACCGATAGAGTTGATTGCAGGAATACTACTTGGAGGTTTACCACAAATATTTATATGGTTTTACAATATATAAAAAATAAAACCAACATTAAAATTACTCATTTTGGAACCTTCTTTAAAGATTGGGTTTAAACCATAATAAATGTATGGGTTCCAAGTATTAAATCCAACAGAAATATAAGCACCATATTGCCAACGATTTATTTCGTCTGAAATAGATTTTTTAGTACTTTCTGTTGTGGACTCTAATTTTAATTTTGAATTAAACACATAACTTGTTTTTAATCCAGTATAAATTCTCCAAAAACTGTGGCTATTTGGGGTTGAATTTCGCCATCTAATTTCTAAAGGAAAATCAAAACTATGATTAGTAATTATAGTTCTAATATTTTCAGACGTTGTGTTTTCTGTAGCACCAACAATTTCTTCAGAATTTATAAATTGTTTGATGTTATTGTACGAATAGCCAATACCTGGAGCAATAGCCCAATGTCTGTTTTTAGAAATAGGAATGTCTCTCAAAATTCCAAAGGTTACTCCGGGTGAAAAAGAAAATTGCTTAAAGCCTTCTGGCCGATTATGTATTAAATTATAACTTAAAGAGGCATAAAATTGATCTTCTCTGTAAAGCGAATCTATTTCGACAGGTTTTATTCCTTGTGAGAAACAAAAAAACGGAATCAATAAAAAAAATAATATTCTCATGTGTAATAGTTATTGTTTTTAAATTGTCTAAAAACACTACAGTTTAGCAGAGAGGAAGGGATTCGAACCCTCGATATGTTGCCATATACACGCTTTCCAAGCGTGCGCCTTCAGCCACTCGGCCACCTCTCTATTTTTAATCATTCATTTCACCTCGTAAAGGGGTTTCAAAAATAGTCTTAAAAACCGAGCTAGCCACGTTTTGGCCTAACAAATACATTAATTTTGTTATAGCTGCTTCAGTTGTGATATTTTTTCCAGAAATTAAACCAATTTCTTTTAATCTTGTACTGGTTTCATAAGCGCCCATTAAAACCGCTCCTCCACTACATTGTGTTACATTAATTATATGAATCCCACGTTGTATGGCGTTTTCAATTTCATCAATAAACCAATTTTCCATTGGTGCATTTCCTGAGCCATAGGTTTCTAAAACGACACCTTTTAAATTTGGAGTATGCAAAATAGCGTTTAAAATGGTTTTGTTAATACCAGGGAATAATTTTAAAATTAATACATTATCATCAAAATTAGTATTAACTTTTAATTTTTTAGATTTTTTTTCTTTTATAAGCACTTCATTATTTACATTTAAATGCACGCCTGACTCTACAAGTTCAGGAAAATTTGGTGAAGCAAAGGCGTTAAAATGTTCGGCGCTTATTTTTGTAGTTCGGTTTCCTCTGTATAATTTATATTCAAAATAAAGCGAAACTTCTTGAATAACAGGCTCCCCTTTTTCTTGCAAAGATGCAATTTGAATGGCGGTTATTAGATTTTCTTTTGCATCTGTACGTAAATCGCCAATGGGTAATTGAGAGCCCGTAAAAACAATTGGTTTATTTAAATTCTCGAACATAAAACTTAATGCTGAAGCGCTATAAGACATCGTATCCGATCCGTGTAACACCACAAAACCTTCAAAATTCGCATAATTTTCTTCAATAATTGAAGCTGTTTTTTGCCAATCTGAAATTTGCATATTGGACGAATCAATTGGTCTTTCAAATGAAACGGTTTCAATATTGCAATCTAATAATTTAAGTTCTGGAATGCCTTTTATTAGTTTTTTAAAATCAAAGGCCTTTAGCACTCCACTATCGGCATCTTTAATCATGCCAATAGTTCCGCCGGTATAAATTAATAAGATATTTGGCTTTTGATTTGCTTTCAATTTATTGGTATTTTAATTTATTAATTACTGGATTGGCATACATAGCTAAAAAACTTTCTTTCATTTTATTGTCATCTGCATTTATTTTTAATTCTAATCTGCGTTCAAAAAGTTGCTTTTCTTTTTCAGTATAATAATCTGAATAAGTAGTGGCTTGATGAAGTATGTCGTAAGCAATATAATTAGTAGGCCAAATTTTGTAGGACTGCAATATAGAATCGTCAATAACTTGTGCTAAAGCCGACATTTGTTTGTTTGTATTAGTTGTTTCTTCAGAAATCAAGTCTAATTCATGATCTAAAACATCGCCAACATGAATGTGTATGCGTTTTTTCTGTCCAATAATGCCACTTAATAGTGTAATAAAATCTTCGTTTTTTTCTTTAGTATAAATTTCATCATTGGCTTCAGCCATTAATTGAGGAATTTTTAATGCATCAGTTGGATCATATTCGTAAGAAATAGAAACAGGAACAATTTTAATTTTCTTAAAGAAATCCATATTGTTTTTTTCATCAGAAGCCATTGCTATCATTTTTAAAACACCAGAATGCGTAGCATCATTTCCATCCTTAGTTCTGCCTTCACGATGCGCAATCCATACCGAACGATTTTCTTTCGATACCAATCGATACATATATTCTGATAGTAATTTAGAACTTTCTAATAATTCTCGTGGTGATAGATTTCTTTGCACTAAAAAATTTCTATTCAGTTTGGAAAGCATCAGTAAAAAATCTTTTTTCACTAAATTATCTCCAATAGCAGAAGCAGTCATTACCAAGCCATGTTCGTGTAAGCATACGTTTAACAAACAGGTGTCTAAAATAATATCTCTGTGGTTTGATATAAAAAAATAAGATGTATTTGGCTCCAGTTTTTCAAATCCAGATGTGGTTAGTCCGTCAGAACTTTTTTCTAATATTTTTTTTATGGCGTGATACGCAAAATTAATTTGAAAATCTCTTATAGAATGTGTACGAAGCAATTGCTCTTTCCAGACTGATTCCTCAGTATTTGGATACGCAAAATCCACCAATGCTTTCATCATAGGATGATTTATGGAAGCACGAATAGCATCGTTTACTTCAGCATCATAAAAAGGACGTATTTTATCAAATTTCGACATACTTTATTTTAATCTACAAAAAAACGAAAAAAATAGGAATTATACGTTAACAAATTTTAAAATCCGAAGACATCTTTACTGTTTTGTGTGGTAATTCCCGCTATATCTTCAATTGGCAACTGATAAATTTCTGATAATTTTTCAGCTATTACTTTAATATAACTACTTTCATTGCGTTTTCCTCTATACGGCACGGGCGCTAAATAGGGTGCGTCGGTTTCTAAAACAATATGTTTGAGGTCAATTTCATTTAAAAATTGATCAATTTTCCCATTTTTAAAAGTGGCAACGCCGCCAATTCCTAATTTCATACCGCAAGAAATGGCTTGTTTTGCTTGATTGAAATCGCCAGTAAAACAATGGAAAATCCCCCATAATTCTGCCGATTTTTCTTGTTCTAAAATTTCAAGCACTTCATTAAAAGCGTCTCTGCAATGAATATTTATCGGAAGTTTATATTGTTTGGCGAGTTGAATTTGCTTTACAAAAACAGCTTGTTGTTGTTTTAAAAACGATTTGTCCCAAAATAAATCTATACCGATTTCGCCAATTGCTGCAAATTTTCTACTTGCTAATTCGGTAATTACATGCGCCAATTCGTCTTCATAATTTTCTTTTACATAACACGGATGTAGCCCAATCATTAAAAACACATTTTCTGGATATTGTGCTTCTAAAGCATACATTTTTTGGGTATAACTACTATCTATAGAAGGCACAAAAAGTCTAGAAACGCCCAAATCAATTGCGCTTTTAATCATTTTTTCTCTGTCTTCAGAAAATTCTTCAGAATATAAATGGGTATGTGTATCTGTTAAAATCATTTTATTTTTTTAATAAACCATTAAATTACAACCTCTAATGTCAGAATTGTCAAATCTTCCCAATACTTCAAAAGTCATATTTTGGTGTTTTTTTCCTAAATCTTGCGTTGCAATAAACGAGCAGGAATTTATATTCGCCAAATCAATCACATTGATGCCACCAGTTTTTCCATTTTCAACATATTGAAAAGCGTCTTCCGTATCTCTAATTAGTATATCCATCCATAAAGGACATTCAAAAATACCGTTTCCTAACGAATACGCTTGAGATAATAGTTCGGTCATTCCGTATTCCGAATGTATAATGTTCACTCCAAATCCTTCGCATAGGGTTTTGTGTAATTCTTCTCTTATGATTTCTTTTCGCTTGCCTTTCATACCACCAGTTTCCATAATTATGGTGTTTTTTAAGTTGAATTTTTTGAATTCAATTAGGTCTAATAAAGCATAAGTAACTCCTATCAATAGAATATTTTGGCCTTTATTTTCAAGTTCAATAATTTTATTAGCAAGTTGTTCAAGATTATTTAGATAAAATCCACTGTCTTTATGATTACTTTTTGCAATCAAATCAGAAACCATATAAATTAACGAGGAACCGTCTCTTTTTAAATAGGATGGAAGTAAAGCCAAAACGCAATATTCCTGAATATTTCCATAAAATTGAGCAAAAGCAAGGGTGTAGCTATTTTCGTATACCGAAATATCTGTTACAAAATGCCGACTTGTTATAGCGCCTGTTGTACCGCTACTGGTAAAAACAGCTTGAACTTGGTTTGAATTAGATACTATTGTTTCCGATTTAAAAAATTGTACAGGCAAAAACGGAATGGCATTTATTTGCTTGACATTACTTGGGTTTTTACCTAAATGATTACAAAATGCTTGATACACATTGTTGTTTTCGTATTGATGACGAAAAACTTTTAAAGTAATTTTTTCAAATTCTTTTTTAGAGGAAATAGCAAAAATGTCTTCTTGTGAAATCATGATACAAAAGTAGAAAAAGAATATTAGTTGCAAGTATCTTTTCTGATTTTTGGGTATAAAAAAAGCACCAACATTAATTGGTGCTTTTTTGAATATGTGTTAAAATTAATTATTCAATAATTAATTTTTTAGTTGATGTTTTTCCTTCTTCAGTAATCTTTACTATGTACATACCTGGAGTTAAACCAGAAATATTTACAGCATTATTACTCACTTTCGAATTGATTACTTCTTTTCCTAAAACATCGATTATTGATACATTGATATCACTATTTAAAGCAGTTTCAATAAATAAATTATTTTTCGCTGGATTTGGATACATTTTCAATCCGTCAATTTGTGAGAAAGATTGGTTTGCTAAAGTGAAGTTAGGAGTAGTTGTAATTTTTAGCTCATCAATAGTCATAGCAGGAGTTGAAGTAGCACTATCTTGTCTTAGAACGAAATTAGCCAAACTTGTGAATGCGGCTGCAGGTGTAATGGATACGGTAGAAGAAGCTGAGCCTCCGATACTTGGATTTTCATATAAAGACATTAAATTGCTTGTAAAATCATATCCAATAACCAAATATTGAGTAGAACCAATTGAATATAAGTTAGGAGACCATACTATATCAGTCGCTAAAGTTGATGGACTTACTCCATATTGAAATTGAGTACCATCTGTTTTAAAATAAATTCTAGCAGTTGTAAATGTATTTGCTGCATTAGAAAGAGTTGCAAAATAGGTAGTACCTGTTATAGAAACACCGGTTAAATTAGTTACACTAACTAAAAAAGATGTGTATAAATTACCTGATGTTGTTTCTGTAAATGGTATTTTTGTATCACTTCCTGTGCCAGCAAATGAAACAGAGTTTCCTGTAGAGGCAATACCGGTATATGATAGGTTTCCAGAAATTGTGGTAATTTCATCTGATCCTGTTGAAACATTAGTCCACATTTGAGATGTGTTTAATGTTGTTCCAGCAGTATAATTGAAAGGTTCGTTAACAGGTAACGGATTAATTACTTTACATTCAGGAGCAGTAACTACTTTGTTGAACGCACAGGCTCCTCCAATAGTTAAAGTAATATTTGTTCCTTCACTTACACCAGAAACGATAATATCTCCAGTTGCTACTGATGATGGATTTGCGCCAGAAATAGTTCCACTTGAAGTCGATAAAGTATATGACCCGCTATTTCCACCTGTAAATGGAATTGTTACATTATAAGTATCAATTGCTGAAGTAGTACCATTACAAACAGTAACTTCAGTACCTAATGATAAAGGACAAGCAGAGGTATTAAACCAAGTTGGGTATACTCTTAGCCCATCAATAGTAATATTTTGCGAAGCGTTGTATTGTCTTAAATAAACTCCAGCTACACTCGCTCCTCCAGAACCAGTTGCTGTAGCGGTTGGCACTCCTGCAGCAGCTTCTGTTACTGGAATTGAGGCAGGAATAATCCATAAACTAACTGGGCCAGTTGCTGAAACACCATATTTAATAACCGCTAAATAGGTTGTGTTTGGCTCAAAATCTGTACTAGAATAAGATGCTGCGGAATTGCCAATTCCAAAATTTATTTTACCAGAAGTAGTAGATGGTTTTGCATAAAATCTTGCAAAAAAAGTAGTAGTGCCAGTTCCTAAACTTAAGAAATAACCATCAACTGCAGTTGTTACGTTTACTAAAAATGAAATATATAAATCACCAGATGTTATAGGAGTTGAAAAAGCTTTATTTACATCCTCTCCAGTATTGTCTAATCTAGCAGCGTTGCCTATGGCTGAGGCAGTGAAACCTGTTGTTCCTGAATAACCAGTATAATTTAAACCGTTAGAAGTTCCAACATCAATTTGCGCAGTTGTTCCGCTATGTGCTGTCCAACCATTAGCTGTTAGCAAAGCATTGTCTGCATAGTTAAAATCTTCTGTAAATAATTGTCCAAAACTAGAAATAGTTAATAAACAAGAAAGTAAAAAGTAAATTTTTTTCATTTTTTTAGAAATTAAGTTGAGTACAAATATAGAAACAAAATTAACTTTAGGACGCACTGGTCTCATAAAATTAATGTAAATTTAATAAAGATAAATCAATAACTAGTTAACAATCAGTTTTCTAGTTGCTGAAGCTTCACCTTCTTTAATTTTAATGATGTAAACACCTGGGTTCAAATTAGAGATGTTTAATTCTTTAGTGTATAAAGTAGCATCAATTACTTTTTTTCCTAATACATCAAAAATTTCAACTTTTTTATCTAAATTTAATTTGGAAGTAATGTAAACTTTCCCAGTATTGTTAGGGTTTGGGTACAAACTCAATCCTTCAATAGTAGGTTCTTGCGATCTAGATGAACTGCTGTTTTTGCTTTCTTGAGCAACAGCACTCAAACTAAATGATAAGAAAAATAGAATAATATAAATGTAATTTTTTGCCATAATTTCAATATATGAGGTAAATTTATAAAATAAATATCAATTAGCATACCAAAAGCGAAGAAAATTATTTTAATAAGCATAATAATTATTTTTTAGTAGAAATGATTTTGTGCTTTTAAAACTGTGACATTATGTTGTTTTTTTGATGATTTCTTATTTTTTTATAGGTTGTTCACGTATAAATTAAAAAAACACTAATTTTTTTAGCAAATTCTTCGAAGTATTTTTTTTTAAGATGTATATTTGCAACAGAAAAATATCAAAAAAAAATATAATTATGAGTCAAAGTGTTACAGTATTTTTAGGCGAAGTAGCTAAAAGAAATGCAAACGAACCAGAATTTATGCAAGCCGTAAGAGAAGTGGCGGAAACAGTAATTCCTTTTATTGAGGCGAATCCAAAATACCAAGGCAAAATGCTATTGGAAAGAATGGTGGAGCCAGAAAGAGTAATTATGTTCCGAATAGCATGGATAGACGACAAAGGAACAACTCAAGTAAATAGAGGTTATAGAATTCAAATGAATTCCGCTATCGGACCTTACAAAGGAGGAATTCGTTTTCATCCTTCTGTAAATTTAAGTATTTTAAAATTCTTAGCATTTGAACAAGTTTTCAAAAATTCATTAACTACTTTGCCAATGGGCGGTGGGAAAGGTGGTGCAGATTTTGATCCAAAAGGAAAGTCAGATGTAGAAATCATGAGATTTTGTCAAGCATTTATGACAGAGTTATCAAAACATATAGGTGCTGATACGGATGTTCCTGCCGGAGATATTGGTGTTGGAGGTCGTGAAGTAGGTTATATGTTTGGACAATATAAAAGATTAAGAAATGAATTTACTGGTGTATTAACAGGTAAAGGAATTTCCTTTGGAGGTTCACTTATTCGCCCTGAAGCAACAGGTTACGGAGATGTGTATTTCGCAGATAGCATGTTAAAAACAAAAGGTAAAAGTTTTGCAGGTCAAACTGTTGTGGTTTCAGGTTCTGGAAACGTAGCGCAATATGCTGCAGAAAAAGCAACTCATTTAGGCGGTAAAGTTGTTACTATGTCAGATTCTTCTGGTTATATTTATGACGAAGCCGGAATTGATGCTGAAAAATTAGCTTATGTAATGGAAATTAAAAACGTAAACTACGGAAGAATTTCAGATTACGTTAAAAAATATCCATCTGCAAAATTTGTTGAAGGAAAACGCCCTTGGGAAGTAAAATGTCACATTGCCTTGCCATGTGCTACTCAAAACGAATTAAATGAAGATGAAGCTAAAACGTTAGTTGCCAATGGATGTTTCTGTGTAGCAGAAGGCGCAAATATGCCAACCACTCCAGAAGCAGTAACTGTTTTTCAGAACGCAAAAATATTATTTGCACCAGGAAAAGCATCAAACGCTGGAGGTGTTGCAACTTCAGGCTTAGAAATGTCTCAAAATTCTTTACGTTTAAGTTGGTCTTCAGAAGAAGTAGACGAAAGATTAAAAGGAATTATGAAAAATATCCATGAAGCATGTGTGAAATATGGTTCAGACGCGAATGGTTATGTAGATTACGTTAAAGGTGCAAATATTGCCGGATTCGTAAAAGTTGCAGATGCTATGTTAGGTCAAGGTGTAGTATAATCTTACTTACTATTATAAATAAAAAAGCAGTTTTCATTTTTGAAAACTGCTTTTTTTATACTTATAATTGAACATTGCTTACTAAATAGTTCCGTTCCATTCATTATAAAATTGCTCTAAATACGATTCCATAAAATCATGACGTTTTTGCGCGATTTTTTTACCTGTTTCCGTATTCATTTTGTCTTTTAAAAGCAATAATTTTTCGTAAAAATGATTAATTGTGGGTGCGGTAGAATTTTTATATTCTTCCTTTGACATAGATAAATTTGGCAAAATTTGAGGATCATAAATATCTCTATTTTTAAAACCACCATAATTAAATGTACGAGCAATTCCAATAGCGCCAATAGCATCAAGTCTGTCAGCGTCTTGCACAATTTCTAATTCTTTTGAATGCAAGTTTTGTTCGAAATTTCCTCCTTTAAAAGAAATATTTTCAATTATCGCTACTACATGAGAAATGATTTCTTCCGCAACATTTTCTTTTGTTAAAAAATCACGAGCTACTTTCGGACCAATAGTTTCATCGCCATCGTGAAATTTACTGTCGGCAATGTCGTGCAATAAAGCCGCTAATTGAACTACTTCTATATTGCAAGTTTCTTCTTTAGCAATTAATAAGGCATTTTTATAAACCCGCTCTATATGAAACCAATCATGACCACTTTCCGTATTTTCTAGTCGCTTTTTTACGAAGTTTTGAGTGTTTTCCAGTACTGAAATTTTAGTTTGGATAAAAAATTCCAAACTCTTTTGGAATTTGGAATTTATATTTTTGAATGTTAAAAAATTATCTAATTAAAGCAGGTTCTACCCATTTAAAAATTTGCCCTTGTTCTGGAATGATTAATCTTTCAGAAATTTTTCTCATTCTTTCTGGTAATTTCATCAAATAGTCTCTTGCTTTTTCAGCTTCAGCTGTCAAACCATTGATATTTCCAATGTCCCATTTTTCATTTAATTTCTGTAAAATATCTACATAATCAGACGCGGTATATACGCCAATTCTTTGTGCAGAATCTGAAAACGCTTCAAAAGCACTTCCAATTTTTTCGCCAGACTCACGTAAGAAAAGAGCAGGCATCGTAATTTTTTGCTTCATCATATATTGAAAAGCCAGCATCATTTCACTTGGATCTACTTTAAAAATCTGATTTACAAATTCGCTATAAGCTAAATGATGACGCATTTCATCACCAGCAATAAGATTACACATTTTAAACAACTTCTTTTCTCCGTATTTTTTTGCAATTAGCGCTACTCTGTTATGAGAAACAAATGTGGCTAATTCTTGAAAACTAGTATAAACAAAGTTTTTGTACGGATCTCTTCCGGTTCCAATATCAAAACCATCATTAATAAGATGTTGCGTAGTTTGCTCAATCTCTCTCATATTTACGCGCCCTGACAAGTATAAATATTTGTTTAAAACATCGCCATGACGATTTTCTTCACCGGTCCAATGGCGTACCCATTTGCTCCATCCGTTTCTTTCCACGTTATCAACACCTTCTACATCCATTAACCAAGATTCGTACGTTGGTAAAGCTTCTTCTGTAATGGTGTCGCCAACTAAAGTAACCCAAAAATCGTAAGGTAAATCTTTTGAAATTTCTCTTAATTCTTTTACTTCTTCTAAAAAGTTTTCTTGATTAGGATCAGGTAGTAAATCGGTTGGTTGCCAAATTTTTTCTACTGGAATTAAAAATTCTTCCATAAAAGAATCAATTTTCTTTTCCAATAATTGCATGACTTCAAGTCGTATGTTTTGTATAGACATGTTTATTAATTTATGTGATTTTTTATAGTTTTTTCTGTTTTTTCAAAAATTTCATCAAATGAATAATCAGAAATTTTTAAAGGGTCATGAATTTGAAATGTTATTTTTGTTCCTAGTCCAAAAGGAAATTGTCCAAATTTATTCATTTTCCATGAATTGTTTATGCTAATTGGAACAAAATAAGCATCTGGAGCATTTTTATATAACATTTTCAAGCCATTTGTTGCAAATTCTTTAGGTTTACCAGTTTTGCTTCTCGTTCCTTCAGGAAAAATAACCATCGTACGATTTGTACTGTTGATATATTCTCCTGCTTTTTTTATTTCTGTTAAAGCTTGTTTTCCGTCTTTTCTATCGATTAATGCAGAACCACCAATTCTTAAATTTAAAGAAACACTTGGAATACCTTTCCCTAGCTCTTTTTTACTAATAAATTTAGGATGCACATTTCTTAAAAACCAAATAATTGGAATAATATCGTGCATACTTTGATGATTACAAACTAAAATTAAAGGTTTGTTTTGTGTTAAATTTTCTCTGCCTGTTAAGGTATAAGTTGTACCTAGAATATGAGAAGTTCTTAATAGAAAAAAATTTAAAACCGCTACTGACATTCTATGCGCATTGTACCCAAATAAATGGTAACAAACCAATTGAACAGGGTGAAAAATAAGCAACCAAAATAAAAAAACTATTGCATAAAGTACCGATAATGGATACGAAATAATTTTTTGCATACCTTTTTTGTGTTAATCGTTGTCAAAGATAAGTCTTATAAATAAAAAAACCACCAATAAGGCGGTTTTTATAGTATGCTTGCATAGTAGTTAGCAATATTCGTTAAACGCGTCTTGTAAGTTTTCTGCGATTAGTTCCGCTGGACGCCCTTCAATATGATGGCGTTCTAACATGTGAACCAATTCGCCATCTTTAAATAATGCCATACATGGCGAAGATGGAGGAAAAGGGAACATGTGTTCTCTTACTTTGTCAACTGCTTCTTTGTCAACTCCAGCAAAAACAGTTACTAAATTACTTGGTTTTTTTACATTTTCTAAACTCATTTTCGCTCCTGGACGAGCATTTCTTGCTGCACATCCACAAACTGAATTGACAACTACTAAAGTAGTTCCTGTTTTACTGATAGCTTGTTCAACGGCTTCAGCTGAATATAAATCTTGAAAACCTGCATCAGATAATTCTGCACGCATGGGTTTTACCATTTCTTCTGGATACATATTTTGTTTTTTTAAATTGCATTTATAATGTACAAATTTACAAAGTTTTTAGTTCTACACATAAAAACTTATCATAAAGATTTGTTATCGTGTTATAAATATGATCAAATCTTTAAAATTGTATACTATATTTGTAACAAGATATTAGATTATGAGATATTACATTTTATTTTTTTTAAGTGTTGCCACATTCAGTTTTGCTCAAGAACTCAAAGATGCAGAAATTGAAACAATCAATGTAAAAAGCAAACCTAAAATAGCAACTATTTTAAAAAAAGTAAATAAGCAATTGTTAAAAAAAACCGATACAACAAGTTTTGTTTTCGATTTGCGTCAAATAAATTTAAAAAATTCCGATACAATTATTAATAGAAAAGAAGCACAAATTTTAAAAATTACGAATTTCAGTAATACGTTTTCAAAAAAAAATGTGATTGAAAATAAAGACAATTGGTTTTCTAATTTTAAAGAGATTTTTAAAGCATATAGTTCTGAAGAATCTCCAATTGGATGGCTTTCTGGTTTTCCAATTCGTAAAAATTTAACTACTGCCGAATTAGATTTTTTTATTCATCCAAACGGATACGAATTTACAAGAGAATGGTTAGATAATGAAGAATTATTGGTAACTTTTGAATCAAAAGGGTTTTATAAAGGCAATTTTATTGTGGATAAAAATTACAATTTATTGCAATTAAATTATGAAACACAACAACCTTATCCGTTCTTTTATTCTAGTGATGAAAGTATAGGGAAAAACCATAAATTCACATCAAATTGGATATATCAAAGGGAAAAAGTAGCTATAAATTTTGAAATTGTCAAAAATAAAATGGTTTTAAAATCCATAAGTATTGAAGAAAAATTAAGCGATTTTACATTTAAACGATTTGATGAAAAAGGCGTTACTTTTACAGATGTAAATCAGTTTTACACGAATATAAAATTGGTGAATAAGAAGTGGCAAGAATA
This sequence comes from Chryseobacterium gleum, assembly GCA_945897915.1. Taxonomy (GTDB): domain Bacteria; phylum Bacteroidota; class Bacteroidia; order Flavobacteriales; family Flavobacteriaceae; genus Flavobacterium. The sequence goes on along the minus strand of CAMDGB010000002.1, from coordinate 83,048 downwards.
AAATAGTTGGATTTTGAAACTAATTCAGAATAACAGAACTTAAAAAATTCTTTTTATTAACGCTTTAAGAAACAAACGTTGTGGACACATCCAAATGACTTGTAAATCTTCCCAAAAAGAAGTTTCTTCATCTAAAAATTTTAAAATCAACGGCGCTTTCCCGGTTTTAAACATACTGGAAAAAATAGTACTTCCGTATTGATTTGTTTTAAATAAAATATCTATTAGTAACAAATCGTAAAACCAAAATTTGTTGATTTTATGAAATTTGGTAAAATCATTTTCTTTTCGTAAAAAAGCTACCAATTCTTTTGATTTTTTTACTGAATTTTTAAATGTATAGCCTGTACTGGCTTTGCTCCATCCACCTGCAGAACCAATATTTATGATGTTTTTGCTGTTACTTTTCCAGAAAGGAAAACAGGTCATTGGAATATTGCCTTGTTCTTTTTCCACGATTTCGTATTCGGTTATGCCTAATTTTTGAATGTAATTTACAATTTCGGTTTCGTAAGCTTCTTTTGAAAGTAAATCTTTTGAAAACAAAGTATATTCTAACAAAGCTTCTGTTGATGATGTTGGTAAAATATACATAAACCGTGTATTTCCTTTTTGTTCCACGGAAAAATCCATAAATGTTGGGCAATCTTCTGTAAAAACCGCTTCTTTACTTTTGATAAACCAACCGATAAAATGTTGTTGAACCAATGGAAATTTAGTTTGAGCGTTTACGAGTTCTGACGAATAAATGCTGTTGAAAATTTGATTGCAAGTAAACGATTTGGTTTTTGTTTGTACCACACAATGGTTGTCTAATTCTGCAAAATCAACCACCTCATCTTGAAAAATTTCTATGTTGGATTGTTGGTTTATTTTTTCAAAAATTAATTTATAAAAATCTGCACTTTTTATCATTTTATATGAGTACGGAAACAATTCTAATCGATTGGTGAAGTTTTTGGTTTTAAACCAAGCTTGTTGCCATTTTTTAGTACTAATTTCATCAAATAAATTTTCAGCATCCCAAAAACACCATGTTCTATCGTTTTTATTTTTAATATCTGAATCTATCAATAGAATTTTTTTGTCAGAAAATCGGCCAGATTGAATTATTTCAAAAAGGGTTAATAAAGCCGATAAACCGTTTCCAGTAAATATGTAATGATAGTGATTCATTTATTTTTTTGAATTTTTTTATAAAGATAATAAATTTATATTTTAAAATATTTTTAGATTTGTCTAAAAATAAATTTATATTTAAATAAAAATAATATCTTTGTTAGATTATTATATGTTATGACCATTTCTGAAGAAAACTATTTGAAAGTTATTTATCATTTGTCACATCTTTCACCAAAAGGCGTGAATACAAATGCCATTGCTGCAATGATAGAAACCAAAGCTTCGTCTGTAACAGATATGCTAAAAAAATTATCTGAAAAAGATTGGATAAATTATCAAAAATATCAAGGTGTTTCCTTGACGGATAAAGGGAAATTGAATGCGAAAATAATAGTAAGAAAACATCGATTGTGGGAAGTTTTTTTAGTCGAAAAATTAGGGTTTGCTTGGGATGAAGTGCATGAAATAGCGGAAGAATTAGAACACATTAAGTCCGAAAAATTAATCAATCAATTGGATCATTTTTTAAATTTCCCAAGTTTTGATCCGCATGGCGATCCCATTCCGAATGCAAAAGGTGAACTTCCGAATATTAACAAGCAATTATTATCTGAAATTGAAGCTGGAAAAACAATTACTTGTGTGGGTGTAAAAGATAGTTCTGTAGACTTTTTACAATATTTGAATAAACAACACATTTCGTTAGGAACCAAAATAAAAATTATAGATATAGAATTTTTTGATAGAACCATTAAAATTGAAGTTAACAACGCTGTTTTAGTTATTTCTGATAAAATTGCAAATAATTTATATGTAAAATAAATAAAATGTATCAAGATTTAATAAAATATTTAGAGGGAATTGACCCCGTATTAGCGGCCTTTTATGCTACAATGTTTACTTGGTTAGTTACTGCTACCGGCGCTTCATTAGTTTTCTTTTTTAAAACTATGAACCGCGCTGTTTTGGACGGAATGTTAGGTTTTACTGGCGGTGTGATGGTAGCGGCAAGTTACTGGAGTTTATTAGCACCAGCTATAGAAATGAGTGAAGGCGAAGGTTTTACAAAAGTAATTCCAGCCGCAACTGGCTTTTTAATGGGTGCTTTGTTTTTGTTTGCATTGGATAAAACGCTACCTCATTTACATATAAACTTTAAAGAAACAGAAGGTATCAAATCGCCTTGGCAGCGAACTACTTTGTTAGTGTTAGCCATCACACTCCACAATATTCCAGAAGGCTTGGCAGTTGGTGTGTTATTTGGTGGTGTTGCTGCGGGCATCCCGGAAGCTTCTATTGCAGGGGCGGTAACTTTAGCGATTGGTATAGGTATTCAAAATTTTCCAGAAGGAATTGCAGTTTCTATGCCTTTACGAAGAATGGGAATGAGTCGTAGAAAAAGTTTTATGTACGGACAATCGTCTGCTATTGTGGAACCTATTGCCGGTGTTTTAGGGGCGCTTGCTGTAACATTTTTCACGCCAATTTTGCCTTATGCCTTAGCTTTTGCAGCCGGCGCCATGATTTTTGTAGTAGTAGAAGAAGTAATTCCCGAAACACAGCAAGATAAGAATACAGACATTGCCACCTTAGGATTTATTGCAGGGTTTATTGTAATGATGAGTTTAGATGTGGCTTTGGGATAATAATTTATTTAGAAACACTTAAATTACTTACAATCGCAATTGTCACCACAACCTTTTTTGTTTGCTTTTTTCTTCCAAAAGAATTTTCTAATCAAAAAAACAATAGCTAAAGTCAGACAGATGTAGGTTAAAATATCTTGTATATTCATAATTTCATTTTTAAATTAGTGTTTAAAAACCTATTTCAAACTTTGATACGCAATTAGGGCCACCGCATAAGCAAACCCGGTCATAAAAACCAATTGAATAATAGGCCATTTCCAGGAGTTGGTTTCTTTTTTAACTATAGCAAGCGTGCTCAAACATTGCATCGCAAATGCATAAAATAAAAGTAATGAAATTCCGGTTGCAAAATTAAATATCTTATTGCCTTTAGCATCAATGTCTTCGGCCATTTTCATTTTTATTGTAGCTTCTTCTTCACTCTGATTTCCTACACTATATATGGTAGCAAGTGTTCCAACAAATACTTCTCTAGCGGCAAATGAGCTAACTACTGCAATTCCAATTTTCCAATCGTACCCTAAAGGTTTTATCGCAGGCTCAATGGTTTTTCCTATAATACCAATATAGGAATTTTCTAATTTGTAGGCAGAAACATTATTCTCAATTACGGATGAATTTATTTTTTTGCTGCCAGAAAATACTTGTTTTTCAACTATTTCTTTTGCGTTATCAAATTTTTCTCCAGGCCCATGTGATCCTAAAAACCATAGTATTACAGATAAAGCTAAAATTATTTTTCCTGCTCCTGTTACAAATGCTTTTGTTTTTTCTAGAACATTTAGCGCTACATTTTTAAATTGCGGGACTTTATAACTCGGCATTTCGACAATAAAATACGATTTACATTTTAATTTTAGCGCCTTATTTAGCAAATATGCCGACCCAATGGCTACTACAAAAGCCAATAAATACAATGCCATTAAAGTTAAACCCTGTAAACTGAAACCTAAAAACCGTTTTTCTGGAATTATTAATGAAATTAAGATTGCATAAACGGGTAATCGCGCAGAACAAGTAATAAAAGGCGTAATTAAAATTGTTATCAATCGTTCTTTCCAGTTTTCAATATTTCGGGCGCTCATTATGGCAGGAATAGCACACGCCGTTCCAGAAATTAAAGGCACAATACTTTTTCCTGACAATCCGAATTTTCGCATGATTTTATCCATTAAAAATACAACACGACTCATGTAACCGCTTTCTTCTAGAACTGAAATAAAAAGAAATAAAAAGGCAATTTGTGGAATAAAAATGATAATTCCTCCAATTCCAGGAATGATTCCGTCTGAAAGTAAATCCGTAAATTTCCCAAGAGGAAGACTATCTTTTGTTAACGCACTAAACTTTGAAAATGTTGTATCAATAAAATCCATTGGAATGCTACTCCAATCGAAAATAGATTGAAAAATAAGTAACAAAATGCCAAAGAAAATTAAATACCCAAAGACTTTGTGTGTTAATATATTGTCTAATTTACTTTGAAAATCAGTTGCTTTGGATTTGTCAATTTTTTGTGTAATTTTCAATGTATCATTAATAAATTGATACCTTTTTATGGTTTCTTTTTGTTGTAATTTTTTTAAATCTGAGTGCGATCTCGTAAAATTATTTTCAATTGTGTTTCGTTCTAAATTTAAGAAGTTTACATCTTGCGTAATTACCAACCATAATTTATAAAGCAACTGATTTGGAAACGCTTTTTTAAGACGATTAAAATATTCTTCATCAATAGAACTGGCATTTAAACAAGCTTCTGTAGAAAGATTTTTGTAATTTATAATCAATTCTTTTATATAATCAATTCCAATATTTTTTCTAGAACTTATTAATGCAATTTTGGTTTTTAATTCAGTTTCTAGTAACGGAATGTTTAATTCAATTCCTTTTTGTTGCATTCTGTCACTCATATTAATTATAAGTAACGTTGGAATTTCCAAGTCTTTTATTTGTGTAAAAAGTAATAAATTTCGTTTTAAATTTTCCACTTCCGTAACCACAACAGCCACATCTGGAAAATCTTCATCTTTTTTATTCAAAAGCAATTCAATTACTACATTTTCATCAATAGAATTGGCGTTTAAACTATACGTTCCTGGTAAATCTAAAATTTTGGCTCTTGTAATTTGGTTAAGTTTACAAATACCTATCTTTTTATCCACAGTAATTCCTGGATAATTTCCCACTTGCTGATTCAATCCTGTTAACTGATTAAAAACAGAAGTTTTACCCACATTTGGATTCCCAATTAACGCAACTTTTATGGTTTTAGAATTCATTTTATTGTATTGATTCGGGTAGAATATAGATTTCTTGAGCTATTTTTTTTCTAATCGCCACTTTAGCATCGTTTATATTAAAAAACAAAGGATCGCCCATTGGCGCTACCTGAATTAATTGAATAGTATTACCAGGCAAACAACCCATTTCAATAAGTTTCAATGGAATTTCATCGATATTAATGTCCGAAATTTGAGCCATTTGTCCCTTTTTTAATAAACTAGCATTACTATTTTTCACAAACTTATTTAGATTGAATTAAAATACAAAGGTAACTATTTCCGAAAACAAAAACCTAACAAATGTCATGTTTTACAGTCGAATTATTATTCGTATATTCGTGAACCTATTTTAAAAGAAATAAATGAGCAGAACACTAGTTATAGGCGACATACATGGCGGATTAAAAGCGTTAATTCAAGTATTACAAAAAGCAGCAATTCAACCCAATGACATCTTAGTCTTTTTGGGAGATTACGTGGACGGTTGGAGCGAATCGCCTGCAGTTTTAGATTTTTTAATTGCCTTATCGGAACAGCAAAATTGTATTTTCATAAAAGGTAACCATGATGAATTGCTTTTGGATTGGTTGGAAAACAGACATGAAAATATAAACGAAAAAGTCTGGTTTAAACACGGAGGAAAAGCCACTGTTGAATCTTATTTAAATGTTTCTGCAACGTTGAAACAAAAACATATAGTATTTTTAAAATCGTTACAAAATTACTATTTAGATACAGAAAACAGATTATTTGTTCATGCTGGTTTTACAAATATGAATGGTGTTTCTCAGGAATTTTTTCCTAAATTATTCTATTGGGACAGAACGCTTTGGGAACTGGCTTTGTGTTTAGATGAAAACATGGATAAAAATTCTCCATTATATCCTAAAAGATTAAAAATTTATTCTGAAATATTTATTGGACATACGCCTGTTTCTAAAACTGAAATCGTGCCGCCGCTTTATAAAAACTCCGTTTGGAATTTAGATACTGGAGCTGGTTTTTCGGGAGTGTTAACTATTATGGATATTGTTTCTAAAGCGTTTTGGCAAAGTGATGGATTGCCAGAACTATACCCGAATGAAATAGGAAGAAATTAATACTTATATTTACCCAAAATTAAGAAAAAATAACAGCCATAAAAACAGAAATAATGAGCGTAATTGAAAGAAAATTAAAAGATAGAAGCGAGTCAAAATGTGAAATAAGTGGTGCCGAATTGGATTTAGTGGTCTATACTTTACCGCCTTTTACTGAAGAAAGTTTAGTACATTCGGTTTTGTTGGCCAAACATTTAAAAGATCAAGTAGAAAACCCAGATACTATGAATCCAAATGATTGGAGAAGTTTGTCTGATAGCATGTGGAATGAAAATTTACCAGTTCAAATTTTATCTTGGCGAATGTTAGCGCGATTAAAAAACATCGATACTTTAGAGACGATGTATTTAGACGAAGAAGCATTAGAATGGGCAAAAGCAACAGGTGAAGGAGAAGAGGAAGACGAAAATAAAATTGTTCATAAAGACAGCAACGGCGCCATTTTAAAAGATGGAGATTCTGTTGTTTTAATAAAAGATTTAGATGTTAAAGGAGCAACGTTTACCGCAAAAAGAGGAGCAGCAGTTCACAATATTAAAGTGGTTTGGGACGATGCCAACTTAATTGAAGGTAGAGTAGAAAACCAACATATTTATATTTTAACGCAGTATGTGAAGAAAACAAAGTAATTTGCCAATGTGAAAATTGGTCAATTAGTCAATTATCAAAAACCCTGCAAACAAACAATTTGCAGGGTTTTAAATTTTAAATAATTTTTTTTGTATTTTTATCCAAATTTTAAACTTTTTCGTGATTTAATAGTCTAATATTAAACATCTTAAGCATAGAATATGGAAAAAAAATATTCGAGAAGAAATCTTTTTAAAAAAGTGTTCCTTCGAAGAGAAGAAAGTCAAGATCCTCTTTTTGAAAAATATAAAAGAAAAAATTACGGCTTAAGAAGGCACCAACCTACTGACGCAAATGCTGAAACCAATAGAATAGGCAACATCACAAGTGGTCTAACGACATATACTGGAGCTTGGAATACGGCTTCGGTTTTACATTTATTGCGAAGAACACAATTTGGTTTTAAATTTCCAGATGTTAACGGGCTTGAACAATCGGGTTTGAATAGCAGCGTTAATTCGCTTTTAACTGTACCAAATACACAACCAAATCCACCTGTTAATTATTATCAAAATGTTTTTGCTGACGAGGGAAATATCCCATACGGGAGTAACTGGACACAACACGCTTTTAACTCAACCTCTATAGGCAACACTACAAATATTTACAGAATAAATAGCGTTACATCATGGAATTTGGGCTTGGCATTAAACCAATCGTTAAACATTAGAGAAAAAATGACTTGGTTTTGGTACCATTTCATTCCTGTTGATTTTAATACGGTTAGAGTTTCTCAAAATACCTATTGTAATACAAATTCAGCAAGAATATCTCACGAATACATTCAAAATTTTAGAGCTAATGGCTTAGGTAATTTTAAAACTTTAATCAGAAATGTGGCTACGCAACCCGCGATGATGTATTATCTAAATAATCAGGCAAATACAAGTAGTGCACCTGATGAAAATTTTGCAAGAGAGATAATGGAGCTTTTTACGCTTGGAAAAGATCCTTTGAGTCAGTTTACAGAAGCTGATGTGGTGGCAGCAGCAAAAATTCTTACAGGTTGGCGCGTTCAAAATTTAAATTCACAACCAACTACAACAAGCTTTGTTTCTACACAACATAATACGAGTACAAAACAATTTTCCGCGTTTTTTAATAACACTACAATTGCAAGTAATGGAAGTGCAGAATTAGATGCATTTATCGATATGATATTTTCTAAATCGCAAGTAGTATCAGAATATATTTGTAGAAGATTGTATCGTTATTTTGTATATTATGACATCGATGCAAATATAGAAGCGAATGTTATTGTACCTTTAGCGCAACATTTTGTTGCTAATAATTGGGAAATCGCACCTGTTTTAGATAAATTATTTAAAAGTCAGCATTTTTACGATATGGCAAATTATGGAGTTTATATTAAATCACCTTTCGATTTAGTTATTGGATCGCTTCGTACTTTTAATATCAATTATAACGTAACTGACCAAACAAATTATTTTGCGCAATATTCTGTTTGGAGTGCAATAAGTAGCCGTTATTTGCTTACTATGGATCAAGTAATGGGAGTAGTACCTAACGTTGCAGGATGGCCAGCCTATTATCAAAATCCAAATTTTCATGAATATTGGATTAATTCTAATACGGTACAAAAAAGAGCTGCATTTATTGATGCCATTTTTAATGGTTTCAATTTAACATATAATGGCTTAACAACCCGAATTGAAGTAAATGTGATTGCATGGGTTTCTCAGTTTGCCCCCGCAGTAATTTCTGATCCAGACTTATTAGTAAACGAATGTGTAAAATATTTACTTCCTATTGATTTAAGCAGTTCCGTAAAAAACAATTTGAAAGTACAGAATCTTTTATCAAATCAAATTGAAAATTATTACTGGTCTGGTGCATGGAGCAATTATGTTAGCAATCCAACAAATGCAGGTTATACCAGTATCGTAAAAACAAGATTAAAAAGTTTGCTACTCACCATTACTCAATTGTCAGAATACCAACTAATGTAATTGTTATGAAAAGAAGAAATTTTATAAAAACGACTGCTTTAGCAACAACGCCACTTTTATTTAATGGTATTCCTGTTATGGCTTCTTCAGAAGTTGATAGTGTAACATTAGAAAAAATGGCACTTTCTGCCATAAACTGCGGTAAAATATTAGTTATAATTCAACAAAATGGCGGTAACGATGGTCTTAATACGGTTTTTCCATTAGACAAATGGAGTAATTTAGTTAATGCGCGTTCAAATATATTAATGGCAGAAAGTAGTGTGTTAACATTAAACAATAACGCTACAACTGGTCTACATCCAGCGATGTCAGATATGAAAAACCTGTACAATAATGGTAAAATGATGATTGTTCAAGGGGTGTCATATCCCAATCCAAATTACAGTCATTTCAGAGCGACAGATATTTGGTTTACGGCGTCTGGAAGTAATCAAAATTTAGATAGCGGTTGGCTTGGTAGAGCACTAGATGTTAAATATCCGAACTATCCAATGGCTTATCCTTCACCTGAAATGCCTCATCCCCTTGCCATTCAGATTGGGTCAACGTTGCCTTTTTCATTACAAGGTCCAAATATGAATATGGGATACAGTGCTCCAGATCCGAATGCACTACTTAATGTGATTAACGGAATAACAGACCCTTCGCCAAATTCTGATTATGGTCACGAACTTACTTTTCTTCGATTAATGAAAGACCAAAGTAATGTGTATAGAAATGTAATTCAAACCGCTTATAATTTTGCATTAAATTCAGGAGTTACCTATCCTACAAATAACAAATTGGCCGATCAATTAAAAATTGTTGCTAAACTTATTAATGGAGGTTTACAAACGCCAGTTTACATTGTAAATCACCCAAATACCCATGACACACACGAAAATCAAGTAGATAGCACTGATAAAACCCAAGGTTCTCAAGCTATAAATTTGACCTTATTGTCTCAAGCTATTGGCGCGTTTCAGCAAGAAATTACCTATATGGGTAAAGATAATGATGTTACCGGAATGACGTTTAGTGAGTTTGGTAGAAGAATTAAAAGTAACGCAAGTAAAGGTACAGACCACGGTTCGGCAGCGCCAGTTATTTTCTTTGGTGGCGCACTAAACACCAGCCCTAATGAAGTGGCAAATACGTCGCACCCAATTCCTGGAATGATAGGAACTTCTCCTGTTTTACCAACAAATGCTGCAGTAAATGATCAAATTCCAATGCAGTTTGATTACAGACAAATTTATACCACCGTGATGCAAGATTGGTTGTGCATGTCTGAAAGTGAAGCCGCTGAGGTTTTAGGAGGCAATTATGTGAAATTACCCATATTTGATGCTACATTAAGTGATAGTATCAATTTTGAAGATGAAAATAACCAAGGTGTACTTTTGTATCCAAACCCATCCAAAGACGGAATTTTAAAGGTTTTGTTTTCAGATACCGTAAATACTAACGTGCAATTTACAGTGTTTTCAGTTAATGGAAGTTTAATTTACAATACTGTAGAATTTATCTTAGAAAACAACAGCACCTTATATTATCAAAATTTATCTTCTGGAATGTACATAATATCCATTGAATGGAATAGAAAAAAAGTATATAAGAAATTTATTATTGAATAATTAGGGTTTTAATTTGCCAATTAGGCAATGTGATACTATAAAACCTGTAAAAATATTGCAGGTTTTTTTATTTTAAGAATATTTAGTAGATTTGAAAAACTAAAACTAAAGTTCGAATAGCTATCCAAATATGGATTCATATTCGAAGTTTTATGTCGCATATAAATAAGTTGGTGGTCAGCATAAAAGAACGAAACGGAAATAGATATAATTTACACAGAAAAACAATATGAGAAAATTATTTTTTGCAATAATAATTACTTTGACGACAATTTCTACTTTTGCCCAAAGTACTTCTGAAGCTCCAAATCAAAATATTTCTACGGACAGCAATGTTGAGTACAGACTATTCGCTACAAGAAATATGTATACATTTATTAAATTAAATACAAGCAACGGACAAATGTGGCAAGTTCAATGGGGAACCGAAAGCAAATATCGATTTGAAAATGTATTATCTGATATTTCTCTTGTAAATAAAGACGAGGAGAAAAAGGGCAGGTTCTTTCTTTATCCATCTACAAACATTTATAATTTTATTCTATTAGACCAAATAGACGGCAGAACTTGGCAAGTACAATGGGGAAAAGAAGCTGAACGAGCAGTAATTAGAATATACTAAAGAGTTTTTTCATTTTGACGCCTAAAATCTGAATAGAATACTCAAAATTAATGTTAAGTAAACAAGCAAATCTTAACAATTCCGAATGAATAACAGCGGTTTCTCAAGATTGCGAATTTTATAGCAAATACACGTTTACATTTCGCAAGAAATTTTATCTTTGATAGAAACCCTTACCTATAAAATCAAAAAACCCCTACAAAAATTTGCAGGGGTTTTTCTATATCTTAAAAAGTAACTAATCACTAATTACTTAATTTTATAAATCAAATTTAATACCTTGCGCTAATGGCAATTGATCCGAATAGTTTACGGTGTTGGTTTGTCGTCTCATATACACTTTCCAGGCATCTGAACCAGATTCTCTTCCGCCGCCCGTTTCTTTTTCGCCACCAAAAGCACCACCAATTTCTGCACCAGAAGTTCCGATGTTTACATTTGCAATTCCACAGTCGGAACCAGCGAAAGATAAAAATTTCTCTGCTTCTTTCATACTGTTTGTCATAATAGCAGAAGACAATCCTTGTGCTACACCATTTTGTTTTTCGATAGCGTTTTCCACTTCGCCTTCGTATTTCATAAGATATAAAATAGAAGCAAACGTTTCGTGTTGCACAATTTCAAAATGATTTTCAGCTTCAATAATAGCCGGTTTTACATAGCATCCAGATTCGTATCCTTCACCAGATAAAACGCCACCTGCTACTAATACTTTTCCGCCTTCAGCTTTGGCTTTTTCAATAGCTGCTAAATAGGTATTAACCGCATCTATATCGATAAGTGGTCCAATATGATTTTTTTGATCTAACGGATTTCCAATAGTTAATTGCCCGTAAGCGCCCACAATCGCATCTCTTACTTTATCATACACACTTTCGTGAATGATTAATCGTCTGGTTGAAGTACATCTTTGCCCGGCAGTTCCAACCGCGCCAAAAACGGCACCAGGAACTACTACTTTTAAATCGGCAGTTGGTGTGATAATAATGGCATTGTTTCCGCCTAATTCTAATAAAGATTTTCCGAAACGTTGTGCAACAGTAGTTCCAACAATTCTTCCCATTCTGGTAGAACCTGTAGCAGAAATTAACGGAATTCTTACGTCTGTAGTCATCATTTCGCCTACTTTGTAATCGCCGTTAATGATACAAGAAATTCCTTCTGGTAACTGATTTTCTTTTAAAATATCTGCAATAATATTCTGACAAGCGATAGAACATAAAGGAGCTTTTTCTGAAGCTTTCCACACACAAACGTCACCGCAAATCCAAGCCAATGCTGTATTCCAAGCCCAAACCGCTACTGGAAAGTTAAAAGCAGAAATAATTCCTACTACTCCAATAGAATGCCATTGTTCTCTCATTACGTGCCCAGGACGCTCAGACGGAATAGTTTGTCCGTTCAATTGACGAGATAAACCTACAGCGAAATCGCAAATGTCAATCATTTCTTGTACTTCACCATATCCTTCTTGTAACGATTTTCCCATTTCATAGGAAACTAATTTTCCAAGCGGTTCTTTTAATTCTCTTAATTTATTTCCAAACTGTCTAACAATTTCACCACGTTGAGGTGCTGGCATAGCACGAAATGATTTGAATGCGGCTGTAGCACTTTGCATTACTTTTTCGTAATCTGCAGCTGTGGTTGTTTTTACTTTTCCAATTAATTGCCCATCAACTGGTGAGTAACTTTCAATGATTTCTCCAGATGAAAAACGGTTAGAACCAGTTGAGGTTCCATCATTAATTTCTTTTATTCCAAGTGCTTTTAATGCTTCAGGCATTCCAAATTGTGAGGCTATTGTTGACATTTTTAACTTTTTTAAGGGATTTTGTTATTTTTTACAAATGTAATTAATTGATTTTAACTTTTAGAATATAGAATATAGAATATAGAATAAAGAGAATAGAATAAATAACTATTTATTTTACAAATTTCGGATTGCTTTCCATAATTGTCCCGCATTTTTCACACGTTCTTTTTTCTTCTGAAGAATAAAAATCAGTAAAATGGGAAAGAAAATCATTTTCAATGTTATTCAATTCAAAATATACTTCGTGAAGTTTGTTATTGCAAGCGTCGCAAAACCATAGCAATCCGTCTTTTACATCTAAATGATTTCGTTTTTTTTCAATTACTAGACCAATTGAATTTTCTGTTCTGCTTGGCGAATGAGGTACTTTTGCGGGTAATAAAAACATATCTCCGGCGGAAAGATTCATCGCTTTTTTTTCGCCATTTTCTTGAATATACACCGTAATATCACCTTCTAATTGATAAAATAATTCTTCGGTTTCGTTATAATGATAATCTTTTCTGGCATTAGGGCCTGCAACAATCATAACTATATAATCGCCAGAATCTATATATAGATTTTTATTTGCAACAGGAGGAACCAGAAGATGTCTGTTTTCTTCTATCCATTTATTTAAGTTAAAAGGTTTTGCAATTGACATAAAAATAATTTTAAGTGGTAAAGTTACTAAATAAAAAAAGGTACTAAAACGTACCTTCAATTATTTTTTATTTTTTTGCATCTTTAATAAGATAAATGTAGGACGGAAAATGATCGGAATATCCAGGTCCAACCGAAGTATTTCGTAATGCATATCCTTTATATTGTCCGGTTTGCTGAATCATAAATGGTGCATTGTACACCCCAGCTTTCCAATATCTCCAAGAAGAATAGTCTTTTCTTAATAAGGTTTCAGAAATGATAATTTGATCGAAAAAATCCCAAGAATCTCTAAAAGCCAATGTTCCAATTCCTTTATTCATTAATTTTTCTGCGGGATTGTAAAGTCCTAAAGGTTGTACTTCTTTTTCATCACCTTTTGCACCTAAAACTTGTTTGATACTTTTATTAAATGGCCCGTCATTTAAATCGCCCATGGTAAAAATTTTAGCATTCGGATTAATAATTTGTAACGAATCGATAATTTTTTTATTTAATGCGGCAGCTGCTTCACGGAGCGGACTACTTCTTTTTTCACCACCTCTTCGAGATGGCCAATGGCTTACAATAAAATGCATTTCTTCACCGTCTAATAAACCTGTCATTAATATTTGATCTCGGGTATAAATTCGGTTGGTTTTTATATCTACCACATTATCATCTGTGTCTTCGACTTTTATTTTGTCTTTTGCTTTTTTGTCTGTTTCATCTTCTGTTACAATCAAGGCATAATTTTTATAACTTGTAGGTTGAAAATGTCCTTTTTGATATAAAAAGCCTGTGTCAATTCCACGTCTATCTGGCGAATCGAAGTGAATTACAGCATATCCTTTTGCAGTTAATAAAGGTTGTTTACACAGATCTTCTAACACTTGTCTGTTTTCAATTTCGGCAACTCCTAAAATCACGGGAGAATTTTTTTGCTCAGGACCTGTACCTATTTGAGAAATTACTCGTTCTAATTTTTGAAGTTTATCTTTATAATTTTCAGGGGTATAAATAAAATCCTCATCATTTATATTGGGATCGTTGACCGTATCAAATAAATTTTCCAAGTTGTAGAAAGCGATAGTGTTTACAAGATAAGTTTTTTTCTCTTGTGAAAAACCAGTTGAAATAAATAAAAGAATAGCTAAAAAGATGTATAACGGGTTGATTTTCATTTCTAAGGTTAAGTTATAATTAAATATAAGTTCAAAATATGCAACAAAGGTAAATAATTTAATTTATTGTTTTACCTTTGTTAGCTTTTTAGTTTGTTACTAAATCGTTTGTAAGTTATTAATTAATAATTAATTATGAAAAAACTGGTATTAAGTCTTTTGTTTTTGTTTCAAGCTGTTTTTGCATTGTCTCAAAATCAATCAATTGTAAAAGGGAAAGTAGTTGATTCCAAATCGCAAAGCCCATTGGGTAGCGTTAAAGTTATGATTCAGTCTAATGAACAATTTGTAACTACCAATAGTTTGGGAGAATTTCAAATTAGTGGTATTTCAGATGGAAACCAAATTTTAGTAATTTCTGTGGATGGCTACAACACGCAAAATTTTGCCATTGAAGTAGTTGAGAATCAAACGTTAGATGTTGGTTTGTTGTTTTTAGATGAAGACATTACTTCTGAACAACAATTAAGTTTGGTAACCATTACTGAAAACGATTTAGGTGATGATAACAGTGGTTCTGAAAGTACCGCAGGGTTGTTACAATCTTCAAGAGATGCTTACCAGCAAGCAGCGGCTTTCAATTGGGGTCAAGCTCGTTTTAGAATGAGAGGTTTAGATAATGAATATGGAGTAACCATGATAAATGGAATTTCTATGAACAAAATCTATGATGGAAGACCACAATGGAGCAATTGGGGCGGACTTAATGACGCCACAAGAAACCAAGAATTTACATTAGGTTCTGCACCTTCGGATTATACTTTTGGAGGCATATTAGGAACACAAGAAATAAATACACGAGCTTCACTATACAGAAAAGGAACAAGAATTTCTATGGCAGGAACCAATACAAATTATTCTTGGCGTTCTATGTTTACGCAAAATTCAGGTTTAATGGAAAATGGTTGGGCATATAGCATTTCTGGTTCAAGAAGATGGGCTCAAGAAGGTTATTTTGAAGGAACAGATTATGGTGCTAATTCTTTTTTTGCAAGTGTAGAGAAAAGAATAAACAAAAAACATAGTTTGAATTTTACAGCAATTTATGCTCAAAATACAAGAGGAAAATCGTCTCCAAATACTGATGAGGTAAATAATTTAATGGGAATTAAATATAATTCATATTGGGGATGGCAAGATGGTAAAAAACGTAATTCAAGAGACAAAGATGTTGAAGAACCAATTTTAATGTTAAGTCATTTTTGGAAAATCTCTGATAAAACTACATTAACTACAAATGTTGCTTATCAAACAGGTTCTATAGGAAATAGTAGATTAGATTATCAAACTGCAAATAGTCCAGACCCTACTTATTATAAAAATTTACCAAGTTATTTTTATAATGACCAAGCAAATTATTTGGCAGATGGTTCAAATCCATTGGCTGCGGCAGCTAAAAATTATTTTTTAAATAACAGTCAAATTAATTGGAATGCGATGTATTTTGCTAACCAAAACAGTAGTGTTGTTCCAGGAAAGAGTCTTTATGCTTTGTATGAAGATAGAACTGATGACAAACAAATTACCGCCAATTCTATTTTATTTTCAGATTTATCGGATAACGTAAAATTAAATGCAGGGGCAAGCTTTAAAAAATTAAAATCACATAATTTTCAACATATGTTGGATTTATTAGGGGGACAATATTTTTCAGATGTTGATCTGTTTTATTTAGGAGATCAAACCCAATCTGATTTAAATAATCCGAACCGTCAAATTAAAGTCGGTGACGAATATGGATACAATTATAATTTAAATGCTGTTGTTGCAGATGCATTTACGCAATTTAAATTTACCTACAAAAAAGTAGATTTCTATTTAGCACAATCTTTCTCAAGAACTCAATATCAAAGAGAAGGTTTATACAGAAACGGAATTTATGCCAACACCTCTTTTGGAAAAGGATCAAAACAAAATTTTGAAAACTTTGGATTCAAAGGGGGATTGACTTTTAAAATCACAGGGCAGCATTTATTAGATTTCAATGGGGTTTATATGACAAAAGCACCAAATATGAGAAACACTTTTGCAAATGCTCGTATTAATAATAACATTACTCCAGAGTTAAACAGCGAAACAATTGCGAGTTTAGATGCTTCTTATGTAGTAAGAACGCCTAAATTTAAAGCACGTGTAACAGGATTTGCTTCTAAAGTACAAAATGCAACAGAAATTTCTTTCTTTTATGCGGAAGGTATTGGAGAAGATGTAGATGGAAACGACCAAGATTCTTTTATTTCTGAACTTTTAACAGGAATTGAAAAGAGAAATTTTGGCGCTGAAATTGGTTTAGAATATCAGTTTACTTCAACAATTAAAGGTACAGTTGCTGCATCATACGGTCAATATTTATATGGAAACAATCCAAATTTAAAAATTAATGACGATGCACAAGCAACTTTAACCAATACTCAACCAGTAGTTGATTTTGGTAAAGCGTATTTAAAAAATTACAGATTACCAGGAATGCCTCAAATAGCAGCCTCTTTAGGATTGGAATATAGAGATCCAAATTTCTGGTGGGTTGGTGCAAATATTAATTACTTAGCCGATTCGTATTTAGATGTTTCCAACATTACAAGAACCGATAATTTCTCATTAAGCAACAATGGAATCTCTTTTCCGGACGCAACTGAAGCGGCGGTAAGACAAGCATTAACGCAAGAAAAATTTGCTAATTTTAATTTATTAAACCTAATCGGTGGAAAATCATGGAGAGTAGATACCACTACAATTGGATTCTTCGCTTCTATTAATAATGTGTTAGACACAACCTACAAAACAGGTGGTTTTGAACAATCAAGAAAAGCAACTTTCCCAGACCTACAAGCTGATAATAAATTCGGGAAGCCTTCTTTCGGGCCGAAATATTTTTACGGATACGGAAGAACTTATTTTATAAATTTATACGTTAACTTTTAATTTTTTAGTTATGAAAAACATTATATTTAAAATAACATTAGTCTTATTTTCTATGGCAACTTTAGTAAGTTGTACTGAAGATGAAACGGCGTTACCAAAAACAACAGTAACCATTTCAAAAGAAGATTTTCAAACGGCAGTAAATAGTACAGATTTAGATATTGCATCATGGACAAATTTTAATGAAACAGGTGCATGGAAGTGGAGAGAAAAAACCTATACAACTGGTGGTCTAACTAACGGATATGCTGAGTTTAGTGCATTTAACTCCGGAAGTGCAAACTCAGCTTGGTTAATTTCACCAGAAATTAATTTAGATCTGGCAGAGAAAAAAGGAGTCGCTTTTGAAGTTGCACAACACCACTTAGATGTGGATTCGCCAAACAATAGTTTGCAAGTGTTTATTTCTACGAATTATGATGGCACTAATGTTTTGGCTGCTACTTGGACGCCTTTGCAAGCAAATATTCCTACAAAAAGTGTGGCTTGGTATCAGTTTGTAGCAAGCAATATCGATTTATCTGCGTATAACGGGAAAGCACATATTGCCTTCAAATTTAAAGGTTCAGGTACAGATACTACTTTAGACGGGGCATTTCAAGTAGATAATTTTTTGTTTTATAAATTAAATAATTAAGAGTTATGAAAAAATTAAACATATTATTAGCATCATTACTATTTTCAACTCTTTTTAGTTGTATTAATAGTGACAATTATGACGCACCTAATTTATCAGGTGAATGTTCTGATTTGACAGCAACTATTACGGTGTCGGCTTTGATTGCTACCTCTACAACAACATATCAAAAATATGTTCCAAATGATATTATTGAAGCATTTGTAACTTCAAGTGATGAAGGCGGTAATTTTTACAAATCAATTTCATTAGTTTCGGTTGATGGTACTAAAGGTTTTAGTATGCCAATTGACGCTTATAATTTATATTCTAAATATGAACCAGGTAGAAAAGTATATGTAAATTTAAAAGACAGATATTTTGTTACAGAAAATGGCGCTATGGTTTTAGGTTCTTTATACAACAACGGAACGCCAGCAATTTTAACAGATGATGAAGTAGGCAGAATTTCTGGTGTTGAGTATGAAGGAATTATTAAGCGTGGTTGTAATAAAGTGAATGAAAATACTTTGGTAAATAGCCTAACTGTTTTAGCTACATCAAATAATGCTAATTTAAATAAACTTATCGAATTGGATAATGTGCAATTTACTGATGCTTCCATTGGCAAAAAATATTTTGATGCCACATTAAATAATTTAGGAGGCGCTACAAACCATGAAATTTTAGATCAATTTGGAAACAAAATTATTGTAAGAATTTCTGAATTTGCCAACTTTGCATCAAAACCAGTTTCAAATAAAAGCGGAAAAATTCGTGGGGTATTAACAAAATATGGAAGTACTTTTCAATTCATGGTTCGTACGGAAAATGATATTATGTTAACGAATCCTAGATTAGTAATTGATTTAGCGCTGCCAATTGTAGGGACATCATTAACTTACGACGCTACTTTAAATGAACCTTTTACATCATACGCAACTACAAATCAGCAAATTTTTCCAAAATATATTAATGATGCTGTAGTAGGAACAAGATATTGGCAAGTAAAAACGTTTGGTGGAAATAAATATATCCAAATGAGCTCTTTTGGTGGTACTGCTGAAGCTAATAGAAGTTTGTTTTTTGTACCTATTAATCTTACGGGTGCCTCAACAGTTTCATTTAAAACTAAAGCAGGTTTTGCAAACGGAGCTTGTTTAAAAGTATATTACACTACAAATTATGTGGCGGGTTCAGATGCTACAACAGCAACATTAACAAATATCACGTCAAGTTTTACGATAGACCCAGGTTTAGCTTCAGGATATCCAACAAATTTTACCAATAGTGGAAATTGGGCAATACCGAGCACATTATCAGGAAATGGATTTTTAGTATTTGAGTATATTGGAAATGGAAGTGGTGGAGTAACCACAACAATGCAAATAGATGATATAATTATAAACTAATTTAAATAAAACACATAAAAAAATGCCTTCTTAATTTTAAGAAGGCATTTTTGTTTAAACCTGTTAGGTTTGTATGTTTGAGCACATTTAATGTGCTTCCAACCAGTTTTTTCCACTACCAATTTCTACTTCTAGCGGAACAATCATTTTAAAGGCATTTTCCATTTCGTGTTTAATCATCGGTTGAATTTTTTCTAATTCGCTATTATGCACATCAAAAACCAATTCGTCATGTACTTGCAATAACATTTTGGATTGCCAATTTTCCGTTTTTAGTTTTTTATGAATATTTATCATCGCGATTTTAATAATATCTGCCGCCGAACCTTGAATAGGTGCATTTACGGCATTTCTCTCCGCGCCACCACGAACTATAGCATTTGCAGAATTAATATCTTTTAAATAACGTCTTCTGCCCGAAATGGTTTCTACATAACCATTTTCTCTCGCAAAATCTACTTGATCAGAAATAAATGATTTCAATTTGGGATAGGTTTTGTAATAGGCATCAATCAACTCAGCACTTTCTTTACGAGATAAATTGGTTTGATTGCTCAATCCAAAAGCCGAAACGCCATAAACAATTCCAAAGTTGACTGTTTTCGCATGACTTCTTTGTGCTGAAGTTACTTCTTCTAAAGGAATATTAAAGACTTTTGCCGCTGTACTTTTATGAATATCTTCATTGTTTTTAAATGCAGCAATCATGTTTTCTTCACCGCATAAAGCGGCAATAATTCGCAATTCAATTTGAGAATAATCGGCAGAAACTAAGGTGTAATTTTCATCTCTAGCGATAAATGCTTTTCTAATTTGTCTGCCTCTTTCGGTACGAATAGGAATGTTCTGTAAATTCGGATTATTAGAGCTCAAACGTCCTGTTGCTGCAACGGTTTGCATGTATTCGGTATGAACGCGCCCCGTTTTTAAATCTACTTGATTCGGTAAAGCATCAATATAAGTACTTTGTAATTTCACCATTTGACGCCATTCTAAAATTTCTTTTACAATCGGATTGTCATTTGCTAAATAACTTAATATTTCTTCACCGGTGGCATATTGTCCAGTTTTTGTTTTCTTCTGTTTTGCTCCGCCAATTTTCATTTTTTCAAATAATACGTCTCCCAATTGTTTTGGCGAAGCTAAATTAAAGGTTTCACCAGCAGTTTCATAGATTTTTTGTTCTAAAGCTTTACTTTCAGCCGTCATTTCAACTGACATTTTTTGCAAGAAATCGACATCTAAGTTAATACCTTCTTTTTCCATATCGGCTAAAACAGGTACTAACGGAATTTCAATTTCATCATATAATTTTTTCGTTCCTACTTTTTCTAAAATCGGTAAAAAATGATTTTTTAATTGAATGGTTACATCGGCATCTTCCACTGCGTATTCTTTAATTTCATCTAAAGGAATATCGCGCATATTGCCTTGGTTTTTTCCTTTTTTCCCAATTAATTCGGTAATAGATTTCGGCGAATATTTCAAATAAGTTTCACTTAAAACATCCATATTATGTCGCATGTCTGGATTGATTAAATAATGTGCAATCATCGTATCGAATAAATTGCCTTTGACTTCAATTCCGTATTGAGAAAGAATTTTTAAATCGTATTTAATGTTTTGACCCACTTTTTCAATGTTTTCATTTTCGAAAAACGGCTTGAATTTTTCAATTAAAACCTGAGCTTCTTCTCTGTTTTCTGGAAATGGCACATAAAATCCTTTTCCTTTTTCCCATGAAAAGGCCAAACCTACTAATTCTGAATTTAAAGCATCTAAACCTGTCGTTTCCGTATCAAAACAAACGGAAGTTTGATTCAATAAATTTTGCACGAACATTTTTGTAGGTAAATCGCCTTGTACGTTTTGGTAAAAATGTTCTGTATTTTCTAAAGTTGCATAATATGATGTGTGTGTTTCTGTAGCATCTTCACTATCTGAAAAACCAAATAAGTCATATTGTTCATCGGTAGTTTTCTTAACTGGCGCTTTCTTCAAAACAGTAATTTGAGAATTTGTTTCTTCAGCATTCGTCGCTGGATTGTATAATTTATCAAATTGCGCTTTCATTTGTCGGAATTCTAATTCCATAAACAACGCATCTGTTTTTTCAACATCTGGCGAAGATAATTCGTAATCTTTTTCGTTAAAAGTTACTGGACAATCTAATAAAATCGTAGCTAATTTTTTAGATAAAATTCCTTGTGCTTTATTGGCTTCAATTTTGTCTTTTAACGCGCCTTTTAGTTTATCGGTATTGTCTAAAAGATTTTCCATTGAACCGAATTCGGCCAATAATTTCTTTGCAGTTTTTTCGCCAACACCTGGTAATCCGGGAATATTATCCACGGCATCGCCCATCATTCCCAAAAAGTCAATTACTTGTAACGGATGCTCGATTTCAAATTTGGCTTGTACTTCAGGAATTCCCCAAATTTCAATATCATTTCCCATTCTGGCAGGGCGATACATAAAAATATTTTCCGAAACCAATTGTGCAAAATCCTTATCGGGCGTTACCATAAAGACTTTATAATTCTCTTTTTCGGCTTGTTTGGCAATCGTACCAATTAAGTCGTCAGCTTCAAAACCGGCTACTTCTATAATTGGAATATGCATGGCACGCAATAAATCTTGAATATAAGGCACCGCAATTTTTATAGCTTCTGGCGTAGCATCCCGGTTGGCTTTATATTGTTCAAACATTTCTAAACGAAACGTACTGCCGCCTTTATCAAAAGCAACTGCTAAATGATCTGGTTTCTCCCGTTTAATGACGTCCATTAAGGCATTCATAAATCCCATAATGGCAGAAGTATCCATGCCTTTAGAATTGATTCTTGGATTTTTTATAAAGGCGTAATAACCGCGAAAAATTAAAGCGTAAGCGTCTAAAAGAAATAAGCGTTTTTGTGACATAAATGGTTTTTTATCTATTCGTTTGTAAAAATACAATTCTTTAAATAAAAAATCTTTGTTAAATTTCATTAAATATTTATGTTTATTGTGAACTTGTTAGTTAATTTGCATAAAATAAAAAAGCATGAAAGGTTTAATACCACTTCTTATACTATTAATTGTTGAATTTTATTCGTTTCAGGCAATTAAAACGATTACCAAAAACAAATGGGTTTTACTGATATATTTAATTATTTCCATTATTTTGATGCTTTTTATAGTCTATTCATTCATGAGTTTTGATAGAGGAAAAGGCCAAAGCAAAACTAGTTTGTTTGTCATTGGTATGGCTTTACTAATTTATCTGCCCAAAATTTTAATTTTCTTAATTTTATTTATTGAAGATGTTTCACGTTTTGTGGAAGCGGTGATTATGAGTTTTGTTGATGAAAATAGGGAACAATTTTTTAGCCCAAGAAGACGTTTTGTGAGTCAGATTGCCTTAGGAATTGCAACTATTCCTTTTGCTTCTTTACTTTATGGAATGACAATTGGGAAATATAATTTTAAAGTAATGCGGCAACAACTTTTTTTCGACGATTTGCCAGATGAATTTGACGGGATGACAATTACTCAAATTTCAGATATTCATAGCGGCAGTTTTGATGAAGATACCGATAAAATAAAATATGCTGTAGATTTAATTAACCAACAAAATTCTGATTTATTACTCTTTACTGGTGATATTGTAAATACGCACTCCAAAGAAATGGACCCGTGGATTGATACGTTTAAAGGATTGTACCAACCAAAATTTGGTAAATTTTCCATTTTAGGGAATCATGATTATGGAAAATATTTCGATTGGGATTCGGAAAAAGAAGAAATTCAAAATTTCGAAAATGTAAAAAACATTCACAAAAAAATAGATTTTACTTTGTTACTTAATGAGAATGTTAAAATTCAAAATGGTACTAGTGAAATTGTATTAGTTGGTGTTGAAAATTGGGGCGTTCATTTTGGCAAAAAAGGCGATTTAAAAAAGGCAACATCAAATGTTAAACCAGAAGATTTTAAAATATTGATGAGTCACGATCCAAGTCATTGGGAAAATGAAATAAAAAATAATGAAATCCATTATCATTTAACATTATCAGGACATACGCACGGTATGCAATTTGGAATTGAAATTCCAGGGTGGTTCAAATGGAGTCCTGTACAATATGTATACAAACAATGGGCGGGATTGTATGAAAATGCAGGAAGATATATTTACGTAAACAGAGGATTTGGCTTTCATGCCTATCCTGGTAGAGTAGGAATTATGCCTGAAATTACCGTTATTGAGTTAAAAAAAACCAAAAAAGAGGCGTAATTGCTTAAAAAATGTGCAATTTTGTTTGATATATTAAAAAAATATATACATTTGTTTAATAAACAATTCGGTCAATGTCGAAATTTGGAGAACTTATAGATGCACAAGTGCCAGTATTAATTGATTTTTTTACGGAATGGCATGAACAATCCATCGTTATGAATGAAACAATTCGTCACGTTGCTGCTGCCTTAGGCGATAAAGCAAAAGTGATTAAAATTGATGTAGATAAAAATAAAGAATTAGCAGAAGCACTTCGTATTAAGGGCTTGCCAACTTTTATGATTTACAAAGATGGTCAGATGGTTTGGAGACAAAGTGGTGAATTTGACGCCAATACTTTAATTTCTCTTATTCAAGAACAAGCTTAGGCGATTTTTTCAAAATTAAATCCTTTCCTTTTTAGTGTTTCAATGGTTTTTTCTAGACTATTGAGCAAGTTAACTTTTGCCTAATTGCTATCATGAAATACTATAATACTTCCTAAAGTAACATTATTATCTACATTTTCATAACACTTTTCTGCCGAAATACTGGCGTCGTAATCTTTGCTCAAAACATCCCACATAATTTTTGTAACCTAATTTTCTTAATTTATAGGAATGCAAAGGTTTTTTTTCCCATAAAAAATGCCCCAAATAGCATCTAACTTTTTGGGGCATATTCATAATGGCTTGTGTATTTGTTTATTCAATTTCTCTTTTATATTCGCCCATTATGTTATTGAAGTTGTTAAATTTTATTCGTTGGGAATTATAAAACTCTAAATCTCCATTTTCTTGAGCTAATAATAATAGCGAACGATAAATTTCAATTTCTCTATAAATTTCCATGCGATAAAACGCTTTCTGTTTTTCAGATTGCGAATGAAAGAAAGTTATTTTTTCTTGGTATTTTTTAATCAGTTGATTTAAGATTTTTCTAGCTGAATCTTTTTCGCCAATTTTATAATATCCTTCAGCAAATGGTTCCACTGTTGTGTAATACTCAAAGTAATCTATTGGCATGTTTTTCATTGCAATTTCAATTACTTTTTCTGCTTTATCAAATTTCTTTTCTTCGATTAACGCTTCCATTAAACGGGAAAGATTGTTTCTGTATGATAATGCATTTTTACGTGTTTCTGGGTCGTGATAAATTTTATCACTTCCAGCATTACCCCATGTCCATTGGTTGATGATTTTAAAGGTTTTTTCAGTATCAATATAACCCATGTCGTAGGAGTTTCCTTCTTTTAATTTGGTTCTTATAGGCACTAATTTATATACCATACCGTCTAATTGAAGGTATTCTTTCATCCAAATATAATCATCTGCTCCAAAACTTCCTGGCGAAAAATAAATTGGTCGTTTCCAGTTGTTTGCATTAAAAATATCTAACATCAAAATTCGGTTTTTATAAATCGCACCACCTTTTAATTTTAAATCAATTTGTGGCACAATAGAATCGTAATATTTTTTATCTACAACTTTATTTTTGATGATATTTTGCTTGTCAACTTTAACTTTTAAGTGTTCACTTGGATAAAAATGTACAAATTGACCATTTTTCATTTCTTTTTTAGAACGATCGTCTTTTAAGAAATCTAAAGTTAAACCTAAATCTAAGGTATCTGTTGTTCTTTCGTTAAATAAACAATAATTTCTTTTATCGCCTACATATTGATCATGTGTAAACGAAATAGGCAACGCATCTGATTTATTCGATTTTACTTTCATCTCATCAATATACCAATCAGTTGCTAACAAGCTAGTGTTTACAATTCTAACATCCGTTCTGTATTCTTCAATTTCTTGTAAATACCACATTGGAAAAGTGTCATTATCACCAATTGTAAATAATATAGCATTGGGTTCGCAGGAATCTAAATAAGCTTTTGCCATCGCTACAGCTGTATATTTTCCACTTCTGTCATGGTCATCCCAGTTTTCTGTTGCTAACACTATTGGTGAGGCTAATAAAGCAGTTGCCAATACTGCAGGAAGCGCTATTTTAGACGATACATATTTTAAAATATATTGATAAATCGCATAAATTCCTACGCCTATCCACATCGCAAAAATATAAAAAGAACCTACTAAGGCGTAATCTCTTTCTCTTGGTTCGAAAGGTCTTTCGTTTAAGTATATTTTTAAAACTAAACCAGTAAATAAAAACAGCAGCAATAAAACGTAAAACGATTTCCACTCTTTTTGTGCGTGATAAACCATTCCGATAATGGCTAAAATAAAAGGTAAAAAGAAATAAGTATTTCTTCCTTTGTTATTCTTCATATCGGTAGTTAATTCACTTTGATTGTCTAAATGTAAATTGTCAATAAAGCTAATGCCGCTAAGCCAATTTCCTTCTAAACTTTCATAATTTCCTTGTAAATCATTTTGTTTTCCAACGAAATTCCACATTAAATATCTGAAATACATATATCCAAATTGGTATTCAAACATAAATTTCATGTTGTCTGAAAACGATGGTTTTTCAATTGTCAAATAATCACCATAATTTTTTAAAAATTCCTCATATTCGTCTAATCCAAGTTTGTTTGATGCAAATTGACTTCTAAAATCAGAAACAATTTCGGTAAATTGTCCTAATTTATCTTCATCTGTTTCGCCAGTTTCTTCGTCATAAAAAGCTTCATGATTTACACTAAACTCTAGGGGTTTTGTAAAAGTCATGTAATTTTTGGCGTGTTCTTCGCTCCAAAGTCTTGGTAAAAACGCATTGTGTTTAGAGTTTGGATTGTGTTTGCCGTTTTTATAATTATTGGTAATAATATATTTACCCGTTTTTTCGTCTCTTTCGTAGTTTGGTTTTTCATCAGAATACGGATTTTCCTCATCAGCGCCTGCATAAGTATTTGAAAACTGTGGACCATAAAACAATTTAGTTTCACCATATTGCTCACGGTTGTAATAGGCTAAAACTTCGGCAGCATCACTAGGTTTGTTCTCGTTTATGTTAATATTTGAATTAGCTCTAACAGGAAGCATGATCCAAGTAGAGAATCCAATTAAAATAAATAAAACACTTAATAATAAAGTATTTAATCTTACAAATTCTTTTTTCTTAGTGTAAGCTAAACCAAAATAAAAGCCAGCTACAATTAACAAAAAAGCAATAATAGTTCCGGAATTAAAAGGTAATCCCATTGAATTTACTGCAAAAATTTCTGTTTTCGCAAAAAACGATAAAGTATAAGGCAATAAAAATTTAAAAATAAACATCAAAATCGCTAATATCAGTACATTGGCAATAATAAAGTTTTTAACCGTAATGTTCTTTTGAGTTTTGAAAAAATATAACATTCCAATAGATGGCAAGGTTAATAATGCCAAAAAGTGCACCCCAAAAGAGAGTCCAATTACTAATGAAATTAGAATTACCCATTTATTTCCTCTTTCTGTTTCCAGTTCTTCTTCCCATTTTAGACCCAACCAAAATAATAAGGCAATAAACAAAGAAGCCATTGAATATACTTCTGCTTCTACAGCATTAAACCAAAAACTATCTGTAAACGTATATGATAAGGCAGCAATTAATGATGCGCCCAGGGTAAGTTTTGAAGTTTCATTTTTCCATTCAGAAGTAGCAATAACTATTTTTCGTATAATTTTAGATGCTGACCAAAACATAAATAGAATAGTAAAAGCACTTGAAAATACAGACACCATATTAACTAGTAAAGCAATTTGACTATCATTTGAGGCAAACATCGCAAAAAACGCACCAATCATTTGATATAAAGGGGCTCCTGGTGGATGTCCTACTTCTAATTTGGCAGCTGTGGCAATATATTCGCCACAATCCCAAAAACTCATTGTTGGTTCTACGGTTAATGTGTAGGTAACTAATGCAACTATAAAAGCAAACCAA
Organism: Chryseobacterium gleum; assembly: GCA_945897915.1. Taxonomy (GTDB): domain Bacteria; phylum Bacteroidota; class Bacteroidia; order Flavobacteriales; family Flavobacteriaceae; genus Flavobacterium. The sequence continues at coordinate 55,334 of CAMDGB010000002.1, read as the reverse complement.
CCTAAGTAGGTATTCCATTTGCTGTAGTTAAATGAAATCATATTTTTACTAAATTAATTTAGATTACAAAGAAACTATTTATTGGAGAGATTACCAATTAATTTTTTCTTTAAAATTATTAAAAAAATATTTGCAGAGAATAAAATATATACTACATTTGCACTCGCAATTGCAGAATAATTGGCTCATGGTGTAATGGTAACACTACTGTTTTTGGTGCAGTCATTCAAGGTTCGAGTCCTTGTGAGCCAACAAAAAATCCCGATTGAAAAATCGGGATTTTTTTATTTTTATTTGTTTAGAAATCACTTATATTTTAAAAGCAATAACCGGTCTTTTTGAATGGTTTACTAAATCCTCAGAAATGCTTCCGTTTAAAAAGTGAGAGATTCCTTTTCTTCCATGAGTACACACTGCAATTACATCTGAATTAGAGTCTTTTGCAAAATGTAAAATTCCTTTTTCTACATTAATGTCATTGTAAATGTGGGTAGAATAATCAGAAAAGTGAAATTCTTCTATAAAGTTTCTTACTTTTTCTTTAGCAGCTCTAGTAGTGCAGAAATTATTTGGAGTAATTACGTGTAATAAATTAATATGAGCACCGAAATATTTAGCAAAACCAATAACTTTTTCAAATGGGCTCTTAATTTCACTTGAAAAATTAGAAGCGAAGGTTAATGTGTCAACTTTAAAATCTGTATCTTCTTTTTTAATTACTAATACAGGAATTTCTGAATTTCTCACCACTTTTTCAGCATTGGAACCCACAAACATCTCTTGAAACCCGTTAGCTCCATGCGAACCCATTACTACTATATCAGCATGATGTTTTTTCGCGTTTTCCATAATCCCTTCAAAAGCCATATTAAACTGAACGATGCTAGAAACTTTAATCCCATTTAAAAAATTTGCGTTCTCAAGTTCTTCTAATTTGGCCACAGCCGCATTTTTAAAAAACATTAATTCAGGAATTTCATGCGAGGTATGAACTGCATCATTACCTGAAGTAGATAATTCCAACATGTGTAATAATATTATTTTACCATTATTTTTTTTGGCAATTTGTGCGGCAATTTTTAAAGCATTTTTGGCATGTTTTGAAAAATCGGTAGGTACTACAATTGTTTTCATTTGTTTAAATTTAATTATTGTTATTTTATAGTATAAAGTTACAATTTTTTTTGAATTGTTTAACTTTTTTTGAAAAATGAAATATTTGGACATTTAAAAATAAATGTTGTATATTTGCGAAGTTATTTAGTAATTAACAAAATAATGAGGCACGCATTGCGTGCCTCTTTTTATAAAGATGACATTTAAAGAAAAAGTAAAAAATTTGCTTGACAAAGCCATAGAAGAGAATACACATCTGTTTCTGATTGATTTAGATTTTTCAGAATCAAATAAAATTTCCATTGTTTTAGATGGTGATTTTGGGGTAAATTTACAAGATTGTATCAATGTAAATAAGTTTTTAGATAGCGGATTAGAAGCAGAAGAAGTAGAATTTTCTATAGAGGTTGCTTCAGCAGGTGTCTCAACACCATTAAAATTAGTTAGACAATATATAAAAAATATTGGTAGAACGTTAAAAGTTAAAACCATCTCTCAAGGTGATTTTGAGGCTACATTATCTGATGCAGATGCAGAAAATGTCTCGTTAACTTGGAGCGCAAGAGAACCAAAAGAAATTGGTAAAGGAAAAGTAACTGTTCAAAAAACAATCACAATTCCTTATACAGATATAAAAGAAGCAGTAGTAATAATATCATTTTAAAAATAAAGCATACCATGGAGAATATTGCATTAATAGATTCATTTTCAGAATTTAAAGACGACAAACTAATCGACAGAGTTACCTTAATGGCAATTTTGGAAGACGTGTTTAGAAATGCGTTAAAAAAGAAATATGGTTCAGATGACAATTTCGATATTATCATAAATCCAGATAAAGGTGATATGGAAATTTGGAGAAACCGTGTAGTTGTAGCTGATGAAGATTTAGATCTTGAGAACGAAGAAATCACATTGACAGAAGCCAGAAAAATCGAACCTGATTTTGAAATTGGAGAAGAAGTATCTGAAGAAGTAAAATTAATCGATCTAGGTAGAAGGGCTATTTTAGCCTTACGCCAAAATTTGATTTCTAAAATTCATGAACACGACAACACCAATCTTTACAAACAATTCAAAGATTTAATTGGTGAAATTTATACTGCCGAAGTACACCATGTACGACCAAAAATGGTGGTTTTAATGGATGATGATGGAAACGAAATTATCCTACCAAAAGAAAAACAAATTCCAAACGATTTCTTTAAAAAAGGAGAAAATGTAAGAGGTATTATCGAAAGCGTAGAGCTTAAAGGGAATAAACCTCAAATTATCATGTCAAGAACAGCACCAAGTTTCCTAGAAAAATTATTCGAACAAGAAATTCCCGAAGTTTTTGATGGATTAATTACCATTAAAAAAGTTGTTAGAATTCCTGGCGAAAAAGCAAAAGTTGCCGTTGATTCTTATGATGATAGAATTGATCCAGTTGGTGCTTGTGTGGGTATGAAAGGATCTCGTATTCATGGAATTGTTCGCGAATTAGGAAACGAAAATATCGATGTAATTAATTATACGCAAAACATACAATTATTTATTACAAGAGCATTAAGTCCAGCAAAAGTTTCTACAGTAAAAATTGATGAAGAAAATAAAAAAGCAGAAGTTTTCTTAAAAATTGAAGAAGTTTCAAAAGCCATTGGTAGAAACGGACAAAACATTAAATTAGCCAGTCAATTAACAGGTTACGAATTAGATGTAATTCGTGAAGGAATTGTTCAAGAAGAAGATGATGTAGAATTAAGAGAGTTTAGTGATGAAATTGATGAATGGATTATTGAAGAATTTGAAAAAATTGGTTTAGATACCGCTAGAAGTATTATCGATAAAGATGTTGCAGATTTAGTAAGAAGAACAGATTTAGAAGAAGAAACCATTTTAGATGTAATCAATATCTTAAAACAAGAATTAGATAGCTAATCTACAATTAATTTAGCATCACAAACACACAGAAAATTAAGCAAAATACAAATATGTCTGAAGAAAGAGTAATACGAATAAGTAAAGTTTTAAAAGAATTCAACATTTCACTTGATAGAGCTGTTGACACCTTAAAAGAAAAGGGTCATACCATTGAGCACAGTCCCAATGCAAAAGTTTCTCAATTGGAATTCGACGTTTTGTGCAATATTTTTTCGGCCGATAAGGGAAATAAAGTAGCTTCGAAAGAAGTTGGCGAAGAAAAGAAAAAAGAAAAAGAAGCACTAAAACGTGAAATCGAAAAAGAACTCGAAGTGAAACGTATTGCAGAAGAAGAAAGACAAAAACAAGAAATAATAAAAGCCAAAACAGTAGTGACTGCTCCAGTTTCTTTGGGAAAAATTGATTTAAATCCAAAAAAACAAGAAACAATTAAAACAGATAAACCTGTTGGGGCTAAAGAAAATAATAAGGATTCAAAAGTTGAAAAAACAGTTGTTGCAGAAAAAACTTCAGACAAACCTGCAGAAACTAGTAAAAAATCTATTGAAAAAACAAAAACAAAATCAGAAGAACCTTCAGTTCAACCACAAGAATTTAATCCTGATGGCACACCAATTGAAGTAAGACTAGACACACAATACACGAAACTTTCAGGAGCTACTTTCACGGGTCAAACAATTGATTTAGCTCAATTTAATAAACCTAAGAAAAAGAAAGAAGAATTTAAAAAACCAGGAACTCCAGGTGCTGCCGCAACTAAGCCAGGAACCCCAGGTGCAGCAGGCGCTCCAGGTTCAGCAGCAAATAAACGAAAAAGAATCGTTAAACCAGCAACGCCAAACACAGGTGGTACAGGTGGAACCACTCAAGGCGCTGGAGGTCAAGGCGGATTCGTAAAAAGACCTTACCAAGGCGGACAAGGCGTAGGCGGGTTCAAAAAACCAGGTTTTAACAAATCAACACCAATTGTAAAAGTTGAGCCAACGGAAGAAGAAGTAAAAAATCAAATTAAAGAAACTTTAGAAAGATTACAAGGAAAAGGTAATAAATCTAAAGCTGCAAAATATAGAAGAGATAAAAGAGATACGCACCGTCAACGTACTGATGACGATTTAGCACAACAAGATTTAGAAAGCAAAATACTTAAAGTAACAGAATTTGTTACAGTCGGTGAAATTGCAACTATGATGGATGTGCCAATTACAAAAGTAATCGGAACATGTATGTCTTTAGGAATAATGGTTACCATGAACCAACGTTTAGATGCTGAAACATTAACAATAGTTGCAGATGAATTTGGTTACGAAATGCAATTTATCACAACAGATATTGAAGAAAATGCAGTAATTATTGAGGATACAGAAGAAGAATTAGAATTCAGAGCACCAATTGTTACTGTTATGGGTCACGTCGATCATGGTAAAACATCGTTACTAGATTATGTTCGTAAAGCAAATGTTATTGCTGGAGAATCAGGAGGAATTACACAACATATTGGCGCTTACGGAGTAACTTTAGATGGTGGTCAAAAAATCGCTTTCTTAGACACACCTGGTCACGAAGCCTTTACAGCTATGCGTGCTCGTGGTGCTCAAGTTACCGATATTGCAATTATTGTAGTTGCTGCCGACGACGACATCATGCCGCAAACAAAAGAAGCGATTTCTCATGCACAAGCAGCTGGTGTTCCAATGATTTTTGCAATCAATAAAGTGGATAAACCAAATGCGAATCCTGAGAAAATTAAAGAACAATTAGCAGGTATGAATTTACTTGTTGAAGATTGGGGTGGAAAATACCAATCTCATGATATCTCAGCAAAATTCGGACAAGGAATTCCAGAATTATTAGAAAAAGTATTATTAGAAGCTGAAATTCTTGAACTAAAAGCAAACCCAAATAAACCTGCACAAGGAACAGTTGTAGAAGCACAATTAGACAAAGGTCGTGGTTACGTTTCTACAATATTAGTACAAGCAGGAACTTTAAAAATTGGTGATTACATGTTAGCAGGTAAAAATCATGGAAAAATTCGTGCCATGTTTGATGAAAGAGGAAATACTGTAAAAATTGCAGGGCCTTCAACACCAGTATCTGTATTAGGTTTAGACGGAGCGCCAACTGCTGGAGATAAATTTAATGTTTACGAAGACGAAAGAGAAGCAAAACAAATTGCAACAAAACGGGCACAATTAGCTCGTGAGCAATCGGTTCGTACACAAAAACATATTACACTTTCAGAAATTGGACGACGTATTGCTTTAGGTCAGTTTAAAGAATTAAACATTATCCTTAAAGGAGACGTGGATGGTTCAGTAGAAGCACTATCTGATTCGTTTTCTAAATTATCAACAGAAGAAATTCAAATAAACATCATCCATAAAGGAGTTGGAGCGATTACAGAATCAGACGTATTATTAGCTTCTGCTTCAGATGCAATTATTATCGGATTTAACGTTCGTCCTGCAGGAAATGCAAAAGCTTTAGCAGACAAAGAAGAAATTGATATCCGTAATTATTCTATTATTTACGCAGCTATCGACGATTTAAAAGATGCAATGGAGGGCATGCTTTCTCCAGAATTAAAAGAAGAAATTACTGGTACTGCAGAAATTAGAGAATTGTTTAAAGTATCTAAAATTGGTACAATTGCTGGATGTATGATTACAGATGGTAAAGTAATTCGTAACAACAGAATCCGATTAATTAGAGAAGGTGTTGTAATTTTCACAGGAGAATTAGTGGCTTTAAAACGTTTCAAAGACGATGTAAAAGAAGTGGCTAAAGGATACGATTGTGGTATGCAAATTAAAGGATACAATGATATTAAAGAATTAGATATTATTGAAAGTTTCCACGAAATTGAAATCAAAAAGAAATTAAAATAAAATTTATTTAAAATATAAAATCCCAATGAAAATTGGGATTTTTTTTGTTATTGTATTTTTTCAAACCTTTTTTCAAACGAAAAATAAAACAAAAATTAGTAGAAAATCTTTACATATTAAACGTAAAAAAATAGAATAATTTGTTTTTTTTAACTTATTTTTGAAGATACTAATATTATTTTAAATGCAATTTGATATTCAAAATACCGAATCTTCCGCTTTATATAAATTATTGACAGGCACTGTCATCCCAAGACCTATAGCTTGGGTAGCCACTATTGATGAAAATGGAATTGATAATTTAGCCCCATTTTCCTTTTTTAATATCGTTAGCGAAGATCCGCCTCATTTGATGTTTTCAACCGTTCGAACGGGAAACAAAAATAAAGACACTTTAAATAATATTCTAGCCAATCAGCAATTTGTAGCTAATTTAGTTACGGAAGATGTTGTAGAACAAATGAATACTACTTCACAAACTGTAGCGGCTGAAGTGAGTGAATTTGAATTAGCAAACGTAACTCCAATAGATTCAATTTACATCAAACCAAAACGAGTAAAAGAAAGCTTGGTGCAGTTTGAATGTGAAATGGTGCATCATTATTTTATCGAAAAGCATCAAAATGGTGGCGCTTGTATTATCATTGGAAAAATAATCACCATGCATATTGACGACTCAATTTTGATGGAAAATCATAAAATAGATTTAGAAAAATACCAACCAGTCGCACGTTTAGCAGGTTCAAATTATAGTAAATTAGGAAAAATATTCTCTATTAAAAGATAATTTAATTATCAATTATCCATTGTTAATTATCAATTAAAATATGAAGATAACAGTTATAGGCGGTGGTCCAGGCGGACTTTACTTTTCGATTTTAACCAAAAAAGCAATGCCGCATTGCCAAATCGATATATACGAACGTAATAAGCCCGACGATAGTTTTGGATTCGGGGTAGTGTTTTCAGATGAAACATTAGGCGAATTCTTAAAACGCGACATGCAATCGTATGAATTAATTCGAAGTAAATTTGCGTATTGGGATGACATCATAATTGCCAGAGATGGAGAATCCGTTAATATTGCCGGAAATGGTTTTTGCGGTTGTTCCAGAAAAACGCTACTGCAATTATTACAACAACGTTGTTTGGAAGAAGGCGTAAATTTGCATTTCGAACAAAATGTAGATGATTTATCACAATTTGCAGATTCCGATATTATTTTGGCAACAGACGGAATTGGAAGTGCCATTCGTACACAATATCAAGAAGAATTCGGAACAAAAGTTGAATTAAAAAAGAACCGCTTTGTTTGGATGGGTTCCACAAAACCGTTAGACGCTTTTACTTATTTTTTCAGAAGTACACCACACGGAACCATTGTTGCGCATTCGTATCAATACGAAGAAGGAATGAGTACTTGGATTTTTGAATGTAGTGATGAAACCTGGCAAAAACATGGTTTTGAAGTCACCAATGAAACAGATACCATGGCAAAAATTGCCGAAATCTTCGCAGCAGAATTAGACGGACATCCCTTAATTTCAAATAAATCATATTGGCGACAGTTTCCTCATGTTACGAATCAAAATTGGTACTATAACAATATTGTTTTATTAGGTGATGCCAAAGCTACAGCCCATTATTCTATTGGTTCAGGAACAAAATTAGCCATGGACAGCGCTATTGGATTATCAGATGCGGTAATTGCCAATCCAAACGATGTACAAGCAGCATTTGCACAATATGATAAAACCCGAAGAAATACGGTTGAAATGATTCAATATGCAGCCATCGTTTCGTTGGATTGGTTTGAGAATATGGATCGTCACATGCAGCATTCATTTCAACAATTTGCATTTGGTTGTATGACCCGTTCTAAAAAAGTAACGTATGAGAATATACGATTAAGAGATGCTTCTTTTACGGATAAAGTTTTGAAAGAATTTAACGACAAGTGTAATGTTGAACTTGTTTCAGCATCTCCAGCTTTTACAAAATTCAAACTAAGAAATTTAGAGCTACAAAACCGAATAGTAATGTCGCCAATGGGACAATATTTAGCTGAAAACGGGGTAGTAAACGATTGGCATTTTCAACATTATACTTCAAGAGCAGTGGGCGGTTTAGGATTAATATTAACAGAAATGACGGCTATTTCTGAAACCGGAAGAATTACAGAAGGTTGCGCCGGAATTTATACCGAAAATCAAATAGTAGCTTGGAAACGAATTACTGATTTTATTCACCAATATACCCAAACTAAAATCGGAATCCAATTAGGACATTCAGGAAGAAAAGGCTCTTCAAAAATGCCTTGGGAAGAAAAATTTCAGGGTAAAAAATGGGAACTACTTTCGGCTTCAGCCATTCCTTTTAATGAAAATTCAGCTTGTCCAAAAGAGATGACTTTGGAAGACATGCAACTTATTAAAAATCAATTCGTTCAAGCTGCAATAAATGCTAATAAATCTGGTTTTGATATGATTGAATTACAAGCGCATCACGGATTTTTATTGGCTTCTTTCTTATCGCCATTAACTAATATTCGTTCAGACGAATTTGGAGGAAATATTCAAAATCGTTTAAAATATCCGATAGAGGTTTTTACAGCCATTCGTGACGTATTTCCAAAAGAAAAGCCAATTTCTGTTAGAATATCCGCTACCGATTGGGCTGAAAAAGGCATTTCAGAACAAGATGTTTTGGTAATTTCGGAAGCGTTTAAATTGGCTGGTGCTGATATCATTAATGTTTCCACAGGAAATACAGTTGCTAACCAAAAACCACAAACCGGCAGAATGTGGCAAACGCCTTTCTCAGATGCAATTAGAAATACGGTTCATATTCCAACTATTACAGTAGGATATATACAGGATATTGATCAAATTAATACCATAATTTTAAACGGAAGAGCTGATTTAGTAGCACTTGGAAGACCATTATTATTGGATGCAAATTTTGTACGAAATGCGCAAGCGTATGAACAATTTCAAGCGAATGACATTCCAAACTCATACAAAATGGGCATTTCACATTTGTATCCATTAAAAGCCGCCGAAAGAAAACAAGCAGAAGGCATGAAAAAAGCGTTGAAACCGAAGAGTAATAAGAAGTAATTAATAATGAAAGATAATTTTACTCATATAAGCTTACCGCCACTGGAATTACAACCAGAATATTCCTTTTTGGATTTACCACAATTCCAACTTCCTGAATTATTGAATTGCGTAGAAAAATTACTAGATAATCACATCAAAGAAGGTCGTGGAAATACTATTTGTATTCGAACTTTTGAAGAAACTTGGTCTTATCAAGATTTGTATGAAAAAGCCAATCAAATTGCTCATGTTTTAGTTGAAGATTTAGGATTAGTATCAGGAAATCGTGTGTTATTGCGTTCAGCTAATAATCCAATGATGGTGGCGTGTTGGTTTGCAGTTTTAAAAGCAGGCGGAATTGTCGTAGCAACTATGCCATTACTTCGTTCTAAAGAAATAACGACCATTATTGATTGTGCTGAAATTTCTCATACTTTTTGCGATAGCGATTTAGCCGAAGAAATGTATTTAGTCCAATCAAATTTTCTTAAAAAAATTAGTTTTTACAGAAATTCCGATTTAGAAGAGTTAATGGAATCTAAACCAAAAACATTCGACAATTATCCCTCAAAATCTGAGGATGTGGCACTAATTGGTTTTACTTCGGGTACCACAGGTTTGCCAAAAATGACGGCGCATTATCACAAAGATATTTTAACTATTTGCGAAGCATTTCCAAACTATTCGTTGCAACCTAATTCAAATGACAATTTTATTGGAAGTCCGCCTATTGGATTTACTTTTGGTTTAGGTGGATTGGTATTGTTTCCGATGTATTTTGGAGCATCCACTTTTTTAATCGAAAAACCAAGTCCAGATGTGTTGTTGAAAGCCATTCAAGATTATAAAATCACGATTTGTTTTACCGCTCCAACCGCATGGCGAGTTATTACAACAAAAATTCAAGACTTCGATATTTCAAGTTTACGAAAATGTGTTTCGGCAGGAGAAACATTACCGTTAAAAGTTTGGCAAGATTGGTATGATGCCACAGGATTAAAAATTATTGATGGCATTGGCGCTACCGAAATGTTGCATATTTTTATTTCGTCAAATGAAGAAAACATGAAACCCGGAGCAACTGGAAAAGCCATAACGGGTTACGAAGCCAAAATAATAGACCAACAAGGCAACGAATTACCAATAAATGAAACTGGAAGATTAGCGGTGCGAGGAATTACAGGTTGTAAATATCTGAATCGAGAAGAAAAACAACGAGAATATGTTGAAAACGGCTGGAACATTACAGGCGATATTTTCCGTCAAGACGAAGAAGGCTATTTTCATTTTGTCGCACGTGGCGATGATATGATTATTTCTTCGGGTTATAATATTGCGGCAATTGAAGTAGAATCCGTACTTTTAACTCATGAAAATATTTTAGAATGTGCCGTTGTGGGTTTACCTGATGAAGAACGAGGTATGTTGGTTTGTGCGCATATTGTTATAAAAGAACAAGTAATGGCAGATGAAGCATTAAAAATTCAGATTCAAAATTGGTTTAAAAATACGGCAGCACCCTATAAATATCCAAGAGTAATTCATTTTGTGGATTGTTTGCCAAAAACAGAAACAGGGAAAATTCAACGATTTAAATTGAAATAATAATTAGTGTTTAAAAAAACAGAAATATGCAATTTATAAAACAAGAAAAAGTTCGTTTTCAACATATAGATTATGCCGGAATAGTTTTCTATCCAAGATTTTTAGAAATGCTCAATGGTTTAGTTGAAGATTGGTTTGAAGAAGCACTTGACCAACCTTTTTCAAAAATGCATGAAACAAATGGTATTCCTACGGTTGATTTAAAAATTCAATTCAAAAATGCCGCACGTTTGGGGGAAATCTTAACCAAAAAACTTTGGGTAAAAGAATTAAAAAACTCCACTATACTTTGTGGATTTGAGTTTGAAAATGAAAGCAATAATAAAGTTTTAGAAGGCGAAGTTACTTTAGTCAACGTAGCTTTCAACCCAGAAAGAAACGGCATCAAAGCTGAACCTTTTTCAGAAGAAATGAAGAATAAAATTTCAGTATTTAGTCTTACTACTTAATACTCAAATCTTAATACAAATACTATGGAATTCAAAAAATTTAAAGCCGCAACCGTTCAAACGTCACCTGTGTTTCTTAATGTAGAAAAAACCGTTGACAAAGCGATTTCTTTTATTAAAGAAGCAGCCTCAAACCAAGCAAAACTTATTGCTTTTCCCGAAGTATTTATTTCTGGATATCCTTATTGGAATTGGATTATGACGCCTGTTCAAGGGAGTAAATGGTACGAAGAATTATATAAAAATTCGGTAGATATTTCTGGACCTGAAATTAAGAAATTATGCTTGGCTGCAAAAGAAAACGACATGCATATCGTGATGGGAATCAACGAACGAGGTTCAAGCTATGGCGAAATTTACAATACCAATTTAATCATTGATAATAAAGGTATCATCATAGGTAAACATAGAAAGTTAGTCCCAACTTGGGCAGAAAAATTGACGTGGACTTCAGGTGATGGATCCTCCTTAAAAGTATATGATACCGAAATAGGTCCTATCGGAACTTTGGCGTGTGGCGAAAACACGAATACATTAGCACGTTTTACGCTTCTCGCTCAAGGCGAATTGATTCACATCGCTAATTACATTTCGCTTCCGGTAGCACCAACAGAATACGATATGGCTGAAGCAATTAAAATTCGTGCCGCTGCGCATTCTTTTGAAGGTAAATTATTTACGATTGTGTCGTGTTCCACTATTTCTCAAGAAATCAAAGATGCCTTGCGAGCCGATGTGCCGAATGTAGATGAATTATTAGATAGAAAAAGTTCAGCATTTTCTGGATTTATTGGACCTAATGGAGCTGTGATCGGTTCACCTTTAATTGACGAAGAAGGAATAGTATATGCTGAAATCGACTTAGAAAAGTGCATTCAACCGAAACAAATGCACGATATTCTTGGACATTACAACCGCTTTGATATTTTCGATTTGCGAGTAAATACAGCACCAACAAGAAATATTACGTTTTTTGACAATCACGAAGATTTTAACAAGAAATAAACTATGGAAGCAAAACATTCAGACGATCAAATTGGAAGAGCACGAGTTCAAAACACTCCCGAACTTGAAGCGTATTATAAAGAATTAGAACAATTAGGCGCAGGCGCTTTATGGACAGTTGCTAATGATATCGAACCTTGGGAACCGCGTTCGTCATCCGTACCCATGCTTTGGAAATATGAAAATTTGAGAGAATTAGTCTTAAAATCGTCCGAATTAGTTACTCCCGAACAAGCAGGAAGACGTGTTGTTTATTTGGTAAACGACAAGCGAAAAGACGTTTCAGCTGCTGTGGGTTGGTTGTACACCGGAATTCAAGTAACTCGCCCTGGCGAAAGTACTTCGGCTCATAAACACAAAGCTTCAGCACTTCGATTTATCATGGAAGGCGAAGGCGGTTATACCGTTGTGGATGGCAATAAAATCACATTTGAAGTCAATGATTTTGTTATCACTCCAAACTCTACTTGGCACGAACATGGCGTTGCAGAAGGGGGAAAAACCTGTATTTGGCAAGATGGTTTGGATATTCCATTGGTAAACGCTTTGGAAGCGAATGATTATGCAGTGTATGATGGCAAACAAGAAGTAATAAAACAATTAAATTATTCACCTATTACTTACGGTTGTGCCGGATTGATTCCAGCTGATAAAATCTGGGACAAACCTTATTCGCCTTTATTCAAATATTCTTGGAAAAACGTATATCCAGCTCTTTTAGAAGCTCAAAAAGTGAATGAAATTAATCCGTTTGATGGAATTTTTATGCAATATTCGAATCCATTAACAGGCGGTCACGTCATGCAAACCATGGGGGCAGCGATGCAATTATTACCCTCAGGTTTCAAAGGAAAAGCACACAAGCATACGGGTTCTTTCGTATATCAATGCGCGAAAGGAAAAGGATTTTCCATCATCAACGGACAACGTTTCGATTGGAAGGAAAGAGATATTTTCTGCGTTCCGAGTTGGGCTTGGCACGAACATCATAACTTATCCGAAACTGAAGATGCTTACTTATTTCAATTCAACGATTTGCCTGTTATGGAAGCATTGGGATTGTTTCAAGGAAGAGAATGGGAAGAAAATAATGGTCATCAGTTAATTTAGAAATAAATTTTTTTAAACAATAAAATAAAACAAAATGAAAAAATCACCATTATTTGGAATCAGTATTGCCATACTTTTTATTTTTTTAGGAATAAATCTTATACAGAGAGAAAATACATTTACAGTTTTTGTTGGATATGCCAATATAATTGTATTTTCTGGGCTCATCATTTTCGCACTTTACAAAAAACTATCGAATAGAAATAAAATATAATGAAACTACTTACCTACAAAACACAAGACACTGAGCCACGTTTGGGCTTCATTCATAACAATCAAGTCATTGACATGGAAGATTTTGGCGACATATCTAATTTTCCATTACCAAATGATATGTTGGAATTAATAGATATGGGTTTTGAAATTATTGCTGAAATAAGCGAATTAATTTCGGAAACACCAGAAAATTTCTTCGAAGAAATCGCTTATGAAATGAACGAAGTTACGATTTTAGCGCCTATCGAAAAACCAAGAAAAAACATTATAGGAATTGGGTTAAATTACACCGAACACGTAGCTGAAAGTGCTCGTGGATTAGATACAACTGGTAAATTACCAACAAAACCAATCATTTTTTCAAAACCACCCACAACGGTAACGGCTACAAATACGGAAATAATAAAAAACACAAAATTAACTTCACAATTAGATTGGGAATGTGAATTGGCGGTTGTGATTGCTAAAAAAGGAAAATATGTAGCTAAAAAAGATGCAATGGATTATGTTTTTGGTTACACAGTTATTAATGATATTTCTGCACGTGATTGTCGTAGAGAAGGCCAATGGATTGTATCTAAAGGACAAGACACTTTTGCACCAATGGGACCTTATTTGGTTACAAAAGACGAAATCGAAAACCCGCAGAACTTGAATTTATCGTTAAAAGTAAATGGCGTGGAAAAACAAAATTCGAATACAAAATTTATGCTTTTCAATATCAATGATTTGATTGAAGATTTGAGCATCGTGTTTACCTTAGAAGCAGGCGACATCATCGCAACAGGAACTCCAGCAGGTGTTGGCGCAGGAAGAAATCCACAAGAATGGATGCATAATGGTGATGTGGTAGAAGCTACAGTAGAAGGGATTGGAACTATAACGAATACGGTTAAAGAGATATAAAAGAGTGTTCAGTTAATAGTTATTAGTGTTCAGTTAAAAACTTTGCGAACCTTGCGAAAACCTTTGTGTCTTTGCGGTAAAATTTATAATATGAAAAAATACAGAATAGGACAAATAGTTCCATCATCAAACGTAACTATGGAAACCGAAATACCAGCTATTTTTCGTTCTCGTGAAACGATTTTACCTGAGCGTTTTACGTTTCACAGCAGTAGAATGCGTATGAAAAAAGTAACCAAAGAAGAATTGGAAGCGATGGATGCGATGAGCTTGAAATGTGCACAAGAATTGTCAGATGCTCACGTAGATGTGATGGGTTATGCCTGCTTGGTAGCGATTATGAGTATGGGACGCGGTTATCATTGTGTGTCGGAAGTAAATTTACATCAAGAAACAGTGGCTAATGATTTTCCAACGCCAATTGTTACTTCTGCAGGTGCATTAATTAATGGGTTGAAGGTTTTAGGCGCGAAACAAATTTCGATTATTACGCCTTATATGCGACCATTAACTGATATGGTAGTGGATTATATAGAAAATCAAGGCATTAAAGTGAAACAAAGTATTGCCTTAGAAATTCCAGATAATTTAGAAGTAGCTGCGCAAAATCCAATGAATTTATTGAAAATATACAAGCAATTAGATTTAACTGATGTTGATGTTTTAGTTGCTTCAGCTTGTGTGCAAATGCCATCATTGGAAGCCATCGATTTAATTCAAGCTGAATGTGGTATTCCGGTTACTTCAGCAGCTGTTTGTACAACATATGAAATGATGAAAAAACTTAGCATCGAAGCTAAATCGGCAATCGGCGGGGAACTTCTAAACGGTAATTACTAAATAATATGGAATGGAACATAATTGATGGAAAACTAGTAAACAATTTTAAGTTTAAATCGCAAACAGAATTAGCAAATTTTCTTTTGAAAGTGGCTAAATACGCTGATGAAATTAACCACCATCCCGATTGTAAAATTCACAAAGCCTTTCAATTAGAAATCACTTTATACACTTACGACAAAAATGAAATCACCAATTTAGATTATCAACTGGCTGAAAAAATTGATGATTTATTTTCCAATTAAAACTTTTAAAATTGGATAGAATTTTTGCGACTTTTTTGACTTCACGAAACTGTATTTGTAAGAAGATTATTTTTTAAAAATAAGAATCATAAATTAAAAACTATATTTTGCCCCACCATAAATATTCCTTCCTGCGGCATTAATTCCTGATGCAAAATTTCTGTATTGGGTGTCTAATATGTTTTCAATTCCTGTAAATAAAGTAAATCCTTCAATTGATTTTGACGCCGCTTTAAAATTGTAAGTCTCCCAAGCCGGCATGCCATTTTCAGGCGCGTAAACTAAGTTGTCTTCACCACTATTAGAATAATCGCTTAATTGTTTTTTCCCGTTAAACAACATGTAAGCTTCAAAATCCGCCCATTTTGGATTGAAGTATATTCCTAATTTTCCAAAATATGGTGGAATATGATCTAAAGGTCTTTTGTTTCCATTAGTAGTAACTCTGCCTAAAGTAACATTGTAGGAACCATTAAATTGCAAGTTTTTTGCAAGTGTAGTTTTGATATTTCCGTTTACACCTGTTACAAAAGCTTTCCCTAAATTTTGATTGGCCACTACGTTTCTTATATCACCGCCACCAAAATCGTAGGTGTTTTGACCATTAAAAGTAAAGCTATCTGTTACAATGGCATCGTATAATTGCGTGTAAAAATAAGTAGTGTCAAATTGATGTTTATTTGATTTAGACTTTAACACAAATCCAAAATCTCCAGTTACAGTTTGTTCCGGTTTTAAATCTATGTTTGGCACTATCAAAGTTCCTGCGCCAGATTCAAATATTTTTGCTAAATCATCAATATTTGGCACTCTGAAACCAGAGCTTACATTGGTTTTAAGAATAAAATTTTCCGAAGCGTTGTGCACCAAACCTATATTACCACTGTAAGTTAGATTTTGTTGTTTTATTTCGTTAAAAGGCAATGGCATTATTGAATTATCTGCAATTGCGCTATTTAAAGTAGCATATCCAATTCTTGCACCCATTGAAAAGTTAGTAGCTATGTATCTTTTGGAAGTGTAGGAAATATATAACTCATTTCGCATCATATTGTTTTTTCCGTTTGGATATCTTGTATCTAAAGGCACTATTATGCCAGTTTTGATATTGTTTTTAAAGGCAATCGATTTTAAATCATCATAGTAATTTTCCATACCATAATACAGATTTCCTTTTTTTAATTTGGTTTCAAAGTTTGCGGCTAAAGAATAAATGTTCACATTTTCAATTCTATTTTGTAGGTTGTAATTTCCAAAATTTCTATTCATCCTACTTTCTTCAACGTTTTGATAACCCGCATCTAATTTGAAATCGGTATTAGAAAACACATTTTCTTTTTCCAAACTATATACACCTAAAAGCCTTTTTTGTGGTCCGTAATACCATTCGGCGCTTTTTAAACCAGTGCCTAAATGATCTGTTAATCGGTCGTATCTATTGATGTTTGAAGAAGTTGAATACTGAAAATTAGCATTATGTATAAAACCATTTTTTGATTTATACACTAATTTTTGCATAAAGTTGTATTGTTTAAATGCACTGCCAACTTGATTGTATTTGTTTTCATTTTCTGTTAAAACATCTGTTCCGTTTATTGTTTCCACATATTTTATTCTTTCTCCAAAGAAGTTACCATTACGGTTTTTCTTTTTCCCCATTTTTAAATCTCCAAAATCGTTATATGAAAATGCGGTTAACGAGGCAAAATTTGTTGTTCCATAATTCAAATCGAAATAGCCAGATTTTTCTTCATTTACAGAAGAATATCGGCTGTTAAAATTTCCAGTAAATCCGTTTATCAATTTTGCGTTTTTGGTTATCATGTTGACCGAACCTCCTAATGCATCACTTCCGTATAATGATGATGTTGGGCCATATTGCACCAATGTTGTTTCCAAGAAATTTTCATCAACTGTAATTACATTCTGCAAGTGACCGGATCTGAAAATTAGGTTGTTCATTCGTATGCCATCTACTAAAAGTAAAATTCGGCTAGATTCAAATCCTCTAATTACAGGACTTCCACCACCTTGTTGCGATTTTTGTACAAACAAAGCACCCGAGTTGGCCAACATATCTGCCGTGCTTTGAAAGTTTTGAAATTCTATTTTTTCTTTTGAAAAGATTTCAATTTGTGAGGGCGTTTGGTTTTTATTTATTGAAATTTTTTTAGAATTAATTTTTATTTCTTCAATGTTTTGTGTTTTGATAGTATCTGTAACTTCTTGACTAAAAGATAATTGTAAATTAATTATCAGAAAACCTAAAAGGAATGAGTATTTATTTATCATGTTAAATTATTTAAAGAACTAACGCCTCAAAAATTATGCCATGAAAAAGATTTTATTTTTTATTAGGTTCAATAATTACGGCGCTTGGATATTTCTTTTTAATTTGAATTAAGGATTTATCTGCTTCAATTTTACTTTTAAAACTCCCAACCCAAACTTTGTATGATGGGTTGCTAAAAACTATGGTGCCGTCTATTAATAAAAATTCCTTTTTAAACGCAAGTAAAGTTTTTTTCGATTCTTCTATATTTCCAAAAAATATTTGAATCTTAAATTTGTCATTTATAGTAATACCCGAATTGTTTTTTCTTTTTTCTTGAAGCAATTTTTCAATTTTTTCATCTTGCTCAATTATAGTTTTAGAGGTTTGTGAAAAAATATTTTGCGAGAATAAAATCGTAAATATTAAGATTGAAAATCCGGTTATTTTTTTTAAAGTCTTCATAATGAATGATATTTAATGCAAATTTATTACTAAGATTTAAATAATTGTCCTTAATCTTATTTAGAATTAAAATAAATTACATTTTATGATAAATTTAGGGTTTTTATAATTATTCTAATGTTGTATTTTTGTCCAAGTTTTTAAAAAAGTATGTTAAAGCATTAGCTAAAACCATACCAAAAATAAGTTTGATAATTAATTTTTAATATGAAAAAGTTGGGTAACCCTAAATCGTTTTCAAAAACTATCTTTTCTTTAGCGTTTTTCACAATGTTTGCATTGGGCGTTTCTGCGCAAGAAGCTGTTTCAGCTGCTGCGCCTGCTGCAGTTGCAGCGGCACCAGCAACTGGATCAGGTGATCCAGTAAAAGGAAAAGAATTGTTTAACACTAATTGTGCCGCTTGTCACAAATTAGATGCAAAAATGACTGGCCCTGCATTGAGAGGTGTTGGCGATAAGTATGACAAAGCATGGTTGTACAAATGGATTAAAAATAGTTCAGACCTTATTAAGTCTGGTGATGCTAAAGCAGTAAAAGTATACGAAGAATTTGCAAAAGCAAATATGACGGCTTTTCCTCAATTATCTGATGGTGACATTGATAATATTATAGCCTATACTATGGAAGTTGCTCCGGCTCCTGAAACTCCAAAAACAGCTGTTGGTGGTGCTGCTGATAAAACAGAAGGTGGCGTTTCAAATAACTTAATATTAGGTGTGTTAGCATTTGTATTGGGTATTTTGGTATTTATGTTGGTTACAGTTAAAAGATTATTAAAAAATGTAATAGATTCTAAAGGGCTTGAAGTTGCTGAAACGCCAAAAGGATTGCCTTTCTGGAAAGCATTTGTTAAAAATCAGTTTTTAATGGTGGTTACAGCTATTTTGTTTCTTTTAATTTCTGCTTATTTTATGTATGGTTATTTTATGCAAATTGGAGTAGATCAAGGATATGAGCCAATTCAACCAATTCATTATTCACACAAAATTCACGCTGGTGAAAACGGTATTGATTGTAAATACTGTCACTCTTCGGCAAGGGTTTCTAAGCATTCAGGAATTCCTTCATTAAATGTGTGTATGAATTGCCATAAAAATATTGCTGAATTCCAAGGTTCTAAAGATTCTACTTATGTGGAATATACTAAAGAATTTTACACCGGAGAAATTCAGAAATTGTATGATGCGGTTGGTTGGGACAAAGCCACTCAAAAATATACTGGAAAAACAAAACCTGTAAAATGGGTTAGAATTCATAATTTACCTGATTTTGTATATTTCAATCACGCACAACACGTAACTGTTGGAGGGATCGAATGTCAAAAATGTCATGGAGAAGTACAAACTTTTGAGGTTATGAAACAAGCACAACCTCTAACAATGGGTTGGTGTATCAATTGTCACAGAGAAACAAATGTGAAAGTTGAAGATAATGGTTATTACAAAAAAATCCACGAACAATTATCTAAGAAATTAGGTGTTTCTAAGTTGACAGCTGCTCAAATGGGTGGTTTAGAATGTGGTAAGTGTCACTATTAATAATAATATAAGAAGTTAATATCTATATACAATGGCATCAAACAAAAAATACTGGAAAAGTGTTGAAGAACTAAATGAAAATAGTTCTATTGTTGAGGCGTTACAAAGCAACGAATTTGTAGAGCAAATACCTGTTGATGCGTTTCTAGGTGATAAAGAAAATCTTTCAAATTCATCTACTTCGCGTCGTGACTTTTTAAAGTACGTTGGCTTCAGTACTGCTGCAGCATCATTAGCGGCTTGTGAAGGTCCAGTAATTAAGTCAATTCCTTATGTGGTTCAACCAGAAGAAATTATCCCTGGTGTAGCGGATTATTATGCTACAACCATCGCGGATGGTTATGATTTTGCGAATATATTAATTAAAACTCGTGAAGGTCGCCCTATTAAAGTTGAAAATAATACTACATTAGGTGCCGTAACCGGAGCTAATGCAAGAGTTCATGCTTCCGTTTTGTCTTTATATGATAATTTAAGATTGAAAAATCCTAAAATCAATAAAAAAGAAGCAACTTGGAATGAAGTAAATGCAAAAGTAAAAGCTAGTTTAGTAAAAGCTAAAGCCAAAGGTGGTCAAGTTGTAGTTTTAACAAACACAACAGCAAGTCCTTCAACAGATAAATTAATTTCAGATTTAGCAACTAAATATACAAATGTTAAG
Source organism: Chryseobacterium gleum (assembly GCA_945897915.1). Taxonomy (GTDB): domain Bacteria; phylum Bacteroidota; class Bacteroidia; order Flavobacteriales; family Flavobacteriaceae; genus Flavobacterium. The sequence continues at coordinate 34,993 of CAMDGB010000002.1, read as the reverse complement.
CACATTATATATGATGCAATTTCTGATTCAAATGCTTTAGATGCTTTTCAAGCAGTTTACGGTTTTAGAGGTTTGGCAAATTATAATTTCGCTAACGCAGATACAATTGTTTCTGTTAGTGCAGATTTCCTTGGAGATTGGCAAGGTGGCGGTTATGATGCAGGATATGCAAAAGGACGTGTTCCGAAAAACGGAAAAATGTCTAAACATATTCAAATTGAAGCAAATATGTCATTAGCAGGCGCTAATGCTGATAAAAGAATTCCATTAACTATTGCGGGTCAAAAATTAGCTTTAGTAAAATTATACAATGCTATTACAGGTTCAAATGTTTCTGTTGCTAGTGTTGGGGCTCTAGATAAAGAAGTAGAAAAAGCAGCACAACAATTAAAAGCTGCTGGTTCAAAAGGAGTAGTGGTTACAGGTTTAGATGATTTTGACGCACAATATTTAGTATTAGGAATCAATTTAGCTTTAAAATCTGAAGCCTTTAATCCTTCTGATGCTAAGTTAACAAGAAAAGGAGACGCTAAAGCTGTTGCGCAATTAGTAGCAGACATGAATGCGGGTAAAGTGCACACACTAATTATGAGTGGTGTAAATCCAGTATATACTTTAGCCAATTCAAAAGAGTTTGTTGCAGGTTTAGGAAAAGTAAAATTATCAGTATCATTCTCAACTAAAGAAGATGAAACCGCTGTTAAAACTACAATTGCTGCTGCTGCAAGTCATTATTTAGAGTCTTGGAATGATGTTGCAATTACACGTTCAAACTATAGTATTGCTCAGCCAACAATTAGACCTTTATTCAATACCAAACAATTTCAAGAAGCTTTATTGTCTTGGAATGACAATGCCACTCCGTATTATGATTTCTTAAAAGTTTTTGCTACTACTAATTTAGGCGGAAAATCTTGGAATCAATTAGTTCATGACGGATTTACATTCACTGCTGCCGGAAATGTTACTGCACAATCAGGTAATTTTGGAGCTTCAGCCTCTAAACTTTCAATAGCAAAATCTAATGGTTTAGACTTAGTTTTATATAGTAAAGTTGGAATGGGAGACGGACAACAGGCAAACAATCCTTGGTTGCAAGAGTTTCCAGATCCAATTACAAGAGTATCTTGGGATAATTACGTAACAGTTTCTAAAGCTGATGCTGAAAAATATAAGTTAGAAAACTTTAATGTAGCCAACGGAGGTTTAAACGGAAGTTATGTTTCAATTAAAGTTGGAAACGCTACTTTAGAAAATGTGCCGGTAATTATTCAACCAGGTCAGGCTGCTGGAACAATTGGTTTGGCTTTTGGATACGGTAGAAAAGAAGCATTAAAAGATGAAATGCAAACAGGCGTTAACGCTTACTCTTTATATGCAAACGGAAATGCAAATCAAACGGCTTCAGTTACTTTAACTGAAGATGAGCATGAATTTGCTTGCGTGCAATTACAAAGAACATTAATGGGTAGAGGAGATATAGTGAAAGATACTACTTTATCTATTTTTAATAAAGCAAATGAAGCAGGTGATAAGGAAATTTATAATCCAACACCAGTTGTTTCATTAGATCATAAAGAAGTTGCAGCTACATCAGTAGATTTATGGACCTCTTTTGACAGAACTACAGGTCACCACTTTAACTTATCTATCGATTTAAATTCTTGTACAGGATGTGGCGCATGTGTTATCGCATGTCATGCAGAAAATAATGTACCAGTAGTTGGAAAAACTGAAGTTAGAAGAAGCCGCGATATGCACTGGTTAAGAATTGACAGGTATTATTCATCTGAAGAAACTTTCTCTGGTGATATTGTTAAGAAAGTTAGCTCAAAAGGTTTAACGGAAACGGTTTCTACATTACAAGAAATGGAAGATCCTTCTGCAAATCCACAAGTTGTTTTCCAACCTGTAATGTGTCAGCACTGTAACCACGCGCCTTGTGAAACAGTTTGTCCGGTTGCTGCTACATCGCACTCTCGTCAAGGTCAAAATCATATGGCTTATAACAGATGTGTGGGTACGCGTTACTGTGCGAACAACTGTCCATATAAAGTACGTCGTTTCAACTGGTTCTTGTACAACAAAAATGACGAATTTGATTACCACATGAATGATGATTTAGGCCGTATGGTATTAAATCCAGATGTAAATGTACGTTCTCGTGGGGTGATGGAAAAATGTTCAATGTGCATCCAAATGACTCAAGCTACAATTTTAAAAGCTAAAAAAGATGGAAAAGAAGTTGGAAAAGATGATTTCCAAACGGCTTGTTCTGCAGCTTGTACTTCTGGAGCTATGATTTTTGGAGATATCAATAACAAAGAATCAGATGTCACACAACTTTTAGAGGACGACAGAATGTATCATTTATTAGAAAGCATTGGAACAAAACCTAACGTGATGTATCATGTTAAGGTAAGAAACGATAAATAAGTATTAATAGAAACAATATAAAGGATTATGTCTCATTACGAAGCACCCATTAGAAAACCTTTGGTTATTGGTGATAAATCTTATCACGATGTAACCGTAGATGTAGCTCGTCCAGTAGAAGGAAGAGCTAACAAATTATGGTGGACAGTATTTTCAATAGCATTAGCAGCTTTCCTTTGGGGACTTAGCTGTATGGCATACACAATCACAACAGGTATCGGTACTTGGGGTTTAAATAAAACAATTGGATGGGCTTGGGATATTACCAACTTCGTTTGGTGGGTAGGTATCGGTCACGCAGGAACACTTATTTCTGCAGTACTTTTATTATTCCGTCAAAAATGGAGAATGGCCATTAACCGTTCGGCAGAGGCGATGACAATTTTCTCTGTAATTCAGGCAGGTTTGTTTCCAATTATTCACATGGGTCGTCCATGGTTGGCGTATTGGGTTTTACCAATTCCAAATCAATTCGGTTCATTATGGGTAAACTTTAACTCGCCATTATTATGGGATGTTTTTGCTATTTCAACGTATTTATCTGTATCATTGGTTTTCTGGTGGACGGGTTTATTACCTGATTTTGCAATGCTTAGAGATAGAGCAATTACACCTTTTAATAAAAGAATTTATTCTATCTTATCTTTCGGATGGAGCGGTAGAGCAAAAGACTGGCAACGTTTTGAAGAAGTTTCTTTAGTATTAGCTGGTTTAGCAACACCTCTTGTACTTTCTGTACACACTATTGTATCCTTTGACTTTGCTACTTCAGTAATTCCTGGTTGGCATACTACTATTTTACCGCCATATTTTGTGGCTGGTGCGGTATTCTCAGGTTTTGCAATGGTAAATACATTATTAATTATAATGCGTAAAGTATCTAGTTTAGAAGATTATATTACAGTACAACATATTGAATTAATGAACATCGTTATTATGATTACGGGTTCTATCGTAGGTTGTGCATATATCACAGAATTATTTGTAGCTTGGTATTCAGGTGTAGAATATGAACAATATGCTTTCTTAAATAGAGCAACTGGACCTTACTGGTGGTCTTACTGGTTAATGATGTCTTGTAATGTTTTTTCTCCTCAATTTATGTGGTTTAAAAAATTAAGAACAAGTATAGCGTTCTCTTTTGTTATTTCTATTGTAGTAAACATTGGAATGTGGTTTGAACGTTTCGTAATTATCGTAACTTCATTACATAGAGATTATTTACCATCATCTTGGACGATGTTCCAACCCACATTTGTGGATGCAGGAATATTTATTGGAACTATTGGATTCTTTTTCGTATTATTCTTATTATATTCTAGAAGTTTCCCAGTAATTGCTCAAGCCGAAGTAAAAACAATCCTAAAATCATCAGGCGATAATTTCAAAAAAGAAAGAGGAAATAGTAAACCACATCATGATAATCATAGACATGATGCACACGAAGGACACGATCATCATTAATATAAAGAATTATGAGTAATAAAGTAGTACACGCTATATATAACGACGATGATATTTTGTTAGCAGCAGTTCATAAAACTAAAGCCGCACATTATCACATTGAAGAAGTTTATACGCCATTTCCAGTACACGGACTAGATAAGGCTATGGGTTTACCAGCAACACGACTTGCAATTTGTGCATTTTTATACGGAATAGTGGGAATATCTGTCGCAACAACTATGATGCGTTTTATAATGATTGAAGATTGGCCTCAAGATATTGGTGGAAAACCAAGTTTTAGTTATATAGAAAATATGCCAGCTTTTGTTCCGATTATGTTCGAAATGACCGTGTTTTTTGCTGCTCACTTAATGGTAATTACTTTTTATATGAGAAGTAAATTATGGCCATTCAAACAAGCAGAAAATCCAGATGTAAGAACAACGGATGACCATTTTTTAATGGAAGTTGGTGTTCATGATAATGAAGAAGAATTGGTTTCTTTCTTCAAAAAAACTGGAGCAGTAGAAGTAAAAGTAATTGATAAGCATTAATAGGTATGAAAAGTATTTTAAATATATTGACATTAGTTGGAGCATCTTTGCTAATGACCTCTTGTTTTGATAAATCTGCACCTAATTATCAGTTTTTTCCAAACATGTATCAACCAGTTTCATATGAAACCTACGGAGAATCTGAGGCCTTTAATTCTCCAACTGGAGAAAAAGGAAGAGTAAGCCAAATTCCGCCAGCTGGAACCATTAAACAAGGTTATGTTCCTTATGAAATTCCAAATACGCCAGAAGGTTATGCTTTATCTAAAACTTTAGGATCAGCTTTAACTTCTGACAAAATTGATACAGAAAGAGGAAAAGGATTATTTACCATTTACTGTTCTATTTGCCACGGTGAAGCTGGAGATGGTAAAGGAAATTTAGTAAAAAGAGAAAAATTTCTAGGGGTTCCTAGTTATAAAGATAGAGTAATTACTACAGGTAGCATCTTTCATGTTGTTACTTTTGGTTTAAACTCAATGGGTTCTCATGCCAATCAATTGTCAAAAGAAGAAAGATGGCAAGTAGCTGATTATGTTATGAAACTTAAATCAGAATTAAAATAGTATTACTTTTTAGAAAAAATAAAAATATGTACCAGTTTTCTAGTAGATTAAAAAGCTTTTCATTCGCCTTAATGGTATTAGGTATTTTAGGAATCGGTTACGGTTTCTGGAGTGCACCTAAAACCAATGAAGATGTTGAAGCCATATTAAAAGAGCAAGAAGCCCATCATGGTGGCGCACACCAGGATACTCATGCTGCAGCAATTCATGAGGAACATGCTAATACGGAAGCACACACTTCTCATGAAGCTTCAACTCATAAAGTTGAAAGTGTGGATTCTTTAAATCATGAAGTTGCAAATGTTACTGTTGATACTGCTGCTCATGCACCACATGACAGTACAGATGTAGCAATTGCACCTGTTGTAACAAACCATAAGAGTGACGTTTACGTAAGTAAATATAACAAAGAAATTGTTGACCACGAGGCGGAACACAAAGAACACGTTGAGCACGTAAAACACCAATTGCAAAATAAACCATGGTCTGCATTATATATTGCATGTATTTTTTTTATGTTAATTGCAGTTGGGGCTTTAGCTTTTTACGCAATCCAATGGGTAGCGCAAGCAGGCTGGTCGATTATGTTATTTAGAGTTATGGAAGGCATCACGGCTTATGTTTTGCCAGGTTCTATCATTTTCTTTATCTTATTAGCTCTATCTGGTTTCCACTTTAATCATTTGTTCACTTGGATGGCAGATGGTGTTTCGGACCCTAATAGTCCTAATTATGACCAAATTATTGCAGGTAAAACTGGATTTTTAAATGTGCCTTTTTTCTTAATTAGAGCCTTTATTTTCTTATTTGGTTGGAATTTATATAGATATGTGTCTAGAAAAAATTCAATTAAATTGGACGAAACTAAGGATATGTCATTCTTCAAGAAAAACTACAATGCTGCAGCGATATTCTTAGTTTTCTTTATTATTTCTGAGTCTATGATGTCTTGGGATTGGATTATGTCTGTTGACCCACACTGGTACAGTACGTTATTCGGTTGGTACGTTTTTGCAAGTTTCTTTGTAAGTGGTATCACAATGATTACATTAACAACTATTTATCTAAAAAATAAAGGTTTACTACCGGAAGTAACTAAATCACATTTACATGATTTAGCTAAGTTTATGTTTGGTATTAGTGTTTTCTGGACGTACTTATGGTTTTCTCAATTCATGTTAATGTGGTATTCAAATATCCCTGAAGAGGTTACTTATTTTGTAACCCGTATTGAAAACTATAATTTACCTTTCTTCGGAATGGTAGTCATGAATTTCGTATTTCCATTATTAATATTAATGAATGCCGACTTTAAACGCCTTAATTGGGTAGTTGTAATGGCTGGTATTGTAATATTAGCGGGTCATTATGTTGATTTTTTCAATATGATTATGCCTGCAACTGTTGGCGATCAATGGTTTATTGGTGTATCAGAAATTAGTTCGGTACTTTTCTTCGCAGGATTATTTATTTTTGTTGTGTTTACGGCATTAACTAAAGCACCACTAGCTTCTGAAGGAAACCCATATATAGAAGAAAGCAAACATTTTCATTATTAATAATTAATTAACGAAATAAACAAATGAACGGTTTATTGATACTTTTAATCATAGTTTTATTAGGTGTTGCCGCGTGGCAATTATCTAAAATATTTAGTCTAACTCAAATAGGTACAAAAAGAGATGACTCTGGCGTAGCAACAGATAAAGACAACAATATAAATGGATATTTAATGTTTGCATTCGTGGCATTTATATACATTTTTACAATTTATTCATTTGTTAAATGGGGAAGTTTTGTACTAGACACGCCAGCATCATTACATGGTAAAGATGTTGATAATTTGATGAATATCTCAATGGCAATTATCTTTTTTGTTCAAACATTAACTCAGTTTTTATTGCATTATTTTGCATTTAAATACAGAGGCAAAGAAGGTCAAAAAGCATTATACTTTGCAGATAATAACAAATTAGAAGCATTATGGACTATAATTCCTGTAATTGTATTAGCTGTTTTAATTCTTTACGGATTATATACTTGGAATCAAATTATGTTTGTAAATGAAGATGAAGAAGTTATCAATATTGAATTATATGCCAAACAATTCGCTTGGGAAGCACGTTATTCTGGAGAAGATAACACGTTAGGTAAAGCCAATGTGCGTTACATAAAAGATGTAAACACACTTGGTGTTGATATGTCTGATCCAAATTCACAAGATGATAAAGTAGTAGCCGAAATTCATTTACCAGTTGGAAAGAAAATACATTTCAGAATGCGTTCTCAAGATGTTTTGCACTCGGCTTACATGCCTCATTTTAGAGCTCAAATGAACTGTGTCCCTGGAATGGTAACAGAATTTGCTTTCGTTCCAACTTTAACTACTGCAGACATGCGTGGTACTACTATGATGATGAAGAAAGTTGATGGCATTAATAAAATTAGAGCTAAAAAATCTGAGGCATTGGTTGCTGAAGGTAAACCAGCTTTAGAACCATATACTTTTGACTATTTATTATTATGTAATAAAATTTGTGGTGCTTCTCATTACAACATGCAATTGAAAATTATTGTAGAGTCGGAAGCAGATTACAAGAAATGGTTAACTGAACAAAAAACACTTTCTGTTTTAGTAAAAGAAGCAAATGCCCCTAAAGTAGATCCTGCAGTTAATCCTGCAGATGCTAAAGTTGTAGTAGACACTACTAAAATATTAGCTCAAGTTATAGGAAAAAATTAAATTAAGATTCAAAAAATAATATAATTATTATGTCACACGATCACGGTCATCATAAAGACACTTTCATTACTAAATACATTTTTAGTATTGATCATAAAATGATTGCTAAGCAATATTTAATTTCAGGTTTGTTGATGGGAATTATAGGGGTAGTTTTATCTTTGTTTTTCAGAATGCAAATTGCTTGGCCAGAAGAATCTTTTGAAATTTTTAAAGTATTCTTAGGCGAAAGAATGGCTCCGGGTGGTGTTATGAGAAATGATATTTACCTTGCTTTAGTTACTATTCACGGAACCATCATGGTATTCTTTGTATTAACGGCTGGATTATCTGGTACGTTTAGTAATTTATTAATTCCACTGCAAATTGGTGCTCGAGATATGGCTTCAGGATTCATGAATATGTTATCATTCTGGATGTTCTTTGTTTCTTGTATAGTAATGATTGCCTCTTTATTTGTTGAATCAGGACCCGCATCTGCCGGTTGGACAATTTATCCACCACTTTCTGCAATTGAAGAAGCGATTCCAGGTTCTGGAATGGGAATGACTTTATGGTTAGTTTCTATGGCTATTTTCATTGCGTCATCATTAATGGGGTCATTAAATTATATTGTTACCGTTATTAATTTAAGAACAAAAGGAATGACTATGACGAGATTGCCACTTACAGTTTGGGCATTCTTTGTAACTGCAATTATTGGTGTTATTTCATTCCCTGTGTTATTTTCTGCAGCTTTATTATTAATTTTCGATAGAAGTTTCGGTACGTCTTTCTACTTATCTGATATATTTATTAAAGGTGAAGTATTACATTATCAAGGTGGTTCACCCGTTTTATTCGAACACTTATTTTGGTTCTTAGGACACCCGGAAGTATATATTGTATTGTTACCAGCTTTAGGAATTACATCTGAAGTAATTGCAACCAACTCAAGAAAACCAATTTTTGGATACCGTGCGATGATCGCATCAATTATTGCAATTGCATTTTTATCAACAATTGTTTGGGGTCACCATATGTTTATCTCAGGTATGAATCCTTTCTTAGGTTCAGTATTTACATTCACAACTTTATTAATTGCCATTCCATCAGCTGTAAAAGCGTTTAACTACATTACTACACTTTGGAAAGGTAACTTACAATTAAATCCAGGCATGTTATTTTCTATTGGTTTGGTTTCTACTTTCATAACTGGAGGTTTAACAGGAATTATTTTGGGAGATAGTACTTTGGATATTAATGTACACGATACGTATTTTGTAGTAGCGCATTTCCACTTAGTAATGGGTATTTCAGCATTATACGGATTCTTCGCTGGTGTATACCATTGGTTTCCAAAAATGTTTGGAAGAATGATGAATAAAACTCAAGGATACATTCACTTTTGGGTAACTGCTGTTTGTGCATACGGTGTTTTCTTCCCAATGCACTTTATTGGAATGGCAGGATTACCAAGAAGATATTATACCAACTCTAACTTTCCATTATTTGATGAGTTAGCAGATACTAACGTATTAATTACTGTTTTTGCTTTAGTAGGAGCGGCGTTCCAATTAGTATTCTTCTGGAATTTCTTTTACAGTATTTTCAAAGGTAAAAAAGCACCTATGAATCCATGGCGTTCTAATACTTTAGAGTGGACGGCACCTTTAGAACACATGCATGGTAACTGGCCAGGTGAAATTCCTGCTGTATACCGTTGGCCATATGACTATAGTAAACCAGGTCATGATGAAGATTTTGTACCGCAAAACGTACCAATGAAAAAAGGTGAAGTAGAATTACATCACTAAAATATACAAAAAAAGTCCTAATGAAAATTAGGACTTTTTTTGTATATGTAATTATGAATTTATATTATGTATTCTGAAAAGTAAATCTAAATTCCCAATACTAATTTAGCAATAGTAAAATAAATAATAATTCCTATAATGTCATTACTGGTTGTAATAAAAGGTCCGGTCGCTAAAGCAGGATCCACACCATATTTATCTAAGACTATCGGAATAAATGTTCCAATTAATGAGGCAATTACAATTACACTCAATAGCGCTATAGAAACTGTAATGCCAATAATAAATTCGTAACCAAGAAGAAAATGACTTCCAAGTATTAAAATCCCAGCTAAAATACTTCCGTTTAATAAACTTAACGATAATTCTTTAAGTAATCGATTCCATAAACTTCCTGTAATGGAATTGTTTGCTAAACCTTGTACCACAATGGCACTCGATTGTACCCCAACATTTCCAGCCATAGCAGCAATAAGTGGCGTAAAAAATAACAACATTCTGTGGCTTTCCATCATAGGTTCAAAAATACCTAAGACTTTTACGGAAATAAACCCACCAAATAATGCCAAAACCAACCACGGCAAACGTGCTTTGGTTAATTCCAAAATGCTGTCATCTGCCTCAACGTCTTGCGAGATACCGGCAGCTAACTGGTAATCTTTATCAGCTTCTTCTTTTATAATATCAATAATATCGTCAATTGTAATACGACCCACTAATCTACCTAATTCATCTACAACAGGAATGGCTTCCAAGTCATATTTCTGCATAATTCGGGCTACTTCTACATCTTTAGTTTCCACACGAACGTAATCCACTTTTTTAATGTAAATGTCGCTAATTTGTGTTTTGGTAGAAGTGGTCAATAAATCTTTTAACGACAAACGTCCTTTCAAATGGTCTTCATCATCTACCACATAAATCGAGTGTACTCGAGTAACATTTTCTGCCTGAAGACGCATTTCTTTCACGCAAGTTAATACGTTCCAGTTTTCGTTTACTCTTACTAATTCTTTCGCCATAATACCACCTGCGGTATTTTCATCATATCGTAAAAGGTCAACAATATCTTTGGCGTGCTCTACATCTTCAAGTTCTGAAATTACCTGTGCTTTTTTAGATTGAGGCAATTCGGCAATAATATCTGCCGCATCATCGGTATCTAATTCATCAAGCTCTTCGGCAATTTCTTTTGCAGATAATGTACTTAAAATAGTTTCACGAACTTCTTCATCAAGTTCAAGTAATATTTCAGCAGTAATTTCAGAATCTAATAAGTTGAAAATATAAATGGCTTCGGACGTATCCAAATCATTCATAATTTCAGCAATATCAGCAAAGTGAATGTCATGCAAAATGCTTTCCAAATCAACAATATTATTTTGCTGAATTAAATTTTCAATTTGCGTGATAAGTTCTTTACTGATTTTAAATTCCATCTGCCGCTATTTTTTGTGTTAAAGAAATAAATTCTTCTACAGATAATTGTTCTGGTCTTTGTGCAAAGATAGTATCTTCTTGTAATTTATCGGATAAATTTAAACTTTTTAAACTATTTCTTAATGTTTTTCTTCTTTGTTGAAATGCGGTTTTTACCACTTTAAACAATAATTTTTCATCGCAAGGCAAATCGTAATTTTCTTTTCGCGTCATACGCATCACACCTGAATCTACTTTTGGTGGTGGATTAAAAACCGTTGGCGGTACCGTAAATAAGTATTCTACTTCATAAAATGCTTGTGCCAAAACGGATAAAATGCCATATACTTTGCTGCCTTTTTTACTACAAATTCGTTCCGCTACTTCTTTTTGAAACATTCCTGAAAATTCTGGAATAAATTGGCGCAGTTCTAAAGTTTTAAACACAATTTGCGTGGAAATATTGTAAGGGAAGTTCCCAATTATAGCAAATTGCTCATCTTTAAAAGCAGTTTGCCAATCGTGACGCAAAAAATCTAAAGAAAAAATCTTGTTGGCTAATTTTAAATAATTGGCTTCTAAATAGGTTACGGATTCCTTGTCAATTTCTACAACATAAGTTTCGTAGGGTTTTTCTAATAAATATTTAGTTAAAACCCCCATTCCGGGACCAATTTCTAACACTTTTTTGTAGTTAGAACCTACCAACGAATCGGCAATTTGCTGCGCAATACTTTCATCTTTAAGAAAATGCTGACCTAAATGTTTTTTTGCTTTAACTGACATTTTTATTTATTTATTTTAAAATCGTAAATCAAAATTCGTAAATCGTAAATTGACTAGTTTTCATTATTATAAAACTCGTTTAATACTTCTAATTCTGTTCTAAAAGCCAACATTTTATCACCAAACAAACGCAGACCTTCTTCTCTTAATTTCGGCGCAAAAGTGTTGTAATAATTTTGAAGTTTTTCTTTACTTTCTGCGGAATATTGTATGGAATAAGTAGTGCCTCCCATTTCTTCTTCCACTAAAACTTTTGAAAGTTTCGCTTTATAAAAACAGCCAGTGGCTAAAACGGCACCAATATGTTTTGTTTTTAACCAATTTAACCATTGGTTGTGCACACTGTCGTCAATATTTATGGTAACATTATAAATAATCATTTGCTTAATTTTTTACAAAGATACTTTTTTCACTGGCAAAAAATCAATATCAATACTAATTTCAAAAAAATCAAGATTAATTTCTATGTGGTTAAAAACAAAAAAACTCCCAACTAAATATTATATTTGTAAGATGAATGAAAATTTAGATCCCAACAAAGAGCGTTTTACGCCACAAGAATTAGATATTGAAAAGGCACTACGACCGCTAAGTTTTGATGATTTTGCGGGACAAGATCATGTGCTTGAAAATTTAAAAGTATTTGTGGCCGCAGCAAATCAGCGAGGTGAAGCGCTTGATCATGCACTTTTTCATGGTCCTCCAGGATTGGGGAAAACCACTTTGGCAAGTATTTTAGCTAACGAATTGGGTGTAGGAATCAAAATTACATCGGGTCCTGTATTAGATAAACCAGGCGATTTAGCTGGTTTGTTAACCAATTTAGAAGAGCGTGATGTGTTGTTCATTGATGAAATACATCGTTTATCGCCAATAGTTGAAGAATATTTGTATTCTGCTATGGAAGATTATAAAATTGATATTATGATTGAGTCGGGTCCGAATGCCCGTTCGGTACAAATTAATTTAAATCCGTTTACCTTAGTTGGCGCCACTACACGTTCTGGTTTGTTAACCGCTCCAATGCGCGCGCGTTTCGGAATCCAAAGTCGTTTACATTATTATAATACCGAATTATTAGCCACTATTATCGAAAGAAGTTCCGGAATATTAAAAGTGCCTATTGATATAGAAGCTGCTATAGAAATTGCTGGAAGAAGTAGAGGCACACCTCGTATTGCTAATGCTTTATTAAGAAGAGTTAGAGATTTTGCACAAATAAAAGGAAACGGAAGTATTGATATAGAAATAGCCCGTTACGCCTTAAAAGCCCTAAATGTAGATGCCAATGGTTTAGACGAAATGGACAATAAAATTTTAACGACTTTAATTGACAAATTCAAAGGCGGACCAGTAGGGTTAACCACTTTAGCCACTGCAGTATCAGAAAACGGAGAAACTATTGAAGAAGTATACGAACCTTTTTTAATCCAAGAAGGTTTTTTAATGCGAACACCAAGAGGCCGTGAAGCTACCGAAAAAGCATATAAACATTTAGGAAGAATAAAAGGGCCTAATAAAGGGGAACTTTTTTAAGTTTTATTTTAAAAACTGTACCTTTTGGAAAAGCTTTTTTAGGCCAATTAATAAAAAAATCAAAGAATTTATAACTTTTTAGTCAATCTTTATTGTTATTTCAATGCTTATTTTATCTTTGTGAGTTGATGCAAATGATTATATATGTCTACAGATAACAATAAAAGAAGAGAAGCTTTACTATACCACGCCAAACCGACACCAGGAAAAATCCAGGTGGTACCCACAAAAAAATATGCTACACAACGTGATTTGTCTTTGGCTTATTCGCCAGGGGTGGCAGAGCCATGTTTGGAAATTGCAAAAGATGTAAATAACGTTTATAAATATACGGCTAAAGGAAATTTAGTTGCTGTAATTACCAATGGAACCGCTGTGTTAGGCTTAGGCGATATTGGTCCAGAAGCCTCTAAGCCCGTAATGGAAGGAAAGGCTTTACTGTTTAAAATATTTTCTGATATAGATGTTTTTGATATAGAGGTAGATGCCACAGATATTGATAAATTTGTTGAAACCGTAAAAGCCATTGCGCCAACTTTCGGAGGAATTAATTTAGAAGATATAAAAGCCCCAGAATCGTTTGAAATTGAGCGAAGATTGGTAGCCGAATTAAACATTCCCGTAATGCATGACGACCAACATGGAACGGCAATCATTTCGTCAGCCGCACTTTTAAATGCTTTAGAAATTGCAGAAAAAGACATCGCTAAAATAAAAGTAGTAGTTTCTGGAGCTGGTTCAGCAGCATTGGCTTGTGCAAATTTATATGTATTGTTAGGTGTAAAACCCGAAAATCTTTACATGTTTGACGTAAATGGTTTATTAACCACTTGCAGAGACGATGTTTCCGAATTGCAAATGCGTTATGCAAAATCATGTGATCCAGCTTCTTTATCTGAAATTATTAAAGATGCCGATATGTTTTTAGGATTATCGGTTGGAAATATATTAAAACCAGAGATGTTACTATCCATGGCAGCCAATCCAATTGTGTTTGCTATGGCGAATCCAGTTCCTGAAATCGATTATAACGTTGCGATAAATACTCGTGAAGATATCATTATGGCTACAGGTCGTTCTGATTATCCAAATCAAGTAAATAATGTTCTAGGATTTCCTTATATTTTTAGAGGCGCTTTAGATGTTAGAGCCAGAAAAATTAATGAAGCTATGAAAATGGCAGCCGTTAGAGCTTTGGCAGAATTAGCCAAATCACCAGTTCCAGAACAAGTGAACATTGCTTACGGCGAAAAGAAGTTGGTTTTCGGAAAAGATTACATCATTCCAAAACCTTTTGATCCGAGATTAATCTCTACAATTTCTCCTGCTGTTGCAAAAGCGGCTATGGAAAGTGGTGTGGCCGATATAGAAATTACAGATTGGGAAAAATACGCAAGCGATTTAGAAGAACGCTTAGGTAACGATAATAAAATAGTAAAATTACTTACAAATAGAGCTAAAACCGAACCTAAAACAATTGTTTTTGCAGAAGCCGATCATTTAGATGTTTTAAAAGCGGCACAAATTGTTCACGAAGAAGGCATTGGGATTCCAATTTTGTTAGGCAATGTAGAAATTATTCAAGAATTAAAAGAAGAAATTGGATTTGAAGCCGATTTAAAAATCATCGATCCAAAATCTAAAGACGAAAATAAAACCAGAGAAAAATACGCACAATATTTCTGGAAAACCAGACAGCGTAGAGGAACTTCTTTGTTAGATGCCCAAAAATGGATGCGTGAACGCAATTACTTTGCTTCAATGATGGTAAATGCCGGTGATGCAGATTGTATGGTTACGGGATATTCGCGAAGTTATCCAAATGTGGTAAAACCCGTGATGGAATTAATTGCCAAGCAACAAGGTGTGTCAAGAATTGCCACTACAAACATTATGAACACCAAGCGTGGCCCATTATTTTTGTCAGATACTGCTATCAATCCAAATCCTTCTGCAGAAGAGTTAGCTAAAATTGCTTTAATGACAGCTAAAACCGTTCGATTATTTGGTATAGAACCTGTTATTGCTATGATTTCGTTTTCTAATTTTGGTTCTTCTTCTCACGAAAGCCCAATTAAAGTAAGACAAGCAGTTAAAATTTTGCACGAAAATTATCCCGATTTAATTGTTGATGGAGAAATTCAAACCGATTTTGCGTTAAATGCAGACATGCTAAAAAGCAAATTTCCGTTTTCTAAATTGGCCAATAAAAAAGTAAATACGCTGATTTTTCCAAATCTAGATGCTGCAAATATTACCTACAAAATGCTAAAAGAATTAGATAAAGTAGTTTCTATTGGTCCAATTATGATGGGATTAGAAAAACCAGTGCATATTTTTCAATTAGGTGCCAGTGTTGAAGAAATGGTAAATATGGCAGCAGTTGCTGTTGTTGATGCGCAAGAAAAATTGAAAAATAAGCTGAAAGTAAAAAGTAAAAAGTAAAAAGTATGATTTCACATATTCAAGGAAAATTAGTAGAGAAAACGCCAACTGAAGTGGTTATAGAATGCCATGGTGTGGGGTATGAAATTCATATTTCATTGCATACTTATTCTCAAATTCCGGATTCCGAAAATGTGAAATTATATACGTATTTACAAGTTAAAGAAGATTCACATTCTTTATTTGGCTTCGCAGAAAAAAAAGAACGAGAATTATTTAAATTATTAATCTCAGTTTCAGGAATTGGAGCTAGTACGGCAAGAACCATGCTTTCCTCATTAAATCCAGAACAAATCATTCAAGCTATTGCTGCAAATGATGTTGGCACAGTGCAATCTATCAAGGGAATTGGTTTAAAAACGGCACAACGGGTAATTTTAGACATTAAAGATAAAGTATTAAAAATATATGCAATTGAAGAAATTTCGGGAAGTTCATACAATACAAACAAAGAAGAAGCGTTATCTGCTTTAGAAGTTTTGGGATATATTAGAAAAAACGCCGAAAAAGTAGTAGAAAAAATTATTGTTAATTCGCCAGCAGCCACTGTGGAAGAATTAATAAAACAAGCATTAAAAGTATTATAATTTGAAAAAATTACTTAAAAATAAAGTCTCAAGAACAAGCATTGTAATTTTTATGATGTTTATAAGTTCGAATAATTACGCGCAGACAACGCCAGTTAAACCGCAAGATTCAACAAAAACAGGATATAGTCTGGGTCAAATTTCTTTGCCTAATCCTAAAAGTATTATTGATGGCTATACTTATGATCCTGTTTCTAATAAATATATTTACACGGCTTCTGTAGATGGTTTTAACATTAATTATCCTTTGATCTTAACCCCAGAAGAATACGAAAAAATGGTTTTAAAAGAAACTATGAGAAAGTATTTCCAAGACAAACAAAATGCAGTTGACGGAAAAAGAGCGGGTTCTGAAGAAGCAAGAAAGAACTTATTACCAAGATTCTATGTAAACAATAAATTTTTCGAAGCCATTTTTGGAGGTAATACTATTGATGTAAAACCAAGCGGTTCTGTAGAAGTAGATTTAGGCATCCGATTTACCAAACAAGACAATCCTTCTTTTTCGCCTAGAAATAGAAAAACGACCGCCTTTGATTTCAATCAACGAATTTCTATGGGGTTACAAGGAAAAGTAGGAACCAGATTGAGTGTTAATATTAATTATGATACCCAATCTACGTTTGCTTTTCAAAATTTAATAAAATTAGATTACGCACCAACAGAAGATGATATTTTACAAAAAATAGAGGTTGGAAATGTAAGTTTTCCCATTTCAAATTCTCTAATCCGCGGGGCACAAAGTTTATTTGGAGTTAAAGCACAATTTCAATTTGGAAAAACTACTTTCACAGGGGTGTTTTCAGAACAAAAATCACAATCAAAATCTATAACTACTCAAGGCGGCGGAACCATTCAAGAATTTGATTTTTTTGCCCTAGATTATGATTCAGATAAGCATTATTTCTTATCGCAATATTTTAGAAATAATTATGATAATGCCTTAAGAAATTATCCAGTAATCGATTCTCGTGCAAAAATTACCAGAATTGAAGTTTGGATCACCAATAAGCAAAACAGAGTTACAAACACAGATAACAACTTAAGAAATATATTGGCTTTACAAGATTTAGGAGAATCGCAATTAACTACAACTCCAGATAATGAAGTGGTAGGTACAGATTTAGCTTTAAACCCTACTTTTTTTAGCGAGCCAATTAATTCTCCAACAGACAATAAAAACAATAAGTTCAACCCATCTGCAATTGGACAAGCAGGAAGTTTTTTAAATCCAGCAATCAGAGAAATCGCTACTGCATCATCTCAAGGTTTTAATTTGGTTTCTAATCCCACAAGTACCTTTTCGGAAGGAATTGATTATTCGAAATTAGAAAACGCCAGAAAATTAGCAACTACAGAATACACGTTTCACCCACAACTAGGATACATTTCCTTAAATCAGAAATTGCAAAATGATGAGGTTTTGGCGGTAGCCTATCAATATACAATTGGAGGCGAAGTATATCAAGTAGGTGAATTTGCAAATGATGGTTTAGAATCTACAACAGTTGATCCAGCAGGTGTGCCAACCACGCAAGCGTTACTTTTAAAAATGTTAAAAGGAAGTTTAATCAACGTAAGTGAACCAAGTTGGGACTTAATGATGAAAAACATCTATCAAATCCCAGGTGGAAACCAATTGCAACAACAAGATTTTAAATTTAATATTTTATACCAAGATCCTTCACCTTTAAATTACATTACACAATCTGGTATAGACGCGCTGCCTTCAAATGTGGCCAACACCACTTTATTAAAAGTTTTTAATTTAGATAAGTTAAACTTTACGAATGACCCACAACCAAATGGCGATGGATTTTTCGATTTTTATCCAGGAATTACAGTTGATTCTCAATATGGAAGAATTATTTTCACCACGGTAGAACCATTTGGAAAACACTTATTTAACAAACTAGATGTTACCACCTTAACGGAAGATTATGATACACCGCTTTCATATAACTCTAATCAATCAAAATACGTATTCAGAACCTTATATAAATCTACACAAGCCGCCGCTTTACAAGAAAGTTCCAAAAATAAATTCAAACTAAAAGGAAGTTTTAAATCTTCTGCAGGAGATGGTATTTCTTTAAACGCTTTTAATGTGCCTCAAGGAAGTGTTGTGGTTACAGCAGGTGGTAGAGTTTTAGTAGAAGGTGTGGATTATACTGTGAACTATCAAGCTGGTAGAGTACAAATTTTAGATCCGTCTTTGATGGCTTCTAACACGCCAATAAATGTAACATTGGAAAATAATTCTGTTTTCGGTCAACAAACCAAAAGATTTTATGGTTTAAATGTAGAGCATAAATTTAATGAGAAGTTTTTATTAGGTGCGACTTTCTTAAAAATGACTGAACGGCCTTTTACGCAAAAAGCGGATTACAATCAAGAATCTGTAAATAATACAATAGTTGGTTTAAATACCAATTTTTCAACTGAAGTTCCTTTTTTAACAAGATTGGTGAATAAATTACCAAACATAGAAACAGAAGCGCCATCTAATCTTTCATTCAGAGGTGAATTTGCTTATTTATTTCCAAATGCACCAAAAGCCGCAGATTTTAATGGCGAACCTACTTCGTACATTGATGATTTTGAAGGTTCGCAATCTAATATCGATTTAAAATCGCCTTTGGCTTGGTCATTAGCGAGTACGCCAATAGGTTTTGGAGGTGAATTAAATGAAAATGATCAGGTATATGGAGATAAAAGAGCTAAACTTTCTTGGTATAATATTGATCCAATTTTTTATGTAAACAAGCCAGCAGGAATTGATGATAACGATATTTCTACCAATAAAACCAGAAGAATTTTTAGTCAGGAATTATTTCCAAATATCGATATTCCTCAAGGGCAAACTAATGTAATAAACACGCTAGATTTAACGTATTATCCAAAAGAACGTGGACCGTACAATTACAATCCAGTAGCTGCTGCAAATAACCAATTTCCAGCTATTGACGCGCCAAATAATTGGGGGGGAATTATGCGTGCCATCAATACTACAAATTTTGAACAATCTAACGTAGAATATGTGCAGTTTTGGATGATGGATCCCTATTTTGGTACTACTACAGATGTTACGAATCCTTCAAACACAGGAACATTAACCTTAAATTTAGGGGAAATTAGTGAAGATATTTTAAAAGACGGTAGAAAATTATACGAAAACGGGTTACCAGAAAACGGCGGTTCTCAACCAACTTATACTACAAACTGGGGAAAAGTACCTGCTTCGCAATCTTTAATTTATGCTTTTGATACCAATGAAGCCAATAGAGCGGTTCAAGATGTTGGTTTAAATGGTTTAAATGACTTAGAAGAAAGAAGTAAACATCCAGCTTTTGCTGCTTTTGTTGATGCTTCTGCAGATAATTATCAATATTATTTAAATACTACGGGAACAATTTTAGATCGCTATAAAAATTATAACGGACTAGAAGGAAATTCGCCAATAACAGTAACAGATACCAATAGAGGAAATTCTACCGTACCAGATGTAGAAGATTTAAATAGAGATAATACAATGAATACGATAAATGCGTATTATAAATTTAATATTCCAGTTTCTCCAAATCCAGTTGTGGGTCAAAATTATGTCTCCGATGTTTTAACTACTACAGCAACAGTGCCAAATGGAAATGCTATACCAGTTAGATGGGTGCAATATAAAATTCCAATTTTAGAAGCAACTGCTGCAAATATTGAAGGACCAATTACCGACTTCAGAACCATTCGATTTATGAGAATGTTTTTATCTGGTTTTAATGATGAAGTAACGCTTCGTTTAGGAACTTTGGATTTAGTTCGAGGCGAGTGGAGACGATTTGTGTACACATTAGACGCTTTAGATGCCAATGTATCTGATGACGATACTGGTTTTGATGTAGTAGCAGTTAATATTCAAGAAAACGCTAATAGAAGCCCTATTCCTTACGTAGCTCCTCCAGGAGTTGATAGAGAGCAATTGTTTAATAACAATACGGTTATCAATCAAAACGAACAGTCTTTATCATTACGTATTTATAAAAAAGATCCTTCAAATGTAGGATTAGGCGGATTAGAAGAAAATGATGCAAGATCCGTTTTTAAAAATGTAGATGTAGATATGCGTCAATACAAAAAACTACGCATGTTTTTACACGCGGAGCCTTTAAAATCTGATTTAGGAAGTGGTACAGATTTAAAAGATGACGAATTAGTTGCTTTCATTAGATTAGGTAATGATTTTACAGATAACTTCTATCAAATTGAAATGCCTTTAAGAGTAAGTTCTTTAAGTGCCAGAACAGCAGAAGATGTTTGGTTAGCAGATAACGAAATTGAATTGCCTTTGGCCTTGTTATCTAAAATAAAAAGTTTAAATATTGCTGGTGATGGTTCAATTGTTCCAGATGCTAACGGAATTGCTTTTTTAAATGAAAGTGCTTTAGGTTCCTCAAAAAGCAGATTAAATATTGGTATAAAAGGAAATCCAAATTTCGGACAAGTAAGAACTTTAATGATTGGGGTAAAAAATCCAAATCCTTCAGCTACTGGCCCTTTAAGAGGGGAGGTTTGGTTCAACGAATTACGCATGTCAGAAATCGACAACAAAGGCGGTTATGCTGCAGTGGCAAATTTAGATACAAATATAGCCGATTTCGCCACTTTTTCTGCAACAGGTCGTTTAAGCACCATTGGTTTTGGGGCTTTAGAACAAGGACCAAATGAAAGAAGTAGAGAAGATGTTAAACAATATGACATTGTATCAAATTTTAATGTGGGTCAAATTTTACCAAAAAAATGGAAATTAAATTTACCTTTCAATTACGCTGTAGGCGAACAAATAATCACACCAAAATACGATCCTCTATTTCAAGATTTAGAATTAAATGAA
This sequence comes from Chryseobacterium gleum, assembly GCA_945897915.1. Classification (GTDB taxonomy): domain Bacteria; phylum Bacteroidota; class Bacteroidia; order Flavobacteriales; family Flavobacteriaceae; genus Flavobacterium. The sequence goes on along the minus strand of CAMDGB010000002.1, from coordinate 13,794 downwards.
GTAATTGCTGCCGAATCAAATCAAGATAAAAAAGCAGAAATTCAAAATCGAGCTATAGATTATACAAAACGAACTAGTATTAACTTCATCGGTGTAAAAAAAGATAGAGGCGACAAACAAAAACAACATTTTTATGATGTAGAAAATATTACACTTTCTTATTCTTTTAACGAAATGTTACATCACGATTACCAAGTACAAAATTTGGTAGATCAACAACAAAAAACATCTTTAGATTATGCCTATTCATTTAAAGCAAAATCTATAGAACCTTTTAAGAAAAATAAATTTTTCAAGAAAAACGGATATTATAAAGCAATAAGTGATTTTAATTTCAACTTTTTGCCAAGTAACGTAACGTTTAATTCTAATATTACCAGACAATTTAATCGCCAACAATTTAGATTAATTGATGTTCAAGGTATAGGCTTAGACCCTTTATATAGAAGAAATTATTTTTTCAATTATCAGTATGGCGTAAATTTTCCAATCACAAAATCGTTAAAATTAAATTACACTGCAGCTAATAATAACATTGTACGTAACTATTTTGACACTCAAAATAACCCAATTAATGATTTAGATATATGGAATGATTATTGGGATTTTGGTACAGCAAACACGCATAATCAACAAATAACAGCTAATTACGACTTGCCAATTAATAAAATTCCAGCTTTAAGTTTTATTAAATCTTCTTATGTATATACAGGTGATTATAGTTGGCAGCGCGCTTCTGACGCATTTTCAACTTTTCAAGCGTTAGACGGCACTATTTATCAATTAGGAAATACCATTCAGAATGCTAATTCACATAAAATAAATGCTGGATTAGATATGAATATGTTCTATAAATACATTGGTTTAACCGCTAAAAAACAGAAAAAACAACCTGCAACTACTAAAAAAGCGCCGCCAAAACCAGGTGAAAAAGTTACTAATACAGCACCAAAACAACCACAAACGGAAGAAAGAAATGCATTTGCTAAATTTGGAATTGGATTATTAACTGCTGTTAAAAACATTCAGGTAAATTATACAGAATCTGGCGGGACGCTTTTACCAGGTTATTTACCAGGTTTAGGATTTTTCGGAAGTTCTAAACCAAGTTTAGGATTTATTTTTGGCGATCAATCTGATATTAGATACGAAGCCGCAAAAATGGGCTATCTGACAAATTATCCTGAGTTTAATCAAAGTTTTTCTCAAATTAAATCTAAAAAATTAGATTATACCGCTAGATTAGAGCTGATACCCGACTTAGGAATCGACATAAATGCGGAAAGAAATATAACAGAAAATTATTCAGAACAATATGACGCTGTTGCTGGAAATTACCAATCAAGAGCGCCATTTAGTACTGGAAATTTCAGTATTTCAACTGTAATGATTAAAACAGCTTTTAAAACTAGTGATGAAAATGAATCAGAAATTTTCGAAAGATTCCGTAAAAATAGATACGCAATTGCAACTCGTTTAGCAGAAGCATATTATGGCACTACATCTTTTCCAAGAGAATTAGATGGTTATCCTACCGGTTTTGGAAAAAATAGTCAACGTGTTTTAGTTCCTGCCTTTTTATCGGCATACTCAGGTTTACCAACTGCTAAGGTGCAAACTGGGTTGTTTTCTAACTTCCCGTTACCAAACTGGACATTGAAGTATACGGGATTTATGAAGATGGCTTGGTTTAAAGATAATTTCAAAAAATTCTCTATACAACATGGTTATCGTTCCAGTTATAGTGTGAACGCTTTTAGAAGTAATTTAAATCCTAGTCCAACCGATACAAAAGGCAATTTGTTTCCAGAAATAATTACTTCAAATGTCAATTTAACAGAACAATTTAATCCATTAATTAATGTGAGTTTTGAGTTAAAAAATTCATTTAATGTGATGGCCGAAGTTAAAAAAGACAGAAGTTTAAACATGAGTTTCGATAATAACTTATTAACTGAAGTGCAAGGAAATGATTACACCGTTCGTTTAGGATACAGAATTAAAGGCGTACAAATTAACTCTAAATTAGCAGATAACGCTCAGGGATTGATTAAAAGTGATATCAATCTAAAAGCCGATTTCACATTACGTAAAAACATGACAATTGTAAGGTATTTAGATTATAATAATAATCAATTAGGCGGTGGACAAAATATTTGGTCATTTAAATTAACAGCAGATTATTCTTTCAGCAAGAATTTTACAGCTATTTTCTTTTATGATCATCAGTTTTCTAAAGCGGTTATATCAACAGCTTTCCCGTTAACAAATATCCGTTCAGGATTTACCTTGCGATATAATTTCGGAAACTAATTCTAAGGCGAAAGCCATTACGTCAATCACTTTAAGACTTTCGACTTTATGACTTTTGTTTGTACTACTTGCGACTTTAAAGAATATAAATTACATTTGTAAAAAATAAAATACAATTAATAAGATGAATATACCAGCGAATTTAAAGTACACAAAAGACCACGAGTGGGTTTCAATTGATGGCGATGTAGCAACTGTAGGAATTACTGATTTTGCACAAAAAGAATTAGGTGATATTGTTTACGTTGAAGTAGAGACGTTAGACCAAACATTAGCTAAAGATGAGGTTTTTGGTACTGTGGAAGCAGTTAAAACGGTTTCAGATTTGTTTTTGCCATTAAGTGGAGAAATTATAGAATTTAATGACAATTTAGAAAGTAATCCAGAAGCTGTAAATTCTGATTCCTACGGCGCAGGATGGATGGTAAAAGTAAAAATATCCGATGCTTCTGAAATAGCATATTTACTATCAAGTGAAGATTATGCAGCACTTATTGGGGCATAATTTTTTTAAAATAAGCGCCGTTTTTTGGACACTTTTAATTTTTTATTTGTGTTTAAACGATGTGCCAAGTCTACCTACAATACCTATTGAAAATATTGACAAAATAATACATTTTATATTTTATTTTGTATTTGTTTTTTTGTGGATAAAAAGTTTCAAACACTTTTCGTTACGATATTTTTTAATTGTGCTATTCATGGCGCTATGCATAGGAATTACTATTGAATTCTTACAAGAAAAGTATACAAAAAACAGGGCTTTTGACTGGTATGATATTGTAGCAAATGCTTTAGGCGCTATTACAAGCTTTTTTATAGTAAAATTTTACAATGCAATACAAAACAAAAACATCTCACATTAGTTGAGATGTTTTTTGTTTAATCAATATTTTGTATGAAGATTATCAAAAACCATTTTTTTATTAGTTTTAATATTTTGAATTTGCCCAGTAAGTATTGCTAAAAACAAAAATCTTCTTACTATCTTTGCAATCGATTAAAAATTTACTTTTGAAAACAACTACGATAAACGTAAAATCAATTTTTTTAGATTTTAAAGAAATTACCAAAGCTGGCTTAGCAGTTAGTGTGGTTTTTTCTTCTATTGTAGGGTATTTATTGGGGTTTTCAGTAAAACATCCTTTTAGTGTTGTTACTTTATTCTTGTTAGCAATTGGCGGATATTGTATGGTTGGTGCATCAAATATTTTCAATCAAGTTATAGAAAAAGATTTGGATGCGAAAATGGATAGAACCAAAAACCGTCCCATACCATCAGGCCGAATTTCTATAAACAACGCCTTAATTTTAGGTTTTATAATGACGTTTATTGGTTTGGTCGTATTGTATATTATCAATCCAAAAACGGCCATGTTTGGGGCTATTTCTATATTTATGTACGTAAGTTTGTACACACCATTAAAAACACTAACGCCATTATCAGTTTTTGTTGGTGCATTTCCAGGTGCCATTCCATTTATGTTAGGTTGGGTTGCCGCTACAGGAAATTTTGGAATAGAAGCAGGAACCTTATTTTTAGTTCAGTTTTTTTGGCAATTTCCACATTTTTGGGCTATTGGTTGGTTCTTATTTGAAGACTATGAAAAAGCAGGTTTTTTTATGCTGCCCACCGGAAAACGCGATTCTAAAACAGTAATTCAAATTATTTTGTATACTTTTTGGTTAATAATTGCATCCGTTTTACCAGTATTCGGTTTTACTGGTGAATTGCAATTATCTGTTTTAGCGGCAATTGTAGTTTTCTTACTAGGTTGTTGGATGCTATTTTATGCTATACAATTATATAAAAATAGAGAAGCAAAAACTGCAAAAAAATTGATGTTAGTTAGTGTAACTTACATAACTTTGTTGCAGATTATTTATGTAATTGATAAATTTGCATAATTAAAAAGAATAGAATTTAAACATAGATTATTTGCTATGTTTTTTTTTAAATATAATAACAGATAAAGCACAAAATAATTTATGTGTTTAAAAAGTAAAAATTAAAAATGAAAAGCATTTCAGAACAAGAAGCTTACGATAAAAAAGCAAAAACATTTAAAATGCTATTGTATTTTGCTATGATAAGCATAATAATGATTTTTGCAGGATTAACAAGTGCGTTTGTGGTAAGCAAACAACGCCCAGATTGGTTAAAAGAATTAATAATACCTGTTACTTTTACATATAGCACAATACTATTGCTTATAAGCAGCATCACGTTTTATTTGGCTAAAAGAGCTATAAAATCAAACAACCATTCTTTAACAAAAGTATATTTATTACTTACTTTAGTATTAGGATTGTCATTTGTGTATCTTCAATTTAAAGGATTTGATTTATTGTTTAATCAAGGGCTTGTTCCTTTTGGTTCTTCGAGTAAAGTCACGGTCTCTTTTTTGTATGCTTTTGTATTTGTGCATGTAGCACACTTACTTGGAGGTATGATTTCATTAATTTATGTAATTTATAATCATTATAAACAAAAATACAATTCTTCGCAATACCTTGGTATTGAGCTAAGTGGCATCTATTGGCACTTTATGGATTTTATTTGGGTTTACTTGTTTTTATTTTTCTATTTTTTCAAATAGAAAAAAATCAATAAATTTGAAAACTTTTTAACAATAAATATTTTATGAGCGCTACGGTTAATAATGAACACGCTTTAGACGGAGGTCCTGGACCAATGGGAATCACTTACGGTAAAATGATGATGTGGTTTTTCATCGTATCAGATGCATTAACTTTTTCAGGTTTTATAGCGTCTTACGGATTTTCTAGATTTAAATTTATCGAAACTTGGCCAATTGCCGATGAGGTATTTACTCACTTTCCATTTTTACACGGTGTAAACGCACCTATGTATTATGTTGCATTGATGACTTTTATTCTTATCTTTTCATCAGTAACAATGGTTATTGCTGTTGATGCTGGTCATAAATTACAAAAAACAAAAGTTGCTATTTACATGTTACTTACTGTTGTTGGTGGTTTTATGTTCTTAGGTTCTCAAGCTTGGGAATGGAAAAATTTCATCAAAGGGGAATATGGAGCTGTAGAAACGTCTGGAGGAGCTATTTTGCAATTTGTGAAAGCAGATAAATCTGAAAAAACAGGATACAAAAGAGTTAAATTAGAAGAATTTGCAGCTACTTTATCAGAAGAAAGAGAGCAATTAACAAGAGAAAAAGGTGTTTGGTTCATGGAAGAAGACCATGCATTACCTGAATACTCAGTTAATGAAGTAATGGCTGGATTTAAATCACATCCTGAAATTCTAGTAAGAACAGAATTTATTACAAAGAAAAAAGAAAAAACAGTGCTTTCTCGTGCTGAATCAGAATCTAGATTGAAAGATGCAATTTTAGTAGTAGAAGGTGCTAGTTTAATCAGAAACGAATATGGTCATAAATTATTCGCAAATTTCTTCTTTTTCATTACTGGTTTCCACGGTTTCCACGTATTCTCTGGTGTTTTGCTAAATATCTTAGTTTTCTTTAATGTATTATTAGGAACATACGAAAGAAGAAAAAGTTATGAAATGGTAGAGAAGGTTGGTTTATATTGGCACTTTGTCGATTTAGTATGGGTGTTTGTATTTACATTCTTCTATTTAGTTTAATTTTTAGTAAAAATAAATATTATGGCACACGCACATGAATCTAATATGAAAAGAATCTGGACCGTTTTCGGAATCTTATCTGTAATTACAACTGTAGAGGTATATTTTGGTATTACAAAACCAGAAGCTTTATTTTTAGGAACATTTTTAAGAATGAGTTTACTAAATTGGTTGTTTATAATTTTAACAATCGTAAAAGCATACTATATTATGTGGGCTTTTATGCACTTAGAAGGCGAAAAGAAAAGTTTGCGATGGTCTGTTGTAGCCCCATTAGTATTCTTAATTTTATATTTATGTTTCATTATTTTAATAGAAGCAGATTATATTTTTGATGTATTTAAAAAATCTCATTACAAATGGATATTTTAATAAAATAAATTATAATAATCCCGTTCCGAATTATATTGGAACGGGATTTTTTTTATCTTTGTATCTCAATAATTAATTTTACTGAAGTGAAAAAATATATCGTATTAACTGTACTCTTCATTTTGCCAATAGTGGCTTACATGTTTTTCGCCACAGCCTCTCATAACTCCTTATTCCTGCCAATTATTTCGAAAAATCATGCTGAACTTTCAAATCAATTTGTTTCTTTAAATGGTGAAAAAGTGGTTTTAGACAAAAATATTACCGTTTTGGGATTTCCAGGAAGTAATATTGAAGAGGTAAAAGCCAATTTATTTAACTTAAATCAAAAAATTTACAATAAATACGAAGGTTTTAAAGATTTTCAAATGGTAATGATTTTACCAGATGGCAATCAAGATAAAATTAAAGCCATTATGTTAGAGTTTAGAAGATTATCTAATGATTTGAAAAACTGGCATTTTCTTTTCGCAAAACCTGAAGCCATTCAAGAATATTTCAACACGTTTAATTTTAAAAACAAATTAGACACTTATACAGCCACTTCTTTTGTTTATATAATAGATAAAGAAAAAAACTTGAGAGGAAGAAAAGGACAAAAAATTAAAGGAAAAGTGGAATATAGAGAATGTTATAACACTATCTCTGCTGCAGAATTACACAATGAAATGTCTGATGATGTAAAAATATTACTTCGCGAATACCGTTTGGCATTAAAAAAGAACAAACGTAAAGACGATTTTAGAGACAAAATTGAACAAGAAGTAATTAAAAAGTAAACTGCTTTTAGCCAAGATTAAAATTAGATTCATGAAAAAAAACTCATATATCGGAATATCATTTATTGTTTTATTGTTTGGAATTTGGACAGTAAATGAATTAAGGGTAAGATTTAAAGATAGTGGTTTAGAAAAATTAGCTAAAGTGCCTTCTTTTGAATTAACTAACCAAAACGGCAAAAAAATATCAGATAAATCATACTTAGGCAAAGTATATGTAGTTGAATTTTTCTTTGCAAATTGCTTAACAATTTGTCCAGTAATGAATAAAAATTTGGTGCAAGTTCAAGATGAGTTTTACGGAAATTTAGATTTTGGAATCGCATCAATTACCATCGACCCAGAACATGATACACCTGCTTTCTTAAAGGAACACGCCAAAACCTTAGGAGTGAAACATCCAAATTGGCATTTTTTAAGTGGCAATTCTGATTATATTATGAATTTAGCCAATAAAGGTTTTTATATTCAAGCAGGAAAAGATGCAAAAGCACAAGGAGGTTTTGGTCATTCCGGACAATTTGCGCTAATTGATAAACAAGGAAACATTCGAAGTAGAAAAGATAAATTCGGTAATCCAATTTTATTTTATGACGGTTTAGAACAAACCGGAGTTGATGCATTAAAAGAAGATATCAAATTATTATTAAAGGAATAGATTAAAAATACAAAGGCAAAAGTAAAAATATACATTATGGAAAACAACATCGAAACAAAATACAATAAATTAATCACAGCTGTATCTATTATTATTCCAATTGCTGTAGCTGCTTTATTTGGGGTAAATTTAAGAAAATTAGGCTATGACGTAGAGCCTTTAAACTTTTTGCCACCGATTTATGCTACCATTAATGGAATTACTGCCGTTTTATTAGTAGTTGCTGTTATAGCAATTAAAAACGGGAAAAGAAAACTACACGAATATTTGATGAAAACAGCAATAGCTTGTTCTTTAGTATTTTTGTTAATGTATGTGGCGTATCATATGACTTCTATTTCTGCAGTTTACGGCGATACCAACCACAACTCAATTTTAGAAGAATCTGAAAGAGTAGCTATTGGTTTTGAAAGAATTAATTATTTATTTATTTTAATTACACATATTTCACTATCCGTAATAATAATTCCGTTAGTGCTATTTACTTACGTTCGAGCTTTGTCAAAACGATTTGATAAGCATAAAAAATTAGCGAGAATTACCTTTCCTATTTGGTTATATGTAGCCGTTACGGGCGTGGTAGTTTACGTAATGATTGCGCCTTATTATGTTAAGTAAATTCAAGAATATAGAATGTAGAATAAAGAATATAGAAGCTGAACGCGGTATTTATGTTCTATTTTCTATTTTCTATTCTCTATTTTCTCAAGGTCAATGCGCCATGTGTAGGGCTTCTCTGCAAAATGAAGCCAACAAATCAGTTGCCGAAGGTGTTAATGACGGAATTGTATATTTAATGGCCATACCCTATATTTTAGTTGCAGGGGTGTTTTACGCAGTATGGCGATTAAAACAAAAGAAGAAAGAAGTTAAAGTATAATTATTCAAAAAATTAACACAATTTTTGTCTCCCTGAAATGGTTTCACTTAACGTTGTTCAATTCAACTAATAAGAGATGCTTTCAGCATGACAAACGATGAGTATAATTATCTTCTATATAATTTGCCTTATGCCTTATGTCTTATGCCTTTCGCCTTTTCCCTAAAGCTATTCCATTCCGTCAATTGTAATTTTCATAGCACCTGTTGCAGTTATAAATGCCACAATTCCATTTTCGGAAAGTTCCATTTTTTCAAACACAAAATCGTTTAATTTTCCGTTTACAAAAACACCTTTCATTGGAGAATAATTAGTTAAATAAGGAAGCATATTTTTCTTTCCTTCTTCTAAATTAGGTTGAATAGAATATTTACAACTTTCTTTAATTTTATTTAAAATAACACCTTGCAACAGCCAATTTGCAGTCTTTGTTAAAAGACCTTTTGTGTTTAAAACGTAATTCATTTCTTCAAAATAAATTTCTTTTGTTACCGAATTATATTTTGGAATTCCTGCCAAATAAATAGTTCCATTCACCGATCCTAAAACGTCTAATGCAATAATCATTTTTCCGTCTTTGTACCATAAGGTTACTTTTTGAACAGTAATTTTTCTTTTTCCAGAGCCAAATTCTTGTCCCATGAAATTTTTTGTCATAATTCTACTTGCACTTTCATAAGTAGAAACTGCAGCTACAGAAGCATTGAAATCAGACGGAATTTTAGCAACTGCTTTAGAAACTATTTTAGATTTATCAAAACCACTTTTTGGTTTTTGTCCAATTAAGGTTTGCATTTGGCATTTCAAACCTAAATTCATTGTAATTTTAGAATTGCTCAAAACAGCATTTGAACTATAAATTTCATTTGGAACCAATTTGAACCAAGTTTCGTAAGTTTCATTAGCCATAAAAGGTACAGAAAGTGTTTCTAAAACTTGCATAACTTGGGTTTTAAAGTCGCAACTTTTATTTATCGCTTCATCTATCATCTTAGCTATTCTACCTTTAAATATCGATATTGTTGGATTGATGATGTATGTAATTGGCACATTTTTGCCCGCTACTAAAATATTTGGACTTTCGCTCCATTCAAAAGACTCAATTTTAGAAGTGGTATTTAGTTTCCAGTTGGCAAAATTAGCTTTACTACTTAAGGTTATGGTTCCGTTTAAATTTATTTCTCTAGTGTCGTTTAAACCCATAAATTCAGTTCCGTATTTTAATTTTGCCCAAATTTTTAAAGGTATTACCGAAACAATTTCACCGTTTTTTTCTAGCAATTTAATATCAGAAGTTTTCCAAATTTTCATTTCTGTTTTATCGTCATTTAAAATGGTATCCGCATAAATTAAACCTTTTACGTTTTTATTTAATTGATATTCCACTTCTTTCATACTCACTTCCATCGGCATAGAAATTAGCGATGTTTTATTACTGTACACTATTGGCGCATTGTTGCTAGGTTCTGGTTTTAGTGCTTCTATTTTTTTAGAGGTACTGCAGCTAAATAGAAACATATTTATAATTCCAAAAAGTAAAATTTTAATTTTCATAGTAAAAGACTTTGCAATAAGATGTTTAGAGACAACATAAAAAAATAAGAAATATTGTATTTCATTTAAAAATATTTCAGGTATAAAAGTAAAATTTTAATTTTAAAGTGTAACATTTTTTAAAAATATTGGTCAAATAATAAAACAATTTATAAAATGAAGTCAGTACATTTCATATTAATATTATTTTTCGCAAGTGTTGCTTCTTTTGCCCAAGAAAAAAAATGGACATTAAAAGAATGTATTTATTATGCTATACAAAACAATATTACTATCAAACAATCCGAATTAGATTTGCAAACATCGTCAATTGCCAAAAAAGACGCAATTGGTAATTTTTTACCAAATATCAATGCATCTTCCTCGCATTCCTGGAATATTGGATTGAATCAAAATATTACAACGGGTTTGTTAGAAAATCAAACGACCCAATTTACCTCTGCCAATTTAAATGCAAATGTGGATATTTTTAAAGGTTTGCAAAATGTAAATCAGTTAAGAAAAGCCAATTTAGCTATCATTGCTTCTCAATATCAGTTAACGAAAATGCAAGAAGATATTGCGTTAAACGTCGCCAATGCTTACTTACAGATTTTATTTAACAAAGAAAATTTAAAAGTTCAAACCCAACAAAAAATACTTAATACGAAGCAATACAACAGAACAGTTGAGTTAGTAAATGCAGGAAATGTTCCAAAAGGAGATTTGCTAGACATTGAAGCTACTATGGCTACAGGAAATCAGCGTGTAATTGTAGCAGAAAATACCTTGTTATTGTCAAAATTAAGTTTGGCACAATTATTACAAATTAAAGATTTTCAAAATTTTGACATCTCCGAAGACGATATGCCTTCTATGTTATCTACAATTTTAAACGAAACGCCAGAAGCTGTAATCGCAAAAGCGAAAGAAAATAGAACAGAATTAAAAATTGCGGAAACAAATTTAGCACTTGCAGAAAAAGATATTTCTATTGCAAAAGGAGCATATTTACCAAGTTTAACAGCGTTTTATGGTTATAATACAAGAGCATCTAATTCTAACGGATTTGAAATAATTAACGGTGTGCCGATAATAACTAGACCAAAACCTTTGTTTGATCAGTTTAGTACCAATAAAGGTCAAAATTTTGGGTTTTCACTTAATATTCCTATTTTTAATGGTTTGTCAGTTAGAAATAATGTAGCCAGAACTAAAATTGCATTAGCTAAAAGCCAATTGGCAAAAAATCAACAAGAATTAGATATTGAGCGAAACGTATTTACTGCTTATACTGATACAAAAGCCGCAAAAGAAAGTTATGAAGCCGCTTTGCAAATTGAAAAAGCTCGCGAATTAGCCATGCAATATGCAAAAGACAGATACGAAATTGGTATGATGAATGTTTTCGATTACAACCAATCTCAAACCGCTTTTGTAAATGCTCAATCAGAAGTACTAAGAACCAAATACGATTATATTTTTAGAATTAAAATTTTAGAATTTTATTTCGGAATTCCACTTATAGAAAAACAATAAAACCATGTCTAGAAAAAAATTATTTATCATTTTAGGAAGTATAGTTGCAGTAATTGCTGTATTAATTATTCTAAAAAAATCAGGGAAAATTGGAGATAACGACGACAGTAAAATTGTAGAAGTTTCTAAAGCAGAAACGATGACTATTATTGAAACCGTTTCAGCTACCGGAAAAATTCAACCTGAAGTTGAAATTAAAATTATGCCAGAAGTTTCAGGTGAAATTATTGCTTTAAACGTAAAAGAAGGGCAGGAAGTTAAAAAAGGACAATTATTGGTAAAAATCAATCCAGACATTTATACTTCTGGAGTTGACCGAACTGTGGCGTCTTTATCAACTTCAAAAGCTGGTGTAAGTCAGGCTGATGCTCAAGTTAAAGAAGCGAAAGCCAATTACGACAGAAATAAAAAACTGTACGATAAAGGCGTAATTTCTCGTGCAGAATGGGACAGAATTGTTTCTGCTTATGAAGTGGCAGTTGCCAGTAAGCAATCAGCATATTATCAAATGAAATCTGCTTCGGCAAACGTTACAGAAGCTAGCGATAATTTAAAAAGAACAACCATTTTTGCGCCAGCAGATGGAACAATCTCTAAATTAGATATCGAATTAGGCGAACGTGTTTTAGGACAACAACAAATGGCAGGTACCGAAATGATGCGAATTGCTAACCTAAACAATATGGAAGTTGAAGTAGATGTAAATGAAAATGATATTGTAAAAGTAAGCATTGGCGATTCGGCAAAAATTGAAGTGGATGCCTATTTAAAAAGAAAATTTGATGGAGTAGTTACTAGCATTTCAAACTCTGCAACAACAGGTTTGACAGCAGATCAAGTTACAAACTTTAAAGTAAAAGTACGATTAGTAAAAGCATCTTATCAAGATTTATTAGAAGGAAAACCGGTTAGTTATTCACCGTTTAGACCAGGAATGACCGCTACAGTTGATATTGAAACAAAAAGAAGCACAGATGTTTTGGCAGTTCCAATCAGTGCCATTGTAATAAAAGACGACACTACTTCAACTCAAAAAGATATAGTGGCAGAAATTGAAAAAGAAGAAGCAGAAAAAAAAGGTAAAACACCTAAAAAGGATATAAAATTTGAGTGTGTTTTTGTTAAAGTTGGCGATAAAGCTAAAATTAGAGTTGTAAAAACCGGCATTCAAGATGATACTAATATTGAAATTTTGACAGGTCTGAAAAAAGGTGACGAAATTATTGTTGGGCCATACACGTTGGTTTCAAAAGAGTTGAAGCCAAATGATAAAGTTAGATTAGAAACCAAATCTGACCAAGATAAAAAAGCTAAAGAAAAGAAAAGTTAGTAAGTATATTTTTTGATTTTAAAAGACACAAGAAATTGTGTCTTTTTTTGTTTCTTTGCGTTTTAAATTTACTATTATAATGGCATTAATTCTGAATATAGAATCGGCTACAAAAAATTGTTCTGTGGCTTTATCAAAAGCTGGAAAAACTCTTGCAATAAGAGAATTGTCGGAACAAAATTTTTCCCATGCCGAAAAATTACATGTTTTTATTGAAGAGTTATTTTTAGAAACCAACTTGAAACTACAAGATTTAAATGCTGTAGCAGTAAGTCAAGGACCAGGTTCTTATACTGGTTTGCGAATTGGTATTTCTGCAGCAAAAGGTTTGTGCTATGCATTATCCATTCCATTAATTGCTTTGGATACGTTGGAAATATTGGCTAGAAAAATTCAGGTGAATTCGGGAATTATAATTCCAATGATTGATGCCAGAAGATTAGAGGTATTTAGTGCGTTTTTCGATAGTAGCTTCACCAAAATTAGAGCAACTAAAGCAGAAGTTATTGATGAAAATTCATATCAAGAAGAATCAGAAATATTACATTTAATTGGCGATGGCGCGATGAAATTCAAAGAAATTTTAACTGTTGAAAAATTTCACTATTATCCAGAAATTCAATTTCCTTCTGCTGCAGAAATGGGTTTGATTTCCTTTCAAAAATTTCAGAATAGTCAATTTGAAGATGTGGCTTATTTTGAACCTTTTTATTTAAAAGATTTCGTTTTGATTACTAAAAAATAAAATTGAAAATAAAA
>CAMDGB010000001.1 GCA_945897915.1 Chryseobacterium gleum | reverse complement strand
ATAATATTCTATAAAATAAAATTTATAAAGTCCTTTACTTTTTCAAGTGAGGGATTTTTTTCACTATGCCAGCAGACCTTTTGCTACAACTTTTTTAAATTTGTAGTATTATAAAAAACTAGTTTTAAATTTGAAAAATTATAACCTATGAAATCCGGAATTAAATTTGTCTATTTTATTTTTGCGTTACTTGTACTTTCTTGTTCTTCAAATGAACCAGAAGCAACCCCTGCGCCTATTTCAAACAATCCAGGTACTGATGATTTTATTCGTGCGGCAGATATGTCCTATTTACCATTAATAGAAAGCGAAGGCGCTATTTTTAAGAAAAATGGAGTAGTAGAAAATGCTATAACAACTTTAAAAAATGCAGGTTGCAACACCATTAGAATACGAATTTGGAAAAACCCATCAGATAATCATTCTGGACTCACAGAAGTAAAAGCGTTGGCATTAAGAGTCAAACAAGCGGGTATGAAAGTTTGGTTAACGGTTCACTATTCGGATACCTGGGCAGATCCAGGCAATCAAACACCGCCATCAGATTGGACTAATTTATCAATTGCAAATTTAAAAACAGCTGTTAGCAATTATACCACATTATTGATGACTGAAATTCAGCCAGATATTATCCAAATTGGGAATGAAATTAACAGCGGATTTCTTTGGCCTCAAGGACATTTAATCAATAACGAATCGCAATGCTTACAATTAATTGCTGCTGCTAGTTTGGCAATTAGAAGTCAATCTACAACAACTAAAATAATGATTCATTATGCAGGAATTGGAAGCGGCGCTACTTGGTTTTTTAATAAAATGAGTAGTATAAACTATGATTATATAGGTTTGTCTTATTATCCCGTTTGGCATGGAAAAATTCTTTCAGATGTGAATGCTACCATTACTTCTTTAGGTCAAACACATAATAAAAAAGTAATTATTGCAGAAACCGCCTATCCATTTACATTAAATTGGAACGATTGGACAAATAATATTGTTGGACAAAATGATCAATTGATTACAACATATCCAGCCTCAAACGAAGGACAGAAAAATTTTATTTTAGCTATAAAAAATCTTGTAAAGCAGAATTCAAAAGGATTAGGCTTTTGCTATTGGGGTGCTGAATGGATAGCATTTAGAGGACCATCAGCCACAAATGGTTCTTCTTGGGAAAATCAGGCGTTATGGGATTTTAACAATAATGCACTTCCTGTGATGGATGCGTTTAGTCAAAATTAATTATGAATACAATTTTCAAAATACTAACCTTATCCGTTTTACTAACTTCTTGTAATTCTACTAAAAACGCTTTTGTAAAAGGAGCAGATATTGGTTGGTTGCCTCAAATGGAAGCGACAGGCTATACCTTTTACGACCAAGATGGAACGGAAAAAGATTGTTTGGAATTATTAAAAAATAGAGGCATGAACTCAATTCGGCTTCGTGTTTGGGTAAATCCAAATGAAGACAAAGCAAGCGGACATTGTAGCAAAGAAGAAACGGTTGCTATGGCATTGCGGGCTCAGAAAATGGGAATGCGCGTGATGATTAATTTCCATTATTCAGATTCTTGGGCAGATCCTGCAAAGCAAAATAAACCTGATGTATGGAAAAATCACAGTTTTACAGAATTGCTAAATGATGTTTACAATCATACTTTTGAAGTGATTTCGGCTTTAAAAAATACAGGCATAACTCCGGAGTGGGTGCAAATAGGAAATGAAATTCCTGGCGGAATGCTATGGCCAGAAGGTAGTACCGATAACTGGAATCTATTAGGACAATTGCTAAACAAAGGTTACGAAGCTACAAAAGCAGTTGATAAAAATATAAAAGTAATTGTTCATGTGGATGAAGGCAATAACAACGCTAAATTCAGAACTTTTTTCGATAATGCTACCGCACAAAACGTAAAATACGATATTATTGGTTTGTCCTATTATCCTTATTGGATTAAAAAAGACTATACAGAAACCATTGCTGACTTAGAATTTAATTTAAACGACATGGTAAAACGCTATAATAAAGATGTTATGATTGTTGAAGTTGGCGGTGAAGCTGATAAAGTTCAAAACACCTACGAATTATTAAAAGCAACAATAGAGGCAGTAAAAAAAGTACCAAACAACAGAGGTCTAGGTGTGATGTATTGGGAACCACAAGGTGCCAAATCGTGGAGTGGTTATAGTTTGAGTGCTTGGCAAAACGACGGAAAACCATCACCTGCTTTAGATGCTTTTAAAGAAAATTAATGATATGAAAAAAAATACATTTTTACTATTAAGGAACAAATCGGCACTAATTATTTCCTTTCTTTTTGCGATGACTAGCGGAATGGCGCAAGAAAAAATTAGCTTAGATGAAGATTGGAAATTTCATTTTGGACATGCAGCAAATGTTGAAAAAGATTTCGAATATAGTAAAACCGCTTTGCTTCATAAATCGAATGTTTTTGCAACCACAATAGTGCACCCTAAATTTATTGACAGCACCTGGCAAAAGATCAATATTCCGCATGATTGGGTAGTGGAACTTCCTTTTGTAAAATCTGAACAAGTAGAGATGGACAGTCATGGTTATAAACCAGTCGGTGGCGCTTATCCAGAAACAAGTATCGGTTGGTATCGTAAACATTTTTCTGTAGAAAAATCAAAAAGCAAGAAGCGTTTTGAAATTCAATTTGATGGTATTTACAGAAATGCTGAAATATGGTTAAATGGCTTTTACGTGGGGACCAATTTTAGTGGTTATTTAGGAAATTCATATGACGTATCAGATTATATTAATTTTGAAGGCGATAATGTATTAGTTATTCGAGTAGATGCTACACAATATGAAGGTTGGTTTTATGAAGGAGCTGGGATTTACAGACACGTTTGGTTACACATAACAGACAAAATTTTTATTCCACAAGGTGGTATTTTTGTTCATTCGGAAGTTAAAGGAAAAAACGCAGAAGTTACCGTTGAAACAACCATTCAAAATAACAATTTAAATAATACCAATAGTGTTGTTTACTCCTATATTACGGATAGAAACGGTAAAATTTTAGTCAAAAATAAGGAACAAAAAGTAAATATAGGCATCTTTAAAAATCAAACCATAAAACAACATTTACAGCTAAAAAATCCAGAAATTTGGTCGCTTGAAAACCCTTATTTATATAGAGTTGTTTCAGTTATAAAATCAGGAAATCAAATCATTCATCAAACTAAAACCCGTTTCGGAATTAAAACTGTGAAATTTGATGCCAAAGAAGGATTTTTCTTAAACGGAAAACACCTTAAAATTAAGGGGACAAACAACCATCAAGACCACGCTGGTATAGGAAGTGCCCTACCCGATTACATGCAGTATTACCGAATAAAATTACTTAAAGAAATGGGCTCAAATGCTTATAGGGCAAGTCATAACGCCCCTACTCCTGAACTTTTAGAAGCTTGTGATAGTTTGGGAATGTTAGTCGTAGACGAACAACGTTTATTAAATAGTAGTCCAGAATATATTGACCAATTTAAAAGATTAATAAAAAGAGATAGAAATCATCCATCTGTATTTTTATGGTCTATTGGTAATGAAGAACAAAACATTCAAGGGAATGAGTATGGTAAAAAAATCGCACAAACGCTATTAGCCATTCAAGAAGATTTAGACCCAACAAGAACCAGCACCTATGCTGCTGATATGGCAAATGACTTCAAAGGAATTAATGAAATCATTCCTATTCGAGGGTTTAATTATAGAGAATATGCTGTATCCGATTATCATAAAGACCATCCCAATCAACCACTTTTGGGTACAGAAATGGGAAGTACTGTTACCACAAGAGGTATTTACGAAAAAGATGAAATCCGTGGTTACGTACCAGATCAAGATATTACCTATCCTTGGTGGGCAAGCAAAGCCGAAACGTGGTGGAAATTAGCTGCAGAAAACAACTATTGGTTAGGTGGATTTGTTTGGACAGGTTTCGATTATCGTGGGGAACCCACTCCTTATAAATGGCCAAATATAAGTTCGCATTTCGGAATTTTAGATGTTTGTGGTTTCCCAAAAAACATCTATTATTACTATAAAAGTTGGTGGACAAATGAAGACATCCTGCATATTTCTCCACATTGGAATTGGCCTGATAAAATCGGGAAACCAATTGATGTTTGGGTAAATTCAAATGCAGATGAAGTTGAGCTTTTCTTAAATGAAAAAAGTTTAGGCAAAAAAATAATGGAAAGAAACAGTCATTTACAATGGAATATATTGTACGAACCCGGAACTTTAAAAGCAATTGCCTACAAAAAAGGTAAAAAAATTACTGCAAAAATTGAAACAACAGGACTAGCTACAAATGTGGTACTAACTCCAGATAAATCAATTTTAATGGCAGATGGAAAAGATGCAACAGTAGTAAATATTTCAATTACCGACGAAAAAGGAAGAGAAGTACCAACAGCGAAAAACCTACTTTCATTTACCATTTCTGAAAACGCAAAAATAATTGGGGTTGGAAATGGCGATCCGAGTTCTCATGAACCAGATAAATGCTTAACAGATTCTTGGCAAAGAAGTGCTTTTAATGGAAAATGCCAAGTAATTATTCAAGCTGGAAAAAATACTGGTGAAGTAACATTTGAGGCAAAATCTATAGGATTAAAATCAACAGCAACTATTTTAAAACTTGTAAATTCAAACTAATTTACTACAACAAATAGGAATGCTTCGCTGTTATTTTGTTGTTACCCCAACGAAACGCTCTTAGAACTTCACATCATTTTCTAAAGCTACGTTCTGTTCCCATTCAAATGCTGCTCATTTGCCGCAACATCGCACCTTGTTCCTTCATAACAGAAAAAGGTTTTTCACTACTATTTACTATTAAAATGTTTAGCAAAAATCTTTTTAACCCCAATAAATAGCAAATAATTGTGACCGCGGCAGGGTTCGAACCTGCAACCAACGGAGCCGAAATAATGATATTATGTCAAGCTTTACTTGAAGATAATTTCCTTAAACTAACCTTTCAAATTTATATTACATTTTTTTAATATTTTATATTTATATATTGCTATTACCAACCATCATTTTTCTTGGTTGTTGAAATAATATTATCATATAATTCTTTATTAAAATTATTAAAATATAATGGTACTTCATTAGCATATTTATAGGTATTTGTTAAGGTACCATCTTTTTTAAAAACCCAGTAATTTTTTACCAATTCTTCTTTTGTCATAGGAGTTACAAAAAATTTAAGATCGCTACCATCAAGAGTTTGCATACCTATAATATCAAATTTGTATTTTCCATCTTTAAAAACAATCTCAATTTGGAATTTAGTTGGGTGATAAACTTTGGAACCCATAAAATAATCTGAAAATAAAGTTTCTGAATAACTTTGAAATACTATAGATTCATTTTCTACATTGGAAATCATCTTTTGAAGCGGATTTTTAAAACTTTTACCAATCCATTCCATTGTTTTTTTATAAATTTCTGTTGCTGTTTTATCTTGTACATTAGTTACAATAAAATCAGTCATTCCTCTATCAGCTGTTAAGGCAAATTCTGTTTCCTGGGCATTTGAGTACAAACTCATTATAATTAATAGCCCAAACAATATTTTTTTCATATATTTTATTAATAAATTAAATCAAATATAATAAATATATGTTAAATAACAAACGTTGAAAATAAAAAGGGCTATAATCTATAAATTAATTCATTAATTTAAAAAAATTTGTGACCGCGGCAGGGTTCGAACCTGCAACCAACGGAGCCGAAATCCGTCATTCTATCCAGTTGAACTACGCAGCCTTTTTTTATTTAGATTGTTAGACAATTTAGACTTTTGGATTTATAGAAAGTTAGATAAAATCTAAGTCATCTAATCTGTCTAAGATATCTAACCTGTCTAAGTAGTCTAATTTATCTAAACCAATAGTTTCTTTACAATAGTAGAAATAGTTTTTCCTTCTGCTTGTCCGCCAATTTGTGCTGCGGCTAAACCCATAACTTTTCCCATTGCTGCAATACCTGATGCACCAGTTTCTGCAATAATTTTTGCTACAATAGCTTCTACTTCTGCTTCTGATAATTGTGCTGGTAAGAACTTTTCGATTACTGCAATTTGCGCCAATTCTGGTTCGGCTAAATCGGCACGATTTTGTGAAGTAAAAATTTCGTAACTGTCTTTACGCATTTTTACCAATTTTTGTAAAATTTTAATTTCGTCCGCTTCTGAAATTTCTTCTTTAGAACCTGAAGCAGTTTGCGCTATTAATATTTCCGATTTAATAGCACGTAACGCTTCAAGAGCCACTGTATCTTTGGCTCTCATGGCATCTTTCATGCTATCCATAACTTGTGTAGCTAAGCTCATATATTTTTATTTTATGTAGTAAATTATTTATTATGCGAAAGTAATAAAAAAATCCCGACTCGTTTATAACTTGTCAGGATTTAATAGTATTAGGTTAGTTAATTTTAGATTAATCTACATTATCATGTAAAAACGAATTGTTAGAACGCAATTGCATGTCGTCGTTACTATCCATTCCAATAGACATGCGCGAAGGCGGGTTTTGGTTTGGCATACTTGTAACATCTAATCCTAAACGACGGAAAGCTGGTTCTTTTTCTAAATCATCAATTCGGTTTGGATTGTTGAACTTGTGATTGAAGTTTTTCAATTTGCTTTTACGTTCTTCTGCTCGTGATTTTAAAATGTCTTCAATTGACATTTCCACTGGTGAAAAGCCATCAAAGCTATAATTTGGATCGAAACTAATAGGTTCCGCAACTGGCTCTTTTTGTTTGATAGTAAAATTTATTTCTTCATCAATAGGTTCTGCAGCGACTTGAATATGTGCAGCTGGCTCAAATGCTTCTTCTAATTCTTCTTCTAATGTATATTTTATAATTCCTTCTTCTCCAAGTTCCGTAACTGGGAAAAACTGCACGGCCTCATTTACTTTGATATCTTTGGTTTCTTCACTTAATTCGAAAACAACAGTATTTTTTATGGTTTCTATTTTAGAATCGAACAAATCTAAAGAAAAATTGAAATCTTGTGTAACCACAACAAATTCGGGATCAATTACTTCAATTTCTCTAACAGAATTAGAAATAATTTCAAATTCTTGAACAGGTTGTAACGTTTCAACATGAGGTTGCGCTACTGCTGTTTGAAATTCTGCTGAAACATTTTCAAAAAATACATCTAAATTTTTAATAAATTCAGAAGTTTCTATTAAATCTAAAACCTGAGCTTGAACAATTTGTGGTTGTTCTACTTCTAAATCATTTAATTCAAAAATAATTTTAGAAACGGGTTCAGCTACTACTTCCTTTGGCGTTTCTACTTCAAAACTTACATTATTAGCAATTTGTTCTTCAAAAGAAAAGTTAGGCGTAGCTACTGCATTTGGTGTTAAATTATGTTCTACTTTTTGCTCACTATCTAAAGAATGAATAATTTTCTTTGGCTCGGCATTTACAATTTCTATTTGTTGTTCTATATTAAAACCTGTAGCAATAACGGTTACTGAAATAGCGTCGCCTAATTTTTCATCTTCACCAATTCCCATGATGATGTTTGCGTTGTGCCCTGCTTCGTTTTGGATGTATTCGTTAATTTCACTTATTTCATCGATAGTAATTTCATCAGAACCAAATGTGATAAGCAACAACACATTTTTAGCACCTGTAATTTTATTATCGTTTAATAATGGAGAATCTAATGCAGATTGAATAGCAATTCTTGCTCTGTCTGCACCTGAAGCAACATAAGATCCCATTATTGCTGTTCCGCTATCACTTAAAACTGTTTTAGCGTCTTTTAAATCAATGTTCATTGTTAGGTGATTGGTAATCACTTCTGCAATACCTTTTGAAGCTGTAGCTAACACTTCATCGGCTTTAGAGAAACCTGCTTTAAAACCAAGGTTCCCGTACACTTCTCTTAATTTGTTATTATTAATAACAATTAATGAATCTACTTGTTTTCTTAATTTTTCTACACCTTCCATGGCTTGATCGTAACGATTTTTACCTTCAAACTGAAATGGAATGGTAATAATTCCTACCGTTAAAATGCCTCTTTCTTTTGCTAACTGAGCAATTACAGGTGCTGCACCTGTACCAGTACCACCACCCATACCAGCCGTAATAAATACCATTTTAGTATTTACATCTAGCATTTTTTCAAGTTCCTCAATGCTTTCTAAAGCGGCTTGTTGTCCGATTTCTGGCTTTGCTCCTGCGCCTAAACCTTCAGTAAGATTTACACCTAATTGAATTTTATTTGGTACAGGGCTAGTTTGCAATGCCTGTGAATCCGTATTACACACTACGAAATCTACTCCAATGATTCCTTGTTTGAACATGTGGTTGATGGCATTACTACCTCCGCCACCTACTCCAATTACTTTTATTACGTTTGATTGATTTTTTGGTAAATCAAAGGTAATGTTTCCAAATTCGTTGTTGCTTTCCATATATTTGGCTTTGTTTTTTTGTATTATTTGCTACTAATAACTTTATTCTACATTATCTAAAAACTCTTTAATTTTCCCTAAAAGGTTATTAAAGTCGTATTTCTTTTTTCTTTCTGTTGGTTCGTTTTCAACTGGTGTTGAATTAGTTTCTTCCCCTGCTTCTTCAGTTACATTTACTTCAGTAGATTGAGATGAAGCTACTACTTGTTCAGGAATTTTCATTTCTACAAACGGAGTAGCGCTATTGGTTTGGTTACGTAAACTTTCCATAACTAAACCTACTGATGTGGCATATAATGGGCTAGATAATTCTTCGCTTGAATTTCCTGCTAAATGCTCATTTGGATAACCTATTCTAGTATCCATACCGGTAATATATTCTACCAATTGTTTAATATGTTGTAGTTGCGAACCACCACCTGTTAATACAATTCCTGCAATTAATTTTTTCTTTGGCTCGTCATGCCCGTATAATTTAATTTCAGCATATACTTGTTCAATAATTTCCACCACTCTGGCGTGAATAATTTTTGATAAGTTTTTTAGTGAAATTTCTTTTGGTTCACGGCCTCTTAATCCAGGAATAGAAACAATTTCGTTGTCTTTATTTTCTCCTGGCCAAGCCGATCCAAAACGTGTTTTTAACAATTCGGCTTGTTTTTCAATAATAGAACAACCCTCTTTGATATCTTCTGTAATTACATTTCCACCGAAAGGAATTACAGCAGTATGACGAATTACACCGTTTTTAAATACGGCTAAATCTGTTGTACCTCCACCAATATCAATAAGTGCCACACCTGCTTCTTTTTCTTCTTCACTTAAAACAGCATCTGCTGAAGCTAAAGGTTCTAGGGTTAATCCTGTTAATTCTAAACCTGCATTTTTTACACAACGTCCTAAATTTCTGATCGAAGCTGCTTGTCCTACTACAATATGAAAGCTAGATTCTACTCGTGCACCATACATTCCAATAGGCTCTAAAATTTCAGATTGTCCGTCAATTTTAAATTCTTGTGGTAAGGCATGGATAATTTCTTCTCCTGGAAGCATGGATAAATTTTGAACTTGACAAGTTAATAGTTCAATATCATTTTCTCCAATTACTTCTTCTGGATTTTTTCTACTGATATAGTCACTATGTTGTATACTACGGATGTGTTGTCCCGCAATTCCAACTACCACATCATTAATTCGATAACCTGAATTATTTTCTGCTTCTGAAATAGCTGCTTGAATAGATTGAATGGTTTGCGTGATGTTATTGACTACACCTCTGTGTACCCCTAAACTTTTAGATTTTCCTACTCCTAGGATTTCTAGCTTACCGTACTCATTTTTCTTGCCTATCATAGCTACAATCTTTGTTGTGCCTATATCTAAACCTACTGCAATACTTTCTTTGTTCATCATCTATTCATTATTTTGAACACACTACTTGTTGTGTGAAAATTAAATTTATTGATTTGTACTTTTCAATTATAGAATCTTTCGATGCGAATTGATAAAACGCTTTGTAATTTTTAAACTTCTTGTCTATTAAAATGGGTTTTCCAAAATTGATATCGTAATCATGTTCTCTAGTTAGCATGTTCATGCTTCCATTTTTCTGAATCTTGATTGCAATGATATGTTTTCTTAAAAAATCATCTTTCTCAATGGTCTTAAATGTCTCTATGAAACCTTTTTTAAATTCTCCTTCAATATTTCCTTGAACAATAGGAACTCTTGATGAAAAATTATCCGACAATTGAAAAATACTGCCATTTTTATCAACATACAAAACACGATTATTATTAACAACTCTTGCGACTGGGGACTTCTGCAAAACTTTAGTTATTAACATGCCGTCTTCTGAAATAAACACTTCAGCATTTTCGATAAATGATTGCTTTTTTAGGGCACTTTCTAATTCTTTCAAATCTACTTTATCTTTTTGAATTGAGGAAGTCCCACCCAAATTTTGTATTAACAAGTTATTAACCATTTCATTTGTTAAAAACATTTTGTTATTACCTTGAAAATCAACTTGTATTTTAGCAATTTTCTTGTTTTGACTTCTACTTTGTGTAAAAGAATACAAAAAAATTAATACAAAAAGCATTACTACTAACCGAATATTTTGCCAATTAATTTTTTTCATTTAGTACTTTTTTTATGTCCTTTATCATTTCACCAATATCTCCTGCACCAATCGTAATATATACATCTGCATCGGAATTTCTAAAGCATGTTAATAACTTTTCTTTAGTCACTAATTGTTTATTTTTAGAATTAATTTTGTTTAGTAACCAAGTAGCATTTACCCCTTCAATAGGCAATTCTCTGGCAGGATAAATTTCTAATAAAAGTAGTTCATCAAACTGAGACAAACTTTCTGCAAAACTTTCAACAAAATCTTTAGTTCTACTGAACAAATGAGGTTGAAAACATGCTATTATTTTTTTATTTGGATATAATTCTCTAACGGCTTGATGAACCGCATTTATTTCCGTTGGATGGTGTGCATAATCATCAATATATATTAATTTTTCAGTTCTTATTTGAAATGAAAATCGACGTCTAACACCCTTGAAAGTAGCTAACGCATTACTGATTTTTTCGTTTGCTACGCCGTACGACTTTGCCATAGAAAAAGCTAATAAAGCATTGGTTAAATTATGATGTCCTGGTAAACCAAATTTTACATTTTCAATTAATTCCGAAGCAGTCTTCACATCAAAAACATAAAAACCATTTGCAATTCTTATGTTTTGAGCAATATAATCCGCACCCGCATTTACTGCAATTGTTTTTCCTTCTAAGGGCAATCCTTTGACAATAAATAAATTTTCAGAAGGCACTTTATTCGCAAATTCTTTAAAAGATGCTTCAATAGCAGCTACATCTCCGTAAATATCTAAATGATCTGCATCCATTGATGTTATACAAGACACATTGGGATGTAAATACAAAAACGAACGATCATATTCATCTGCTTCTACAACAGTAACTGTTTTTCCTGTACCAATTAAATTCGAATCATATCCTTCTACAATTCCGCCTAAAAAAGCAGTAACATCTACACCGCTTTCATACAAAATGTGTCCTAAAATACTTGATGTTGTTGTTTTGCCGTGTGTGCCAGCAACAGCAAAACAAAAAGTATCTTTTGTAATAATGCCTAATACCTCAGCACGTTTTTTTACCGTAAATCCGTAATCTAAAAAGAAATTCCATTGTGAATGATTTTTTGGAACTGCTGGCGTAATAACTACTAATGTGTTTTCTGTATTTTTAAAGTTCTCTGCAATTAAATTTATGTTGTCTTCAAAATGAATTTTTATACCACTTTCTTGTAACTCGGAAGTTAATTGTGTTGCTGTTTTATCATAACCTGCCACATTTTTTCCAATGAATTGAAAATAGCGGGCCAAGGCACTCATACCGATTCCACCGATTCCAACAAAATAGACGTTATGTATTTGATTTAAATTCATTTTTTATTGCTGTTGCATTTGTTTTTATTATTAAATTAATTTTTTTATTTCTTCAACTATCGCTTTTGTTGCATTGGGCAACGCTAATCTTTTAATGTTTTGTTCCAAGCTTTCTAATTTTCCTTGATCTTTAATTAATGCTTCGAAAACAATTTTAAATTCTGATTCTAAATCTGATTCTTTAATTAAAATCGCCGCACCTCTTTTGTCAATTGCTTTGGCATTTTTTGTTTGATGATCTTCTGACACATTAGGCGACGGAATAAAAATGGTGGGCTTTCCAACAATACATAACTCTGAAACAGAAGACGCGCCTGAACGAGAAATTACCACATCAGCGACTGAATAAACTAAATCCATTCTATCAATAAATGCTACAACTTGAACATTTTCTTTTTCATTGTATTTTGAATATTCATTTAAATAATGCTTGCCACATTGCCAAATAATTTGAAAATCGAGATGTAATAAAAAATCCATTTCTTTTTCAATTAGTTGATTTATTCTTCTAGATCCTAAACTTCCGCCTAAAATTAGGAGGGTTTTCTTGGTAACATCTAAATTAAAATAAGTTAGTGCTTCGTCTTTTTTAATTGCTACTTCCATTAAATCTTGACGAACTGGATTTCCCGTAATATGTAATTTATCTTCTGGGAAAAAGCGTTCTAAATTTTCATACGCTACACAAATGGAATTGGCTTTTTTTGCTAATAATTTATTTGTAATTCCAGGATAAGAATTCTGTTCTTGAATTACCGTTGGAATTCCTAAAATTGATGCCACTTTTAAAACAGCGCCACTAGCAAAACCTCCCGTTCCAATTACCACATTAGGTTTAAATCTTTTTAAAATAAAATACGATTTAATTAAACTTGTAGCTAATTTTATAGGAAACATTGCGTTTTGTAATGTAAGTTTACGTTGCAATCCTGCAATCCACAGCCCTTTAATTTCAAAACCCGCTTGCGGGACTTTTTGCATTTCCATTTTATCCATTGCGCCTACAAATAAAAATTTAGCATCCGGAAATTGCACTTTCAATTCGTTTGCAATAGCAATAGCTGGATAAATATGTCCACCTGTTCCTCCACCGCTAATGATAAATCGTTTTTCCATTATTTTTTATTTATAACAGCCTTCATTGGATTTTGTCCGTTTACAAAACTATCGCCTTGAGTATCTAATTCGTTTTCTTGTTTTAAAGATTCACGAATAGAATACTTCATATCATTTACTTTATGCTCATTTTCCGAAAGGGTTTCTTCAGAACTTTCAGCGTTCATTACTACTACTTCTCTTTCAATTAAACGCTGCAAAGCTGCTTCTTTATCTTGAAAATCTTTTAAATCAGCAGCAATCTCATCTTCTCTTTTTGTTACACTAAGAATAATTCCTAAGGACAAACAAGTCATCCAAATTGAAGTTCCACCACTACTAATTAAAGGCAATGGCTGACCGGTAACTGGTAACAATTCAACAGCTACACCCATATTAATTAGGGCTTGAATTATTATGGGAAATCCTAGTCCGATGATTAATAATTTTCCAAACAAATTAGTTGTTTTATTCGCTCTAATTAAGAATCTAAAAAACAATAACATGTAAAAAAATACTAATACATATCCTCCAATTAACCCATATTCTTCAATTATAATAGCAAAAATAAAATCGGAAGAAGATTGAGGTAAAAAATTCTTTTGAATACTTTTTCCTGGTCCTACTCCATTAATTTTTCCTACCGCAATAGCAATTTTAGCATTTTCTATTTGATATTTGTCTTCATCTGGTTTATCAGAGGTAAAATTTTCAATTCTACTCACCCAAGTATTGACACGGCTAAAGGTTTTGTGTTTTGGAAAAGCTTGCGCCAGCAAGAAAAAAAGTGCTAATAAAGCTATTCCAGTTGTCAATACAATTCCTAAATATTTTAGAGGATATTGTCCAATGTACAGCAACATAAAAACCATTGCAAACATTAAAGCAGCTGTGGAAAAATTTGAAGGTAAAATAAATATTAAAACCGCCCCAACAGGAATCCATATTTGAATAACTGAATCTCTAAACGTGTATTTGGTTTCGTTAATTTTGGTTAATGTTCTAGCTACATATACCATTAAAATTGTGAAAGCAAGTGTGGAGGGCTGAAACGAAAAATTGACGAAAGGAATAACCAACCATCGACTTGCATTCGCACCACCAATTGTTTTTCCTTGCAATAATGTAAATAGCAACGCCGGAATGATTATCCAAATGGCAAAAATGGAATATTTTTTAAATTTTTCGAAGTGTATTTTATGAACCAGAAATACAATAAGCATTCCAATAAAAAGATGCGTAAGATGTTTTAATAACAACATAAAAGTAGAACCCGTGCCATTACCAACAGTATAAACTAAATTCGTACTAGCGCTATATACAGGCAAAAAGGAAACTATGGCCAGTAAAATTATTACTGCCCAAATTGTTTTATCGCCTTTAAGTTGGTTGACTATTTTATTCATTATAAATTTTTGCTCTTGTAAAATTCAATTACAATTATAAATTTTGTACCGCTTGTTTAAATTGACGACCTCTGTCTTCATAGTTTTCGAACAAGTCAAAACTTGCACATGCTGGTGAAAGCAAAACAGTATCGCCTTTTTCAGCCATTTTGTTAGCTATTTTTACAGCTTCAGACATGGAAGATGTTTCAATAAACATTTCTACTAAACCTTCAAACTTGTCGACTAGTTTTTTATTATCAATTCCTAAACAAATAATACCTTTTACTTTTTCTCGAACCAACGCCATTAATTCGTCATAATCATTTCCTTTATCCACACCACCAACAATCCAAACTGTAGGTGTGTTCATACTATCTAAGGCAAAGAATGTGGCATTTACATTTGTAGCTTTAGAATCGTTAATGTATTGCACATTATTAATTTTTAAAACTTTTTCCAATCTATGCTCTGCCCCTTGAAAATTAGATAAACTTTCTCTTATTGTTGCTTTTCTAATATTCATTAATTGAGCAACAGTTGTTGCAGCCATAGCGTTTTTTACGTTATGTTTTCCTTCTAAAGCTAGTTGATTTATCGGCATAATAAAATGGTCTTCGTTAAGGTTGATATTAATTTCGTTGTTCTCTGTTATGCTTCCGCCTATTTTTACTTTTTTTGAAATTGAAAAAGGCACTTTTTTGGCTTTTGTTTGATGTGAGATAAACCAATTTGAAATGGCTTCATCATCCTCATCATAAATTAAATAATCTGTTTCTGTTTGATTCATTGTTATCCTAAACTTTGAATCGATATATAAATTGTAATCGTAATTATATCTGTCTAAATGGTCTGGGCTAATATTCAAAATAATTGCAATATCTGGCTTGTAATTAAAAATACCATCTAATTGAAAACTACTTAATTCTAGCACATAACAATCGTGTTTGTTTTCGGCTACTTGCCAGGCAAAACTTTTACCAATATTCCCTGCTAATCCAACATTTAAACCGCCTTGTTTAAGTATATGATACGTTAACAAAGTAGTAGTAGTTTTGCCATTACTACCTGTAATTCCAATTGTTTTTGCAGTAGTAAAAGGTGCTGCAAATTCAATTTCTGAAATTACTGGAATTTTATTTTCTAGTAATTTTTGTACAATTGGCGCTTTATCTGGAATTCCAGGACTTTTCATTACCACATCAGCATTCAGAATTAAATCTTCAGTGTGTTTTTCGTCTTCCCAAGCAATGCCATTAATACTTAGAACTTCTTTATAATTTTCTTTTATTTTTCCAAAATCGGATACAAAAACGTCATATCCTTTTTTCTTTCCCAAAATAGCCGTTCCAACACCGCTTTCGCCACCACCTAATACAACCAATCGCATTTTATCTTAGTTTTAAAGATACTAGTGAGAAAATTGCTAGAATGATAGCCACAATCCAAAAACGCGTTACGATTTTACTTTCGTGATATCCTTTTTTCTGATAATGATGATGCAATGGTGACATTAAGAAAATACGACGTCCTTCGCCAAATTTCTTTTTGGTATATTTGAAATAAGCTACTTGTAACACAACTGAAAAGTTTTCCGCTAAGAAAATACCACATAAAACAGGAATCATTAATTCTTTTCTAACCGCGATTGCAATTACAGCTATAATCCCTCCAATAGTTAAACTTCCTGTATCGCCCATAAATACAGTAGCTGGATAGGTATTGTACCATAAAAAACCAATTAATGCTCCTACGAATGCGGCTATATAAATAGTCATTTCACCCGAATTTGGGATGTACATAATATTTAGATAATTTGAAAAAATGATGTTTCCCGATACAAATGTGAATATCCCTAAAACCAATACTGAAATTGCTGAAGTTCCCGCCGCCAAACCATCAATACCATCTGTTAAATTCGCACCATTTGAAACAGCAGTTATAATAAAAATGACCACCGGAATAAAAATTAACCAAGCCCAATTTTGATAATCATCACCCATAAAAGAAAGTACTTCAGCATAATCAAACGTGTTGTTTTTCACAAATGGAATGGTTGTTTCCATTGATTTTACTTCTGGTGAAGTGGAATTAATTATAGTCTCAATTCCTTGCTTTTTAAGCACAACATCTTCTTTTATGGTTACGTTTGGATTAAAGTATAGAGTAACGCCTACGATAATTCCAAGTCCAATTTGACCAATAACTTTAAATTTTCCTTTTAAACCTTCTTTATCTTTTTTGAAAACTTTAATGTAATCGTCTAAAAAACCAATACTTCCCATCCAAATTGTTGTCACCAAAAGCAAAATGATGTAAATGTTGTCCAATTTTGCCAATAATAAAACAGGAACTAGTGTGGCTAAAATAATAATTAGCCCACCCATTGTTGGGGTTCCTGCTTTTTGTACTTGACCATCTAAACCTAACTCACGAACCGTTTCACCAACTTGTTTGTTTCTTAAATAAGTAATTATTCTTTTACCGTATATTGTTGAAATTAACAGCGATAAAATAACCGCTATTCCAGATCGGAAAGTGATATATTGAAACAAACCAGCACCTGGCAAATTATATGCTTCGTCTAGATATTTAAAAATGTAGTATAACATAATTTTATATGTTTAAATTCCAAATCTTAAAATTCCAAATTCCAAGTCGTTTGACTTAATATTTAGAATTTATTTTTCTAATTGTTTTAATAATTCTTGTACAATTTGCATATCGTCAAAATCCTGACGGACTCCGTTTATTTCTTGATAGGTTTCATGACCTTTTCCGGCAATCAGAATAATATCACCTGAAGTTGCTATTTGACAGGCTGTTTTTATGGCTTGTTTTCTATCTAAAATAGAAAGTGTTTTTTTAAAATTCTGCCCTTCTACTCCAACTTCCATTTCTTCAATTATGGTTTGAGGATTCTCTGTTCTTGGATTGTCTGAAGTAAAAATGGCTTTATCACTCCAAGTGGCCGCAATATTTGCCATTATTGGTCGTTTTGTTTTATCTCTATCACCACCGCAACCTACAATTGTAATTAATTGTTCGTTTTTGGTTCGAATATTTTCTATAGTTTTCAACACGTTTTCCAAGGCGTCTGGCGTGTGTGCATAATCAATTATTGCGGTGATTTTAGTGTTAGAAATAACAAACTGAAAACGGCCTGAAACACTTTCTAACTCGGATAGCAATCGTAACGCTTCTGTGCTTTCAATTCCTAATTCGATTGCTACACCGTAAATAGCTAGTATGTTATATGCATTAAACGAACCAATTAATTTGGTCCAAACTTCTTCGTTATTAATTTTTAAAACCAATCCAGATAATTGATTTTCTAAAATTTGTGCCTTAAAATTTGCATGGGTTTTTAAAGCATAGGTTCTTTTTTTGGCCAACGTATTCTGAAGCATTACTTCTCCGTTTTTGTCATCGATATTTGATATTGCAAAAGCTGTTTTTGATAAATGGTCAAAAAATGATTTTTTAACATCCCTATATTCGGCAAATGTTTCGTGATAGTCTAAATGATCATGTGATAAATTAGTAAACACGCCGCCTTCAAAATATAAAGATTCGGTACGTTTTTGATGAATACCATGTGAGGAAACTTCCATAAAACAGAATTCGCAACCTATTTCAACCATTTCGTCTAAATATTTATTAATAGATAGCGAATCTGGCGTAGTATGAGTAGCTTTATATGCTACCTCATCAACCATAATTTTAACGGTTGATAATAATCCTACTTTGTATCCTGCTTTTTTAAACATTTGATATAATAACGAGGCAATTGTAGTTTTTCCGTTAGTTCCTGTAATCCCAATTAATTTTAGTTTTTTCGATGGATTATCGAAATAATTTGCTGACAAAAACGCTAATGCTTGATTAGCATTTTGCACCTTCACGTAGGTAATATTTTCTGTTAATGATTTTGGTAAATCTTCACAAACTACAACAATTGCACCCAAAGAAATCGCTTTATCAATAAATAGATGGCCATCTGAAAGCGAACCTTTTATTGCAACAAAAACATCGTTTTTTGAAACTTTTCTAGAATCAAACTCAATTTTTTCTATAGGCAAATCTGTAGTACCGTGAACCGATTCAATTGTTACTTTATATAATATGTCTTTTAATAAGTTCACGATAATTCTATTGTTATAATTTGATTTTTCTTAAACGCTGCACCCGGATTTATGGATTGTTTTTTTACTTTTCCAACTCCTGTAAATGTTACTTTTAATCCTAAATTTTCTAATAAAGAAACTGCATCCATGCCGGCCATTCCTTCAAGATTTGGCATTAGGTTTGTGGTGCCTTGCGATTTTTTTTCAAATTCACGATATAATACTTCCTGTTTGGGACTTTTTAATTTTATGTTTTTAAATTTATTTGTACTTGGTACATCGGTAAATATTTTTTGTGCAATTCTTTTAAAAACTGGTCCTGCCACATCGGCACCATAATATCCTTTTGATTTATCTGGATTATGGACTACCACAATGCAAGAATATTTTGGTTGATCTGCAGGAAAATATCCAACAAATGAAGAAGCATATGACATTTCTGCTTTATTGTAATCTACCTGAGCGGTTCCCGTTTTTCCTGCCATTGAAAAATCTGCAGAATACAAACCTTTTCCTGTTCCATTTTTTACTACGTTTTCCAATACTTTTCTAACTTTTAACAAAGTCTCATCTGAACATATTTTCGGATTAATTACTTGTGGATCGTATTTTTTAATAGTTTTATTCCATTCTTTAATTTCACTTACAAAAATTGGTTTTAACATTTTACCATTATTTGCTACCGCATTATACAAGGAAAGTGATTGTAAAGGGGTCATAGAAACGCCATAACCAAATGCCATCCAAGGTAAAGTGGTACCATACCAATTTTTAGATCCCGGTTGTGGAATTATAGGTTGTCCTTCTCCTTTAATTTGAAGACCCTGTTTTTTATTTAGGCCGTAACTATTAATTCTATTAATAAATTGCCATGGATTGTTTTTATAAGCTTTGTAAGTTGCTTGTACCAAAATGGTGTTTGAAGATACTTCAAAACCTTTTGCTAATGACGCTATTCCATATCCGTGATGATTTGAATCTTTAACAGGTCTACCTTGAATCATAACTAAACCCCCATTAGAATTATAAACCGAGCTAGTATCTGCTTTTTTATCATCAATTAGAGCAATTAAATCCATTAATTTAAAGGTAGAGCCTGGCTCGTGAGATTCCGTAAGTGCATAATTTTGAGATTCAAAATACGTTCCATCTTCCGATTTTCCTAAATTTGAAATGGCTTTTATGTAACCCGTATTGGTTTCCATAACTACTACACAACCATGATCTGCTTTATAAAACTCTAATTGTTTTAATAATGCATGATGCGCAATGTCTTGAATAAATACATCAATAGTTGAAATTACATCGTATCCATCAACTGGATCTAATTCATTAATATCAGAAATAGGTTTCCACTGATTTTTTGCAATTTTTTGCATCCAATGGTGTCCGTTTGTTCCATTTAAATATTTACGAAATGCGTATTCTAAACCTTTCCCTTGATTACCATCGCGTTCATAACCAATAGTCCTGTTTGCAATTAATCCTACAGGATGTTTACGCACCGTTTGCTGTTCGGCAATTATGCCGCCTTTATTAGCACCCAACCTGAAAAGCGGAAACTTTTTTACGCGCATGTATTCTGTAAATGTTAATTTTTTTGCGACTAAAAAATACCTGTTTTTGGTGTTTTTTGCTTTACGTAAATCCCTTTGAAATTCGCCAGAAGATTTTCCAACTAACTTGGCTAAAGAGTCGGATAAGGCAACGTAATATTTTTCGAAATTTTCTTCTGATGGTGTCACCGCATCAAAACGAATAGTGTATTCAGGAATAGAAGTGGCCAATAAACTTCCGTCTGAAGAATAAATATTTCCTTTATTGGCAGGAATTTCGAAATTTTTAACGGTGCGTTGTTTGGCTAAATCTCTATAATAATCGCCACCAACCCATTGTATGTTAAATAATTTTATAGCAATTGCAAAAGAAAACGCAACAACGCAAACCACCACAAATGCTAGTCGGTAAGAAATTATATTGTCGTTTTTTATTGCCATATTTTTAATTTATCTATAAAACTTTTTTCTGCTGGTTTACGTATTACAATTTTTTTTGGAGGAACTGTGGATGGAATAATTTTCCTTGTTTCCATTTTTTTTGAAACAGTTGACTCCATTTTTAATTTCATTAATTCAGAACGTGTATCTACAAATTTTGAACGCAATTCTTTTACTTCATTGGTTAAGCTTGTAATTCTATAATTTTTTTCATCGTAGTTGTGGTTAAAATAGACCATTAACATAGCTAGTGAAAAAACGAAAATTATAAATTTCCAAGTTTTTAGCGCATCATCATCAATTAAGAATTTCGCTTTTAATAGACTATATATACTACTTTCTTTTGCCATTATTTTTTTTCTGCTACACGAAGTTTTGCACTTCTAGCTCTGTTGTTTATTTGTATTTCTGCAGCTGAAGGCACAATTAACTTTTCAATACTTTTAAAAGGTACTTCAAAATTTCCGAAAAAGTCGCGTTCTGGCTCTCCTTCAAACATGCCATTTCTTATAAATCTTTTTACCAATCTGTCTTCTAAAGAATGATAAGAAAGGACACTCAATCTTCCTCCGGAAACCAATAATTCTTCTGTTTGAATTAAAAATTCTTTCAATACTTCAATTTCCTGGTTTACTTCAATGCGGATTGCTTGATAAATTTGAGCTAATATTTTATTTGCTTTATGACCTGGTAAAAAGCGAGACAAAACTTCTTTCAACTGCTCCGAATTTTTAATTTTTTTATCCGCTCTAGCGGCTACAATAACATTTGCCATTGCTCCACCGTTCTTCAATTCACCAAAATCTAAGAAAACTCGTTTTAATTCATTTTCTGTATAATCATTTACCACTTCATATGCAGAAAGCGTATCATTCTGGTTCATTCTCATATCTAAAGCACCATCAAATCTTGTAGAAAAACCTCTATCTGCTACATCAAATTGATGAGAAGAAACTCCGAAATCGGCTAAAATTCCGTCTACCTGTTTGACACCATAAAAACGTAAGAACCTTTTAATAAATCTGAAATTTTCATTAATTAAAACAAATCGTTCATCATCTATATTATTTGCCAATGCGTCTGTATCTTGGTCAAAACCAAACAATTTTCCGTTTGGCCCTAAATGTTTCATTATTTCTTTAGAATGTCCGCCTCCACCAAAAGTGACATCAACGTAAATTCCTTCTGGTTTAATGTTCAAACCGGCAACCGTTTCTTTTAAAAGTACCGGGTTATGATATTCCATCTTCCTCATCATTTTGGTTACCCATAACTTCTTCGGCTAAATCTGCAAAATCAACCATTGCATGTTCTAATGCAGATTCGTATAAATTTTTATCCCAAATTTCAATTATCGAAACGGCAGATGACAATACAATATCTTTATCTATTTTAGAAAACAACACCAAATCTTTCGGGATTAATAACCTTCCTGTTGCATCAATTTCAACCATTCTTACACCTGCAGTAAATGCTCTAATGAAATCGTTGTTCTTTTTTACAAAGCGATTTAATTTATTGATTTTCTGCATGACTTTATTCCACTCCTTCATAGGATACAACTCTAAGCAAGGTTGAAAAACGGAACGCTTCAATACAAAACCTTCTTCAAAATTACCCAGTTGTTTCTTAAGAGGCGCAGGTACCATTAACCTTCCTTTTGCATCAACTTTGCACTCGTATGTTCCTAAAAATGTATTCAACTTTTATAAATGAATTATTATTGAGACAAATTTAAAAAATATTTTACCACTTTTTACCACAAAATACCACTTTGTTAATAAGTTTTTATGAAAAAATGACAGGATTACCACTTATGTGCAGAAAATACTGATATTGACAAAGAATTTAAGTTTTTAACGATGGTAGATATTATTGAAAAAACACTGTTAATTTCAGTTATAATTCTCAAAACAATTTGAAAATTAGGGTTTTAGGTTGGAAACAATTTAATAATATGTAATAGTAAACAAATGTGGAAAAAAAATGTATTTTTGTAAATATTAGATGATTTGATCACGAAGATGTTTTTATGATAAAGAAAGAAAAAAAATATACTTATTTCGAAGCTGGAGAAGGCACACCAATCATTGTTTTACATGGTTTGATGGGCGGTTTAAGTAATTTTGACGGCGTGGCTAATTACTTTCCAAGTAAAGGATACAAAGTGATTATTCCTGAATTGCCAATTTACACCCAAAGTTTATTAAAAACTAACGTAAAAGCATTTGCCAGATATGTTAAAGATTTTATTACTTTCAAAGGATTGGAACGTGTAATTTTGGTTGGAAATTCATTAGGTGGACACATTGGTTTGTATTTTACGAAACAATATCCTGAATTAGTTAGAGGATTAGTAATTACTGGAAGTTCGGGTTTATACGAAAGTGCAATGGGTGAAAGTTACCCAAAACGTGGTGATTATGAATACATTAGAAAAAAAGCAGAAGATGTGTTTTACAATCCAGAAGTGGCCACAAAAGAAATAATTGATGAAGTTTTTGCAACCGTAAATGATAGAATTAAATTACTGAAAACGTTAACCATTGCCAAAAGCGCCATTCGTCATAATATGGCTAAAGATTTACCTAAAATGCATGTGGCAACATGTATTATTTGGGGAAAACAAGATAAAGTAACACCACCAGAAGTAGCGGAAGAATTTAAAAAACTGCTTCCAAATTCAGATTTATATTGGATTGACAAATGTGGTCATGCGGCCATGATGGAAGAACCAGATCAATTTAATGATTTATTATTTGGTTGGCTTAGCGAGAAAAAATTATAAATTCTCCTTTAAATTAAGAAAAAAGAATATCCTACTTCAATCTTATGAGTAGTTTAAATACTATAAATCAAATGAAAATTAATACCGCCGAATTTGTAATAAGTAATTCTATTGTGGAAAAATGTCCGAAAGACAGAATTCCAGAATATGCTTTTATTGGACGATCAAATGTTGGAAAATCATCATTAATTAATATGATTACCAACCATAAAAATCTTGCTAAAACCTCTGGAAGACCAGGAAAAACCCAATTAATTAATCATTTTTTAATTAACAAAAACTGGCATTTAGTAGATTTACCAGGTTATGGATACGCAAAAGTTTCAAAGACAACAAAAGCAATATTTCAACAATTTATTACTGATTATTTTGAAACTAGAGAACAACTTATTTGTGCGTTTGTTTTGGTAGATATTAGACACGAACCACAAAAAATTGATACAGAATTTATAGAATATTTAGGCGAAAGTGAAATTCCGTTTTGTATTGTTTTTACCAAAGCTGACAAGTTAGGAAAAACGCATATTCACAAACACGTAGAAGCATACAAGAAAAATTTATTAGCCAACGATTGGGCTGAAATGCCACAATATTTTGTGACTTCTGCAGAAAGCGCTTTAGGTAAAGAAGAAATTTTGACTTATATAGATGAAGTGAACCAGAATTTATTTACGGGTTCAGAATTTTAAAATAGGTGCGCAGATTATTATATTTATTAAACCCTCCAAGGATTTAAACTCTTGAAGTTTTTTTTACTTCACCAACAACGAATGTTGCGTCATAACTTCCGGCTGTACAATTCCCATTAAATCTAAAATTGTTGGGGCAATATCTCCCAAAACACCTGATTTTATTTGTATTTTATCATTATCTACTAAAATTACGGGCACTGGATTGGTTGTATGTGCCGTATTTGGCGAACCATCTGGATTTATCATGGTTTCACAATTTCCGTGGTCGGCAATTACGATTGTGGTATAATTATTTGCTAAAGCGGTTTCAATAATTTCTTTTACACAAACATCAACAGCTTCACATGCTTTTATAGCTGCTGGCATACTTCCTGTGTGTCCAACCATATCGCCATTTGCAAAATTTAAACACACAAAATCTACTTCGCCTTTTTGTAATTCAGGTACTAAAGCATCTTTTAATTCGAAAGCACTCATTTCGGGTTGTAAATCGTAAGTAGCTACTTTTGGTGAGTTTTTTAATATTCGAGATTCCCCAACAAAAGGTGCCTCTCTTCCACCCGAAAAGAAAAAAGTTACGTGAGGATATTTTTCTGTTTCTGCAATTCTGATTTGTTTTTTTCCAGATTTAGAAAGTACTTCGCCTAATGTTTCAGTAATATTGTCTTTATCGTAAATTACGTGCACGTTTTTATATGTATCGTCATAATTGGTTAAAGTAACATAATACAATGGTAATTTGTGCATGTTTTGCTCATGAAAATCAGTTTGCGAAAGTACTTCTGTTAATTCCCTACCTCTATCCGTACGGAAATTAAAGAAAATTACCACATCATCAGGTTGAATCGTTTTTCCTTCTGAAGAAAATAACGGCTGAATAAATTCATCGGTTACATTTGCATCATAACTTTTTTGAATACTTGCCGCAACATTTGAAGTTTTTTCACCAAAACCATTCACCAATAAGTCATAGGCTAATTTTATTCGCTCCCAACGTTTGTCTCTGTCCATTGCATAATATCTTCCAATAACTGACGCTAATTTTGCATTGGTGTTTAAAAGAAAATTTTGTAAATCTTGTATGTACTTTTTTCCCGATTTTGGATCCACATCTCGCCCATCGGTAAAAGCGTGAACAAACATATTTGATACGCCATTTTCTTGAGCCGCTTCAATTAAGCCGCGTAAATGTGAAGTGTGAGAATGCACGCCTCCATCAGAAACCAATCCTAAAAAATGAACGTTTTTATGATTCTTTTTTGCGTAATTGAAGGCATCAAGCAAAGGCTTTTCATTTTTTAAAGTATGATTTTTAACTGCTAAATTAATTTTTGCTAAATCCTGGTATACAATTCGTCCTGCGCCTAAATTCATGTGACCTACTTCTGAATTTCCCATTTGACCTTCTGGCAAACCTACGTGAAGTCCGTCTGTGCGCAATTCGGCATTAGGATAGTTTTTATATAGCGAATCTATAAAAGGTGTATTCGCATTATCTATGGCGGAAACTTTTGGATCTGGAGAATGTCCCCAACCGTCCAAAATCATTAAAATTACTTTTTTGTTCATCGATGAAGTATTTAAGATACGAAGTTACTAAATTTTTAAACGCCGACTTAAAAAAGTTAGTAACGAAAAGGTTTTCTTAATTTTAATATTAAGAAATACTTAAAAAATAGTTTTATTATTTAAGAGCATTCTTAGCTTGATTATAATCAATAAAGTAACGAATACTAACAGAAAAAGTATGATTTAAGTCTTCATGGTTAAATACTTTTTTGGTATTATAAATATAATTTTTATCTATCGCATTTTGAAAAATACCAGCTGAATTTCTGTATAAAAACGACATTTGACTTCCTGGTGCAAACCACCAACTATAAGACAAATCAAAGTTCCATAAATTTAAATTCTGATTAGCATTATCTATATAAGAATAGGCTCCAGTATAACCATTTTCTAACAATTTATAGTACGAGTTATTTTCTGAAAACGACCAATAGTGTCTTAATTTTAATCCGAAATTCATTTTTGCAGTGATGGAATATTTTCCTTCCAAACTCGTTTCTAAAGTTTGATTGTCTCTTTTTGCAAAAATAATATCATTTCCTACTTGATCAACGCGGCCCAAATCTTGGTATTCGTTGAAGAAATTATTTCTATAAATTAAGGATAATTTATCATTAAATCGATATCTCGGACTTACCTCAACACCCCAATACCAACAGCCTTTAGTTTCTGTGACTCCAATATTTGGGTTGATGTCAAATGCAAATTTATTGTTGTAATTGGTAGAAATAAAACCCCACATTCCATAATTTTTAGGAAAAACTACAAATCGACCTACGACTTGAGGATTATAAAAATTATACCTTTCAAACGGATTTATATTAATTCCAATACCTGCGGAATGATTTTGTTTATTGGTTAAATTTAAATTGATATTAAAATTTTGTTCTTGAAGGTAGTTAGTTGCCTTATCAAATTGTGCAAACGTATATAAACTTATCCTAAATGAGTTCAATTTTTCTGTCGATTGTAGCAGTCTGTAATTGGCGTTGGCACTAATGGAATAATAATTGGTTTGAAAATTTACGCCTAAATCATTATTATCATACTCTTTTGAAACATACTCTCCAAAAACTGAAAACCTAATTTTTCCAGAGGTTTCACCAAATCCCAAATTAGCCTTAATCCCATTTTTATTCGGCAAATTAGCATAATTATTTACGTAACTATAATTCAAAGCACCATTTAAATTGAAAGTGTTCTTTTTGGTGTTTAAATCGAATGTTGCTGCAGTTACATTTGCATCTCTAAAATTTCCATTTCGAGTTACATTTGTATTAATTAATGAAACGGAAGAATTTCCGTTAAAACGCTGGTCTAAAACTAAAACATTATAATTTACCATTGGCTCAACGGTTTCAATTCGTTCGGCACCAGTTTTTGTATCACGAATAACTACATCTGTTTTTTTAGTAACCGTGTTTAAAAAACCAATTCCTAAACCTTCATTTGTTCTGCCAGAAATTTTAACTGCATTTACCAAATCTATTGTGTTCGGAAATTCAATTACTTCCTCCGTTTCTGAAATTTCAGGATATTTACTAGGGCGTTGCCCAATTCTTCTGGAATAAAACAAACCACCTTTATTAAACAAGTCGGTTCCTTCCGTAAAAAAAGGTCTGTTTTCGTTAAATATTTGTTCAAACGGACCTAAATTTAAAATTTTATTATCAAATCTTGTTTGACCAAAATCGGGAATCAAAACCATATCTAATGTAAAAGCATCGGTTAATCCGTATTTTAAATCTAAACCACCTTTTAAAGTTCCGAATGATTTTTCTTTACCCAGACTATTTAAATAAAGAGAAGAATAAGGAATCAAAAATAAACGCGTTGGTGTATTAATTTTTTCAATTCCCTTTAAAATACCAGCCTGTTGTGTAAAAAATCCTTTGCTATTATCTACTGGATTCCATGTGAACATTTGACGGTTTCTTCTTACTTCTCTAAAAAAGTTAATCCCCCAAGTTTGTTTATCTTCCTCAGAAAAACGAAGTGCTGCATACGGAATTTTCATTTCAACTACCCAGCCAATATCGGTAATTTTCGCTTTGCTTTCCCAAATAGCATCCCATGAAGTGTCTTCATTTTCTGTGGTTCTAACTAAATCCATTTGTCCATCGGAAGCACTTACAAAAAAGCTAAATTCTTGCTGGCCATCATTAAAACCATTAATAAAAACACCAAAAAAATCTGTAACACCAAAATTGTCTCTTTCTGAAATTTCTTTCAATATTTTAGAGGGTTCATTGTCATATAAAATCGCACCTATGTAAACGGCATCATCATCGTAAAGCACTTTTACTTCTGTGCGAAGTTCATTTAATTCTGGTTTCCCATTATCTTGATTAAACATTACAAAGTTTTTTGCTATTGGAACATTTTGCCAATCCTCTTCGTTAAGAGTAGCGTCAATCTTAATAGGATATTTTGTTTTAATAGTATTAATTTCCTTCTTCTTGTTTACAGTCGAAAATGGATTTGGTGTTACCATTTCTTGAGCAAAAGAGATTTGAGATAAGAAGAGTATGCTAAGAATTTGAAAGGGTTTCATGAAATATTTTGTAAATAAAATTTATTAGTATGACTAATGCATAATTTGTTTCATCATCAAATGTTAATTTTTTTATTTAGATGAAATTTCTCAATTTTTATTTCATCATTAATATTGCAATCACCGATAAAATGTAAAAAATAATCGTTAAAAAACACTAATATATTTTTTTAATTCAAAAATACTAGTACATTTGTCTTTGTTCGTTTATCAATAATAACAACAACATATACAATGCGTTATACATTTTTGCCTTTTATTATTTTAGGATTTCTATTAAGCTTTACCGCTAAAGAGACCCTAATGAATTCAACTTCTAAAAACAATGAGTTTTCAACAAATGTTGTGAAACCAATTGCTATGGCAAAAAACAAAACAAAAAGTATAAATGAAAAAGCAGAGTTACTATATTGTGAAATTCAGTCTGAAAATTTTTCCTTACCTCAGTTAGATGTTTTTACAAAAGCATTTGAAGGTTACGATGCTTTAGAAGCACAAAGCAAAATAAAAAACAATATTTTAACGATAATCGATTTCAGTTTGTCTTCCACAAAAGAAAGAATGTGGGTAATTGATATGTTAAATAAAAAAGTGATATTACAAACATTGGTTTCTCATGGAATAAAATCTGGGAAAGAATATGCCAAATCATTTTCCAACCAAAATGAATCATTTAAGAGTAGTTTGGGCTTTTTTTTAACTGGAGAAACCTACAAAGGAAACCACGGAATTTCGTTAAAATTAGACGGTCTAGAATTTGGGCTAAACGACAAAGCAAGAGATAGAGCCGTTGTGATTCACGGTGCAGAATATGTTTCTAAAAAACTAGCAAATAGACAAGGGTATTTAGGTAGAAGTCAGGGTTGTCCTGCTGTGGCAACGGCTATCGCTCCAAGATTAATTCAAACTATAAAAGATAAATCGGTTTTGTTTATTTATCATCCTACTAGAATGTACGTTAATAAATCTAAATTAGTTTCTTAGTTTAACGTATAACATTTTATCCAAATCATACATATCATCTCTAAATTGCAATTTGCCATTATTTGACCAACTCGTCCAATATAATTGGTGAACATAAACAGCTTCTTTTATTTTGATATAATAAGGTTCTTTATTTTTTTTAATGATAGAATCTATTTCATTTCCATTTGCCCATCGTTCATTATCCTGTTTGTTTAATATTTTTTTAGCTAAATCAACTGGGCTTTGTACCCGAACACAACCCGAACTTAGTGCCCTATATGACAAATCAAAATAATCTCTATGATTGGTATCATGTAAATACACCGAATGATGGTTAGGAAAATTAAATTTTACAACACCTAGCGAATTATTGTACCCATGATTTTGAACATACCTATAACTTGAGGCTTTAGAAGGATTCCAACTGGTTGGAGAAACAATATTATTTTTTCTATCATAAATGAGAATTCTATTTTTTGAGAAATAACTTCTATTTGCTGCCGCTTCTACTGATAAATCTTCTCTAATTATAGTTGGTGGAACTGTCCAAGTAGGATTAAAAACAAAATTAGACAACTTAGATTGCAAAATTGGCGTCATTCTTTTGGGTTTACCGCAAACGATTTTACGCGAAGCAGTTGTATCGTTATTTTGAATAAAATCTAATTTATAATCTGGTAAATTAATTAATAAATATTGGTCACCAAAATCTCTTGAAAACCAGCGCCAACGCTCTAAATTAGACATAATTTGTGAACGTCGTGTGTCTACATTATAATTTAATGCTTTAATGGTACCATAACCAATAACACCATCAGCTAATAAACCGTGTCTTACTTGAAATTTTTTAACGGCTTCAAGCATTGAACTATCGTAAATTGAAGAATAATTTGTGTTTTTTTCGTCTAAATCTTTCCAGTACACCAATCGTTTTTTGATTTCTTTTATTTCAATTGAAGTAGTGTTATATTTTAACTTTATTGTTTTTTTTATCGAATCAAAATTGCTAACAGGCATTCTATTTATTATAACTAACGCTTCTTTTAGCGAAGTATAAATAGGATGATTTGGCAATAAATATTTAATAGAAGATGCAACTTTTTTTGAAGAAATTGCGGCTTTCAAATGGTTCGCCATAGAAAATGGCTTGTCAAATAAATCCCAATTTTTATAAACCTCATCAGGGTTTAATTTTCCTCTGTAATAATTACTGCAAAGTTTATCATACGTTTGTGTTAACAAAATATCGTAAGCTAATTTTTCGTCAAAAGACAAAGAATCTAGTTTTACTTCTAACTGAAATATTTTATTGATATTGTAATCTTGAGGATTTAAACCTTCGTATTTTGATTTTTCAATTTGTACGATTAATTCTTCTCTGTTTTCCGCATCTACCCAGATTTCGTGGTTACCAAAAGCATTATAAATACTTTTAATACTGTCTGATTTATCAGCTAATAGCGCTTCAGGAATGGCATGAATAGTGATTTTTCTGATGGTGTCAAAATAATCTTCACTTACTTTAAAATCATCATTTTTACAAAGTTTAAAAGACACAATAGAAACAATTAGCACAAGACTAAAAAGCGAAACCTTTTTCATTCTATTCAAATTTATCAAATTTACCAAAAAAACTGGAATAACACCTCAATTTCA
The DNA here is from genome assembly GCA_945897915.1 of Chryseobacterium gleum. Lineage (GTDB taxonomy): Bacteria > Bacteroidota > Bacteroidia > Flavobacteriales > Flavobacteriaceae > Flavobacterium. The sequence goes on along the minus strand of CAMDGB010000001.1, from coordinate 140,703 downwards.
AAAATGATTCCAAATTAAATATCAAAATATTTATACATTAAAAAATGGATGCCAATTTCAGGAATTTCAAACGACGCTCCTTTTTTGGTGCAACCCAGTTTTTCATAAAAAGGCACAGTAGTTTCTCTTGCATTAAACCACAACAATTCTGTTTGATTTATTTTGATAAAATTGAAAATTTCTTCAATCAACAGTTTGCCAAAACCACTACTTTGGTACTCTTCTAAAATGGCCATTCCGCGCAATTGAAATTGATTTTTTTGCTCGAAATTTTCATTATTTGTTTTAAAAAGTGAAGCCACTCCAATTAAACTATTTTCAATAAATAGACCAAAATGAGTTGTATAAATTGCCTCATCTCCTAAAAAAAAGCAAGTTTCAATGGGCTTGCCTTTCCTTAAGACAGCGCTTCTAACTGGAAAAGTGTCAAAATAATTGATTTCTTTGAGTGTGATTTTCTCCATAAAGCATTATAAATTAATAATTTACATGTATGTATTTCATGATTTTTATTATTTTTTATTAAAAAACTTGCAATTAATCAGTTTTTCCTATTATATTTGCACTCACCAAAATAAAATGCGAAAGTAGCTCAGTTGGTAGAGCGTCAGCCTTCCAAGCTGAATGTCGCGAGTTCGACCCTCGTCTTTCGCTCCAAAGCCTCAAATTTTTTGGGGCTTTTTTATTTTAAATTACTTAAATCCGTTCCAGTTTCAATTTCAATTGGTTCTTTGCCTTGTTGAAATAATCTAGCTGTTATATCTCCTTTTAACGTAATTTTATTTCCCAAAACTTCTAACCAACTACCTTCTCTTAATCCTAAAACCGGTTGCGAATTGTATTGATGAAATTCGTTTATTCTGGTTTCTCTAGTTTCTCCCATGTATTTCAAACCTTGAATAGGATCTAAATAATGCGGATTTAAATTGAAAGAAACCAATCCTAATGTTCTAAAACTTGGAGGATACACAATCGGCATATCGTTTGTAGTCCCCATCGTTAGGCCGCAAATATTGCTTCCTGCACTAGTTCCTAAATATGGTGTTCCTTTTTCCACAACTTTCTGAATGGCATCTAATAAATTGTATTTGTACAACATGTCTACCAAAACAAACGTATTGCCTCCACCTGTAAAAATAGCTTCTGCATTTTGTATCGCTTCAATTGGATTTTCAAATTCATGAATTCCTTTTACTTCTATGTTCAATTGTTTAAAAAAAGGTTTTATTTTTTCTGTATACGCTTCGTGAGAAATGCCACCTGGTCTGGCAAAAGGTATAAATACTAAATTTGATACGGTTGCAAAATGTTCTATTAAAGTTGGCAATAAATAATCTAAAAAAGTACCTCCAAAAACAGTTGATGTACTAGCAATAAGCGCCTTTTTCATATATTAAAATAAATTTACTTTATTCTTAACAAAATTTTATATCGATTGTAATTTTGTTATATTATTTTTACAGAAAATAAATACTGTTTACTATTAAAAAATACATACAAATATTTTTACTTTTTCTCTCCCAAATGGTAGTCTCTCAAAACGACTCTATAATTAAAGGGAAAATCATTGTTGAAACAAACGACAATGAAGGTATTACAATTGTAAATATTTCTAACAAAATTAATACAATTTCTGGAAACGGCGGCTATTTTAAAATAAAAGCCAAAATAAACGACACCATTATGTTTAGCGCCATTCATTTAGTTGGCAAAAAACACATCATTACAAAAAAAGATTTTGGTAAAGATTTACTTTTTATAAAACTAGAAATTTACACGCGTCATATAAAAGAAATAATGGTAACAAATGCCGATGACATCACTGCTGAGTCTTTAGGTTTGGTTCCAAAAGGACAAAAAAAATACACGCCAGCTGAAAGAAGAGTAAAAACAGCTGGCGATTTTAATGGCCAATTTGGTCTGAATACTGCATTTAGTATTGACCCATTATTTAACGCTATTTCTGGCAGAACAAAACAATTAAAAGCAGAATTAGAAGTAGAAAGAAAAGAATTTTTACAATATAAAATAAACGCTAACTTTGATTCCGAATTAATTATGACTCAATTTCACATTCCTGAAGAATATGTGTCAGGATTTGTTTTTTATATCGTAGAAGATGAAGAATTAAAAGCCGCCGCCAAAGCGAAAAACAAGACGCTAATTTCATTTAGAATGAGCGCGCTAGCAGTTGATTTTTTAAAATTGAAAAATTTGCAACCTTATTATCCAAAACCTGTTGAACTAGAAAAAAATATAGAAGAAAATACCACTATTCCAAAACCAGAATTAGAGCCAAAGAAAAATGAATAAATTTAAAATACTTTTACTTATGACATTGTTTGCGCTTTTGAGTGCGTTTACGTTTCATAAATTTTATGTCGGGGTTTTTCAAATAGATTATTTTAAAGAGAAAAAAGCAGTTCAAATTACAGCAAGGTTATTTATTGATGATTTAGAAAAGGTGTTATTTAAAAAACATAACAAACATTTTTACCTTACCACAAAAGATGAAATACCAGAAGCAAACACCTTTATTGCTAATTATTTATCGGAAAAATTAAAAATTAAAATTAATAATAAAGTTCAAACATTACAGTTTTTATCTAAAGAGCAAGAAGATAATATTGTAATTTGTTATTTAAAAATACCTTGTAAAGACAACGTAAAAATACTAGATATTTTCAATAATGTTTTATCCGATATTTTTGATGAACAACAAAATTTAGTACATTTGAACATTAATGGTAACAAAAAAACCATTTTGTTTACTAATACAGAAACCAACCAAAAACTGAAATATAAATAATTATGAAAAAGTTAAAATTAATTGCTTTCTTATTTTTCGCGTCACATACAGCATTTTCTCAAGAAGTAAAAAAAGAACCACAAGGACATACTGACATCAATAAATTTAGTCAAATGTATGCCGAAATGGCTACGCCTAATATGTTCCGAACTGCTTCTGGCGCTCCAGGTCCTGCGTATTACCAACAACGTGCGGATTATAAAATTAATTTAGAATTAGATGATAAAGCGTCCAAAATGTATGGAAGCGAAACCGTAACCTATTACAATAACGCTCCTGAATCTTTAGACTATTTATGGGTGCAATTAGACCAAAATATAGCAAGAAGAGACTCACAAACACCTCTAATTGATAGCCAAACTATGCCGCAAGCTACCTCAGCTGAAAACTTTACTAAAACGTATATGGGTAAAGGTTTTGATGGCGGTTTTAACTTAGAATATGTTAAAGACGAAAAAGGTAACGCTATGAAATACACCATCAATAATACTATGATGCGTATTGATTTGCCTAAAGCTCTAAAAAAAGGAGAAAAAGTGGTTTTTTCAATCAAATGGTGGTACAACATTAACGATTACATGAAAGATGGCGGAAATGGTCGTTCTGGTTATGAAGTGTTTCCCGATGGAAATAAAATTTATGTAATTGCGCAATTCTACCCAAGAATGTGCGTTTATAATGATGTTGAAGGTTGGCAAAATATGCAATTTTGGGGAAGAAGTGAATTTGCTTTAACTTTTGGAAATTACGACGTTAAAATCACCGTTCCAGCCGATCATATTTTAGATGGAACTGGGGTTTTACAAAACAGAAGTGAAGTCTATTCTGCTGAACAAGAAAAAAGATGGCAATTGGCTGAAAATTCTTTTGATAAACCAGTAATAATAGTAACGCAAGCGGAAGCAACTGCCGCAGAGAAAAGTTTTGCAACTACCACTAAAACTTGGCATTTAAAAGCTGAAAATGTAAGAGATTTTGGGTTTTCAAGTTCTCGTAAATTTATTTTAGACGCGATGGCGGTTCAAGTTGGAAACAATAAACCTATGGCCATTTCTATGTATCCAAAAGAAGCCAATCCGCTTTGGGAAAACTTATCTACAATAGCAGTAGCGCACACTCTGAAAACGTATTCAAAATATACATTCGATTATCCTTATCCAAAAGCCATTTCTGTTTCTGCTGAAGATCAAGGAATGGAATATCCAATGATTTGTTGGAATTTCGGTCGTCCTGATGAAAATGGAAAAATTAGCGACAGAGTAAAATATGGTATGCTAGGCGTAATTATTCACGAAATAGGACATAACTTTTTTCCAATGATTGTAAATTCAGATGAAAGACAATGGACTTGGATGGATGAAGGTTTAAACACATTTTTAGAATATTTAACCGAACAAGAATTTGACAAAAATTTCCCAGCAGATAGAGGTCCTGCTAAATCTATTGTGCCTTATATGAAAGGAAACCAACAGTTTTTAGAACCTATTATGAGTCATGGTGATGTGGTTTATAATTTTGGTGCAAATGCTTACGGAAAACCTGCAACAGGATTAAATATTTTACGTGAAACGATTATGGGACACGAATTGTTTGACCACGCATTTAAAACGTATGCCAACCGTTGGAAATTTAAACACCCTACACCAGAAGACTTTTTTAGAACTATGGAAGATGCTTCTGCAGTGGATTTAGATTGGTTTTGGAAAGGTTGGTTCTATGCTACTGATGTGGTAGATTTAGGTATCAAAAACGTAAAACAATTTTATGTAACAGAAGATTCTTCTAAAGAAACCGGAACGTCTATGAACAGAAGAGGTAGAAGAATGCCTAACGGCGGACCAATGATTTACTTAGTAAATAGTGAAAGTACAGAATTGAAACCAGAATCAAAAACAGCACTTGAAACAGAAAAAGTAATGGCTTTAAATGAGTACTTAAACAAAAATTATAGTGCGGAAGAAAAAGCAGCATTAAAAAATCCTAAATACTTTTATGAAGTAGAGTTTGACAAACCAGGAAGTTTAATGATGCCAATTATTGTTGAATTACAATTTGAAGATGGTACTTCAGAAACACATAAATTCCCAGTTCAAATTTGGAGAAGAAACAACATAACTGCAAAACGTGTTTTTGCTACTGAGAAAAAAGTAGTAAAAATTCAATTGGATCCAAAATTAGAAACAGCAGATATAGAAGTTACTAATAATGCTTGGCCAAAAGAAGCCTTTGTTGATAAATTTGAACAAATAGAAAAAAAATAGTAAATTAAAGCCGTTATGACGGCTTTAATTTTTAGTTTTAATTTCATAACTTTTATTACCTTTGTAAATCATAAAACACAAAACTATGTTCGGTATTGGCGGAGGCGAAATATTTTTTATAATTCTTGTAATTCTAATGCTTTTTGGATCAGATAAAATTCCTGAAATTGCAAGAACTTTGGGTAAAGGTATGGCGCAATTAAAAAACGCAACCAATGAAATTAAACACGAAATTCAAAAAGGCACAGAAGAAAATGGCCTTGATTTAAAAAGTTTAACTGGCGGCATTTCAGATGAAATTGCAAGTGCAAAAAAAAACATGACAGAATATATAAATCCTGTTGACATTTCAAATCCAATAACGGAAATCAAAGAAGAAATTGAAAATGCAACCGGACCAATAAAACGTCAATTGTAATGTTTGATTACCTATTACATTTAGATAAAAAATTATTTATTTTTCTTAATAATTTAGGATCTACACCTTTTGATGGTATCTGGCTTTTAATTACCCAACAAATCAATTGGATTCCATTTTTTTTAATTTTACTTTTTATTTTATTTAAAAATTTAGGAACAAAAAAATTGGGAATAGCTATACTAACAGTTGCCGTATTAATTACGTTTACTAATGAAATTACAGATATAATTAAATTTTCAGTACAACGCATTCGTCCTTGTAATGATGACACATTAATTGGCTTAATTAGAGTTGTAAAAGATAGCGATACGTTTAGTTATTTTTCTGGTCACGCAGCTAATTCTTCTGCAGCTATGATGTTTGTATATTTAATTTTAAGACAATGCTATAAATATACTTATTTGATTTTTCTATATCCTTTAATTTTTGCTTATAGCCGAATTTATTTAGGGCTTCACTTTCCTTTAGATATAATTTCAGGATTTGTTTTTGGTAGTTTAGTAGGTGTTTTATTTTATAGAATTTACAACATAATTCTTACAAAGTATGCACCAAATTCCTAATTTAACATCTTTACGATTTATTTTAGCAACTTTAGTTGTGCTTTTTCATACACCTGAATTTTTCTCAAATAGAAATTTACCTTATTTTAATGATTATTCTCTATTTTTGAGAGGTAATGAAAGTGTTTGGATGTTTTTTTCGCTTAGTGGTTTTTTAATAATCCGACAGTTATTCAGTGAAAAAATAAAATCAGATTCTATTAATCTGAAAAGATTTTTTCTAAATAGAATATATAGAATTTTTCCTCTGTATTATTTAGTATTAATTTACGGTTTTATACACTATCTAATTATTTTACCAAAGTTGGGTTTTCAATTCGAAAATTCATATAATATTCTAGAGGGAATAATGCTCTCAACAACCTTTTTTTCAAATATTTTTTTAACTTATTCGCCTGGTGGAATTCTAGAAATCCTTTGGTCTATTGGAATTGAAGAACAATTTTACATTGTAATTGCACCTTTATTTTATTTCTTGCCAAAATCGAAAATCAAAACTACTTTAATATTATTAACTGTGGTTTATTTACCTCTTTTTATTAGTAATGTGTTTCCTTTAATGACAACATATAAAATGTATTTTTTCTTTTTTACATTTAGTGGGCTTTGTTCAGTATTTTTTGAAAAAACAAATTTTAATAAATTATTTTCTAAATTAATTTATTTAATAATCTTAATATATCTTTTAAGCAATTTGTTTAAAAACAACTTCAACGAAAATCAATATTATATTTTTAGCATGATATTGTTTGGTCTATTTTTAACAGTTCTTTCAAAAAAACCAATTTATATTTTAGAAAACCGAACCTTAAAATATTTAGGCACAATATCTTACGGGATTTATATGTTTCATGCAATTGCAATGCAAATTGTAGGTATAATATATATAAAGTTACAAATTGGAAATAAAATAGCAGAAAATCTGTATGTTATTAGCTATACATTTTCAATTATTTTTTTGACCATTATTATGGCTCATTTATCTTATAAATATTATGAATCCTATTTTTTAAAATTCAAAAACCCTACAACACACGAGTAACCGTCAAACCGTCTCGGATAGGCAATAAAACTGTTTCTACACGAGAATCTTCATTAATAATTTTATTATAATCAAGTAAAATTTGTGTGCTTTTGTCGTTAATTTTTATTTCTTCTAAAACCTTTCCGCTCCATAATACGTTGTCAGATAAAATTATACCACCTTTGTTCATCAAAGGCACAATTAAATGAAAATAATTAATGTAATTTTCTTTATCTGCATCAATAAAAACCAAATCGAATTTTTTATTTAAAATTGGAATAATTTCAATGGCATCACCAATATGTTGCACAATTTGATTGGAATATTCAGATAAATCAAAATATTTTTTTTGAATTTCTTCTAATTCTTCGTTTATATCAATTGTATCTAACGTTCCGTTTTCTTGTAAACCTTCTGCCAAACATAAAGCGGCGTAACCCGAGTAAGTTCCAATTTCTAAAATAGATTTAGGATTTATTATTTTAGACAACATACTTAAAACCCTTCCTTGAAAATGGCCACTTAGCATTCTAGGTTGCAAAATTTTCTGGTGGGTTTCTTTATTCAATTGCACCAATAATTCTGGTTCCTGTTGCGAATGATTGGCGACGTAATTTTCTAAATCTTCTGATATAAAGTGCATATTTGTTTAAATTTCAAAGTACAAAAGTACAAATTCCAATCGTTTAAATACCGATTAAAGAAATTTCTAAAAATAATAAAATCAATTTTTATTGGCACATAAACTAATTGTTTATTGACTAATTGATTAATTGGCACATTAGTAGTACTTTTGCCACATGCAAGCAGAAAAAAAAGACATACGCGCTTTATCTAAAGAGCAATTAAGAGATTTCTTTGTTAGTAATGGCGATAAAGCCTTTCGTGGCAATCAAATTTACGAATGGTTGTGGAGCAAAAGTGCGCATTCCTTTGATAGTATGACCAATGTTTCGAAAGAAACTCGTGTTATGTTAGAAGCTAATTTCGTAATTAATCATGTAAAAGTGGATACGATGCAACGTAGCGAAGACGGAACAGTTAAGAATGCAGTGCGTTTACATGATGATTTAATTGTTGAAAGCGTACTTATTCCAACCAAAACCAGAACAACTGCTTGTGTTTCTAGTCAAGTTGGATGTAGTTTAGATTGTAATTTTTGCGCTACTGCAAGATTAAAACGAATGAGAAACCTAACACCTGGTGAAATATACGACCAAGTTGTAGCTATAGATAACGAGAGTAAATTGTATTACGACAGACCACTTTCGAATATTGTTTTTATGGGAATGGGCGAACCTTTGATGAATTACCCCAACGTAATGAAAGCGATTGACATGATTACATCAAACGAAGGTTTAGGGATGTCGCCAAAACGAATAACGGTTTCTACTTCTGGAGTTTCTAAAATGATTAAAAAAATGGCGGATGATGAAGTCAAATTTAATTTAGCGGTTTCTTTGCATTCCGCTATTGAAGCGACTAGAAACGAGATTATGCCATTTACTAAAAACTTTCCATTAACAGATTTGCGTGAAGCATTAGAATATTGGTACGCCAAAACAAAAAGCAAAATTACTTATGAATATGTAGTTTGGAAAGATATAAATGACAACAAAGTTTCTATTGATGCCTTGGTAAAATTTTGCAAATATGTGCCTTGTAAAGTCAACTTAATTGAATACAACGCAATTGACGATGGCGATTTTCAACAAGCCAGCGAACAAGCCACAAAAGAATATATTACCGCTTTAGAAAAAAATAATATTATAGTAAAAGTAAGAAAAAGCAGAGGAAAAGATATTGATGCTGCTTGCGGACAATTAGCCAATAAATCATAAAAAAAGAGAAGCAAATGCTTCTCTTTTTTTTATTATTAAATGTTATCAATTAATTACCAATAGTAATTGTATAAGAAACTCCATTGATTGTAAATACGGCTGTATTGTCACAATCTCCATTTCCGTAATCTAAAGTAGCGGTTACCCCATTTTTAACAAAAGTAATAACTCCTATTACCAATAAAGGTTTATTTACTACTAAACAACTCATTTTAGCTCTTAAAGGAGTAGTAATTGTTGCAGTTTGTACGGTTCCGTTTGGATGAGTAGTAGTCCAGTTTCCTGTAATTTTATAAATATTATCTGCGAAAACCATTGGCGTATTAAATCCTTCCACTAATTCTCTTGTTCTTGTTCCTATACGAGTATAAACGTCTCCGCTTGGCATCGTAATTGTCATATCCAATAACATTACTACGATAGGGTGTGGCGCAGATGTTGCAGAAGCCGCTGTCATAGAACGAGTAAATGTTTTGGTGCCAACAAATTTAATATTGTTGTGATAAAAATTATCAAAAGTATAGGTTACAGTATGAGAAACGGCTGTTGGCTGGTAAACGAAACTAATAATAATTTTCCCTTTAACAATGTTTCCATTATTTAATTGACATCCTGTAGTTCCAAAATTAATGGTTTTTGTTACTTGAGTTCCTGGAGTGATAACCGTTCCAAATGCTGGTACTCTTGTAATAGTAGCGCAGTTTGAAAACACGGCGTTATCATTGTTTGTGCCTCTATATGAAATAGTAGTTCCATCAACATTGTCAAATAATTGATCTGTAATATTTGATATGTCGTCACTTGCAATATCAATTTTAGCACTTACTAATGCGTCTTCCGAAGTTAACGAATCTACAGTAGTTTCATTCTCTTTCTCACAAGCAGAAAAAGCAACCAATATTAAAATTGGAAATAAAAATTTTGCTATTGTTTTCATCTTTAAAAATTTAATGTTCAATATATTAGACCCAAAGTTAACAAAAAGGTTTAAAGTAAAAAAATATTTTTCTAATCCTTTTATGTGTGGTATCTTTGAAGTAATGAAAATTACTGAGCAAATAAAAGAACCAATAGCCTTCGAGATGGAACTTTTCGAAAAAAAGTTTCAATTAGCTATGTCTTCAAAAGTCGCATTGTTAAATCGTATTACGCATTATATTGTGAACAGAAAAGGCAAACAAATGCGACCAATGTTTGTGTTTTTAACAGCCAAAATGATTTCTGGCGGCACAGTAAATGACAGAACATACAGAGGTGCATCGGTTATAGAACTAATACATACCGCAACTTTAGTGCATGACGATGTAGTAGACGACAGCAATAAACGTCGTGGTTTTTTCTCTATAAATGCCCTTTGGAAAAATAAAATTGGAGTATTAGTAGGTGATTTTTTACTTTCCAAAGGATTATTACTTTCCATAGACAATAACGATTTTGACTTACTAAAAATTATTTCGGTAGCCGTAAAAGAAATGAGCGAAGGCGAATTGCTTCAAATAGAAAAAGCCAGAAAATTAGACATTACAGAAGACATTTATTACGAAATTATTCGACAAAAAACGGCCACGCTAATAGCTGCTTGTTGTTCGCTTGGTGCTTGTGCAGTGGCACCTGAAAAAGCGAAAACTATTGAAAAAATGCGGAAATTTGGTGAATTAATTGGAATGGCGTTTCAAATTAAAGATGATTTATTTGATTATACTGAAGACGCTATCGGAAAACCAACAGGCATTGACATCAAAGAACAAAAAATGACTTTGCCATTAATTCACACTATAAACAATTGCACTTCAAAAGAAAAAAGTTGGATTATCAATTCGATAAAAAATCACAATAAAGATAAAAAAAGAGTAAAAGAAGTAATTGCATTTGTTAAAAATCAAGGTGGTTTAACTTATGCCGAACAAAAAATGGTGCAATTTCAACAAGAAGCACTTCTTCTTATTCAAGATTTTCCTGAATCAATATATAAAGATTCCCTTATTTTGATGGTAAATTACGTTATTGACAGAAAGATTTAATTTAATGTGCCAATTAGCCAATGTTCAATTAGCCAATTTTATACAACCTTTTTAATTATAAAATCGTCAGTAGAAATAAGCACATAAATTGACATATTATTTAATTGGCACAACTTGTCCCGAATTTCGGGATTGATTAATTGCCATACAACCTTTTTTAAAACATTCTCGTCTATAGTAATAAGCACATAAATTGGCACACTGACTAATTGGCACATTGACTAATTAAATCTATGAAAGTAATCGCATTGCATAAAGAAGAAGAACAACTAATTTGTGAAGCGATTGCCAATAATCGCCAAGCACAACATTTGTTGTATACCAAATTTGCATCTAAAATGTTGAGTACTTGCAGACAATATATAAAAGACACGCATCATGCAGAAGATGTAATGCTTACTGGCTTTATGAAAATGTTTACCAATTTGAAAAAATTTGAACACAAAGGCAGTTTTGAAGGTTGGATAAAACGCATAATGATTCATGAATGTATCGATTATTTACGAGTAAAGAAAAACAGTTTTAATCATAAAAACATTGAAGACATAGTATATTCTGAAGCAGAAGATAACTACGAAATGGATGGTGATTTTTCTGTAGATGACATTCAATTTTTAATTGACAAATTGCCTGAAGGTTATAAAATGGTTTTTAATTTATTTGTTATAGAAGGTTACAAACACAATGAAATTGCCAAATTATTGAATATTTCAGAGGGCACATCAAAATCGCAGTTATCACATGCAAAACAAATGTTGCAATCTCAAATTACAATATTAAAAAATAAAGAAAATGGAACAAGATAATTTTAATAAAAACATACAAGAAAAATTCAATTTTCGTACAATTGAACCATCCGAAACGGCTTGGAACAAATTAGACGCGATGTTGACTCTTGCAGAAGAAAAAAAACAACCTAAAATCTTTTTTTGGTTAAGTATTGCAGCTACATTTCTATTATTTACTGGTGTAGGATATGTTTTCTTTCAACAAAACGAGAAAACAAAAATAACGCCTGCAACTGAAGAAATAGTTAATACTAAAGGAACTTCAAAATCAGAAACGCAAAAACAAAATTTAGGAAGAATTAATGTTTCATCTAAAAATGAATTGGCTAATAACGAGACAACAAGTACTACTTACGAAACAAAAAAAAATACCACTATCAAAACAGCTCAAAAAGAAAATTCTAAATTAGAAGTCTATGAAACAGTATTACTTAAACAAGAAGTAGTTACTGTGAACGAAATTAAAAAAGAGGGAATCAAACAAGAAATTAAAGAACCGACTTATAATTACACCACACCAGAAACGTTATTAGCAGAAGTGCAAGGACAGAAAAAATCAAGCAACATTAGTTCATTTAAGTCCACATTACGAGTAAATCCAAATGAATTATTACAAGCCGTAGAATCAGAATTAGATAAAACCTTTAAAGAAAAAACCATCACAAAATTAAAACAAGCAAAATCAGCATTTGTAAATAGAAATTATAACTAACTTTTAAAACCCCCTAAATTATGCAAAAAATCATTTTGTACATCAGTATCGCGCTACTATCTTTGGTAAATAGCGTAGTAGCTCAAGAAAAAACGTTTGAACAAAAAGCTAAAGAAATAGCTATTCAAATAAAAACTATTGCAGAGGAAGAAAAAAGAGCCTTAAAAGCTGAAGTAGAAGCTCTGGACAAAGCAGTAGAATTAGGCAAAATGACTAAAGAAGAAGCCGCAACTTCAAAAGCAAAAATTGCAGAAGAGCGTGCGAAAAACATTGAAACTAAAATTGCCGAACAAGAAAAAGCCTTACGTGATTTAGTAAATGGAAATGTAAATGAGGAAGAGTCTAATGATAGTTTGAAGGAAAATAGCTTTAGTTTTAAAATCAAAAACTACGACAAAAACAAGTCAGAGAATAGAACCACAAGTCAGTTTGTATCTGCAGTAGGATACAACAACTTAGTAACCAATAATATGGTAGCCAATTCTCAATTTAAATATAACCGTTCAGGCTTTGCAGAATGGGGTGTTACTTGGAATACGCGTTTATCAAACAACAGTAATTTAATTCATTTAAAATATGGAGTTGGATTTATGTATAATTTTCTTCGCGCAACAGACAACAGAGTTTTTGCTGACATAAATAATCAAACCGTTTTAGTTGATGCTGGTGTGGAGACAAAAAGTAACAGAACTTTCTTTAGAAACGTATATTTTGTAATACCAATGCATCTGGAATTTGATTTTTCAAAAACTAAAATGGTGGATGACAAAAAAATATTCAAATCTCATACAGGAGCGCGTTTTGGAATTGGTGGTTTTGTAGGTGTCAATTCCAACACGAAACAATTTATACAATACGAACAAGATGGTTATAGAATTAGAGAAAATCAGAAAGGCGATTTCAATGTAAACGATTTCACTTATGGTTTAAGTACTTACATTGGTTACAAACAAACTTCGTTATATTTAAAATATGATTTAAATCCAATCTTTAAAAACAATCCAGTAGATCAAAACAATATTTCGTTAGGTATTCGTTTTGATTGGAATTAAAAAATCAGTATAAAATTTGAGTTATAAAATGCTTTTTTCAAAACCTACAAGGAAATTTCTTGTAGGTTTTTTGTTTTAATTTAATAATGTGTATTTTTACAAACTTTGAATTTTCAAATTACCTCATTTTCAAATTATCACAATATATTTTGATATCAAAAGAAACCATAGAAAAAGTATTTGACCAAGCTCGTGTAGAGGAAGTCATTGGTGATTTCGTACAACTCAAACGTTCTGGAAGTAACATGAAAGGACTTTCGCCGTTTGTGAACGAAAAATCGCCTTCCTTTATGGTATCGCCAGTGAAGCAAATTTGGAAAGATTTTAGTTCTGGAAAAGGCGGAAATTCGGTTACTTTCTTAATGGAACACGAACATTTTACGTATCCTGAAGCCATTAAATATTTGGCAAACAAATACGGAATTGAAGTAGAAGAAACTATTGTTTCTAATGAAGATATAGAGCAAGCCAACGAAAAAGAAAGTATGTATTTGGTCTCAGAATTTGCTAGAGATTATTTTCATAAAACGATGCTCAATACCGATGAAGGACAAGCAATTGGTTTGTCTTATTTCAAAGAAAGAGGATTTACAAAAGACACTATAGAGAAGTTTCAATTGGGATATTCTCCTGATGTTTGGGATGCATTTACCAAAGAAGCTTTAGGAAAAGCATACAAATTAGAATATTTAGAAAAAACTGGTTTAACCATTGTAAAACAAGAAGATGAAAAAACATTTGACCGATTTAAAGGTCGTGTCATGTTTCCTATCCAAAGTATGAGTGGCCGCGTTTTGGGTTTTGGTGGTAGGATTTTAACTAACGATAAAAAAGCAGCCAAATATTTAAATTCGCCAGAAAGTGAAATTTATCATAAAAGTAAAGTTTTATACGGCATTTTTCAAGCCAAGCAAGCTATTGCTAAACAAGACAATTGCTATTTGGTAGAAGGTTATACCGATGTGATTCAATTCAATCAAAGTGGGATTGAAAATGTTGTTGCTTCTTCTGGAACGGCACTAACAGCAGACCAAATTCGTTTAGTAAACCGATTAACCAATAATATCACCGTGCTTTTTGATGGTGATGCTGCAGGTTTACGCGCTTCAATACGTGGAATTGATTTGATTTTGGAAGCTGGAATGAACGTAAAAGTTTGCAGTTTCCCTGACGGAGAGGATCCAGATAGTTTTGCCAAAAACAATTCCTATGAGGTTTTAAAACAATATTTAGACGAAAATTCGAAAGATTTTATTCAGTTTAAAGCTGATTTATTAGTTAAAGAAGCCAATAACGACCCTATAAAAAAAGCAGAATTAATTAGAGATATGGTACAAAGTATTTCTAAAATTTCAGACCAAATTAAACGCGAAGTATACATAAAAGAGTGTTCGCGCATTATGGATATTTCGGAAGATGTATTGTATAATACATTAGCCCAAATGCTCAAGAAAGATATTTCTGAAGCCAATAAAAAATACACCGAAGAGAAAAAAGCATTTGAAGTTCATAAAAATAATGCTGATTTTAAACCCGAAAAAATTGATATTTTATACGAGTTAGAACAAAAAATTATTGAAATATTATTAATTAACGGTTCTAAAACGGATGACTTTACAGAAACATTTTTATCGAAAGACGAAGCTGGAAACAGTATAGAAGAAAAAGAAACCAATTCATATAAAGTCTACGAAAAAATATATTTGGCACTTCAAGAAGATGAAATTGAGTTGTCAAATCCAATGTTTAAAACCATTTACACCGATATTATTAATTATTATAATCAAAATATCGAATTTGAAATTGACAAATACATTTCGCAAACTTCGCCTGAAATAGCCAATAAAATTACTTCAATTTTAATGCTTGAAGAAAGAGACATTTTACACAAATGGGAAAGTAGAAAAATTGTAGTAGAAGATAAAAACATTAATTTAGCACAAAGTGTTAATGAAACCATTTTGTCTTACCGTTGGTATTTGCTAAACCGCATTATTGAAGAAAATAAAAACAATATTACTGCAGATGTTACTATTGATAATTCAGAAATTCTAACAACAATCAAAGATTATTTGTCGCTAACTTCTGTAATCGCAAAAAATTTAGGTCGGGTTTTAGCTCGATTTTAAACTAACCTTTTAGTTTTTCAAAGATTTTGGAATTTCACAAACTGGAATGGGTTGCATTTTATGTTGGTTTATTTTATTTAAGCGTTGATAAATTTTAAAAACTTCTGCTTCTCTTCCTTCAAAATTTTCAATAGTTTTTTCATTTTCCATTGCTTCCATCGCCCACTCTAACTCGACATACGAAGCGCCTAATTGGTCTTCGTCGCTTCTATCATCACCAAAAAGTCCATCCGTTGGTTTAGCAATTAAAATACTATCAGGAACACCTACAAATTTAGCTAATTGTCTTACTTCGCTTTTCATTAAATCGGCAATCGGACTTATATCTACGCCGCCATCACCATATTTTGTATAAAATCCAACGCCAAAGTCTTCAACTTTATTTCCTGTTCCTGCAACTAAAAAACCGTGAATTCCTGCTAAGTAATACAAAGTTGTCATTCGCAAACGCGCTCTTGTATTGGCTAATGTTAAAGCTAAAGCTGCAGAGTTTTCAATAGTTGGCACGCTATTTTTAAACGTTTCAAAACTCGGAGTTAAATCAACTCTTTCATTAAATACATTCGGAAAACGCGATTTTAATTGATTTATATGTTCGTTCGCTCTGTTTACGTGACTTTCTGCTTGATGAATTGGCATTTCCACACATAACACCGGAAAACCCGTTTGTGCGCATAATGTTGAGGTTAAGGCGCTGTCAATTCCACCAGAAATTCCAATAACAAAACCTTTTACACCAGAATTTTCTGCATAAGTTTTCAACCAATTGACAATATATGTTTGAATTCCTTCTAAATTTAGCGTTGTTTTATTTGACATAATTTAAATAAAAAATTTAGGTATATAATTATATATTTGCAGTTCAGTAATTTTTGATAAAAATAGTAAATTTCATACGATGAAAAAATTAATCTTCTTGCTAATTTCAGTTTTTTGCTTCCTACAATGTAAAAAAAATGATGCCATTGAAATTGTAGATATCAAAAAAACAATAGATTTAGATATTGAACGTTTCGATAAATCTTATGCGGCGGCTACTCCAAAAACTTTACCCGATTTAAAAAAACAATATCCATTTTTATTTCCATCGCAATTTCCAGATTCAATTTGGTATGCCAAACTAAATGATCCTATTTTTAAAGAATTAAATGCAGAAGTTTCGAAACAATTTCCAGATAATTCAAAATTAGAAAATGGTTTAGAGATGCTGGTTTCACGCATTAAATATTATTTTCCTGAAGAAAAAACACCAAGAGTAATTACATTGGTTAATGAAGTTTTAATTGATAAAAAAGCATTTTACACCAACGATTTAATCTTAATTTCTTTAGATACCTATTTAGGAAAAAATCATAAATTTTATGAACCATTTTCCGAATATCAGAAAGCCAACTTAGAACCGCATCAAATATTACCGGATTTAGTAACTAATTTTGCGTATAGAAAAATTGTACCTTCACAAGACAAAACTTTAATTAGTGAAATGATTTATTATGGAAAATTACATTATTTAAAAGATCTTTTACTTCCTGAAACGCCTAATTATCAAAAAATTGGATATACAGAACTGCAAGAAAAATTCTGTATAGAAAATGAATTTCAAATGTGGAGTTATTTAGTTGACGAAAAATTACTTTATGATAACAACATAAAAAATTACCAACGTTTTATTGAAGATGCACCATTTACTAAATTCTATTTGGAAATAGATAGAGAATCACCCGGAAGAATTGGCCAGTGGTTAGGTTGGCAAATTGTAAAAAGTTACATGGAAAATAACGAGGTAACTTTAGACCAATTATTAAAAACAGAACCAACTACGATTTTTAACAAATCGAAATACAAACCAAAAAAACAGTAAGTAAAATACTGTTATTTTTCACTTTAAACCCTTTACCCAAAACCTTTTACCCAAAAAAATGAGCAAAACATCAGAAATAAAAGTAATTATAGACTTAGACCAAAATAATGTACCGGAAAAATTAACTTGGTCAGCACAAGACGGCGGCGTAAATAACGAAGAAGCTAAAACAGTTTTGTTATCCATTTGGGATGCGAAAGCAAAAGAAACCCTTCGTATTGATTTATGGACAAAAGACATGCCGGTTGATGAAATGAAAATATTTTTCCATCAAACTTTAGTAGCTATGACAGATACATTTCAACGCGCCACGGGCGATGAAAAAATGGCAAGTGCTATGACCGATTTTTGTGACTATTTTGCCGAAAAACTCGAACTAAAGAAAGAATAATTTTAAAAGATAATTCAGCCATACAAAACTCGGAAGAGCGACTTTTTCAAATGGGAGAAAGTTCTTTATTTTTAATAAATACACGTGAAAACAATTTAGTTTTAGCACAATTGTCAAAAATTTTAATTGAAAACAGGTTTTACATTTCAAATGCGGATTTATATAAAACAATAGCCAATCCAAATTAATTATTTACTTTTGCAGTCTCAATATCAAGAAGATGATTATAATAAAAACTGCAGAAGAAATAGAATTAATGCGCGAAAGTGCCCTAATTGTTTCCAAAACTTTAGGCATGATTGCAAAGGAAATAAAACCCGGAGTTACCACACTATATTTAGATAAATTAGCAGAACAATTTATTCGCGACCACGGCGCAGAGCCAGCATTTAAAGGTATGTATGGTTTTCCAAATTCGTTATGTATGAGCCCAAATACACAAGTAGTTCATGGCATTCCAAATAATATTCCTTTACAAGATGGCGATATTATTTCAGTTGATTGCGGTACGTTAAAAAACGGATTTTACGGAGACCACGCCTATACTTTTGAAGTGGGAGAAGTAGCTGAGGCAACCAAAAAACTACTTCAAATTACCAAAGAATCCTTATATATAGGCATTAGAGAAACAAAAGTAGGCAATCGTGTGGAAGATATTGGATATGCCATTCAAACGTATTGTGAAAGTCATGGTTATGGCGTAGTTCGTGAATTATGCGGACATGGTTTAGGCAGAAAAATGCATGAAGAGCCAGAAGTTGCTAATTACGGCAAACGTGGGCATGGAAAAAAATTAGTCAACGGAATGGTAATTGCCATCGAACCAATGATAAATTTAGGCACCAAAAACATCGTTCAACACAAAGATGGATGGACAATCACAACAGCCGACAACAAACCTTCCGCACACTTTGAACATGATGTAGCCATAGTAAACGGAAAACCAGAATTGCTTTCCACTTTCGCTTATATTTATGAAGCGCTTGGAATAGTTAGTAACGAAGAAGATGACTTAAGATGCATGCCGTTAGTTTTATAAAAGTTTACTTAGATTAAAGACTTTAAATGATGTCATAACTCTTGAAGAGTTCAACATAAAAAAAAAATGAAAAGAATTTTCAAATTTATACTGAATACCATTCCGCGTCCTATCTTAATAAGATTGAGTATTGTGGCACGACCAATTATTGCGTTTCTTTTAAAAGGAAATAAATTTACGGATCCAATTGATGGAAACAGTTTCAAGATGTTTTTGCCTTACGGTTACGGAACTCAAAGAAACAACGTATTGTCTCCCAGTACTTTATCTTTAGAAAGACACCGTTTATTATGGTTATATCTTCAAAATGAAACCAACTTTTTCAAGGCAACAGAAAAAATAAAAGTACTACATTTTGCACCTGAACAAGAATTTTACAAACGCTTTAAAAAACAAACTAATTTAGATTACACTACTACCGATTTACTTTCGCCATTGGCTGATGTAAAAGCAGATATTTGTAATTTACCTTTTCAAGATAATACTTACGACATTATTTTGTGCAATCACGTTTTAGAACACATTCCTGATGACACCAAAGCAATGCAAGAATTGTATAGAGTTATGAAACCAGGCGGAATGGGAATTTTTCAAATTCCACAGGATTTAAAAAGAGACGTTACTTTTTCAGATGATTCGATTACCGATCAAAAAGAGCGTGCTAAAATTTTTGGGCAATATGACCACGTTCGCGTATATGGAAGAGATTATTTTGACAAATTAAGAAGCATTGGTTTCCGTGTAGAAGAAGTAGATTATACAAACACAATACCCGAAGATTTAGTAGAAAAATATTGTTTGGCAAAAGGTGAAATTATTCCTGTGGTTTATAAATAATTATATTAAGATTAGTTTTTATATCTTTATGATTTAAAGTAAAATCTATGAAGCAATTATTAAATATCTTTACCCTATTGGCTGCCACTTTCGTATTTTCACAAGAAAAAGAAATAGTGCCGCCTTACAATATAAAAACGATTACTTTTTCGCAAAATGTAAACAATACAATTCCGTTTTTTGGATTAGGAGAAAATTTCGATTTGCAATTTGATGATTTATACGGTAACGAAGCGGATTATTTTTATACGATTGAACAATACAATTACGATTGGACACCGAGTCAATTGCTTAAAAATGAATATTTAAATGGTTTAGACAACCAACGCATTCAAAATTATCAAAACTCGTTAAATTGTTTGCAAATTTATTCCCATTATACTTTGAGTTTTCCAAATAAATTCAATCAAATTATTAAAAGCGGTAATTATATTGTAAAAATTTTCGATGAAGATCAAGAAATTGTGTTTTCAAAAAAATTCATTATTTACGAAGATAATACAGCTGTAGGCATAACAATCAGACGATCTCGAGATATGGAAACCGTTAATAAAAAACAAAATATTGAGTTTTTTATCGATTATAAAGACAAACCATTACAAAACCCAAAAGAAAACGTAAAAGTTTCTATTTTTCAAAATGGAAAATTAAATTCGGCTATTCATAATATCAAACCACAATATACTATTGGCACACAACTCATATACAGATACAATAAAGAAACTCAATTTTGGGCAGGAAATGAATATTTAAATTTCGAAAATAAAAATATTCGTGGCGCTTCTAACTCGGTTTTTAAAGTGACTTCCGGAGATGTTTACAATACCATTTTATATACAAATGAAGAAAGAAAAAATAAAATTTACACCTATTTTCCTGATGTTAATGGGAACTTTTTTGTAAATAATTTAAATGCGACACAAAATACAATTGAAGCAGATTATACTTGGGTTTACTTTGGTTTGGCCTCAGATATAAATCCTTTAGAAAAATCAATTTATGTTACTGGAATGTTTAACAATTATCAAATTTTAGATGAATTTAAAATGGAATACAATTCGGAAACCAAAACATTTGAAAAACCTATTTTGTTAAAACAAGGATTTACTAATTATCAATACACTTTAGTAAATAATAATGGTCAAATTGATGAACAAAATGCCATTGACGGAAATTTTTATCAAACCGAAAATGAGTATATTGTTTTAGTATATTACCGAGGTGGCGCCGAACGCTATGATAGAATTATAGGTATAGGAAGAGCGAATAGCACAGAAATTAAGAATTAATTTCTGTGCTAATTCAATAACTTTTATTTAATAGAAATTACAAATGGTTACTCAAATTACAAGTAATATTAAAATTTCGGTCATAACAAGCTACGAAGGTACTTATTATAAAGCGTATCAAATGCTCTATGCCTTTTCTTATCAAATTACTATTGAAAATTTAAGTTCAGATGTTGTCCAATTACAAACCCGTCATTGGGATATTTTCGATTCGTTAAATGAAACTGAAACTGTAGAAGGCGAAGGCGTAGTGGGACAAACTCCTATTATTGTTCCTGGAGAAAAATATATGTATTCGTCGGGATGTATGTTAAAAGGAGCTGTAGGCGCTATGAATGGGTTTTATACCCTGGCGAATTTTTCAAACAATACCATTTTCAAGGTGCAAATTCCTACTTTTAAATTAATTGTTCCTTTTGCGGTTAATTAAACTTAACCCAAACTTTCGAAGCCAATAATTTATTTTAGAATTCAATTAATCCTTTGTACTTTTGTTTACGTTTTTTATCTAAAAATCTAATTTGTCTAATAATCTAATAATCTAATAAATGTTAAAAGGATTTTTTAATATACCGAAAGCGGTGAACGAGCCTGTTAAAAGCTACGCGCCAAATTCTCCAGAAAAAATAAGTGTTTTAAAAGCATACCAAACCATGTGGAATTCGAAAATTGATGTGCCATTACACATTGGTTCCGAAGAAATTTTCACAGGAAACACTAGAAATATGTCGGCACCACATGATCACCAACACGTTGTTGGAACCTATCATTTAGCTGAAAAATCTCATGTAGAAAAAGCCATTGCAAATGCTTTAGAAAGCAGAACAAAATGGGCAAACATGGCTTGGGAACAACGTGCCGCTATCTTTTTAAAAGCAGCTGAATTAATCGCTGGACCTTACCGAGCAAAAATAAATGCTGCAACCATGATTGCGCAATCTAAAACGATACATCAAGCAGAAATAGATGCTTCTTGTGAATTAATTGACTTTTTACGTTTCAACGTAGAATTTATGACGCAAATTTATGCAGACCAACCTGCCTCTAATTCCGATATGTGGAACAGAGTAGAATATAGACCATTAGAAGGATTTGTTTATGCAGTTACGCCTTTTAATTTTACAGCAATTGCTGCAAATTTACCAGCAAGTGCAGCTTTAATGGGTAATGTTGTGGTATGGAAACCAAGTGATAGTCAAGTATTTTCTGCAAAAATTATTATAGATGTATTTAAAGAAGCCGGCGTACCAGACGGTGTAATTAATGTTGTTTTTGGAGATCCGGTTATGATTACAGATACTGTTTTGGCTTCACCAGATTTTGTAGGAATTCATTATACGGGTTCCACATTTATTTTCAAAGAAATTTGGAAAAAAATCGGAGAAAACATTCACAACTACAAAACGTATCCAAGAATTGTTGGAGAAACTGGTGGAAAAGATTTTATCATTGCACATCCATCGGCAAATGTAAAACAAGTAACTACTGCTATTACTCGTGGTGCTTTTGAATTTCAAGGTCAAAAATGTTCGGCAGCTTCAAGAGCTTACATTCCACAATCTATGTGGCCGTCAGTAAAGGAACAATTGATTACAGACGTGAATGCAATGAAAATGGGTTCGCCAGAAGATTTTTCAAACTTTGTAACTGCTGTAATTCATGAAGGTTCATTTGATAAATTAGCCCGTTTTATAGACCAAGCTAAAAAAGATACCGATGCAGAAGTTATTATTGGTGGAAATTATGATAAATCTAAAGGCTATTTTATTGAGCCAACTGTTATTTTAACTTCAAATCCGAAATACGCTACAATGGAAACAGAACTTTTCGGACCCGTAATTACAATATATGTATATGAAGATGCGAAATGGGCTGAAACATTAATTTTAGTTGACCAAACTTCTGAATATGCTTTAACTGGAGCTGTTATAAGCACTGATAGATATGCGATAGAAGAGGCAACTGTGGCGTTGCAAAATGCAGCAGGTAACTTCTATATTAACGACAAGCCAACAGGTGCTGTTGTAGGAATGCAACCATTTGGTGGCGCAAGAGCGTCAGGAACAAATGATAAAGCAGGTTCGGCACAAAACTTATTGCGTTGGGTTTCTCCAAGAACAATAAAAGAAACTTTTGTTACACCAGAACATTTTAGTTATCCCTTTTTAGGATAATTTTAAAAATATAAAACTTGATTAATGCTTAAAAAAACGCCAGACTTTTAAGAATGGCGTTTTTTTATTTTATTTAAAAAGTTATTAGATATAGTAAACTATAAATTCAAATCAAAAGGCATTAACATTTGTACTCCTTTTCTGTTTTGCATTAATTTAGCTTTTTTTAGTAAATTATAATTTTCTTCACCTAGTTCTTCTTTCATCAAAGTTTCTCTAGATTTGTAAATACTTGCTCCCGCAAAAGCTTCTAAAATCTCATCAAAATCTTTTTTATATTCTGGGTAATTCTCCGTTCTGTAACTTTTTGTTTTTCCTAAAATAGCGGCATGAGCAATTGCTGCATCTAAATTTCCTAGCTTATCAACTAATCCGTTTTTTATAGCGTCAGTTCCAGTCCAAACCCTTCCTTGGGCAATAGCATCTACTTGATCAAAAGTCATTTTTCTTCCTATTGCCACACGATTTATGAAAGTTTTATAAACACGATCAACACCTTCTAAAGCAATCGTTTTGTATTCTTCCGAGATAGGTTCGAAAATACTGTAACCAACTGCATTTTTATGCGTTTGTACTTGTTCTGCATTTACGCCATATTTTGTGGTAAATCCGTGTACGTTTGGCAACATTCCAAACACACCAATAGATCCTGTAATTGTAGTAGGTTCTGCAAAAATAGTATTGGCATTACAAGCTATATAATAGCCTCCAGAAGCCGCTAAATTACCCATAGAAACCACAACGGGTTTTACTTTTTTAGTCAATTCAATTTCTCTCCAAATTAAATCTGAAACCAAAGCGCTTCCGCCCGGACTATCCACTCTAAGTACCACTGCTTTTACATCATCATCTTCTCTAGCCTCTTTTAAAGAACGGTTGATTGAAACTTCCCCAATATAATCCACATCGCCTTCTCCTCCATTAATTTCGCCTTGGGCATAAATTACAGCAATAATATCATCTTTTGTATAATCTTCAGAATTTAATGTTGAAGTAGCCACATAATCTGAAATTGAAACCGACTCAATTTCATCGTCTTTAGCTACTTTTAATTTAGTTTTTAAAGCATCATTAAACTCATCTTCATAAGCAACTTTATCTATTAATTTTTGTTGCAAAGCCATTTCTGGGGTTCTTGCTAATAGATCAGTAGCAATTGCATTCAATTGATTTACTGAAACGTTTCTGTTTTTAGCAATATCTGAAACAATATTATCCCATACAGATTGTAATAAAACGGTTACTTGCTCTCTATTTTCTTTACTAATTTCTTGGGCTAAAAAAGGTTCTACTGCACTTTTAAATTTTCCGTGACGAATAATTTCCATTTTCAAACCTGTTTGATCTTGGAAATTTTTATAAAATAACATTTCTGTTCCTAATCCTTTAAACTCCATTTCTCCTGAAGGATTTAAATAAATGGCATCTGCAACAGAACTAATATAATATTCTTTTTGAGAAAAAATAGTAGCATAAGCCATTACAAATTTTTTCGATTTTTTAAAATCTTCTAATTTGTCTCTAAGCTCTTTACTTTGTGCCAATCCTAAATTAGATTCATTATTTACAATAGTTATACCTTTAATTTTATCATCAGTTTTTGCTGCATCAATTGCTTTTAAAACTTCTATAAAACCAACTTTGTCTTTTCCAAAAAACAAATTACTAAAAGGGCTGTCCGACTCATATTTACCAGCATAATCAAAATTAATTTTAGCCAAATCTAACTGGATTACCGAATTCTCTTTAACTTTTATCTCATCTTCTCCACTACCAACTATAGCGCCAAGCCCTATCAGAAAGAAAAAACTTAATAAAACAAACAAAAATAACCCTACAATTGTTGCAAATACATTCTTTATAAAATTCATATTAATTATATTATTTACACATATGTAGTAATTTAAAACAAAATGTTACATTAAAATTAAAAAAAATGGAATCTATTTAATTTATTTAGAACAAATTATGAAAAAAAATAGTTGTGTGGAAAAAAAAACAAATCTGTAATTTTTAATAAAAAAATTCATCATTAAAAATATTCACCTTTTGTAGAATAAAAATGTAAAATTGTTTGTTAATTTGTTAAAATAAAAAAACACTGGTAAAAGCCAGATTTGTTTTATAAAATATGAAGTCACAAAATACAATACTACTTTCTTTAGGAACAAATATGGGTCACAAATTAGAAAATTTGGAGACCTGCATTTTGGCTATACATAACACAATTGCTACAGTAGTAGAAGTTTCAAAAGTTTACGAAACGCCAGCTTGGGGATTTGTAGGGGATGTGTTTTATAATTGTGCTATTACGATTCATTCTCATAAATCAGCGCAAAAAATACTAAGTAATATTATTAAATTAGAAAAAAAACTAGGTCGAATTAGAAAAAATACTGAGCAGTACGAGTCGAGAAATATAGATATTGATATTATTTCTTTTAACGATGAAATTATTGAAACTGAAAATTTAAAGATTCCACACATTCACTTACAAAACAGAAAATTTGTTTTGTTTCCAATGAATGATATTGCCCCAAAATGGTACCACCCAAAACTCAACAAAACCATTTCTGAATTGCTTAATTGTTGTGAAGACACTTCTGCAATTAAAGAGATTGGAAATATACAAACCCCAACGCATCAATTAGCATTAAAACAACTAAACTATATTGCAATTGAAGGAAATATTGGAGCTGGAAAAACAACTTTGGCCACAAAAATAGCGGAAGATTGTAATGCAAAAATAATTTTAGAAAGATTTGCTGACAATCCGTTTTTACCTAAATTTTATAAAGATCAAAATCGCTATGCTTTTCCTTTAGAAATGTCATTTTTAGCAGATAGGTACCAACAATTATCTGATGATTTGGCACAATTTGATTTGTTTAAGGATTTTGTTGTGGCCGATTATCATATTTTTAAATCGCAAATTTTTGCAAAAGTTACCTTGCAAGAAGATGAATTTCGTTTGTACAAAACCATGTTTGACATAATTTATAAAGAAATGCCAAAGCCTGATTTATATGTCTATTTATACCAAAATACTGATCGATTATTGGCTAACATAAAAAAACGGGGAAGGAGTTATGAACAAGATATTACCTCTAATTATTTAGAAAAAATAAACCAAGGCTATTTAGAATATATAAAATCGCAAACCGATATCAATGTATTAATTATCGATATTTCTGATTTAGATTTTATAAAAAACCAAGAAGATTATATTTATATTTTAAATGAAATTAAAAATAAAATACAATAGAAAAATTATCTTTTTAATGTAAAATGACCTTTTATTTCAGGAGTATTATTCCCTAAATTAGCTACAAACCAATAATCCGAAGACGAAACATTTTCACCATTTAGTTTACCATCCCAATATAGGTTTTTTGTATTTAATACTGTAATTAGTTGCCCATATCTATCAAAAATAGCGATTTTTGCATCAGGAAATAAGTGCATGCCGTTTACTTTCCAATAATCGTTAAATCCATCCGCATTTGGTGTAAAAAACTTTGGATAATCAATTACTACAAAAATTTTATAATCGAACCCACAATTTGTTCCTATTTCTTTAACATAACAAGTATAAACGCCTCCCGCTGTAAAATTAAAAACATTAGAACTCTGAAAATGAATATTATCTAAAGAATATTCATAAATTCCTGTTCCTGTAATACTTATTTCGGCGGTTAATCCTTCCACTTTTATAAAAGTAATTTCTGGTGCCGTATTTTCAATAACTGTAAAATTCTTCGTTAAATTACAATTTAGAGGAGTTGTTATTATTACTGAATAAGTTCCCGCTGAACCAACAGAACAATTTTGAGTAATGGCTCCTGTGGACCATAAATAAGTACCACCTGAAATTCCAGATTGGAGCGTAACAGATGTATTCTTACAAAAAATAATCGTTTCGTCAACCACAATTGGAGCTGGAAGAACCTGAACTGAAATTGCAACTCTGTTTGATAAACAACCATTGCTTACAGCTTCAATGTAATAAGTAGTAGAGGTGTTTAAGTTAGGCGTGGTAAAAGAAGTTCCTGTAAAAATTGGTGTCAAACTTGTATTAGAATCATACCAATTTATTGTACCTATTGTTGTATTCGCTTGAATTGTGATGTTGGTGTTTTGGCAAACAGGATTTGGAGTTGTAAAACTAATTACGGGAACCTCAATTATAGTTGCAGTAACTTGCAACCTATTTCCCAAACTGCAACCTATTGGAAAAGCATCGACGTAATAGTTAGTTGTTGTATTTAATACTGGAGTGGTGAATGAATTTCCTGAAAAAATTGGCGTTCCTCCAGTTGGTGTAGTGTACCAATTACAGCTTCCAATATTTGATGTGGCTTGAAGTAAAACTGAACCTGAACCACATCTATTTGCGCCTAATGGGTTAGATATAATAGGAATTGTGATTATAGAAGTTGTAGAAATCTGCAAAATAGGATCGCCAGGCATTCCGCCATATTCAACAATATATCCTTTCGGTTGATAATCTCCTCCAGAGGCACCAAAATTAGTCATATCATTCCAAGATCCAGGTTGTCCTACACCTGGTGCAGTAACATGAGCATAATCTTCATCACCTTGGTTGTTAGGTTCGTTAGCATTCCAAAAAGCAAAATTTGGAGAACTCCCATTTATACCACCATTCCAAAAAGTAGTACCCAATTCTGGTCCAGTAACCCATTTCCAAACACCTTCATTTGCTTCATCTGAACCACCAATCCAACCTGCTCCAGTAACCTGGATGCCAGATATTTGAACTTCTTCAACAGTAGTAATTGTAGCTAAATAACCTTGTAAACCATAATAAGTTGATGCGGCAGCAGCATTTTTAGCGTTTGTCCAACTAATTCCAGTATTTGGAATATATTGATAGTAATGATTTGTTGATTCTAAATAATTTGCTTGCCCGATAGTAATTGAAAATATACGTTGCCCGCTTGGATTTAATGCTGTATTGGTAAAAACCACCGATTCAATAGCCGCTTTAAATTGTAAGTAAGTAGGATCGCCACTTATTCCGCTCAAGGTTAATTTTCCTTCCGTTGCATTCCAAGAAGAAGTTATTGTGGGATGAATACCGGTTAGAGTTAGCACATCTTGTCCAAAAACATAACCGGAAGAAATTTGAATGTACATAGCAGCAATTCCAACATCATCTGGATCTGTAATCGACATATTGGTAACAATAGGCAAAGAAGTTTGAGGGCAATATATCTGATTTCCTGTTGCTTGTAATATAGGAGCTACATTTTGAGCTATTGCAACACTAGTTAATAAGGAAAAACAAAGTGATTTTAAAAATTTAATCATTTTACAAAGATATAAATAGAAAGTAATAAATTATTTATTTCTTAGTAACTTTTGAAACAAATCCCAAATTACGATTCCTGCACTAACAGAAATATTCAATGAATGTTTACTTCCTAATTGCGGAATTTCTATTACGCCATCAGATAAATTAATTGCTTCCTGAGCAACACCTTTTACCTCATTACCAAAAATTAATGCGTATTTTGTTTCAGATTCTGGTTGAAAATCATCTAACATAATCGCATTTTCGGTTTGTTCTATAGCATAGATTTTGATATTTTCCGCTTTTAATTTCGCTACAACTTCTAATACATCTTTTGCATATTCCCAAGTTACTGTATCCGTTGCGCCTAAAGCTGTTTTATGAATTTCTTTATTTGGAGGAACGGCCGTAATACCACATAAATAGATTTTTTCAATTAAAAAAGCATCCGAAGTTCTAAAAACCGATCCAATATTATGTAAACTTCTTATGTCGTCTAAAATAATAATTAAAGGTGTTTTTTTTGCTTCAGCAAATGCTTCTTTACTTATTCGATTTAATTCAGCGTTGGCTAATTTTCTCATCTTGCAAAAGTAATAATAATGTTCAATTTTCAATGTGTCAATATGCCAATTTTGAAATAGGTACACAGATGAAACAGATGAAACGGATTTTTGACATACTTATTTTAAACTTAAAATTGAATTTTGAGATTCTAATTGCTATTGAATTTTGAATTTACTAACTTCGTACTCACTAAAATTTTACGTTGTGGCTAAGAAATCAGCATCCGAAATAAAAGATTCTACTCCAAAAGTATCTCCGTTAATGCAACAATACAATACAATCAAGGCAAAATACCCTGATGCGTGTTTGTTGTTTCGTGTGGGCGATTTTTATGAAACATTCGGTGATGACGCCATTCGTGCTTCCAGAATTTTAGGGATAACTTTAACTAAACGTGGAAATGGCAGCGAAAGTGAAACAGCTTTAGCAGGATTTCCACATCATTCTATTAATACGTATTTACCAAAATTAGTCAAAGCTGGACTTCGAGTAGCTATTTGTGATCAATTGGAAGATCCGAAAATGACAAAAACCATTGTAAAACGTGGTGTTACCGAATTAGTTACTCCCGGAGTTTCTTTTAACGACGACATTTTACAATCGAAATCAAATAATTTTTTAGCCGCTGTATTTTTAGGTAAAAAAACCAATGGAATTACCTTTTTAGATGTTTCCACTGGAGAATTTTTAACAGCCGAAGGAAACGAAGAATATATTGACAAGTTGCTTCAAAATTTCAGACCAAGCGAAGTATTAGTTTCGAAACAACAAAAAGGAGATTTCAAACAGCATTTCGGAGAAGATTTTCATGTTTTCTATTTAGAAGATTGGATTTATAAAGAAGATTTTGCTTTTGAAAGTTTAACCAAACATTTTCAAACGAATTCGTTAAAAGGTTTTGGTATTGATGATTTCAATGATGCCGTTATTTCTTCGGGTGCCATTTTATATTATCTATCAGAAACGCAACATAATAAAATTCAACACATTACGAACATTCAACGCATCGCAGAAGATGCTTATGTTTGGATGGACAAATTCACAATTCGTAATTTAGAATTATACCATAGTTACAATCCTAATGCCGTTACTTTAATTGATGTGATCGATAAAACGCTTTCGCCAATGGGTTCGCGATTGCTGAAACGTTGGTTGGCATTGCCTTTGAAAGACATCAATAAAATTAAAGGCAGACATGAAGTGGTGGCATATTTAAAAGAAAATTCAGAAGAATTATACCAAATACAATATCAGATAAAACAAATTTCCGATTTAGAACGTTTGATTTCGAAAGTGGCAACAGGTAAAGTTTCTCCAAGAGAAGTCATTCATTTAAAAGATTCGTTAGATGCGATTATTCCAATAAAAACATTGGCTTTACAATCTAAAAACGAAGCCTTAAAAACCATTGGTGATAGTTTGCATTCTTGCGAATTATTACGTGAAAAAATTGGAACAACTTTAAATCCTGAAGCACCAGTTGCCATTAATAAAGGAAATGCAATTGCTATTGGTGTAAATACAGAATTAGATGAATTACGAACTATTTCATCAACAGGAAAAGGCTATTTGGAAGCTTTAGAAAAACGCGAAAGTGAGAGTACAGGAATTCCATCTTTAAAAATCTCGTTTAATTCTGTTTTCGGATATTATATTGAAGTACGAAATACACATAAAGACAAAGTGCCTTCTGAATGGATTAGAAAGCAAACATTGGTAAATGCTGAAAGATATATTACAGAAGAATTAAAAGAATACGAATCGAAAATTTTAGGTGCAGAAGATAAAATTTCGCAACTAGAAAGTATGCTATATGAACAATTGGTCAATTGGATGGCAACGTACATCAAACCTGTTCAGTTAAATGCCAATTTAGTAGCACAAATTGACTGCTTACAAAGTTTTGCGCAAATGGCCATTGATAACAAATATGTGCAACCTGAAATAGATGAAACATTTGATTTAGACATTAAAGAAGGACGCCACCCGGTTATAGAAAAACAACTTCCTGTTGGCACGCCTTACATTTCAAATAATGTTTTTTTGGATAGAGAAACACAACAATTAATTATGATAACCGGCCCAAATATGTCTGGTAAATCTGCAATTTTACGTCAAACTGCTTTAATTGTATTACTTGCCCAAATGGGAAGTTTTGTGCCTGCAGAAGAAGTGAGAATGGGTGTTGTAGATAAAATTTTTACGCGTGTTGGTGCAAGTGATAATATTTCGATGGGCGAATCTACTTTTATGGTAGAAATGAATGAAACCGCTTCAATTCTGAATAATATTTCCGAAAGAAGTTTGGTTTTGTTAGACGAAATCGGAAGGGGAACCTCAACGTATGACGGAATCTCAATCGCATGGGCTATTGCCGAATATTTACACGAACACCCAAGTAAGGCAAAAACACTTTTCGCTACTCATTATCACGAATTAAATGAGATGGAAGCGATTTTTACGCGAGTACAAAATTTTAATGTTTCTGTTAAAGAATTAAAAGATACCGTTTTATTTATTAGAAAATTAGTAAAAGGCGGAAGCGAACACAGTTTTGGAATTCACGTGGCAAAAATGGCAGGAATGCCACAAACAGTGATTCAGAAAGCACAAAAAATTCTAAAAAAATTAGAGAAAGACCATTCCGGAGAAGCTTTAAACGGAATTAAATCTGAAAAAGAGGAACTGCAATTGAGTTTTTTCAACCTAGACGATCCGTTATTGGAAAATTTAAAAGAGGAAATTATGAATATTGATATCAATACTTTAACGCCCGTTGAAGCTTTAATGAAATTGAATGAAATAAAAAGAATGTTAACGAAAAAATAAAATTAATATAACTTTTTCACTTTCAAATCATTAAAAAAAAGATTAGATTTTTTTAGTAAAACTACTTGTGAGAATAAAAATATATATTATATTTGCACTCGCATTACGAAAGAAATGCGAACGTTCTTTAAAAATTGCGAAAATAGCTCAGCTGGTAGAGCGCGACCTTGCCAAGGTCGAGGTCGCGGGTTCGAGCCCCGTTTTTCGCTCAATAGTATAAAAATACCAATTGTTGTGTTTACACAATAAAATGCTCGAGTATATCTTTAATTAATTTTCTAAAAATTAGCTAAAATAATTCAAAAAGCAGTCATGCTTGAGTGGTGGAATTGGTAGACACGCTGGACTTAAAATCCAGTGGGTAGTAATGCCCGTGCGGGTTCAAGTCCCGCCTTGAGTACTAAAAGCTTCAAACTATGTTTGGAGCTTTTTTTGTTTAAAGTAATTCTAAAAACCAGATTCAATATTATTTGATATTGTAAAATTTAAATATAAAAATGGCAACCTTTGTAATAAGCAAAAAACCTAGCGGACATTACAAATACGAATTAACTTCTCGTAGAGGAAAAACCATTTTTATTAGTAATGCTTTTGATTTACGTTTTGAATGTGAAGAGGAAATAGAAGTAGTAAAACAATCCATAGAACAGCTGTTTTTTTATGCGATTTCGGTCGCCTGCAGGCAAATTTTACTTTAAAATTATTTTAAATAATAAAGAAGTAGCCGTTAGCAGAAAGTATTCTACCCAATTAATGTTAGAAAAAGGCATCAATGAAATTTTAAGATATGGTGCAAAAGCCGAATATTTAGATTTTTCATTGTCGCATGACATTTTTCCTCCAGCTGAAGATGTTTTTGGCTAACTGAGAGACTTTCCGCAGAGATTCACAAAGAAACACAGAAATTCACAAATATTTCTTTTACAACATCTAATTAAATATAAAACTTATATTATAAACGTTTTGTAAAACGAGTTATCTTGGCATTTCGTTCACTTTTGAGAAAAAAAAATCCCGACTAGGTCGGGATTGATTTCTTTTCGAAAAGAAGATCAAATATTATTATTTACCTTCTTCAGTTTTTGCAGCAGCGCTATCTACTTTAACAGCAGCAGTATCTACAGCAGTAGTATCAGCTACAACAGCAGTAGTAGAATCTACAACAGTAGAGTCAGCAGCTGGAGTTTCTTCCGCTTTTTTGTTACAAGAAACTAATACAGCAGCAACGAATGCTAAACTTAAAACAACTTTTTTCATCTTGATTTAATTATAAAGGTTAATTATTTATGAAGCAAAGATATAAAAAAAATTAAATGACAAATACTTTTTTTAATTTTTTTTAAAATATTTTTCAATTCTTGTATAATTCATCCTATAAAACTTAAAAAATAAAGCCTATTCCCCTTTGTTTTTAAGTATCTCAGACTGATTATAAATGATTTTCATTTCTTCAATTAAATTTTTCGCACCTGCATATTTATCAATAATAAATAGAATATATCGTGTATCTACCATAATATTTCTACAAATATCTGGAGAATAATATACATCACTCATTGTTCCTTCCCAAACACGGTCGAAATTTAGCCCAATTAGGTTTCCATTGGCATCAATAGCTGGACTTCCAGAATTTCCTCCAGTAGTATGATTTGTCGCAATAAAAGCCAAGGGCATTTTGCCATTATCAGCATATTTACCATACTCTTTTGCATTATACAAATCGATTAATTTTTGTGGTACATCAAATTCATAATCTCCAGGAACATATTTTTCCATGACACCATCTAAATAAGTAAATGGCGAATACACTACAGCATCGCTTGGCTTGTATCCTTTTACTTTTCCATACGTTACTCGCAAAGTAGAATTGGCATCTGGAAAAATTCTTGCCGATTTTGGACTTAACTCTAAAATGGCTTTCATATAAGAACGTTGCGTAGCCATGTTTTTTAGATTGATCTCATCATATTTGGCTGCTACATTTTTGTTATATGCTTCCGCAAGTGTTTTCACAAAAGCAAAACCTTTATCTTGATTTAATCTTTCTAAAACTGATTTGGCATCTCCAGATAATATTTCTTTCAAACCAGTATAAGAAGTTAACTTAGACAACTTAAAAATATCAGTTGCTAATTGAGTAGCATCAACACCTTTTACACTTTCTGGTAAAAATTGTTGTGGCGATTTTTTACTATAGATGGCTATTAATTTTTCGAAAACTTTTTCGTCAACTTGTGCATTAAAATCTTTATATAAGGGTTCAAATGCTTCAATTAAATTCTTTTTTCTATCATTAAAAGCTTGCTCGCCTTTTGAATTATACACTTGCTCTAATTGAAACAAACGGTAGCCAAAAGATAAAATTTCTGTATTTCTTAAAACTACTTCGGTATAATAATCTCTGGCAATAGCATATTCTTTAATAGCGGCATAATTTATAGCAAAATCAGATAATAAATTTCCATATTCTGCTTGTTTTCCGGCTTTGGTGATTTTATCGGTTAAGTTTTTTTCAAAAACTTGTTTTGCACCAACTGCATTGGCTTTAATTAATCCTTTGCGCTCTCCAATCCATTTTTTCCAATAATTAGCTACTCCAGCATATTTTGACGCATATTGAATTTTTATCGCTTGATCTTTTCTCATAAAACCATCTTGAACTTTTAAAGCCGCATCACGCACTTCAATTCGTGCTGGGTTTAAATCGTTTACCACTTGCTCAACGGCGTATGAAGGTAAATATTCTGAAGTTTTCCCAGGATAACCCATTACCATTGTAAAATCGTTTTCTTGAATTCCTTTTGCAGAAACTGGGAAAAAATGTTTAGGTTTATAAGGCACATTATCTTTAGAATACTCCGCTGGACGATTATTTTTATCTGCATAAACTCTAAATAAAGAAAAATCTCCCGTATGACGTGGCCAAACCCAATTGTCTGTATCCGAACCAAATTTTCCAATTGAACTTGGCGGCGCACCTACCAAACGAATATCTTTAAAGTTTTCTGTAACGAATAATAAATATTGGTTTCCATCATAAAAAGATCGAACTAAAACGTCTTGCCAAGCTTCTCTTACATACGATTTGTTCAATGCTGCAATATTTTCTTGAATTTTCTTTTGCTTTTCTGCTTCTGAAGTTAAAACTGCTACACCTTCAAATACTTTTGTGGTTACATCATCTATTTTCACAATAAAAGTAACTACAACTCCAGGATTTGGAAGTTCTTCTTCCATTTTATACGCCCAAAATCCGTTAGCTAAATAATCGTGTTCAACTGTAGAATGATATTGTATATTATCATACCCACAATGGTGATTGGTTAACAATAAGCCTTTTGAAGAGATCATTTCTGCTGTACAACCGCCATCAAATTGTGGAACTGCATCTTTTAAAGACGATTTGTTTATAGAATAAATTTGTTCCGCAGTTAGTTTAGAACCTAAAGCTTTCATTTCGTTCTCATTCATACCTTGCAACAAAGATGGAATCCACATACCGCCTTGTTGGGCTTGGGTTTGAACAATAAATAATAATAAAAATAGTTTTAAAAATTTCATAAAGTTTAATTTAATGCTTGCAAGTTAATATATTTAACAAAGTTGTGTAGAATTTTAATATTTTGTTAAGAAATGTTATTCAATA
Source organism: Chryseobacterium gleum (assembly GCA_945897915.1). Classification (GTDB taxonomy): domain Bacteria; phylum Bacteroidota; class Bacteroidia; order Flavobacteriales; family Flavobacteriaceae; genus Flavobacterium. The sequence continues at coordinate 105,135 of CAMDGB010000001.1, read as the reverse complement.
TATGTTCTGTAGCACCCTTGTTCATTTGCACAAAAGTACTACAAATATGTCCTTTATCTAATCGTTCCTCCTCGTTTTGTAATAACAAGTTAAACGCATCATTTAATTCTGATTGATTTTTCACAGAAACACAACCTTCTAAACCAACTAAAGCTATCGCTTCTGCAAAGTGTGAATAATTTGGACCAATTACAATTGGAATTCCAAAAGTGGCTGGTTCTAAAAGGTTATGCACCCCTGGATTTCCGAAACCGCCACCAACGTAGGCAATATCTGCATAACTATAAATTTTGGTTAAAATTCCGATTGTGTCAATTATAAATACATTGAAATCAGCTAATTTGTCTTGCTGAACTTGTTTCAGCATCTCCTCTTTTTCAGAAAACAATATTGTTTTCTTTGAAATTTTAGATTTTAGATTTAAAATTTGATTGTGATTGATACTATGTGGCGCAATTATAAATTTAATCTCATCTGAAGCGTTGTTGATGAAATGAATTAATAATTCTTCGTCTTTTGGCCAACTACTCCCAATTACAATTGTTTGCTGATTATTTTTAAATGCAGCAATAAAATCTAATGTATTATCCTTTTCTAATATGGTTACTACTCTATCAAAACGGGTGTCTCCAGAAACTTTAACGTTTTCAAAACCTATAGATTGTAATAATTTTTTTGAATTTTCATTCTGTACAAAAAAATAAGTAAATGTTTTAAGTGCCTTTCTATAAAATCCGCCATACCACATAAAAAAAGCCTGATTTTTTCTAAAAACTCCAGAGATCAAATAGGTCTTAATATTTTGATTTTTTAGTTCATTAAGATAATTGGGCCAATATTCGTACTTGATGAAAAAGACCATTTCTGGATGCACTAATTTTAAAAATTGTTTGGCATTAGAAATCGTATCTAAAGGCAAATATACCGTAACATCTGCAACAGTATTGTTCTTTCGTACTTCAAATCCTGAAGGCGAAAAAAATGTAATTATTATTTTATGATTTGGATACTTTTGTTTTACTTTTTCAATAACAGGCAAGCCTTGTTCATATTCTCCTAAAGACGCTGCGTGAAACCAAATTGTTTTATCAATTTCTTGAATATTATTTTGTAACGTTTGAAAAACTGATTTTCTTCCTTCTACAAATAATTTTATTTTCGGACTAAAAAATGCCAAAAGTTTTAAAAACTGCGAAGCAAATAGTATTAAAAAGTTATAAATAAATGACATATTACTAATTTATGTTGCTAAATTACGTTTCTTTTATGTAACACAAAAAATGTAAGCAGAATTTCTTACTTTTGCTTGACTTAATTAGATTAGGAAGATGAAAAAATTACAAATGGTTGACTTAAAAAGTCAATACGAAAAAATAAAAGACGAAGTAAACGCGTCTATTCAAGATGTTTTAGACAACAATACTTATATAAATGGTCCATTGGTACACCAATTTCAGGCTGATTTAGAAAAATATTTAGGTGTAAAACACGTAATTCCTTGTGCTAATGGTACGGATGCGCTTCAAATTGCAATGATGGGATTGGGTTTACAACCTGGCGATGAAGTTATAACTGCTGATTTTACATTCGCAGCAACCGTTGAAGTTATCGCTTTATTACAACTAACGCCCGTTTTAGTCGATGTTGATAGAAATAATATGAACATTTCATTAGAAGGTATTCGTAAAGCCATTACTCCAAAAACAAAAGCTATTGTACCCGTACATTTATTTGGTCGTGCAGCCAATATGGATGCGATTATGGAAATTGCCAACGAACATAATTTGTACGTAATTGAAGATAACGCACAAGCAATTGGTGCAGATTATACAACAAAAGATGGCTCTAAAAAGAAAGTGGGAACCATTGGACATGTAGCCGCTACTTCGTTTTTTCCTTCAAAAAACCTAGGCTGCTATGGCGATGGCGGTGCTATTTACACAAATGATGATGCGCTAGCTCATAAAATAAGAGGAATTGTAAATCACGGAATGTATGAACGATATCATCATGATGTTGTTGGTGTGAATTCACGTTTAGATAGTATTCAAGCGGGTGTTTTAAAAGCAAAATTACCACATTTAGACACTTATAACAGCGCACGTCAAGATGCTGCAAGAAAATATTCACTTGCATTAGGTGTAAATAAAAATATAGTAGCACCAACTATTTGCGATACTTGCGATTGTCATGTATTTCATCAATATGTAATACGAATTACAAATGGAAAACGCGATGGATTATTGGCTCATTTACAAGAAAAAGGTATACCATGTGCTATTTATTATCCAATTCCTTTACATAGTCAAAAAGCGTATGCTGATGTTCGCTATAAAGAAGAAGATTTTCCAGTAACCAATCAGTTGTGTAAAGAAGTAATTGCATTACCCATGCATACGGAATTAGACGATGAACAAATTAAATTTATTACCGATACGGTTTTAGAATACGTTTAAATTAGCTTTCAGTTTATGCAGCTGTTAGCTGTTAGCTGTTAGCCATAAGCTAAAAAAAATGAAGATAGTAGTTACTGGAGGATTAGGTTTTATTGGTTCGCATACGGTTGTAGAGTTACAGAATGAAGGTTTTGAGGTGATTGCGATTGATAATCTTTCTAATTCTTCAATTGAAGTTTTAAGTGGGATTGAACGAATCACTGGTAAAAAACCAATTTTTGAAAATATCGATTTACGAGAAAAAGCAGCAGTTCAAAATTTCTTTAAAAAGTATACTGATATTTCTGGAGTAATTCATTTTGCAGCAAGTAAAGCCGTTGGCGAAAGTGTTGAAAATCCTTTATTATATTACGAAAATAACATAAGTGCTTTGATTTACATGTTGCAGGAATTAACAAAATTACCGTCAGCAAATTTCATTTTTAGTTCTTCTTGTACGGTTTACGGTCAAGCCGAAAAAATGCCAATTACAGAAAACGCACCTGTTCAAACTGCAATGTCACCTTACGGAAACACAAAGCAAATTGGTGAAGAAATAATTACGGATACTTCAAAAATTAGTACGTTAAACGCTATTTTACTTCGTTATTTTAATCCGATTGGTGCACATGAATCAGCTGAAATTGGCGAATTACCTTTAGGCGTTCCACAAAATTTAGTGCCATTTATCACGCAAACCGCTATGGGATTACGAAAAGAACTTTCCGTTTATGGAAATGATTATCCCACATCTGATGGAACTGCTGTTAGAGATTATATTCATGTGGTAGATTTGGCAAAAGCCCACGTAATAGCCATGAAGCGATTGCTAGATAAAAAAAATAGTACGCCCGTAGAAACTTTTAATTTAGGAACTGGAAAAGGAAGCTCTGTTTTAGAAGTAATTCAATCCTTTGAAAAAGTATCAGGACAAAAACTAAATTTCAAAATTGTTGGAAGACGAGAGGGCGACATTACTGAAGCTTATGCTAATACAGACAAAGCCAACAATGTTTTAGGATGGAAAGCCGCATCAAGTTTAGATGATTGTTTAAAAAGTGCTTGGAAATGGGAACAGAAAATAAGAAGCTAATTTTTAATAAAAAAAACTCCGAATATTATCGGAGCTTTTTTGTATGTTTTATGCCAAAATAGTTTCAACCTCATTATTTATTTTATTCACCAAACCAACCAATACTTTTCCTGGTCCAACTTCTGTAAAACTAGTAGCTCCATCAGCAATCATTTGATTTACAGATTGCGTCCATTTTACAGGTGCTGTCAATTGAATAATTAAATTTTTCTTAATTTCATTAGCATCAGAAACCGCACTCGCTGTTACATTTTGATACACCGGACAAATTGGCGTTGAAAAATGGGTAGCTTCAATTGCGGCAGCTAATTCCTCTCTAGCGGGCTCCATCATTGGTGAATGAAAAGCACCTCCAACAGGCAAAATTAAAGCGCGTTTGGCTCCAGCTTCTTTCATTTTTTCACAAGCCAATTCCACAGCTTTGTATTCTCCAGAAATTACCAATTGCCCTGGACAATTATAATTTGCAGCTACTACCACACCATTAATAGAGGCGCAAATGTCTTCAACAATTTTATCATCTAAATTTAATATTGCAGCCATTGTTGATGGGGCAATTTCGCAGGCTTTTTGCATTGCTAAAGCTCTTTTGGAAACCAGCAATAAAGCATCTTCAAAAGATAAAACACCGTTTGCTACTAAAGCAGAAAATTCACCCAAAGAATGTCCAGCAACCATTTCTGGCTTAAAATTTTCTAAAGTTTTGGCTAAAATTACTGAATGTAAAAAAACAGCTGGTTGTGTTACTTTTGTTTCCTTTAATTCTTCAGCGGTTCCTTCAAACATAATATCCGTAATTCGGAATCCTAAAATATCATTTGCTTTTTCAAATAATTCTTTTGCTAAAGGCGATGATTCGTATAAATCTTTACCCATTCCGGTAAATTGTGCTCCTTGACCTGGAAAAACGTATGCTTTCATATTTTTTTGTTTCAAGTTTAATGTTTCAAGTTTTTGAAAAACAAAAATACTTATTTTGTAACAATCTTATCAAATTAATGTCTAATATTTACAACATCTAAATTAAAATAAAATGAAAAAAATTCTTCCAATAATAATAGTACTTATTGTAACGCTGTTATTTTTTTATGTTTCGCTTCCGGTAATAAGTTATGGTTTTTCAGGAATAACCGTTTTATTTATAATTATTGCGGCTTTGTTATTTTTTACTTTTTCTAAATTTACAATTAGTTCAGATGGCAAAAGTTACAAACCAGTTCAGGTTTTTTGGAAAATTCCAGCTTTATTGATTGGAATTGCTATTTTGTATGCATTTGTATTACCTTTTTTTACATCGCACCCTGTTTTTAGAAGTGAAGAGTATAGAAACTTAATAGGAAAAGTAACAAATGGCGATAAATTGACCAATCATATTGCTCCTATTTCGATGAATGAAATTCGAGTTGTAGATGAATCTTTAGCTTATTTATTAGGTGAAAAAATATTGGGTTCTCAACCTGCTTTGGGAAGTCAGGCGCAATTAGGTGAATTTTTTATTCAAAAAGTAAACGGAAAATTATATTGGATTGCCCCATTAGAACATTCTGGATTTTTTAAATGGCTTAACAATAAAAAAGGAACTACAGGATACGTAATGGTTTCAGCAACTAATGAAAGAGATGTTAAATTAGTACAAGAAGTGAATGGAAAACCAATTTTTCTAAAGTACCAACAAGAGGCTTACTTTCAAAGCAATTTACACCGCTATTTATATTTTAATGGCTATAATACAGTTGGTTTAACTGATTTTTCTTTTGAAATCGATGATGCAGGAGTGCCATATTGGGTAGTTACTAAATACAAAAAACAAGTAGGTTTTTCCGGAAATGATGCCACAGGCATTGTTGTAGTAAATGCTCAAAACGGAGATATTAAAGAATATGATATTAAAAACACGCCGGCTTGGGTAGATAGAATTCAACCGATATCGTTTATTAAAGACCAATTAAATGATTGGGGCGAATACGTTAAAGGATACTGGAATTTTTCTAATGAAAACAAACTTCAAATTACAGAAGATTTAACTTTAGTGTATGGAAAAGATAATAAATCATATTGGTACACTGGAATTACTTCGGTCGGAAAAGACGAATCTGCAGTAGGATTTGTGTTGGTTGACACCCGAACCAAACATACTACATTTTACAAACAAAGTGGTGCTACCGAAATTGCCGCTCAAAGTTCGGCACAAGGAAAAGTACAAGAAAAAGGATTTGTAGCGTCGTTGCCTATTCCGTATAACATTAACAACATTCCAACTTATGTAATGACGTTAAAAGACAATGGTGGATTAGTAAAAATGTATGCTATGGTTTCTATTTCAGATTATACAATTGTTGGAACTGGAAACACCATGCGAGAAGCATTAACCGCTTATAAAACCGCATTTAATTCGTCTGGAAATAAAATAAATGTAGATAGTAAATCGGCAAAAAAAGTTGTAGAATCAACTATTGTAAGAATTCAAAACGATGTTAAAAACGGAAACAGTTTTTATTATTTTACAGTAAAAGATTATCCAAATATTTTTGTTGGTTCTTCTCAAATCTCAAATCAATTGCCATTAACTACTGTTGGAGATAGGGTAAAAATTTCATTTGATTTAGATACTGAAGAAATTATTGATGTTTCACAATTTGAGAATTTAAGTTTGAAAAAATAAAAAAAAGGGAAGTTTCTAAATTGAAATTTCCCTTTTTTAATTTACTATGTGCCTGTGAGTTTTATTTTTATTGTTCCATTGGAATTTCCATTAATAAAAATTTTGCATCCGTTATTGCTGTAAATTCCAAGTTTTGAAAATTCCAAATTCCGAAACCATCACGAGTTTCTAATTCTTGGCGATTAACCGTAATTTTTCCTGAAATCACAAACACATACATGCCATTTCCTTCTTTTTTAAGTTCGTACGTTTTAGAAAAATCCTTATCGAAATCAGCTAAATGAAACCAAGCATCTTGATGAATCCAAACTCCGGCATCATCTGCATTTGGGGACAAAATTTGAGCGAAATTATTTTTTTGTTCCGATACATCTAAATTAATTTGTTGGTATCTGGGTGTTACATTTCTGGTTTTTGGAAACAACCAAATTTGGAATAATTTCGTTTGTAAATCAGCATTTGGATTGAACTCACTGTGTTGAATTCCAGTTCCTGCACTCATAACTTGCACATCGCCAGTTTTGATAATAGATTCATTTCCCATACTGTCTTTATGCGCCAAATCGCCTTCTAAAGGAATGGTAATAATCTCCATATTATCATGTGGATGTTTGCCAAAACCCATTCCAGCTGCAACAGTGTCGTCGTTTAAAACACGTAACATTCCAAATTGAACCCTATCTGGATTATACCAACTTGCGAAACTAAAACTATGATAGGCATTTAACCAACCGTGATTGGCATGACCTCTTGTATTTGCTTTATGTAAAACTGTAGTTGCCATAAAATTTTCTATAATTTTGGTTGTTGTATTGGCATTAATTTAAAGTACGTTACAAAAAATATATTATTTTTTAGTTCTCCAACAACTTCTGCTTTTCTAATACTGGCACAAAATCCATCTTTGGCGTGGGCATCACCATGAGAATCAATTGAAGTTCCTTTTACAAAATAAGTTTTACCTTCAATACGAACGGCTAAATCACAGCCGTGACCTTTCATTCCAAATTGACATTGGCCACAAGATGCTTCTACAATTTGAATTTTTGAAGTTTCTTTTTTTTCTTGTGAAAAAATAATTGAGCTGGTACATATCAGCAAAAATAAAAGCATTTTCTTCATTTTCTTATGCATTTACTATTACTAAATTAGCCATTTTTTTTGCTCTTTCAACAATTTCTTCTATAGGTGTATCTAATTTATCATAATTTAATACCACACCCATTCTTCTGTAAGGTCGAGAAGTTGGTTTTCCAAACAATCGAAAATCTGTTTTGGTTTGAAACGCTAGCTTTTCAATTCCAGAAAAAGTTGGATGATCTGAATTTTCGGATGCTAAAATTACGGCACTTGCACCTGCTCTTTCTTGTGTAATTTCATAAATTGGCAAACTTAAAATCGCACGTAAATGCAATTCAAATTCGTTAAAATTTTGCGTATTCGCTAAGGTTACCATTCCAGTATCGTGGGGTCTTGGGGATAATTCTGAAAAATATACACCTTCATTAGTTAAGAAAAATTCTACGCCGAAAAGTCCTGCACCACCTAAAGCTTCAGTAACTTTTTTTGCCATTTCTTGTGCTTCTAAAATATCTGCTTCTAAAACTCGGGCTGGCTGCCAACTTTCTTGATAATCGCCACGCTCTTGTCGGTGACCAATTGGTGCACAAAACAAAGTGGGTAAATTATTATTTTGAACTACCGTTAATAGCGTAATTTCTGAATGAAAATTGACGAATGCTTCTACAATTACTTCCACAATATCACCACGTGATCCTTCAACAGCATATTTCCATGCTTTTTCAATATCTTCAATTGATTTTACTGTAGATTGTCCTTTTCCTGATGAACTCATTAAAGGTTTTACTACACAAGGCATTCCTACTTCGGTAACTGATTTTTGTAATTCTTCGAAAGAAGTAGCATAACGATAATTGGCCGTTTTTAAACCTAATTCTTTTGCTGCTAAATCCCGAATGGCTTTTCTGTTCATGGTGAAATTAGCCGCTTTTGCTGATGGTACTACGGTAATTCCTTGCTTTTCATAGTCGTAAAAACGTTCTGTACGAATGGCCTCAATTTCAGGAACAATAAAATCGGGTTGGTGCTTGGCTACAATTCTGTCTAATTCAGCACCATCAAGCATATTAATTACTTCGAAATCGTGAGCGACTTGCATTGCTGGTGCATTTGCATAGCTATCTACAGCAATTACGGTTTGTCCGATTCGTTGTGCAGCAATTACAAACTCTTTTCCTAATTCACCAGAACCTAATAGTAGTATTTTTTTATTCATTTTTTTATATGTTTTGAAAACAGATGTGCGTTAGGGAATACAGTGAAAATCCTTTTATTTTTCATAAAATATTGTAACGGAATGCCCGACCTGAAAGGGAACGCCCAAAAATTAAAAAACCAATGAGTCATTAAGTTTTATTAAGATTTATTTCTTAACTATCTTAATTACTTAATGGTTCATTTTTAAATTTATGCTAAAGCCTCTTTGATTCTTTTTATAGCTTCAATTAATTGTTCATCGCTAGTTGCGTAGGAAAGTCTTAAGCAATTAGGACTTCCGAAAGCATCGCCAGTTACTGTTGCAACGTTGGCTTCTGCTAATAAATACATGGCTAAATCTGTTGCATCTTTAATTTCAGTATCTCTTAACATTTTTCCAAAATAAGCTGAAACATCTGGGAACACATAAAATGCACCGTCTGGGTTAGTTAATTTAAACCCTGGAATTTCTTTCATTAATCCGAAAACTAAATCGCGACGTTTATGAAAAGCATCAACCATATATTTTATTTTAGAAGGATTGGCTTGTAAAGCCGCAATAGTTGCTCGTTGTGCAATTGAATTGGCACCACTTGTTACTTGTCCTTGTATTTTTGTACAGGCTTTTGCTATAAATTCTGGAGCACCGATATAACCAATTCTCCATCCTGTCATTGCAAATGCTTTGGCCACACCATTTACAGTAATAGTATTGTTTTCCATGCCTTCAATTGAACCAATTGAACAATACTCATTGGTATAATTAATATGTTCGTAAATTTCATCTGAAACTACATATATATTTGGATATTTTTTTAAAACTGCGACTAAAGCTGTTAATTCTTCTTTATTGTAAACAGAACCTGAAGGATTACAAGGAGAACTGAACCACATCATTTTAGTTTTTGGTGTGATAGCGGCTTCTAATTGTTCTGGTGTAATTTTAAAATTTGTTTCTACTGATGTTGGTACTTCAACTGGAATTCCTCCTGAAAGTTTGATGATTTCGAAGTAAGAAACCCAAAATGGGGCTGGTAGAATTACTTCGTCACCATCGTTAAGCATTACTTGTGCAATATTGTATAAAGATTGTTTTGCACCTGTTGAAATTACAACTTGATTTGGTGTATAGTTTAAATTATTATCTCTTTCAAATTTTGTGCAAATAGCTTCTTTCAAATCTAAATAACCATCTACAGGCGAATAGGTTGAATAATTATCATCAATTGCTCGTTTAGCCGCTTCTTTGATAAAATCTGGCGTATTGAAATCTGGTTCGCCTAAACTTAAACTAATAATGTCTTTTCCTTGTTGTTTTAATTCTCTAGCTAATGCTGCCATTGCTAAAGTTTGAGACACGGCAAGATTATTGATTCTTTCAGATAAAATGTTATTCATGTTGTTTTATTAAATGTGATATAAATGAAGAAACGCGATAAATCGCGTCTCTGTTAATTATGCTAATTGAGGTCGTTTGCCAAGCTCTTTTAAATGTCTGAAATGAGCTATTACAGCACTTCTCATTGTTTGGTATTCGAAATATGGTAAATCGCATTCGGCTGCAGTTTGCTTTACGAATTCTGCAATTTTTCCGTAGTGAACATGACTGATATTTGGAAATATGTGGTGTTCTATTTGATGATTAAGTCCGCCAGTATACCAATTTACAATCCAGTTTTTAGGGGCGAAATTTACGGTAGTTAATAATTGGTGTATGGCCCAAGTATTTTCGATTTCACCATCTTCATTTGGATGTGGGTTTATGGTATCTTCTGTTATATGTGCTAATTGAAAAACAATACTTAATATCATTCCAGCTGTATAATGCATTATGAAAAACCCAATTAATATTACCCACCAACTAGCGGCTCCAAATATTAAAGGTAGTATAATCCAAAAACTAAAATATACGATTTTTGAGATTACTAAACCAGTCCAAAGTGTTTTAGGATTAGGCGTGTTTCCGTAAGATAATTTTCTTTTTAAATAACCGCCCATTTGTTTAAAATCAGTAGTTAGACACCAATTTATAGTAAGCAATCCATATAAAAATATAGAATAATAATGTTGAAAAGCATGAAATTTATACCATGTAGCTTCTTTAGTGAAACGGATTACTCTTCCCGCGTCTAAATCTTCGTCATGACCAGGAATATTGGTATAAGTGTGGTGTAATACATTGTGTTGCACTTGCCAATTGTAAACATTTCCAGCTAAAATATAGATACTTCCACCCATTATTTTATTTAACCAATTTTTGGATGAATACGACCCATGATTTCCATCATGCATTACATTCATACCCACACCGGCCATACCTATACCTATTACTACAGAAGCAAAAAGATATACCAAAACAGGAATTTCGATAAAAAATATTACAAAAAACGGAATGAAAAACAAACTGAACATAATGCACGTTTTAATGTGTAGCTTCCAGTTACCAGTTTTATTAATGTTGTGTTCATTAAAATAGTCGTTAACTCTTTTATTTAGGGTTCTAAAAAATTGATTTTTATCTGTTCTTGAAAAAGTTGGTGTTTGCATTTTCATCTAAATATTTTATGTTAATTTACAAATGTACTACTATTTCTCGAAAATTTATTATGATAAATATCATATCGTATAAAAATTGTATTTTTGCAATAAATTTACAATAATTTGGAACTGATATTAAAATATTTCCCCGATTTAACTCCTTTACAGATTGAACAATTCACAAAATTATACGATTTGTATATTGACTGGAATTCGAAAATTAATGTAATTTCTAGAAAAGACATAGACGAACTATATTCTAGACACGTTTTGCATTCCTTAGGTATTGCAAAAGTAATTCAATTTCAGCCAGGCGCTAAAATTTTGGATGTAGGAACTGGAGGTGGTTTTCCAGGAATTCCATTAGCTATTTTATTCCCAGAAACACAATTTTATTTGATAGACATCATTGCAAAAAAAATAAAAGTGGTTCAGGAAGTAGCAAAAGGCTTGGGTTTAAAAAATGTTAAAGCGGAACAAAAAAGGGCGGAATTAGTAAAAGAAGAGTTTGATTTTATTGTAAGCCGAGCGGTAACCAATATGCCAGATTTTGTAAAATGGACAAAAGACAAAACGAAGAAAAATGCTGTTCACGAATTAAAAAACGGAATTTTGTATTTAAAAGGTGGAGATTTAACAGAAGAATTGGCTGCATACAAAACAGTGCAATTATTTGATTTACCAGATTTTTTTGAAGAAGATTTTTTTGAAACTAAAAAAGTAGTGTATTTGCCTTTAAAATATAAATCATAATAACAACTATAATCTTGTTGCGTTAATAATTTTATAAATTTCAATGGCTTTTCCATCAGTCAATAATGACACAAACTGACAAATATTTAATAATTTATCATACATCGTTTCTTTATGGCTTTTATATTTTTCTGGCAAAATATTCATTATTAATTTATCAAAATTTGTACCTGAATTATTTGAAGTATTAATATATGCTTGAATAAAAACATCTAAAAGCGTATGGATGACTTTATAACCAATGATTTCTTTTTCAATTACCTCTTTAGATTGATATATGTTTTTTACGCTTATATTAATAATATCGGAAATTTGGGCTTTGTATTGGCTTTTGTCTATAAGGGAAACTGAAAATTCACCTTTTAATATGGCTGTTTCATTCTCCATAAATACAGAAACCGCATCATTTATTAAGCTGCCAATTGCCAATGCACGTAAATAACTAATTCGATCTTCTTTAGTTTTTAATTCATTGTATTTTTTGGAATCAATAGATTTTTGCACCAATTTAATTAAATATTCAAGAGCAAAATCTTCATTAATTAAACCTAATTTTATGCCATCCTCAAAGTCGATTATCGTATAGCAAATATCATCTGCCGCTTCTACTAAAAAAGCTAATGGATGACGAAAATAACCAACATCTGAATTTGATTTGTTTGAAATCATGCCCAACTCCGAAGCTACTTCTTGAAAGAATTTTTTGTCTTGTTGAAAAAATCCGTACTTTTTATCGCAAATATTTGAAGTTGGCTTTTTGGGTAAACTTTCTTTTGGGTATTTCATAAACGTTCCCAAGGTTGCATAAGACATGCGCAAAGCGCCCTCAACGCCTTCTCTTGTTGAAGTTAAAATAGAAAACCCATTTGCATTTCCTTCAAAATCAACAATATCTTGCCACTCTTTTTCAGTTAAATCTGATTTGTATTTTAAACCGCTTCCTGATGAAAAATATTCACCAATTGCTTTTTCTCCGGAATGACCAAATGGAGGATTTCCAATATCGTGCGACAAACAGGCTGCGGCAACAATCGCACCAAAATCATTTAATTGATAACCATGAATTTCTTGTAAATGCGGGTATTTTTCCAACACTTTTTTACCAACCAACCTTCCTATTGAACGACCCACAACAGAAACTTCCAAACTATGCGTCAAACGCGTGTGTACAAAGTCTGTTTTTGAAAGTGGAATTACTTGCGTTTTATCTTGAAGCAAACGGAATTCTGAAGAAAAGATAATTCTATCATAATCTACTTCAAAACCCAAACGGGTGTCGTCTTGTTCTTTTCGTAATCTTTTGCTAGTGTCGCCTTGTCGTTTTAAAGACAAAAGTTGTTCCCACTTCATCATTATAATCGGTTTTAGAAATACGAAGATAGGAATTTAGAAATAAAAAAAATCCTTCGTGATGAAGGATTTTAATTTTACGCTTTTAAATTAGATAAGAAAAACAAACTTGATTTTTTTGGATACTTATCATAACTTTTATCGCTAGGATTTTCAATAACCGTTTTAAGATTTACCTCATCGCCGATTTTAAACTTTGAAACCACTAATTTATAGTCTAACATATACGGCCCGCAGAAAAAATTTCCGTCAGCGTCTTGTTCAATTAATCCTGTATATACTCCTTTTTCTTTTGCCATGATTTTATTTTTTCCAAAGGTATAAAAAAACAGGCATTAAAAATAATGCCTGTTTTGGAATACTAATTCAATTTATTTTTTAATTAAGAACCACACATTTCGCAATCTTCTGGACCTGCGTTTTTAGCTAATTCAATCATGGCGCTGTATTCTTCCGCAGACATGGTTTCATTTACTGGCTCTACAGCTGCTTCCACCACTTCTAATTGTTCTTTAGCTTGAATATTTTGTATGGGTTCTGCTTTTTTGTCGTTATTTAACGTGAATTTAATCGCATCAACAGCCGCTTTTGTTCGTAAATAATACATTCCTGTTTTTAAACCTGATTGCCAAGCGTAAAAGTGCATAGACGTTAATTTTGCATAATTTGCATTTTGCATAAATAAATTTAACGACTGCGATTGATCAACAAAATAGCCACGGTGACGCGACATATCAATAATGTCTTTCATAGACATTTCCCAAACCGTTTTGTATAATTCTTTCAAATCTTCAGGAATATTTAAATTTTGAACTGATCCGTTTTCGCGCATTAATTCTTGTTTTAAATCTTCTGTCCACAAGCCTAATTTTACTAAATCTTCTAGTAAATGTTTGTTTACCACAATAAACTCTCCAGACAACACTCTACGCGTGTAAATATTTGAAGTATATGGTTCAAATGCTTCGTTATTTCCAAGTATTTGTGACGTAGAAGCCGTTGGCATTGGCGCCACTAATAACGAGTTGCGTACTCCAAATTCCATTACTTCTTTTCTTAAGTTTGCCCAATCCCAACGACCCGACAAATCAGAATCTTGAATTCCCCAAAGATTATGTTGAAATTCTCCTTGAGAAATTGGAGAACCTTGAAAACTAGAATACGGTCCTTCTTCTTTTGCCATTTCCATAGAAGCGGTTACAGCGGCAAAATACATGGTTTCAAAGATTTCTTGGTTTAATGTTTTTGCTTCATCGCTTGTAAAAGGTAATCGCAGCATAATGAAAGCATCAGCTAAACCTTGTACACCTAATCCGATTGGACGGTGACGCTTGTTAGAATTTTCTCCTTCAATTACTGGATAATAGTTTCTGTCAATTACTTTATTCAAGTTTTTAGTTACACGTTTGGTAACGGTGTAAAATAAATCGTGATTAAATGCTCCATTTTCAACAAACATAGGTAGAGAAAGTGATGCTAAATTACAAACAGCAATTTCATCTTTTGAAGTAAATTCCATAATTTCGGTACATAAATTCGAAGAACGAATGGTACCTAAATTTTTCTGATTTGATTTTCTGTTGGCTGCATCTTTATACAACATGTATGGTGTTCCAGTTTCAATTTGCGATTCTAGAATTTTCTCCCATAATTCATGTGCTTTGATGGTTTTTCTTCCTTTTCCTGCTGCTTCATATGAAGTATAAAGTGCTTCAAATTCTTCACCATGAACATCGTATAAACCCGGACATTCATTTGGACACATTAATGTCCAAAGTCCGTCTTCTTGCACACGTTTCATAAATAAATCTGATGTCCACATAGCGAAAAATAAATCACGCGCACGCATTTCTTCTTTACCGGTATTCTTTTTCAAATCTAAGAAATCGAAAATATCAGCATGCCATGTTTCAATGTAAATAGCAAAACTTCCTTTACGTTTTCCACCACCTTGATCTACGTAACGAGCCGTATCATTGAACACACGTAACATAGGTACAATTCCGTTAGAAGTTCCGTTAGTACCACGGATGTAAGAGCCTGTGGCGCGGACATTGTGTATAGATAACCCAATTCCACCCGCAGATTGTGAAATTTTAGCCGTTTGTTTTAAGGTATCGTAAATTCCATCAATACTGTCGTCTTGCATCGCTAAAAGAAAACAAGATGACATTTGAGGTTTTGGTGTACCAGCATTAAATAATGTTGGCGTTGCATGTGTAAAGAATTTTTTCGACATTAAGTCGTACGTTTCCAACACTGCTGGCAAATCGTTTAAGTGAATTCCTACAGAAACACGCATTAACATGTGTTGCGGACGTTCAACAATTTGACCATTTATTCGTAATAAATACGATCGTTCCAAAGTTTTAAATCCGAAATAATCGTAGTTAAAATCTCTGTTATATATAATATGAGAATTTAAATATTCTGCATTTTCTTGAATTACATTATGTACTTCTTCTGATAAAAGAGGTGCTGATTGATTGGTTCTTGGGTTTACATAATGGTACATTTCACTCATCGTTTCCGAGAAGGATTTGTTGGTATTTTTATGTAAATTAGAAATGGCGATACGAGCTGCCAATTGTGCGTAATCAGGGTGAGCGATGGTCATTGAAGCGGCCGTTTCAGCTGCTAAGTTATCTAATTCTGAAGTAGTTACCCCGTCGTACAATCCTTCAATAACTCGCATAGCTACTTTAACAGCATCTACTAAATCGTTTAAACCATAACACAGTTTTTTAATTCTATCTGTGATTTTGTCAAAACTTACTGGCTCTTTGTGGCCATCTCTTTTAATTACGTACATAGTTTTTGTTTTTTGAAACAGCAAATCCCTTTGCTGATTCGGTTTATTTGTATTACTTATTTTTTGGCCAGTAAGTAAGGCTTCACTCTAAAAAAAGTGAGAATACGCATTTGAGGTAAAGTAAATAGCAGGATTTGGGGGAATTCTGTATTGTAAGTTTTTCTTTTAAAAAGCAGCGTCAAAAGTAATTTTTTGTGCTTCTGTATCCGTATTCATTACACCTGCCTTTTGGTATTCGGCAACTTTTTTCTCAAAGAAATTGGTTTTACCTTGTAAGGAAATCATATCCATAAAATCAAATGGATTTGAAGTATTGTACTCTCTATCGCATCCTAATTCTACTAATAATCTGTCTGCTACAAATTCTAGGTATTGTGTCATTAATCCGGCATTCATTCCAATTAATGAAACAGGTAACGATTCAGTAATAAATTCTCTTTCAATATTTAAAGCATCTACAATAATGGTTCTGATACGATCTTTTGAAACTTTATTTACTAAATGGTGGTTGTGTAAATGCACCGCAAAATCACAATGTACGCCTTCGTCACGAGAAATTAATTCATTAGAAAAGGTTAAACCTGGCATCAATCCACGTTTTTTCAACCAGTAAATAGAACAAAATGCTCCCGAGAAGAAAATACCTTCTACCGCTGCAAAAGCTATTAAACGTTCTGCAAAAGAATCAGAATCAATCCATTTTAATGCCCAATCTGCTTTTTTCTTAATAGCGGGAAAGACATCTAATGCATTAAATAAATCGTTTTTCTCAGCTTCATCTTTTACATAAGTATCAATTAAAAGCGAATACGTTTCAGAATGAATGTTTTCCATCATGATTTGGAATCCATAGAAAAATTTTGCTTCCGCATATTGTACTTCATTTACAAAATTTTCTGCTAAATTTTCATTTACAATTCCGTCAGAAGCAGCAAAAAAAGCTAATATATGTTTGATGAAGTATTTTTCATCTTGAGATAATTTATTGTTCCAATCATTTAAATCTTGAGACAAATCAATTTCTTCGGCTGTCCAAAAACTAGCCTCCATTTTTTTGTACCATTCCCAAATATCATGGTGTTTTATAGGAAAAATTACAAATCTGTTTTTGTTTTCTTGTAAAATTGGCTCAACGATTGACATAAGTAATTGATTTTTATATTTTAAACGAGATTGATCCTCTATATTTTTAACTCTACAAATTTCAATAAATCAATTGAATAATAAATGTCATACTTATTCACAATTTGACTAAGTTTTTAACAATCCTACTTAATTTTAATTTTATAAATATTTTTATAAGTACTTGATTTTCAACGTATTAAATTACATTAAACAAAATAAAAAAATCGGGTTAACTAGCTGAAAACACAATGCCTAACACGATTTTTAAGTTGCTTTTTTTAATCCTATTTTTTTAAATCTTTGGCTACTTTTTCTAATTCTTCATACCATTCTATTCCAAATTTTCTAACCAAAGCTTCTTTTACAAATTTATATACTGGAACTTGTAATTCTGCTCCTAAGGCACAAGCATCTGAACAAATATGCCATTTATGATAATTTACGGCTGAAAAATCGGAATATTCTTTTACTCGGACAGGATATAAATGGCACGAAACTGGTTTTTTCCAACTTATTTCGCCTTGATTGTAAGCTTGTTCGATACCGCAAAGTGCTATTTTTTTGTCAAAAATTACATAAGCACAATCCTTTCCGTCAATTAATGTAGTTTCTAATTCGCCATCTGAACCAATAATATGCGTTCCTTGAGCTTCAATGGCTGCAATACCTTCTTTTCGTAAAAATGGTTTTACTTTCGGATAAATATCGGCTAATATTTGAGTTTCTTCCATTGATAATGGTGCGCCAGCATCTCCATCTACACAACAAGCTCCTTTACAAGCAGATAAATTACAAACGAAATCTTTTTCCAAAATTTCTTCGGAAACAATGGTTTTTTGTAGCTGAAACATACATCTTTTGTTTAAAGCACAAAGATAGTAATTATAAATCTCAATATTTAATTAACCTACTTGCTAATAGAACTTAAACTGTATCTTTGCAGAAAACATTTATGATTGACTGGAAAGAAGTTTTTACCATTTCGATGATATTATTTGCTGTAATTGATATTTTAGGGAGTATTCCAATTATTGTAGATTTACGAAGTAAAATTGGGCATATACAATCCGAAAAAGCTACAATAGTTTCTGCAATTATTATGATTGCCTTTTTATTTGTAGGAGAAGAAATTTTAAAATTAATTGGTATTGATGCCAATTCATTTGCTGTTGCAGGTTCGTTTGTTTTGTTTTTCTTAGCATTAGAAATGATTTTGGGCGTACGATTATATAAAGAAGACAATCCATCAACCGCTTCAATTATACCAATTGCTTTTCCTCTAATTGCTGGTGCTGGAACAATGACAACTTTATTATCGTTGAGAGCCGTTTATGATAAAATTAATATTATTATTGCCATTTTAATTAATGTTATTTTGGTGTATGCCGTACTAAAATCGTCGGGAAAAATTGAAAAATTATTAGGTGTAAATGGTTTAGGAATTATTAGAAAAGTTTTTGGCGTAATTTTGTTGGCCATTTCTATCAAGTTATTTGCCGCTAACGTAAAAGGATTGTTTGTATAAGTTTAAAAAAATTGAAAAATGAAAATATTTACCTATATTGTTATTGCATTATCATTAATTACGATTGTTTTTAATGCTACAAAAATTGATTTCGAAAAACCATTTGAAGGGGAAAACACAATTGCATTAATTGGAATTATAGCTTCGTTTTGCGCTATTCTTATCGTAACACTATTTATGGTGGCTAAAAAAGTTGTGGAACAAACGAAATAGAATCTACTTTTGCTTTTCTATCACTTTAATAATCATTTTGTCTCTTGGAAGTACAATTTGAAAATAGGAAGTGTCGTTAAATAATTGTTTAGAAAACTCAGCATATAAATACATTAGCACTTGTTCCTTTTGATTGGATATATTAAAAAATAAGCCATTAGAAGTTAAGTGTTCTTTAAATTGAGTAAAATATTTGTCGTTTTTAAATAATTCTTTTTTTAATTGTACCGCATTCATTTTACTGAAAAACGCTCGATTTTCATCTAATTTTTCAAAAGCATAATAACTCATAATATCTGATTGCAGCAACAAGGACAAACCTTCTTTGCTGTGGTTTTTTTCAATCGGCACAAATACATCGGGTATAATACCGCCGCCGCCGTAAACAATTCTGCCTTTTTTGGTTTTAAATTTTAAACTATCTGCCACTTTAATACTATCTGCTTCGTATAATTCGCCACTCAAAAAACGTTTTTCAAATTCGTTAAAATACGTTTCGCCTTTGTCTTCATAAGGTTTTTGAATACTTCTTCCAGATGGCGTATAATATCTTGCAATGGTTAAACGCACTGCAGAACCATCATTCATTTTCATTTCGCTTTGCACCAATCCTTTTCCGAAAGAGCGTCGTCCAATTATAGTACCTCTGTCGTTATCTTGAATTGCGCCAGCAAAAATCTCACTTGCCGAAGCACTATTTTCATCAATTAAAACGTACACACGTCCTGTTTCAAAAATACCTTTTGAAGTAGCGTAAGACACATCTACATTTCCTTTTTTATTTTTTGTTTTAACGATTACTTGCTTGTCTTTTAAGAATTCATCGGCCATTGCAACAGCCATTTCTAAGTAACCGCCACCATTTTCTCTTAAATCAATAATTACCTCTTTAATTCCTTGCTTTTTTAAAGAAACTAAAGCGTTATGAAATTCACTATATGTAGTTTCGGCAAATCGATTTACTTTAATATAACCTGTTTTATCGTTAATTTTTGTGGCAACATCTATGCTTTTTACTGGAATTAAATTTCTAACAACAGTTACTTTAAATTTTTTGTTTTCAGATTTTCTATACACTATCAAATTAACAGGTGTATCAATTTTTCCTTTTAGAATTGGAAATAAATTTTCTGATTGGTATTTTTTATTGAAAAGTTGCTTGTTATTGGCATATAAAATTCTGTCACCTGATTGAATACCGGCTTTTTCTGAAGGTCCGTTTGGTATAGGTTTTATAACCGTTAACGTGTCTTTATACATGTAAAAATTTACGCCAATGCCTACAAAATTGCCTTCCATACTTTCATTAACCGAAGCCAATTGTTCTTTTGGAATGTAAACAGAATGTGGATCGAGATTTTCTAAAATTCCGGAAACTGTTAAATCTACTATAGAATCTGTATTAATTTTATCTACATAATCCTTATCAATAAAATCAAATAGCTGATTTAATTTTAATTTTCCTTTTGTTTTCGCGCCAATATTTACTTGATTTAACGAATCTAATTTGCTGCCCAAAAGCAATCCGCCGACAAAAGATAAGGCAATAATTATAGGAATAAAAATATAGTATTTACTTTGTTTTTTATGCATCAATTTCTTGTAAATGTTCTGCTTCCACACCAGCTTTTCTTAAAAAATCGACACCAGAAGTATCTTTATATTCGTTTAAATACACCACGCGTTTTATGCCAGATTGATGAATCAATTTACTACATTCTTTACAAGGCGAAAGGGTAATATACAACGTAGCACCTTCACAAGATTGTGTTGAACGGGCTACTTTTAAAATCGCATTTGCCTCTGCGTGAAGCACATACCACTTTGTTAGGTTTTCTTCATCTTCACAACAATTTTCAAAGCCGCTTGGTGTGCCATTGTAGCCGTCAGAAATAATCATTTTATCTCTAACAATAATGGCGCCAACTTGTTTGCGATTGCAATAAGATAACTTACCCCATTCAGTGGCCATGCGTAAATAGGCTAAATCGTATTTTAATTTTTTCTTTTCTTTCATAATAAATTTACCGCAAAGAAACGCAAAGTTCCTCGCAAAGGTTCGCAAAGTTTTTATTTTTTAATACTTTTAGAACATATTATATGGAATTAATACTAATTTTGAGTTACTCTGCGAACTCTTTGTGTAACTCTGTGAAATAACTTCTATTTAAAAATTTCGCCTTGTAAAATCATTGGTAAAATTACACCAATTATAAATCCTGACAATACCAAAGCCCAATCTCTTTTAGAAAAACGGAAAAAAGATTGAATAATATAGGTAAAAAGCAATACTGCAAGAACTACTATTAGTTGAGCGGCCTCAATTCCTAAAGCAAATTCTAATAAAGGAACTACCTTAGACATTCCAGAACCTACCATTATTGTATTAAAATAATTAGAAAAACCTAGGCCGTGAATTAATCCGAAGCACACAGTAATAACAGCTACAAAAGTTATAGTGTCTTTTTTTGCCGATTTCCCCGCGGTGAATAGATGATACAAAGCAGTGATCAATATTGTAATAGGAATAAGAAATTCAACCAAAGTTACCGATATAGAGACTATCCCAAAAACAGATAAAATTAAAGCAAAAGTATGCCCTAAAGTAAATAAACTCACCAATAAAAATACGCGTTTCCAATCTTTAAACGTGTACGGAATTAATAACGCAATTAGAAAAACGATATGGTCATAAGCTGTGATATCTAACACATGCTTTAATCCCATATTGAAATATATTAAAAATTCTTGCATACCATTTCATTTAAAAGGTTTTTCAAACTTACAGAATTTTTAGGAAATAAAAAAGCGACATTGCTGCCGCTATATTTTATTTTGCTTGTTCCATAAATTCCTCGGCTTTTTCCACCATACTTTTTACCCCGCAGAAAAACGGTACGCGCTGGTGTAATTCGGTTGGGATAATTTCCATGGTTCTTCCAAAACCATCGGATGATTTTCCTCCTGCTTGTTCGGCAAGAAAAGCCATTGGATTGCATTCGTATAACAAACGTAATTTCCCTTTTGGTGCTTTGGAACTTGTTGGATAAATATAAATTCCGCCTTTTATCATGTTTCTATGAAAATCAGATACTAAACTTCCTATATATCTTGAGGTATATGGTCGATCATTTTCTTCTAACTGACAATATTTTATGTAATTTTTTACACCTTGAGGAAAATGTACATAATTTCCTTCGTTTATAGAATAGATACTTCCGTTGTCTGGAAATTTCATGTTGGGATGCGACAAATAAAACGTTCCGATAGCTGGATTTAAAGTAAATCCGTTAACGCCGCAACCGGTTGTATACACTAACATAGTTGACGTGCCGTAAATAACATAACCTGCCGCCACTTGATTGATTCCTGGTTGTAAAAAATCTTCTAATGTTACGGGAGTTCCTATTGGCGTAATTCTTCTGTAAACTGAGAAAATTGTTCCAACAGAAACATTAACATCAATATTTGAAGAACCGTCAAGAGGATCCATTAATACCACATATTTGTTATTATGACTTTTATCTGAACCCGCTACAGTTATAAAATCGTCGTTTTCTTCAGACGCAATTCCACATACAATTTCTCGATTTATTAGTGTTTGAATAAAAACTTCATTAGCATAAACATCCAGTTTTTGTTGGTCTTCACCTTGAATATTTTGATCTCCAGCAGCACCTACAATATCTACTAATCCCGCTTTGTTTACTTTGTAGTTGACTACTTTTGCTGCCAAACGAATGGAGTTGATAATTCGAGATAATTCGCCAGATGAATATTGAAAGGAATTCTGGTTTTCGATGATAAATTCACCTAAGGTTTTAGTGCTTTGTTCCATTACGAAATCGATTGAGTTGAATTGTTGCGCAAATATCGTTATTTTTGTGATAATGCGAAATTAATTTAGAAAGTTGTTTGTGTATATGTATTTTTGCAGGTGAATTCATAAAAAAATAGTTGTAAATAGCTTCAAAAAATGATTATAAGAAAAGGAATGCCTAAAGATATGCCAGAAGTTTTGGCTTTAATTACAGAATTAGCTATTTTTGAAAAAGAACCTAATGCAGTTGTTGTTACTGTAGAAGATTTACTACGAGATGGCTTTTCTGAAAATCCTTTATTTTATACTTTTGTAGCGGAAGTGCAAAATGAAATTATTGGTGTAGCTTTGTTTTATTATCGATTTTCTACTTGGAAAGGAAAAACCATTCATTTAGAAGATTTAATTGTCAAAGAAACTAAAAGAGGTACTGGCGCTGGATTTGCATTATATACTGAAATTATAAAACAAGGGAAAAAAGATAATGTAAAACGAATAGAATGGAACGTTTTAGATTGGAACACACCGGCTATTGAATTTTACAAAAAAAGCGGAGCAACAGTTTTAAATGATTGGCGCGTGGTTCACATGGATGAAAAAGGAATAGAAACATTTATAAGTAAAATAGAAAAAAACAACTAATTAAAATTCAATAAACAATCAGGTTTTGGAATTTTAATTTTGTAATTGATACACTATGAAAATATTTAAATTTGGTGGCGCTTCTGTAAAAGATGCCGCAGGAATAAAAAACGTATTAAATGTATTACAAACTGTTGGATACGAAGATGTAATGTTAGTGATTTCCGCTATGGGAAAAACTACAAATGCACTTGAAGTAGTAATTAAAAATTATTTTGAAAAATCAAACGAATTATATGCGTCTTTACAAGACATAAGAAAATATCACAATCAAATTTTATTAGATTTATTTGACGATGAAGAGCATGAAGTGTTTTTTGACGTAAATACGCATTTTGATGATTTAGAATATTTTGTAAGAAGCAACAAATCGCCAAACTATCCTTTTGTGTACGATCAGATTATTAGTATTGGAGAATTGGTTTCAACCACTATTGTAAGTCATTATTTAAATGCAGCAGGGATTCAAAATCAATGGTTAGATGTGCGACATTATATAAAAACCGATGCCAATTACAGAGATGCCAATGTAAATTGGGAATATACTCAAAAATTGATATCTAAAATAAATAGAAAAAAATCGTTATTTATTACACAAGGATTTATTGGTGCGGACGAAAACAACTTTACCACTACATTAGGTCGTGAAGGATCCGATTATACCGCAGCCATTTTTGCTTACTGCTTAGGAGCCGAAAGTGTAACAATTTGGAAAGACGTACCAGGTGTTTTAAATGCCGATCCAAGGTATTTTGAAAATGCCGTTTTATTAAATCAAATTTCATACAGAGAAGCTATCGAATTGGCTTTTTATGGCGCCAGCGTTATTCATCCAAAAACCCTACAACCATTACAGAAAAAAGAAATTCCACTTTATGTAAAATCATTTCTAAATCCAACATTACCAGGAACAAAAGTGGGTACTGGTTTAGATTTAGAACCTAAAACATCTTGTTTTATTGTAAAGAAAAATCAAATTCTAGTTTCACTTTCCTCGATAGATTTTTCATTTATTATGGAAGAAAATATTAGTGAGATTTTTGCTTTATTTCATAAACATAAAATTAAAGTGAGTTTAATTCAGAATACGGCTATAAGTTTTTCCGTTTGTATTGAAGACACATTTGATAATTTTAAAGATTTGAAAACCATTTTATCAAAAAAATTCAAAGTTTCTTACAATGAGAATGTTTCATTGTACACCATTCGCCATTTTGATGCTGTTTCGGCAGAAGTGATTGAAAAAGACAAAACCGTTTTATTAAAACAAATTAGCCGCGAGACATTACAAATTGTTACGCTGTAAAAAGCAACCAAAATTTATAAAAGCACTTAAATACTTAAAACTTTGAGGTTATTTTTTTGATACCGATTTCTTAATTTTCTGCTATCATTCCCTTAACAAACAAACTGTTACTTTGCTAAATCAATACAGACTCGTATTATGGCAAGAATAGTTGATGTTGTAGTAATTTCCGATACCCACCTGGGTACATACGGCTGTCAAGCAAAAGAACTTTTTACCTATTTAAAATCTGTTTCTCCAAAAACATTAATTATTAATGGCGATTTTATTGACATCTGGCAATTTAGCAAAAGTTATTTTCCAAAATACCATTTAAAAGTGATCAAAAAAATTATTGATTTGGCCTCAAAAGGGACCGAGGTAGTTTATATTTTAGGAAATCATGATGAATTTTTACGCCGATTTGCCGACACTTCTTTCGGAAATATTGAATTGACCAATAAAAAAATCATGACCCTTGATGGTAAAAAAGCTTGGTTTTTCCATGGTGATGTATTTGATGCTTCCGTACAACATTCAAAATGGATTGCAAAATTGGGTGGAATTGGCTATGATTTTTTAATTCGTTTAAACGTAATATCTAATTGGATTTTGACGCGACTAGGAAAAGAGAAATATTCGTTTTCCAAAAAAATAAAAAACAACGTAAAAAAAGCATTAAAATTTATTGGCGATTTTGAAAATGCTGCTACAGAATTAGCAATAGAAAATGAATTTGACTATGTTGTTTGTGGACACATTCATCATCCTCAAATCAGACAAGTAGAAAGTAAAAACGGGAATTGTGTGTATTTAAACAGTGGTGATTGGATTGAAAACTTAACCGCGTTAGAATATCACAACAAAAAATGGGAAATATACACTTATAACAAAAATGATTTCAAGGAAGAATTAGAGTCCGAACACCAAGAAATGGTTTTGAAAAATATTGATGAATTAATAAAAGAAGTGGTAACATTTAACTAAGAGATTATGAAAATTTTATATGCCGTACAAAAAACTGGAAATGGTCATTTGGCCAGAGCTCAAGAAATTATTCCAATATTAGAAAAATATGGCGATGTTACCGTTTTAACTAGTGGTAGTCAGTCGCAAATTCAATTAGGTTTTCCTATAGCTTACGATTTTAAAGGGATTTCTTTATTTTATGGAAGCAACGGAAGTGTTTCATTTTTGAAAACGTTATTTAAAAATAATTACGCTCAATTTATCTATCAAGTTATAAAATTAAACGTACATAAATACGATTTAATTATTAACGATTACGAACCCATATCAGCTTGGGCATGCAAATTTAAAGGCGGAAATATTGTGGCATTATCACATCAATCGTCTTTGTTTTTTAATGAAACTCCAAAACCTAAAAAAATAAAATGGCTAAGTTGGAAAATTTTTAAAAATTACGCACCTGTTATTAAAAAATATGGTTTTCACTTTGAAGAATATAATGATCATATTTTCAGGCCTGTAATAAGAAAAAAAATAAGTGACTTAAAAACTTCAAATGCAGGACATTATGTTGTGTATTTACCGTCGTTTTCAGATATAAAAATAATTAAAGAGTTAAAAAAAACTTCTGCCAATTGGATTATATTTTCAAAAGCTGCCACTTCATCCTACACAGCAAATAATTGTACCATATTCCCAATTGACGAAAACGAATTTTTAAAAGCTATTGCTAATAGTGCTGGTGTATTGTGCAACGCTGGATTTGAATTACCAGCAGAAACGTTATTCTTGAAAAAGAAATTATTTGTTATCCCTATCAAAAAACAAATTGAACAAGAATGTAACGCCTTTGCATTGAAAAAAATGGGGGTTTTAACAGCAAAAAACTTAGATTTCAATTTAATAGAAATGTGGGTTTTATCTAGTAGAATTATATCTGTAAATTATACTAGCAATATAGAAGACATAATTGAAGACGTTATTTTAGAAAATACACAAACTAATAACGAATTATTATTTGTATAAATTGGACAAAGGGTGACAGAAAGTAGTTTTTTCTCATTTTATTTGGTTAGTAAATAGTCGCTCTTTTCCTTTTTATATCTAAAAAAATCCCATAACTTTTCAGATATGGGATTTTATATTTCTATAAATAAACTCTTACTTTTTTCCTGAAGCCTCTAAATTTCTTTCTATTTTATGTTCCGGTCTGCTCCATTTTGGTTTTTCGCCCAAGGCTTCAAATTTTGAATCTTCAGCTTCTACTGTTTCTGGTTGCATTTTTTTAATGAAAGGTTTTTGTGGATTTAATCCAAGCATTTCAAACATTTTCATGTCTTCATTCACATCAGGATTTGGTGTAGTAAGTAATTTATCACCCGCAAAAATAGAATTGGCCCCTGCAAAGAAACACATGGCTTGGCCTTCTCTACTCATATTGGTTCTTCCTGCAGATAATCTCACTTGTGTTTCAGGCATGACAATTCTTGTTGTGGCAACCATACGAATCATTTCCCATATTTCAACTGGTTTTTCATCTTCTAAAGGCGTGCCTTCAACAGCAACTAAAGCATTAATTGGCACCGATTCTGGTTGTGGATTTAACGTTGAAAGCGCCACTAACATTCCTGCTCTATCTGCAATACTTTCGCCCATTCCAATAATTCCTCCGCTACAAACTGTTACGTTTGTTTTTCTGACGTTTTCAATAGTTTCAAGTCGGTCTTCAAAACCACGAGTTGAAATTACTTCTTTATAATATTCTTCTGATGAATCTAAATTGTGATTATAAGCATACAAACCTGCTTCTGCCAAACGATGTGCTTGATTTTCGGTTATCATACCTAAAGTACAACATACTTCCATATCTAATTTGTTAATGGTACGAACCATTTCTAAAACTTGATCAAATTCTGGACCATCTTTAACATTTCGCCAAGCTGCACCCATACAAACACGTGATGAACCGGAAGATTTTGCTCGCAACGCTTGTGCTTTCACTTGAGAAACAGACATTAAATCATTTCCTTCAATATCAGTATGATATCTGGCAGCTTGCGGACAATATCCACAATCTTCGGGACATCCACCTGTTTTAATTGATAAAAGTGTGGAAACTTGAACCGTATTTGGATCATGATGTTCTCTGTGAATTGAAGCGGCATCAAACAACAAATCCATTAATGGCTTATTGTAAATAGCAATTATTTCTTCTTTCGTCCAATTATGTTTGGTAACACTCATAAAATCATAAATTAATGCTTCAAAAGTACTAATTTACATTTGAAGAAAAAATTTATGCGCTAAGTTTTTACTAATTTATAGGAACAAAAAGATGATTTTAAAACGGGAATTAATTAAATAAATTATTTACGAATTACAATTTTGAAAATATTGAATGGTGGTTTTTTTATCAATTTCTAATTGCGATTTAAGCGCTTCTAATGATTCAAATTTATGTTCGCCTCTAAGTCGCTCAACAACATTTACTTGCATTTTTTGACCATAAATATCTTCTGAGAAATCTAATAAATGCACTTCTATAGACATTAAATTTTCCCCTAAAGTTGGTTTTATACCAATATTCAGCATACCAAAAACAGTTTTATTGTTGACTATTGCAGTTACTATATAAGCACCATTTTTTGGGATTAGCTTATAGTTTTCTGATATTTGAATATTCGCGGTAGGAAAACCAATAGTTCTTCCCAATTTATTACCTTTCACAACGTTTCCAGATAACATATACGAATAGCCAAGATATGCGTTTGCTAAGGAAATTTTACCTTCTAAAAGTGAATTTCTAATTTTTGTTGAACTTACAGAAACTTCATCGACTTGTTTTGCAGGAATTTCTTCTACTTCAAAATCAAATTCTTTACCAAAAGCGATTAAGTCAATAATATTTGCCGCTCTGTTTTTTCCAAACTTATGATCATATCCAATAATAATTTTTTGAATATTAAGTTGTTTTATTAAAACTTGTTCCACAAATTCTCTTGGTGATAATTCGGAAAATAATTTATCAAAGGGATGAATTATAAAGTTTTGTATCCCTTTTTGTTCTAAAAGCATTGCTTTTTCAGCCATTGTATTTAACATTTTTATTTCCGAATCATTAGATATAATTAATCTAGGGTGTGGAAAAAATGT
Source organism: Chryseobacterium gleum (assembly GCA_945897915.1). Lineage (GTDB taxonomy): Bacteria > Bacteroidota > Bacteroidia > Flavobacteriales > Flavobacteriaceae > Flavobacterium. Next base: position 76,483 of record CAMDGB010000001.1, on the reverse strand, counting down.
AAGTAATACGCTTTCTAGGTTTTCTTGTTTGGCTATGTTACAAATAGTGTCTAAAATAGCATTATGCCCTAAGTGAACTCCGTCAAATGTACCAAGAGTAACAATTGTTTTTTTAGAAGGTTTAAATTCGTTAAGAGATTGATATATTTTCAAAGTCAATTATATATTTGTACAAAAATAATATTTATGTAATGAAATAGTAATGAAAACCAGCATTATTATTTACCATTATATTCATTCATGGTATTATTCAAACCAGCTAAAACAAACGATTTAATTATTTCAGAAGAAATGCTTAATCTTTCTTTTAAAGTTTCTTTTTCTTCGGAAGACCATTCGCCTAAAACATAATCAACTTGTTTGCCTTTTTTAAAATCGTCACTTATTCCAAATCGAAAACGCGGATATTCTGATGAATTTAGTAAAAGCTGCGTGTTTTTTAGTCCATTATGTCCGCCGTCAGTGCCTTTTGCTTTTATTCTGATACTGCCGAAAGACAAGTTTAAATCGTCAGTAATAATAAGTAGATTTTCTTTTTCAATATTTTCTTTTTCCATCCAATATTTTACCGCTTTTCCACTTAAATTCATAAAAGTGTTTGGTTTAAGTAAAATTGCAGTTCTACCTTTAATTTTAAATTCAGCTACTTCACCTAATTTTTGGGTTTGAAAAGAAATACCTTCTTGATTGGCAAAATAATCCAAAATCTTAAATCCAATATTATGTCTAGTGTTTACATATTCAGAACCTATATTTCCTAAACCAACAATTAAAAATTTTTTCATTTTTGGAGAATTATTTATTGTCTTTTCGTTAGTTTCAATTTTGGTTTTTAATCCTAAAATTTTGGATAAAGATTGTATTAATGACATATTAACTTTTTACAAAAATAAAAAAAGGGCTGAATAAATCAGCCCTTTTTTTATTTCAATTTATATTTTTTTAGAATTTACCTCTATTGTCTTCAATTTTTGCTTTGTCTTTTAATCCTTGTACGATTCTGTAGGCCGCTGAACCTTTTGTTTGTTGATTTAATTGATCAATCTGAGTTTTGTATTCTTTCACAACTGGTGCTTTTATAAGAGTTTTTGTTCTTACCATAAATAAACCAGCATTTCCTTCTATAACTTTAGATGTTTTTCCTGAAGCTAAACCTAATGCAGTTCCTACCACTTTTGGTTCATAACCTAAATTAGGAATTACTGGAGATGCCATAGTTGCACCTATTGCTGGTGCTATAGAAGAACCTGTTGCTTTAGAGATTGCATCTAAAGTGGTGCCTGTCATTTTCTTTTTAAGAATTGCGGCTTTTTTCTCATTTTTGATTAATGGCTCAACTTGTTGTTTTGCAGCCTCTAAAGGCAAAAGGCCTTCATCATTTTTAGATTTTAATTTTACTATAGCAAATCCTTGATTCACAATATCAAAACGTTTTACATCATTAATATTTGTATCATCATTGAATGCCCAAATTACAATTTGTCTTTGTAAACCTAAATTGGCAACATTTTCGTCATATGCTTTTACACTTGTAACTGGAGCAATTTTTAAACCTGCAGTTTTCGCAGCTTTTTCAAGGCCACCAGCTGTAGCATCAGATTCTATTTTTAATGCTTTATTATAGTTTGCATCTTCTGTTTGTTCTGATGGTTGAATTTTTAAAGCCACTGTAGCTAATAAAACTGCATCATTCTTTCCGTCCACTTTCATTACGTGAAAACCAAAATCTGTTTCAACTACTCCTGTTTTTCCTACTGGATTACCAAATAAGAAATCGTCAAAAGGTTTAACCATTTGTTTAGGCGCAACATTATCATACACCCCACCGTTTTGTTTTGAACCTTGGTCATCAGAATTTACCATAGCCAGCATAGCCATACTAGACGGATTTGCATTGACTTGAGCTAATAAACCTGCTGCTTTTGCTTTTGCTTCTTCTTTAGTTAATTTAACTGTTGGAGCCGCTTGCATAGCGCCTTTATAAGCTATTAAAATATGACTTACCTTTGCAGTAGCGCCAGATTTTCTTCCTGCTACTCTTGATAATTTTGAATATCCATTATCTGTATAAGGACCAAAAACTTGTCCTGGTGCTAATGCGTATAATTGTTCTGCAAATTGTGGATTAATATCTTTTTTCGCTAAATAAGTAGAATCAAATTTAATTTCCGAATATTTATTTACATAAGCTGCAACATTTGTTGCCGCACGGAATGAAGCAATGGTGTCGTTTACTCCGTTTTTGAATTCTATTTTTCCATTTACAAATCCATCAATTTTTGATTTCATTACTGTTTCATCAGCTGCTGATGGTTTGTTTTCAACTAAAACATATTCAACAGATCTGGTATTGTCTGATTTGAATTTTTTAGGATTTTTCTTCATATAAGCCATAATTTCATCGTCAGTTACCTTAACTTGGTCATCACTAACTGTAGAAAATGCTAATGCTACATAATCAAAATCGACTTTATTATTGTCTCTTTCGTATTTTAATTTTCCTTCTGCTTTTGTAGTATAAACACTTGATTTAATCAAAGTATTATAAATTTGTTCTTTGGCAAAATCTTCAATTTGAACTTCGTATGCTTTCCAACTGTTCCATTGTGTTTGGTCTGGAGCACTTTGCAAAGAGTTAATGTATTCAGCAAATTTTTTATCATCAAATTTACCTGCGGCATTTAAAAACTGTGGAGATTGAGACAATTGTGGATCGTTTTTAATTACTGCCATTAATTGCTCTTTACCTAATAATAGGCCAATTTTATCGTATTGTTCAGATAATATTACTTTTCTTACTTCTTGTTCCCAAACTGAATTTAAAGCTTGAGTATTAGAAGCCCCTTGTTGGGATTTTTGAGCGTTAGCTACCTTATTCATGAATTCTTGTTGTTCAAACTTCGTTCCATTAACAGAACCAATATTATTTGAACCACTACTAAATCCACCACTTTTAATTACATCTGCTAATACAAATGAAAATAATGCTAATGCTATGATTAGAACTAATAAGATAGAACGTTGTCTAATTTTTGATAAAATTGCCATTTTTATATTGATTATTTTTTATTCAGAGGGCGAAAATACAATTATCTATTTAATAATAAAAAAGTATTGTCGATTTTTTATAAGTTTTTTTTATTGTTTTCCATTTTTTTAACGAAACTGCGTCGGACAAAAAACATGATAGCAAATCCTACGGCAATAATTGCTTGTAATCCATACTCTTCATTGTTCATTATTTTTACAAGTACAGAAATTAAAAAAAGTACTGATGCTATTAGATATAAGTATTGTGTGTATTTGAAATATTTCATTTTGATAGTATTACATGTTATTGACTTCTCCGTTGTTGTTTTGCATATTGAAGATTTTAAAGTCTTTGCTAAAATCAATTCCTATTCCTTGTAAAAAGCTACCATCTGCGTCTTTAAAAGTAAAAGCTTCTTCTGTAAAAAACCATTCGTTTTTTTGATCAAAATACAATTGATTGGTTACTAAAACTTTTCCATCGTAGGTTTGAATTTTCACATTCCCAATCAAATCTATTACTTCTGTTTTTTTATAAGAAATTGCTTTGTCTGCAACTACAATAGTTTTATTTCCATTGGCATCAATAAGTGTAACTAAAACAGCTTTCGGAAATTCAACAAACGGATTTTTTGCAGTTGAATAATCAATCATTTTTAAGCTTTGCAAAATTGATTTTACTCTTCCAGAATCGGTGTATTTTAAATTAATTGAATCTGCTTCGCCTGTTGGAACAAATGATGTTTTATAAATTCGTTGAACGTCCTTTAAATTGCTTTCGCAACTTTGTAGAAACAAAATCGCTAAAAAGACAGCAATATATTCAACAATCTTTTTCATTATTTTAGTTATATAATGTTTTTCTGAACCATTTATCGTTAAACAATAAACCAATATTTATTGAAAAATAATCTTCTTTGATCAAGCCGTTTCTTGTAGTGCCTCTTGAGCCATATTCGACACCTAAATTCAAACTTGAAAAAGTTCCAGAAATAGGCAGTCCAAATCCTAAAGTAACTGATTTGTCTTTGATAGCTGTATTATTAATTACAAGTCCTGTGTTTTCAAACTTGAAACCACCACGGTAAGTAACTCTTTGAAAAAAGTTATTATACGAATCAAATTTTGGTATAAAAAATCCTCCAATTGCTACTTTTACTCCATTTTCATATGATACATTTGAGTAATTTTCAAAACGATTGACTTGATTTCCTGATCCTGAAAATGCAACATCTCCACCTAAAAACCATTTTCTATTTCCTAAACCGGCACCTAATACTAATTTAGAAGGCACAATTAGTTTGGAATCGGCTACATTTACTTCCGTATCTGCTGAAGCAGGAACAATAGATCCATTTGCCAAAACTGACACCAAAGATACATTTCTGGAATTAATAGAATTTAACTTAGCTTCTGGAGCGTACGTTACATTTGAAAAGAAGTTTAATTTATTATTAAACTTGGTTTTAAAATTTAATCCTGTATTTATCGCAAAACCTGAAACGGTTGATTCATTAACTTCTCTTGAACCGTAAATAATATTTTGATTTAACACATCGGATTGCGTATTTAATATTCCAAACAAATATTGAAAATCCATTCCGACACTAAATTTTGAAGTAATTTGATACCCCGTGCCAAAAAACACTTTATTTACGCCACCTTTTCCTTTGTATTGTTTTACAAATCCATCTACAGATCTAGTATCTGAATTTAATCTATATCCAATGGCGCTTTGAGGTAATAATCCTAAAGAAACTCCTGCTTTTTTAGAAATTGGAAAACCCATAACCATGTAATCAAATGTGGTTTTTTTTGCTTTTTCTGAAGCTGAAGTAGTTTTTAAATTATAAAAACTAGACGTCATTCCAACTTGAAAAGTGGTGACTAATTGGTTAGAATAAGATGCCGGATTTAACACATTAATATGTGTACTATCTGAATACACAGAAATTCCACCCATATTAACAATATCATTAGTTCCTTTAAACCTAGCGCTTCCTATTCCGTAAAAAGAATACGGTGAAGCAGTATTTTCTTGAGCAAAACTAAAGTTTGCAAGTAATATCGTAATTAGTAAGACAATTTTTTTAATCATTTTGTAAACTATAAGTGTATAATAGATGTAAACTTTTTAATAAGAAATTTTCATCGGCAAATATGGTGCTTTTAAATCGATTCGCCAAAAAAATAGCGTCGCCGCCTGTTAAAATTATTATAAATTGTTCGTTTTTAACAGAAAATTCAGAAATGAAGCCCTCAATTTCATAACACAATCCGTTTACAACACCAGAATGAATAGATTGACTCGTGCTATTTCCGATAAAATTATCTGGCGTATTATTTTCCAATAAAGGTAATTTAGCCGTATAATCATTAAGGGCTTTATATCGCATATTAAGTCCTGGGGAAATGGCACCGCCTAAATATTCTTTTTTATTAGTGATGAAATCATAAGTTATACAAGTTCCCGCATCAATAATCAAAATATTCTGATTTGGATATTCAATTACTGCGCCAGCTGCCAAAACCATTCTATCTATGCCTAATGTATTTGGAGTGGTATAATGATTTGTGAATGGAAAAACCGAATTTACGTTTATTTCAATTATTTCTATTTGATTTTTCAACCATATAATATCCTTTTCATCCAACAATGAAACCGAAGATAATACCGCTTTTTTATGATTGGGATACTTTTTAAAAACTATTTGAAAATTATTTTGAAAATTATTCTTTTGAAAAACAAACTTATCTAGTAAGTTAAACTGCTTAAAAACAGCAACTTTAACATTTGTATTGCCCACATCAATTGTAAGTACCATATATTATTATTAGAAATGCAAATGTACGAAAATGATTTTTTTTAATAATTGTTTTGGTAAATATAAAATAGGTTCTATATTTGCACCCGCAATGAATAGGTTGTATTACCTAAAGTCGCAAGGTACCTTAGCTCAGATGGTAGAGCAATGGACTGAAAATCCATGTGTCCCTGGTTCGATCCCTGGAGGTACCACAAAAACCCTTGATAATCCTATGATTTTCAAGGGTTTTTTGTTTGTAAAAATTACAGTTTCACAATAATAAATTCGCTTCTTCTATTGGCTTGATGTGCTTCTTCTGTGCAAGGTATCTCATCCGAACATTCATTTAATAATTGCGACTCACCATAACCTCTTCCGGTTAATCGTTTGGCATCAATGCCATTTTCAATTAACCAATTTATAGAAGATTTTACACGCTTATCGGATAGAACTAAATTATAATTAGCAGTTTGACGACTATCTGTATGGGAACGAACATCAATTTCCATAGTTGGATATTGCTTCATTACTTCTAAAATTTTTGCTAGTTCTACTTCGGCATCATGGCGAATGTTTGATTTGTCTAAATCAAAATAAATAATTTCAATTCCTAATGTTTTGCTTAAGTCCTCTCCCACTTGAAGTGGCTGTAATTTTGGAATCATTGCCATTTTTATGTCTTTCGTGTCAGACTCTTTTGTAATAATAATATTTTCTAAAGGAACGTATTCCTTTTGCTCGAGAAGAATTCGGAATTTATTTTCACAGTCAACAAAACCAAAATCAAATTTTCCTTCTATATCAGAAATTTGTTCATTTAATTTTACATAATTTATGTCAAATAATACCAATTTTACTCCCTGAATTGGTACTTTTGTGTTTGAATTCACAACTACACCTTTTAAATTTTGCTGACAATCTTTTGGCAAAGGAATAGTTTCTGTACATCTGTAAATATCATCATATCCTAAATTGATATTTTCTCTATTTGAACTAAAAAAACCATTGTTTGAATTGGTATCTATAATAAAACTAAAATCATCAAAATTAGAATTTACTGGCTCACCTATATTTTTAATTTTACCATGTGTGCCATTTTCATTTAGTTGGGCAACAAACACATCTAAGCCACCCAATCCTGGATGTCCATCTGAGGCAAAATATAATTCGTTATTTTTTGAAATAAATGGGAATGTTTCTCTAGCTTCTGTATTAATTTTATCACCTAAATTAATAGGTGAGCCAAAATTACCATCAGAAAGAATGGTCACTTTATAAATATCAGACATGCCTTTTGTTCCCGGCATATTTGAAGAGAAATACAATGTTTTTTCATCAGTAGATAAGGCTGGATGTGCACAACTGTATTCGTTACTGTTAAATGGTAATTCCGAAACGGCGCCCCATTCCTCTCCATCTTTAGTAGCTTTATATAATTTTAGTAAAACGCCTTTCTCGCTATCTCTTCCTTTTTTACTATTTAAATAATTATTTCTAGTAAAATACATCGTCAAGCCATCGTTTGTGAAAACAGGAGTAGACTCGTGGTATTTTGAATTAATTTTTTTAGAAAATTTTTCTGGTTCAGACAGGTTTCCGTTATCAGAAATTAACGAACCATATAAGTTTGTATATGACTGATTGGTCCAATTGTGCTTTTTTACAAAAACACCGCCGGTATCTCTTGCAGAGGTAAAAACCAATGTGTTTTTATAAAAAGAAGTACCATAATCAGAAAATTCTGAGTTTATTCCTGCATTTTGTATGGTATATCTACTCGAATTATTTTTGATTTTTTCCAAATAATCAAGTTGTACATTGGATAAAATTGCACGCATATCGGAAGTATTTACCTGATTGAAAACAGCCGTCATAGCATCGGCTTTTTTGTAATTGCCAACTGCTTTTAAGGTTTGTGCATATCTGAAGTAATATTCTGAATTTAGCTTCTTTTTTAATGAAAATAATTCATTATACCATTTATGTGCTTCCTTTAATTTAGATTGAAAATAATAGGAATCGCCTAATTTACTATATAATTCGACAGACTTATGTCCTTTTTGTGCTACTTTTTCATAGGTTTTAATGGCATCCGCATATTGAAAATTCTCGTAATTAGAATTCGCTTTTTTCAGTTTTACTTCTTGAGAATAACCAAAAAAAACAAAAACTAATAAACAAAACGAAATACTATTACTTATTTTCATACTATTTATCATGTTAGAAAAATCTAGGTGAAACAATTTTTTCTTGTTTTCCTTTAAACTCATATCTTAAAAAGATTTCATGCGAGCCAGAGTTATAATTGGCTAATTTTGTAGTATCAGAATCATACGTATAGCCAATAAACCAATTATTATCAATCTGAAAACCAGCTAATGCACTTGCTGCGGCGCTCCATCGCCAAGCTGTACCAAGAACAAATTTATCATAAAACATAAAATTAACGGTTATATCTGCTTGAAGTGGCGCTCCTTTTACGGATTTAATTAAAAATGCAGGTTTAAATTTTGTAGTTTCTGACATGTCAAAAACATAACCTCCTATAAAGTAATAATGCAAAGCGTCTTTAGCTATAGAAGATGTATTGTCATCAAAATGTTTAGTTTCTAAAACAAATGGGACAGAAAAGCCTGCATATAATTTATTTGAATGATAGTAAACCCCTGCTCCTATATTTGGCGAAAATTGATTATCAATATTATTTTGAAACTTTGGATCGTTTTTATCATACTTATTTAGTTTGGTATAATCTGCATTTAACAAACTAGCTGAACCTTTAATACCAAAAGATAACTTAAAGTCTTCTGAAGTATTTATAGAGTAAGAAAAGTCTGTAGCAACTGTTTTTCTGTCTGAAATACCTATTTCATCTTTTGAAAGAGAAATTCCCAATCCAACTCTAGAATTATTTATTGGAGCATGTAATGATGCAACTGATGTAGTAGGTGCGCCTTCTAAACCGACCCATTGCGCTCTGTATATACCAAATACACTTAATACACCTCTTGAACCAGCATAAGCAGGATTTACGTTTATAGTGTTATACATATATTTTGTAAACTGGGCGTCTTGCTGTGCTACAGATTTAGTAGTATTAAGCAGCCCTAAAGACATTATAAAAATGACTTTAGTTAGTGCTAATTTATTTACTATATCTATTCTGTATTTCATCCAAAAGACATTTTTAATGATAAAACAAATATAGTTTTATATAATTGAATTTTACGTTTAAAAAAAATGACGAATATGAAGTTATTATTTTTTTATAATTTTAGCAGAATGAACAAACTTATCTGATGAAAGTTTGACTAAATATTCAGCTGTAGAAAGATGCAGTAGATTTAATTTAATTGAATTATTTTCATTTTTAACGTCTTCACAATACACTAAACGACCTAAAACATCAAATACATATGCTGAAATTTTATCGCCTGGAGAAGTTGAAAATGAAAAATTTACTTCATTTACAAATGGATTTGGAAACACAATTGTAGCAATAGAAATCGTATTTTGTTCTAAAATTTTGCCCCAATTACTTTGTTGAAATCCTTGCTGCACAACATAGCCGTTAGAAGAAGTTCCTGTAACTGATTGTTGTCCAACTGTATATCGAACCAATTGCCCATTGGCTGTTGTTACAGTACCACCTTGAGCACTTGTCATTTCGTGATGAAGTTGTTGAGCACTTAAGATTTCAGAACCAAAAATAAATAGCATTAAAAATAATACTCGCATTATAAAAATATTTAAATTAACTGCAAATATAAAAACTATTCTTTAACTAATTAATATTTATAATCTGTTTTTAAGTAGAATTTGTTCTTTATAAAAATATAATTAATTGAATTACAACATTTTAAAAAATATAATACAAAAAAAGTGAGCCCAATGGACTCACTTTAATTAAACAAATATATATTTTGTTTTATTGCTGATATCTGTAAGTAAATCGTACTTTATTTCCTACAGGAGTGCCATTAGCATCGTACTGATATGCTTCAAAAACATATTCAATAGTAGTTGCTGGAGCTACAGGAGTTGAAGTATTATAAATTTTATAGTCTTCAATAATTCCAATATTTCCATTTGCTGGAACAGTTATTATTGGCTCCGAACTTAATGGATAAGAATAACCCGTAGAAATTGCAGACAAACATTGCGCGCCAATACAAATACTTAAATAACTAGTATCAGGAACTCCACTAAAAGAAATAAACTTTACTTTTGTATTTATTGGAGCAGCAGACGTATTTTTAAAATAAAATTTTAACTCATTAGCACCACCTTGTGATGAAATAGAATTAACAGTTAAAACATCTCCATCTTTAATTTCAGCTCCTGTAGTTTTATGAAAAACTTTAAGTGCCGTATTTGCAACTGGTTCTGGAGTTGGTGTTTGCTCATCGTCTTTACTACAGCTAATAGCCGTAACAACAGCAAATAAAAGGATTACAATTTTTTTCATAGTTTTTTATTTAATTATTCAATTATTATTTTTTTGGTTTGCTCTCCTAATTCGTTACTCAATTTTAGTAAGTAAAGTCCTTTTTGAAGTTGGGTTAAATTTAAAGTAGTTTGGTTGTTAATGTTTAACATTCTGAAAACTTCTTTACCTGTAACGTCAATTGCAACAACATCTGTTGGTAGTTGCGTACTGATTGTAAAAATACCATTAGAAGGATTTGGATATAACGTAATTTCATTTGTAGTAAAGTTTTCTACGCCAAGAATATTAGCTACTTGGAATACTCTAGTTTCTGAAGATCCAAAAGCGCCACCCTCAATGCCTGGAATTACAACTCCATTTGCAAGTACTTGATAAGAACCAACACCATAACCACCATCCATACCATCTCCGTAAGAATCATTCATAACAAACTTGTAACAATCGAATGGTACTGTTACGTTTATATCTGCTTGAGGATATGCTCCTGCAGCAGCTGAATCTGTATAGGTTGGGCTGGTTGCCACAGGTGTATTACTTGAATTTAATAACTGCCATGAGGATTCAGAACCCCACTGATCAAGTGTAATTTTAATTGTAATATTAGTATCTGTAGTTACTGCTGCTTTTGCAAAAGATACAGAGCCATTGTTGTCAGATACATTTGCGTCTGCAGGAATCGAAACATTTAAAACATTACTACTTATCAAATTATAAGTAATTGCAGGCAAAGTAACCGATTCTTTTGCAAATGAAACTAAATTACCCGTCCAATTATACACTTGTGGTGTGCCACCATTTACACTGTACGTAATAGGTAATGTAGTTAAAGCTGTTTGTCCATAATTTTGGATTTTAATTTTTGGTGCGATTGGAGATGCACATTGACTTTCAATATTTTGAACTTCTTTCAATTTAACATCATTTGCAACTAATCCTGTATAAGTAGGAACTGCACCGTTACCTGAAATAATTTTTTGCTGTGTTTCAGCCATAAAAGCAACAATTTCAAATTCGCCCATTTCAGCGATGATATTATTGTAATCAGCTGGAATGGTATAAGTATACGTTCTGGTTACAAAAGTACCGGCTGTTGTTGTATTTATAGTCTCACCCCATTGACCAGTCAACATGTGAATTAATCTGTGTTGGTGATTGTAATTATCTCCTTGATTTCCTCCAACTTGAGCACCTGTAGTGTTATTTTGTAAAAACGCAACATTTAATTTATTGGTAGTAACAGGACTAGAACCCGTATAATAAGCTTCAACAAGTACAGTTAACAATCTAGTAGTTGCATTAATTGTAGCAGTAGTCGCAACGTTTACATAAGAAGACTGGGCTATAGTCTGATTTGCAGCAGCAGTCCAGAAATTTCTACTCATCGCTGTACCAGTTGTACCGTTTTGAGCACTACCAGGAAACACAGTACGATTTACTGTACCAGCTGGATAACCAGCTATTCCGGTTTGATTCACTATAGCTGTTCCAAAAGGAGTTCTAAAGTCTGGTTGACTAGCACTTGGTGTAGCAAAACTTCCAACGTGAATATTAATTAAAAAAACATTGCTAGGATTTGATGCTTTAATAGCATTAGCTATTGTATGACCAGCTGGACACCAAACACAATTAACGCCAGTAAATTCTTCAAGAATAACCTTTTTATTCTGAGGAGTTGTTTGAACTATGGTTTGCGCATTCATCTGAAATGCTGCAAATAATAATGCAATTAAAGTAATTTTTTTCATAGTAATGGTTTTTATTAATTTGAATACAATAATAATAAATTTATTTTGAAAATCAACAATATAGTTAAAAAAAGTGAATAATTATTATAAAAAAGGTAAAATTTCATTTTTTAATTTATCGTATTCTCCTTGAAGGATTAATCCGTTGTCTAGCAGTTTTTTATAATTATTAAGTTTATCAAATAATTCATCTTTAGAAAATTCGGAAAGCTTTTTCTCTTGAAACGGAAGCGCTTCCTCTAATTCTGTATCCTGAACTGAAGAGATAATTTCAGCAAAATGAGTAACTTCTTCTGTTGGAACTTCTTCAATTTCAACTGATGCATTTACAACCGAATTTGAGATTGTCGAAACCCCATTTTTCAAAACATCCAATTGTTCTTTAGCATACGTATATAATTTACGTGCTTGGTTTTTTGGTAAATATTCTACCGTGTGTGTTAAGTCTGTTTTAGTAGAAAAAGAAAAATCTGAACCTAAAAATCCTTCTTTTACAAAAGTGCCAGCAATGTCATCCCAATCATAATCCATAAATTCCATTGATAATCCTAAATTTTTAGGTTTACATAAAATAATGCGTTTGTTGGTTACCACAATACTATCAGGAAAAACGGTAATTGCAGGTTTTTTCTGAACAGCAATGTAGCCCACTTCTTCATTGGACATTAATAAGTTTTCCAATTTAGACGTAATTTTTTCAATCGCTTTTGGATCTTGGTCTTCGTTTAATATTTTTTTTAAATTGTCAATCATTTTTAATTAGTTTATTAGCTGATGGGTTAAAAGTGTATGAGATGGTATCAAAAGTAATGCCTAATTTTCAGATTCTTGAATTTCTGATTGGATTTTTTTAGTCAAACTTTTTAATATCAAGTGGTAGGATTCATTAATTAATTCACACATCATCTTATCGTTTACATCTGAATTAAAATTTACGATATTCCAATGCACTTTACTCATGTGGTAACCTGGCTCAATAGCTTCATAAGTTGCGCGAAGGTCTATGGCGCGTTCTGGGTCGCATTTTAAATTCAAACTTGGCTCTTGGTTTTCCCATTGTTTTAAGGAAGTCAAACAAAACATTTTCCCACCAACTTTAAACACCAAAGTATCTTCATCAAATGGAAAATGTTCAGTTACGCCTTTTTTAGATTGGCAAAATTCAAATAATTGTTGAATGTTCATGTTTTCAAAAATAATTAAATTTTATGAATTGTGGAGTTGGTTTTGATTATAAAATTATTATTTTTAGCAAAATTTTAATTTTATTTATAAAGCAATGCAAAATCATATTTCTAAAAATCAGCTTTTTGATGTTTTTTCTACTGTAAATTCTAAAGAAATTCCGTTTATTAACCAAGAAGAATATTTGGTAAACGGAGCATTCAAAACTTGGAATGGTCCTTTCAATGAAATTCATTCTGCTATTTGCAAACCAACATCTAGTGAAAAATTAGAGCGTATTTTAATTGGGAAAATACCAAAAACAGGTTTGCCTGAAGCAATTGAATGTTTAGAAAGTGCGGAACTAGCATATGAAAATGGTTTTGGAGAATGGCCCATGCTTTCTGTTGAAAAAAGAATTTCTCATGTGGAACATTTTGTTGGCGAAATGCTAAAGTTGAGAACAGAAGTTATAAATTTATTGATGTGGGAAATCGGAAAGTCCGAAAAAGATTCTGAAAAAGAATTTGATAGAACCATAAAATACATTTACGACACCATTGAATCTTTAAAAAAATTAGAACGAAAATCGGCTACTTTTACTATCGAAGAAGGTGTAATTGGTCAAATTCGTCGTTCGCCTTTAGGTATAACGCTTTGTATTGGCCCATATAATTATCCTTTAAATGAAACATATACTTTGCTAATTCCTGCCCTGATAATGGGTAATGTAATTTTGTTTAAACCACCAAAACATGGTTGTTTGTTGCATTACTGTTTATCTAAAGCCATAGAAAAAAGTTTTCCAAAAGGCGTTGTAAATTATCTTTATGGAAAAGGAAGTGAAATTGTTGAACCGTTAATGAATACCGGAAAAATAAATGTTTTAACCTTGATTGGTTCTAGTAAAGTTGCATCAGATATTAAAAAAGCACATCCAAAAGTAAACCGATTACGAGCTATTTTAGGATTGGATGCCAAAAATCCAGCGATAGTTTTAGAAAATGCCAATATAGAAAATGCTATAGAAGAATGTCTTTTAGGAAGTTTGTCTTTTAATGGACAACGTTGTACAGCTTTAAAAATACTATTTGTTCATGAAAATATAAAAGATGAATTTGTAAGAAAATTCTGCGAAAAAGTGGATGCTTTAAAATTTGGTATGCCTTGGGACGAAAAAGTGCAAATTACACCTTTACCCGAGGAAAATAAATTCAACTATTTAAATGATTGTATAGCCGATGCCGAAAGTAAAGGCGCAAAAATAATGAATGAAAATGGCGCCATTCAAAACGGTACGTTATTTTTTCCAGCAGTAATGTATCCTGTTAGTGAAGGAATGAAATTGTATCGTGAAGAACAATTTGGACCCATTGTACCGATTGTTTCATTCAAAGAATTACAAGAACCGATAGATTATATGATTACCTCTAATTTCGGACAACAAGTGAGTATTTTTGGAACGGATACCCATGAAATTTCGCATTTAATTGATGGGTTAGTCAATCAAGTTTCACGTGTAAACCTTAATGTTCAATGCCAACGTGGTCCAGATACTTTCCCATTTACAGGGCGTAAAGATTCTGCAGAAGGCACACTTTCGGTTTATGATGCGCTTCGATCGTTTTCAATAAGAACAGTTGTTGCCACTAAAGAAAATAAGGAAAATAAAGCCATTATTAATAAAATTGTGACTGAAGGAGAATCTAACTTTTTATCTACGAAGTTTATTTTTTAAAACTTATTTTTTCAAATGTATTTACTTTAATGAATTGCATATAAAATTGGTTTACTTGGACTTGCATCATTTTCAAACGAAGCAATCTGTAAATTCAATAAATAGGTACCATTAGAAACGGAATCATTTACATAAATTAATTCAGTAATCGTGCAATCTAAACGTGCATATTTGTTTAAAATTGTGGTGTTTTTTACATTCCAAAATGCTTTGTGTGCCAATAATTTGCCTGCATCTTCTTCTCTATCTACGCTTGGTAAATCTATAAGAAGGTGTTTAATTCCGATTTCTCGAATATAAATTGCCGCTTCTTCTAACAAATACGGCGGATTAGTATGCGAATAATTCTTTGATTTTTTTCCTGAAAAATTTGGAAGTGTACGAATAATTATCGCTTCAGGCGTTTTCCCATTTAATGAATTTTCAATTTGTTTTTTAGTAATAACAAAATCGCCGTTTCTTTCTTCGGGTGAAATAGAAACTAATTCTGCCATGAAAAAAAACTGTTTTAAACACTGATTGATAGAATAAAATTCGTTGGTTATATGTCCTAAACACTCGGTATGCGTGCCATGTCCGTGTGGATTGAAAAATATATTGTTGAAATTTGTAGCACTTCCTTCAGAAACTTTTCCTACCCAATTTTCAAAAGTTACTGGTTCAATTACTGGTTTTTCAATATACCACGCAATGGGATTGGCATCTGTATTAGTTAAAGATAAAGAAATATCAATGGGATTTGATAAGTCGATATTGAAGTTGTTTATAGTAGCTTTCATTTTTAGCACACGGATTTAAATGATATTTTATTGCAGATTTACACAGAATTTATAATTCGCGTTGCTTGCATCTGTCTAATCTGCGTACCAATATCAGTTCAAATTTAGCAAAAACAAATCACTTGCAATACCATCACACAAAAATTTTCCTTTTTTAGTGGTTATTAAAATATTATTTTCAACTTCTAACAAATTATCTGAAATATATTTCTCGGCTTGTTGTAGCAAATAATCTAAATAGCTACTTCCAAATTCGGTTTTAACTTTCTCTAAAGAAACACCCCAAATTGTTCGTAAACCTGTCATAATATATTCATTATACTGATCCGTTTTTGATAAAAATTCAGTTTCTGATGGGAGTTTATTTTCTGCAATTGCTTTTATATATAATGAATTATTTGCTACATTCCAACTTCTACTTTCTCCATTAAAACTATGCGCAGACGGACCAATTCCAATATATTTTTTACCTAACCAATAGGCCGTATTATTTTTCGAAAAGTAATTTGGTTTTCCAAAATTCGATAATTCATAATGTATAAATCCGTTTTCTTGCAATTTATCAATTAATATATGAAAATGTTGTTGCGATACATCATCATCTAAATTTGGTATTGTACCAGACTTTATCATTTTATGCAATGCTGTTTTGGGTTCTACCGTTAAGGCATAACTAGAAATATGAGGAATATTGAAACTTATTGCCGTTTCTATATTTTGAAGCCATTTGTCATTGCTCATGTTTGGCATTCCGTAAATTAAATCGATAGAAATATTTTCAAAATGTTGTGTGGCAAATTTCAAACATTTTTTGGCTTCCGCCGAATTATGCGCGCGATTCATCAATTGTAAATCATCTTCAAAAAAAGATTGAATACCAATAGACAATCGGTTAATTGGCGAATTGGCATATTGAATAATCGTTTCTTCATCCAAATCGTCTGGATTCGCTTCTAATGTAATTTCTGGATTTTCTACAACTTTATAATGCTTGTAAACCGTATCAATCAAAAATTGTAAATCGTCAATTGTCAATATGCTTGGTGTGCCTCCTCCAAAATAAATGGTTTCAATTATTTCATTTTGAGACTCATTTTTACGAAGTTGCATTTCTTTAGCCAAAGCCAATACCATTTCCTCTTTCTTCGTTATTGAAGTGGAAAAATGAAAATCGCAATAATGACACGCTTGCTTGCAAAAAGGTATGTGAATGTAAATGCCTGACATATTAATTAGATAATTTGTAAATTTGATAATGAGATAATTCTATTTTATAACTTTTCTAGTTGACCCATTTTCTCATTTTCTAATTTTATCTTCATTATTCTTCACAAAAGCATCCCAACCTGAATAGCTTGTTGTTCCCACCACTTTTCCGGTATTGAAAAAATGGCAAACTGCAGCAGCTAATCCATCTGTGGAATCCAGATTTTTGGGTAAGGTTTTTAATCCTAATAGTTGTTGTAGCATTTTAGCTACTTGTTCTTTACTGGCGTTTCCATTACCTGTAATTGCCATTTTTATCTTCTTGGGTTCGTATTCTGTAATTGGTATTTCTCTTGATAAACCTGCAGCCATAGCCACGCCTTGTGCTCTTCCTAATTTTAACATAGATTGTACATTTTTACCAAAAAACGGCGCTTCAATGGCAATTTCATCCGGATGATAGGTGTCAATTAATTCGATAGTGCGCTCAAAAATTCGTTTCAACTTCATATAATGATCGTCCATTTTACTAAGTTGTAATTCGTTTAACTGAATAAACTCCATTTTTTTATTGACCACACGAATGAGTCCGAAACCCATGATGGTGGTTCCAGGATCGATACCGAGAATGATGCGTTCGTTTGACAAAATTTTGTTTCAGGTTTAAGGTTTCAAGTTCAAAGTTTTGTTTCTTTGCAAAATGATTTCAAACAAAACTAAACAATATCTTACACTTATAATAAAACTCACGATTGTTTTTGGTGCTTTTTATTTCATTTATGAAAAATTAGCAAATGATGACAAGTTAAGTTGGAAACAATTTTCAGAAATTTTGCAAGATAAATTTTCTATTTCTTGGTTAATTTTCATCCTAGGTTTTAGTTTTTTAAATCGTTTTTTAGAAATTATAAAATGGAAAAATTTAGTTGAAGTAATTGAAAAAATTTCACTATATACTGCCACAAAACAAGTTTTAGCTGGTGTAACTGCAGGATTATTTACACCAAACGGAATTGGTGAATATGCTGGAAAAGCACTTTATTTTCCAAAACACGAAACCAAACGTATTTTATTTTTAAACGTAATTTGTAATGGAATTCAATTAATTATTGCCCTTTTTTTTGGGTTAATTGGCCTTTTGTATTTGGGTTATACCTACTCTTTTTTAATGCTATTAGTTGTTTTACTTCTTGTAGTAAGCTTTTTATTTTTAACAAAAAATGCTAATATAAAAGGATATTCTGTTCAATTATTTTTAGATAAAATTACAGCAATCTCAAAAAAAATTCATCGGAAAAACATATTCTTAGCTATTGCTAGATATGCAACTTTTACACATCAATACTATTTTTTGTTTTTGTTATTTGGCGTAAAAATTGACTATTTTACTTTAATGGCTACAATAACTGCGGTATATTTTATTGCCAGTTCGTTACCTTCATTTCAATTTTTAGATTTTGTAGTGAAGGGCAGTGTCTCCATTTGGTTTTTTGATAAATTAAATATTGACGACTATGTAGTTTTATTTATCAGCACCTTTATGTGGATTACAAATGTAGTTATACCTGTGCTAATTGGGAGTTATTTTGTGTTGATTTTTAAACCAAAAAAAATATAAATTAAGTAAGCTTATTTTTCTTTTTGTAAAACTACTGGTAATTGAAATTCTGTTTTTACTGGAACGCCCCTTTTTATGGCTGGATTAATTTTAGGAAAATCGGTTAATCGCAATTGAAATATACTATCTAATTGAATTTTATTATAGACAATTGAATCAGAAATAATAGCTTCAAAATTAACGTCGGAATTTGAAGATATAATTACTTTTACTTGAATGGTGTCTATTTGCGGAAACAATTTAGCAATACTATCATCTTTCAATTTAGAATGCAATTGCGAAGAAAGTGTTTCATAAAAACAAGATTGTTTACTGTAAGTATCTGACAAGGAATCACAAGCTGTGAATGATGGAAATTCGTCCACTTGTTCCCAATTTATTTTTTTGAGTTCTTGTTCTAATAATACTTTTTCATCAGGCACTTTCTTATCGAAAAACTGGCACGATTGTAGTAAAAATATTAGGAAAAAAGCAATTACTTTATTCATTTTGATTTTCAACTATTTAGATTTCAAAAATACAATTTTATGGAATATGTTTTATTTATTTTTATAATTTTATTCTAACTATTACAAATCCTTATTTTTAAACATAAAAAAATCCCGAATAAATCGGGATTTTTTTTTATTTTATTAAGATTATTTTTTTACAATCTTATGAATACTTCTTTGATTATCAGATGAAATAACTTCCAATAAATATAATCCTGGTGTATAATTTGTTAGATCTATTTCTGTATTAGAAACAGTTCCTTTTTTATAGGTAAGTTTTTTACCTAATAAATCGTAAACATTTACTTCAGAAATAGTTTGATTGGATTTAGATTGAATATTCAAAATTGAATTCGTTGGATTTGGATAAACCATAAACTCATTAGTTTGGAATGATTCTGATTCTAAAAGGGCCACAAATTCAGTTGTAAACGTATTAGTAACAATAGCTGGGTTGTAGTCAAAATAAATTGATGCCGCATTTGGTATAATATCACCAACTGCATATCCTGGCTTTGGTTTGATTTTGAATGTTACATATCCTTTTCCGATAGTAGAATTGGCAACCGAAACTGGTAATTGAATGTTATTAAATTTCCAATTTAATTCAGTGCCTACTCTGTCTAATTCATAAGCATGACTTGAACTAATCATAGATAAAGTAGTTTCGTCTAACTTATTATTTAAAACATCATTGATTTTTACATTAATGGCGCTAGCATTACCCGTATTTTCAAAACGGATAGTGTAGTATAAATAATCATTAGTAGTAAAACTAGAATGTAATATTTGAGGCCCACGTGCTTCCATTTTATCATTTGGATCGTAAGCATTTATAACCATTTGAGTCAAAGTATTACTATTGTTTTCAAGAACCACATCACCAGTACTTGGTTCAATTGAAGCTTGACTCACCAAATAATCGCCAGCATTTACTGTTGGAATAGTTGGCACTAACATAATAACATTAATTGTTCTAACTTCAAAAGGCAATAAGTTAGTGAAGTTATAAGTAAATCCTGTTGCTGTACTAGTTGAAGCTGGAGTAGTTGAAACTAAAGTCACTGCTGAAGGTTTTGTGAACGTTACCGTTCCAGAAGGAATAATTTGATTTCCTAAATTTGCATACACAACTCTATTGATATAATTAAACCCTGGTCTTGGTGCATTAAATGGAACAACTGCTACTCCTAAATCGTTATAATTTTGAAGCGATGTTACTGGAAAATTATAAGTTGTCATTCCAGCTCCTGTTGGTGTTAAATTTAAAAACTGAGAAGGATTTACATTATACATAGTTGCATACGCTGGGTTTACAACAAAAGAAACATCGTATGAATTAGTAGTAACCATATCATAAATACTAAATGATCCTGTTGGGGCAATTACATTATGAACTACTCCATTATCATTTTTCTCATGTGTAAACTTTCCTAATGGAAAATTCACTTCTCCAGTATCTTTTGTGCCATTATTATTTGAATCTAAAAAGGCATTAAATGTAAAACCAGTACAGTTGATTACTCCAGTAGAAGTTGACATATTATTAATAGTAACAAATCCGTTTTGATTAGAGAAATTAGTAACCATCATTAAGTAATATTGTCCTGCTTGTGCATTTTGAATAACAGGATACTCTGTAGAAGAAGCCGAATAACTACAACTAACAATATTATTTGTCCCCACTAAATTACAACTTGAAGTACCACTTGTAAAGGGTCCGTAGATGATATAATCTACATCTTGATTATTAAAACTAGGAGCGTTATTTCCTTGTGTAATTACTAAATTAACAGTTCCAGAATTACTAATTGGCAAATAGAACCAATTAGGATTAGGTGTGGTTCCTAAACATCCTGAAGCCCCAACACTAGCAACGCTAATTGTGTTTGTAAAAGGAACACCTAAGGAATTACACAATAAATTTGCATTTGCACAAGAAGAAGCTAAATTACAATTAGACTGCGCAAAAACAGTTCTTGGGTAGATTTTATCACATGCATCACCAATAATTTCTCTTATAAAAATAGTACTGCTTGATGCTGAAACAGGAACTACAAAATTAGTAGCTGGTGTTAAAGGATTCACTTGGTTTTGCGCTGAAGTTAATGTTGGATAATATACTAATGTATTATTGGTATTAATTACTGCTTGTGAAGTCGTTAAATCAAAAACCACTTGTAAATCGTTATTATCATCACATTGCACCATAGGGTTTAAGGCTGGCATAACTTGAAAATCAACAGCATTTAGTTCAAAACCATTAATTTGCATCATATTTCCTGAAGAAATTTGTGTAACTCTTGAAAAAACAGTGTAAGTGCCTTGATTCACACAATATGGACTCACCAAAGGATTGGTACCAGAAACAGCATCTGCTTGAGAAGAATGATATGTTACCACATATGAATTTGGAGATTGATTTGCTAAAATATTTTGAGTATTACTTGCTAAATTGAAACATCCAAACCCATTAGTTACACAAGCCGTCATATTTTGAGGTTGTCCGAATTGAGTCGGACAAGACGCGGTTGTAAAAGTAACTGAAACACTTGGCGAACTGATCACGTTAGGTGAACAAACCGAAACAATTTGGGCAGTACAAGTCGTTCCACATGGCAAACCTGTTAAGACAAAAGGACTTGTTTGTGCAGCAAAATTTCCAGTAACAGTTCCGTTCATAAACAACTGAATGTTGTAAGCCGAAGTAGAAGTGGTATTCTGTACCCAAGAAACCGTAGCGGAATTGTTTGTAATATTTGATACGAAAACATTCGTAGGCGGCAAACATTGCGCATTAACAAGGTTAATTGTAACACTAATAAGAACTAATAATAAAAGTAATTTTTTCTTCATTTTATATATTTTTAATTATTTTTTAATATTTTAAGAGGTTAAATATAAGCAAATTATAATATAAAAAGTAATTATATAGAAAAAAAAGACAAAATGAAAAAAACTCACACGAAAGACATATAAATTTTATTTTAGAAGTAACGAAACATATTTAAATCAAAAAAGCCATCCACAAAGTGGAAAGCTTTTCATTGGTCTAACTACTAAACCTTTGTCCGCCAAGGCGAACCAAACAACACAACTACGTTACTCTTGATGACTCAAGATATTTGGGCAAAAAAGCATTCTAATTTCTTAGAATGCTTCCCAAAATTTTGCGGTCTGGACGGGACTCGAACCCGCGACCCCCTGCGTGACAGGCAGGTATTCTAACCAACTGAACTACCAAACCGTTGCTGTAATGCGAGTGCAAATATACTACAGTTTTTGATAATTACAAATATTTTAATAAAAAAAGTAAGAAATAAAAACCAGTATTACACAAACTTCTGTTTTTCAATTAAATATGTTGTTAGTATTTTTTCAAAATTTTCGTCAACAGAAACTGGAACATATTTAATTTTATACGAAGCACACGTATTTGAAATATTTTCAAAATAAGAATTCATTTTTTTGTCGTAACTTTCTTTCATGTTTTCGGCAAATAAGTTTACTTCTTCACCAGTTTCAATATCAATAAACTTTCTTGGTTTGTTATCAAAATTAAAATTCAACTCCGTTTTCTTATCAAAAACATGAAACAAAACCACCTTGTGTTTATTATGCTTTAAATGCTGCAAAGCACTAAATAGTTTTTCATTATCTTCTTCAATAAACATATCTGTAAACAAAATAATCATCGAACGACGGTGCACTTTTTCTGCAATTTGATGGAGAAACGTAATCGTGTCTGTTTTTTTAATTTCTTTTGAATCGTTCAATATGTTTTCAAACTGATTTAAAATCATTCTGTGATGGCGTTCACTCCCTTTTTCTGAAGCATAGTATTCGTATGTGTCACAATAAACAGAAACTCCAACTGCATCACGTTGTTTTTTTAACAAATTCATCAAAACTGCAGCTGCTAAAACGGAAAAACCAATTTTACTTTCAGAAAAATTTTGATTAGTTTTTAATTTAGGATAATGCATGGATGAAGAATTATCTATAATTAGATGACATCGTAAGTTGGTTTCTTCTTCGAATTTTTTGGTGTATAACCTATCAGTTTTCGCAAACAATTTCCAATCTAAATGTTTGGTACTTTCACCCTGATTATAAATTTTATGCTCGGCAAATTCGGCAGAAAAGCCATGAAATGGACTTTTGTGCATTCCGGAAATAAAACCTTCAACTATTTGATTGGCCAAAAGTTCTAAATTTTTAAATTGGGATATTTTTTCGAGTTGCGTGTCTAAAATCATATCGTAAATATAAGAAAAGATTTTAATTTATGTATGAAAGTTAAAAGACAAAAAAAGGCCCAACTTACGTTGAACCTTTTATAATATATGCTTTCTATTAATTATAGTAATGCGTCAATTGCGTCAGTGTAGGTTTTTTTAGGAGCTACTCCTACTTGTCTTCCTACTACTTCTCCGTTTTGAAACATTAATACGGTTGGAATATTTCTTACGCCATATTTTGCAGCAAATTCTTGATTGGCATCTACATCTACTTTACCAACAACTGCTTTTCCTTCGTATTCTGTAGCTACTTCGTCAATAACTGGTCCTACCATTCTACAAGGTCCGCACCAAGCTGCCCAAAAATCTACTACTACTGGTTTATCTGATTTTAATACTACTTCCTCGAAAGTAGCGTCTGTAATTGCTAATGCCATATTTTTTATATTTATTTTTTTATACTTTAATTATTATACTGCGAAAGTAGAAAATATATTTAAGCTGTGAAAAAAATTATGATTTCTTTTACCTATTTAGGAATTAGAAAAATCAATTTATAGGTTTTTAAGAATTGATTTCATTGATTAATTCAACTTAAAATTAACTTGCATTTTTTCTAATCCTTCTAATAAATCCTTAGAAATATTAATTTTTAGTTTTCTACTTGGCATTTCTAACTTGTTTTTTATAATAGTTTCTTCAATTTCTTCCATTTGATTTTCAATCATTATTTCATCATTATTTTCAAGTTCATCATCTATTTCTATAAGATTTTCTTCTTGAAGTTCTTCGTCAATTTCAATTTCTCGTTTTACAAATCGTTTTACTTTTTCTAATTCTAATAATTCGAAAGTCACATTAAAATCTCCTTTATGACTAGCGAAAAGTTCATTTAATTTCGAAATTAATTGTTCTTTTAATTCTTCAACAGGCAACTGAATGGTTAATTTTTTTGCAAAATCTGGCAATACATCTTGTAAACTCTGTAGATGTGTAAAATTTATTCTTGGTTCTGATTTTTTTCCAGTTTCTTTATTTGTCCAACCTTCTTTCACGAAAATTTTGATAAAAACAAATTGGTTTGCTACCAAGTAATGTCTGAATTTCAAATATTCCTCATTAAATATTCTAAATTCAAAACTTTCTTCATACCCTTCAATAGTAAACGTTGCCCATCCTTTATTTTGTTGTGTCGTACGGTGTTGCACGTTAGATACAATTCCTCCAAATGATAAATTTTTACCTATTAATTGTTCTAAATTATGTAAAGCTAGTAGTTTGGTGTTGCAAAAATATTTCATTTCAAATTTATAATCGTCCAGTGGATGACCTGAAATATAAATTCCAACTACTTCTTTTTCACGGGATAATTTTTCTAACGTGTTCCATTCATCACAAGGCGGAACAGTTGGCTCGGCAATTTGAACATCCGAAGCATCGCCAAATAAGCTTACTTGAGAAGAGTTTTCATTTTCTTGAAACTTAGCGCCAAAACGAATCGCTTTTTCCAAAAATGAACTATTATCACCATCTGTATGAAAATATTGTGCACGATGTGTGTTTCCAAATTCATCAAAACCACCTGCTAATGCTAAGTTTTCAAATGCTTTTTTATTTGCTGCGCGCAAATCAATTCGTTTTGCTAAATCGAAAATAGATTTAAAACGGCCTTCTTTTCGAACTTCAACTATTGTTTTTACTGCGTTTTCACCAACACCTTTAATTGCTCCCATTCCAAAGCGAATCGCATTATTATCATTTACCGTAAACTTATAGAAAGATTCATTTACATCCGGTCCTAAAACTTCTAAGCCCATTCGTTTACATTCTTCCATAAAAAAGGAAACGGATTTGATATCATTCATGTTATTAGAAAGCACCGCCGCCATATATTCTGCGGGATAATGGGCTTTTAAATAGGCCGTTTGATAAGCAATCCAAGCATAACATGTAGAGTGAGATTTGTTGAAAGCATAACTCGCAAATGCTTCCCAGTCTTTCCATATTTTTTCTAATACTTTTGCATCATGCCCTTTTTCTTCTGCTTGCGCAATGAATTTTGGCTTCATTTTATCCAAGACAGGTTTGTCTTTTTTACCCATAGCTTTTCGAAGCACGTCGGCATCACCTTTTGTAAATCCAGCTAATGATTGAGACAAAAGCATTACTTGCTCTTGATATACTGTAATTCCGTAGGTTTCTGCTAAATATTCTTCACAAGCATCTAAATCGTATGCAATGGGTTCTAGGCCATTTTTTCTACGCACAAAAGAAGGAATATATTCTAACGGACCTGGTCGATAAAGTGCATTCATGGCAATTAAATCTCCAAAAACCGTTGGTTTTAAATCTTTTAAATACTTTTGCATTCCTAACGATTCGTATTGAAAAATTCCCACGGTTTCGCCACGTTGGAATAATTCGTATGTTTTTTTATCGTCAATAGGAAATGTGTCAGGATCTAAATCGATATTTCGTTTATATTTAACGAGTTTAACCGTATCTTTTATAAGTGTTAAGGTTTTTAATCCTAAGAAGTCCATTTTCAACAAACCTGCACTTTCGGCTACTGCATTATCAAATTGTGTCACAAATAAATCCGAATCTTTTGCCGTAGTTACGGGCACAAAATTGGTAATATCATCTGGAGTAATAATTACTCCACAAGCATGAATTCCTGTATTTCGAAGCGACCCTTCTAATATTTTTGCTTGTTGAATGGTTTCTCCTGAAAGTTCTCCTTGATTGGCAATTTGAATTAATTCTTTTACTCGGTCAAATTCATCTGAACGAACGGCTTTTTTAACATCTTCTTCTTTTTCAGAAAGGAAACGTGCTAAATTCCATTTTCCGGGCATCATTGCTGGTATTAATTTCGCAATTCTATCCGCTTCGAATAATGGTAAATCTAAAACTCTAGCTGTATCACGAATAGCCGATTTCGTAGCCATTTTTCCATACGTAATAATTTGCGCCACTTGGTTGGAACCATATTTTTTAATAACATAATCCATTACTTTACTGCGGCCTTCATCATCAAAATCAATATCAATATCGGGCATCGACACACGGTCTGGATTTAAGAAACGCTCAAAAAGCAAATTATATAACAATGGATCAATATTGGTTATCCACAAGCAATACGCTACTACTGAACCCGCTGCAGAACCCCTACCCGGACCAACAGAAACATCCATTTTTCGAGCTTCGGCAATGAAATCTTGTACAATTAAAAAATAGCCTGGATAACCTGAATTACTAATTGTTAAAAGTTCGAAATCGATACGTTCTTTTAATTCATCACTTATTTCACCGTAACGTTTTTTGGCACCTTCGTAGGTTAAATGTCGTAAATAAGCATTTTCCCCGCGAACACCTTTATCTTGAAGATCTTCAGGCACGTGAAATTGTTCTGGAATATCAAATTTTGGCAATAAAACATCTCGCGAAAGCGAATATATTTCAATTTTATCTACAATTTCTTGAATATTACTTATGGCTTCCGGAGATTGCGGAAACAATTTTTTCATTTCGTTGGTTGACTTGAAATAATATTCCTGATTAGGCAACCCATATCTGTATCCACGTCCACGACCAATTGGTGTAGCTTGTTTTTCACCCTCTTTCACACATAATAAAATATCGTGCGCATTGGCATCTTCTTTATTTATGTAAAACGTATTGTTTGTTGCAATTAGCTTTATATTATGCATTTTAGAAAACTGAATTAGGGTATTGTTTACCGCTTTTTCATCCTCTTGATTGTGATTCATTAATTCGATATACAAATCATCACCAAATTGTTCTTTCCACCACAATAATGCTTCTTCTGCTTGATTTTCTCCAAGATTGAGAATTTTATTTGGCACTTCACCGTATAAACTTCCCGTTAAAACAATGATATCTTCTTTATATTGTTTGA
Organism: Chryseobacterium gleum; assembly: GCA_945897915.1. Taxonomy (GTDB): domain Bacteria; phylum Bacteroidota; class Bacteroidia; order Flavobacteriales; family Flavobacteriaceae; genus Flavobacterium. The sequence continues at coordinate 49,292 of CAMDGB010000001.1, read as the reverse complement.
TCAATTCTTTATCTATTCGAGGTACATAATAAAATCCATCCGTATAAGCTTTTGAAGATAATTTAGCTAAATTATGATACCCGTTTTTGTTCTTAGCTAAAAAAACGATTTGATACCCGTTGTCTTTATTTGATTTATCTTTATGATTGTTGCACACGAAAAATTCGCATCCAACAATTGGCTTGATAGTTGTTTCTGTTGGTTGTTCACCTGCATCTGCTAATTCTTTATTCTTTGCTTCGACTGTTTTATTGTGATTTAAAATGCCACTAACAAATTGAAAAGCACCCATCATGTTTCCAATATCTGTAAGGGCAACTGCTGGCATTTTTTGCTTTACAGTGTTTTCAATTAAATTAGGAATGGAAATTGTAGATTGTAATATCGAAAACTGAGAATGGTTATGCAAATGTGCAAAAGCAACATCTGAAATATCTTCAAATTTTTCTGGTAAAATATCAACATCTTTTGGAAGTTGTTGTTGTAATTTTTCTCTTAAAGTTGCTGAAGCCTGTTTTAAATTAACGTGTTTTAATTCGATTGGTTTTACAACTGGATTGTTAGTTCTAAAATTTGTGTAAAAGTCTTCAGAAACTGGTAATTCTTTAGAATTAAAATTGCCGCGTTTAACTAATTCTAAAAAACATCGTGTTGTAGCTTCCACATCAGCAGTAGCATTATGGGCTTCTGCAAATTTTTCGTTAAATAAATATTCGTGTAATTCTGTTAAAGTGGGTAATTTAAATTTTCCGCCACGACCACCAGGTAATTTTAATAATAACGCTGTAGTTTCTGTACAAGTATCTAAAATAGGCATTTTCGTTAAATCGGTAGCTATCCCAAATCGATGAAATTCGCAACCCATGATATTTACATCAAAACCTACATTTTGTCCTACAATATATTTTGATTTTGATAAAGCAATGTTGAATTTTTCAAGGATTTCACTTAAACCAAAACCATCTTGATTGGCTAATTCTGTTGAAATTCCGTGAATTCTTTCCGCATCGAAAGGAATATTATAGCCTTCTGGTTTAATTAAATAATCTTGGTGTTCGATAAGGTTTCCCATATCGTCATGTAATTGCCAAGCAATTTGCACACAACGAGGCCAATTGTTAGTGTCTGTAATTGGAGCAGACCAACTTTTGGGTAAACCTGTGGTTTCGGTATCGAAGATTAAATACATAAATTAAAAATTCCAAATTAATAAATTCCAAATCTCAAAACTAGCATACATTTTAAAAAAGTGAAAGATTTCAAAAATACAATTTATCTTTTTTTATGGCAATTTTAGTTATTAACAAAAACAAAAAAACACTTCAATTAGAAGTGTTTTTTAAATTGTTTATGTTAAAAAAAATTATAAAATTGGCACTTTATAAAAAATTCCTTTATTAAAATTTACTACTGTTCCTTGTTCGTCGACTGCATTAAATTTGAACGTTCCAGAATATAGATTTCCTTCAATTTTTTCAATATTTACTTCGCCGTTACTCTTTGAAACATTTAATACAGTAACTTTAGCATTGCCATTACCACCATTAATCGTTATAAGATCACCTGGTTCATAACCAATTCCTCTACTTACAATAGTAGCGCCTGTAACCGCTCCTGAACTATTGGTTTGAATTTTTAACGTTAACCCATTTCCTGAACCCCCTGTAGTAGTTACATTATTTCCATTTAATGCAGCATATCCAGTACCAGGAATTGTTACGCCTTGTAATTTAAAAACTGGTCCTTCAATTATTGCGGTTTCAAAGTATGATAATGATTGCTGATTGCTGTAAGAATACGTAGCGTTTACTCCTTGATTTATAGTTCCTAAATAATGAATGCCTACTGAATTTGGAACTGTTAAAGTAACTAACTCATTATCTTTATATGCATTTATTGTGATGGTTCCGCTTGGATTTGCAGTTACTTTTGTATCTGATGCGCGCCATGAAATATTGTCTTTTTCACCTAAAAAAGCTGGCAAATTAGTTTTGATATCATTTTCACACGATACCATTACAATAAAAAGGGCGAGAATCTGGACTATTTTTTTCATCAATATATTTATTAAATAAGGATTACAAATATATATTTTATTTTTTAATCTAATTGGAATTTGAAATAAAAAAACGCCTAATAAAAGGCGTTTTTTTTAGTTATTTTTTAAATTGACTACTTCTTGTTCTGTTAAAACTCTCCAATTTCCTCTTGGTAAATTCTTTTTGGTTAGTCCTGCAAATACTACTCTGTCTAATTTAATTACGTTGTATTTTAAGTGTTCGAAAATATTTCGTACCACTTTTACATTTGACGTTTTCATTTTTACACCAATTTCACTTTTGGCTTCTCCGTCAATAAATGTTACTTCTTCTACATAAACTTTATGTCCTTCAATAGTGATACCACTTTGAATTTTTTCTAAATCTTCGTATTTTAAATTTTTATCTAAAGAAACTTGATAGATTTTAGATGAACGTTGATTTGGCGTTGTGAATTTTCGAACCATATCCGGATCATTTGTAAACAATAATAATCCCGTGGTGGTTTTATCCATTCTTCCAATAGGTTCTAATCTTACATTTGAAGGGGATTTAATTAGTTGCAACACATTGTTTGCGCCCTGGTCATTCTTCTCTGTAGAAAAATTCTTAGGTTTGTTTAAAAGTATGTATTCTTTTTTCTCAGGTGTAATGTTCACGCCATCAAAATTAACTACATCGGTAAGTTTTACTTTGTGTCCCATTTCTGTGACTACTTCTCCATTTACCTTTACATTTCCGCTTTGAATATAAATGTCGGCATCTCTACGGCTACAAACTCCTGAATTCGCTACATATTTATTTAATCTGATTTCATCTTTATCAGATTTTATTTTTACTACTTGTTGTTTCGGCTTGTCGGTTCTACTGAACTTTGGAGCGGGTTTGTTTTCTGAAGAAAAAGATTTTCCTGATTCGTTTTTCTTAAAATCTGGTTTTTTACTTTCCGAAACTTTACCGCTTCTTTTAGCTCCTGACGATTTTCTCATGCTTTTATTTTTTTGCAAAGATAGTCATTTTAAGTGAGAAGTAATAAGTATGAAATTGTGTGTAGTGCTTATTGAAATAGCAGTAATTTTTGTACGTTTTCAATTACGGTAGGTTTAATTAAAACAATACAGATTACGCCTGATAAAAGTATGATTTTTAGTAAGAAATGAAGTTTGATATAATCTACTTTCCCTTCAGATTTCCATAATTTTAAAACAAAAATCACCAGTAGAATATAACTTATATAAAAGTAGCTATCCATATAACCTACATCAAACACATTAATAAGAAAATATACGGGAACGATAGTGAAAATTAATAAAAATGAAATAATTTTTTTAGCGAAATTTTCTCCGAAATTGACAGGAATAGTCTGATAATTATTAGATAAATCACCTTCAATATTTTCTAAATCTTTAATCATTTCACGAATTAGTATGATTAGAAATAAAAATGTAGCATGAGCAAAAATTACTTGATAAAAGTTTTTGAAATACAATAAAATTCCAAAAAAAGGCAAAACAGCTAATAAAGAAGCAGAAATATTTCCAATGAAAAGTATTTTTTTTAGTTTGTGCGAATACAACCAAATGGCGAAAATGTAGACTGAATAAAACAAAGCCGCTCGCCAAGAAACCATAAAACCAAATAAAGCGGAAAAGAAATTTAACGTAAAATAAACTTGCAATTGGGTTTTTTGACTTACCAATCTGTCCAAATAAGATTTTTTAGGCCTATTGATGATATCTTTTTTGGCATCGTAAAAATTATTAATAATGTAACCAGAAGCGATGGCAAAAGTAGAGGCAATTACTAAAAGAAATAATCTCCAATCCAAAATAACATCTAACGCTCTTTTTTCTGGAGCCAAAATAAAAACAGCCGATAAATATTGTGCAAGCGCAATTACGAATACGTTATAACCTCGAACCACAGAAAAGAAACTGAAAATTTTGGTTAGTATTATTTTAGAGTTCCGACTTAGCATCTGGGTGAAAGGTGTTGGGCGTTGGTGTCGGGTATTTCTCCTTAAACCTTATACCCTATTCCTATTTTAAAATTGATAAACCATTTCTAATTTATAATCTTTTAAAGATTTTTTAGCTTTTTCAAAATCTTGGGTAAAACCTAAAATATAGCCACCACCTCCAGAACCACACAATTTTAAATAATAGTCGTTGGTTTCAATTCCGTTTTGCCATATTTGGTGAAATTGTTCTGGAATCATCGGTTTGAAATTACTTAAAACTACTTTTGATAATTCTTTGGTGTTTTTAAATAACGCTATCATATCGCCTTGTAGGAAGTTTTCTACGCAAGAATCGGTATGTTTTATAAATTGCGATTTTAGCATTTTTCTAAAACCTTGGTCTTTTAAATTTTCCATGAAAATATTTACCATTGGAGCCGTTTCTCCAACAATTCCTGAATCTAACAAGAAGACTGCGCCTTTTCCTGTTGCTGATTGACTTGGAATTCCAGCAGCTTCGATATTATTTTTAGAATTGATAAGAATTGGTAAACTTAAATAACTATTTAATGGATCTAAACCTGAACTTTTTCCATGGAAAAAGGATTCCATGTTAGAAAAAATCGCTTTTAATTGTAATAATTTTTCTCTAGTTAAGTTTTCTAAAACGGTAATTTTATTCGTTGCATATTTATCGTAAATAGCTGCTACTAAAGCACCGCTACTTCCTACTCCGTATCCTTGCGGAATACTAGAATCAAAATACATTCCGTTGTTTACATCATTTTGTAACAACTCAATATTAAAGGTTACTAAAGCTGGTTGTTCTGTTTGCAATTGCTTTAAATAAGCAACAAACTTTACTAAATTTAAGTTAGATTTTTTGGCTTCATCTGTGGGATTTTCATCAGACTTCAGTGCGCCTTTATAAAAATTATATGGTATGGAAAGTCCTTTAGAATCCTCAATGATTCCATATTCTCCGAAAAGTAATATTTTTGAGTAAAAAAGTGGTCCTTTCATAATTTAGTGTTCAGTTTACAGTATTTAGTAATCAGATATTTTAGTAAAGATATAAATTTATTTCAAATTTTGTGCACCATTTCCAATTTCATCACAAATATACTGACCATTTTGACAATAGCCAACTAATTCGTGCTGAATAAATTGCAAAACTTTTTCTTTTACATGCTCTGGATATAAAACGTGAACATTTGCACCCGCATCTAAAGTAAAACAAACCGGAATTTGAGTTTCATTTCTGAACTTCCAAATGGCATTAATAATTTCTAATGTATTTGGTTTCATTAAAATAAAATAAGGCATCGACGTCATCATCATAGCGTGTAATGTCAATGCTTCACTTTCTACCAAACTCATAAATTTCGTTACGTTTCCTGTTTCTAATAACGTAACAATTTTAGCAATATTATGATGTGCTTGTTCGAAACGTTGTTCAGCAAATGGATGATTGTGCATTAAATTATGTCCAACGGTACTTGAAACTTGTTTTTCGCCTTTATCAACTAACAAAATAGTGTCTTGAAAGTTATGAAAATTCGGATGAACATTTTCAAATGCTACCCCAAATAAGTCGGAGCTATTTTTTATGGTTTCATTTTTCCCCCACGCAACAACGTTGCCAATTATACTTCTGCAAGCACTTCCTGAACCTAATCGTGCTAAAAAAGAAGCTTTTGCATAAAAATAATCATCGAAAATTTCAGGTTTTAACGCCTTTTCTAAACTCATAATATTCATTGCAAGCGCTGCCATTCCTGAAGCTGAAGACGCAATCCCAGAACTATGTGGAAAAGTATTTTGGGTGTCAATTGTAAAATGATATTCTTTTAAATATGGGCAATATTTATAAATTCTTTCGAAAAACTTTTGAATTTTAGGTTTAAAATCTTCTTTTGGTTTTCCTTCAAATAACAAATCGAATGAAAAATCATTACTTTCAACTTTAGAAGAAATTGCAACCGTTGAAATGGTTTTACAATTTTTCAACGTAAAACTAATTGATGGATTGGCTGGAATTTGATCCCCGTTTTCTTTTTTTCCCCAATATTTCACCAAAGCAATATTACTTGGCGCACTCCACGTAAAAGATGCCGCTTCTATTGAATTATAATTTGAAATAATGAAGTCTAAATCAGAATACATAAAAAATATTTTTTACAAAGATAGAAAAGGAAGTTAAAACTTGGCGGTTAGATATCATAAGTTTTAATATCTTTGAATAAAATTATCAAGATGAAAAAGTATTTAAGAATATCGTATTGCATAATTATTTGTTTGACTGTTGGTTTTTTCTCAGGAAAAATTACACAATCGTCTATAACCACTTGGTATCCTACTCTTATAAAACCTGTATTTAATCCACCAAATTGGATTTTCGCACCTGTTTGGACTTTGTTATACATTTTTATGGGAATTGCAGCAGGATTAATTTGGAATGAAATTGAAAATAAACCAAAGGAAGTTAAAATAGCGTTACAATATTTTATTTTTCAATTGGGATTAAATGCGTTATGGTCTTATTTATTTTTTGGTTTACAAAATCTACTATTAGCCTCAATTGAAGTCATTTTATTATTGTTAGTTTTGATTGAATGTTACAAATTATTCAAACCCATTCATCCCACAGCAGCCAAATTATTTATACCCTATATTGCTTGGGTTTCTTTTGCCACGCTTTTAACGTTAAGTATTTTTTATTTAAATTAAATATTTTCGGCAACTATAAAACCGCTTGTCCAAGCATTCTGAAAATTGAAGCCACCAGTTATGGCATCAATATTTACCACTTCACCAGCGAAAAAAACTTTTGGTAAAATTTTACTTTGCATCGTTTTAAAATTAATTTCTTTTAAATCGATGCCTCCAGCAGTTACAAATTCTTCTTTAAAAGTACTTTTCCCGTTTACCTGAAATTCAGCTTGCGTTAGCTGATTGGCTAAGCTATTAATTTGCTTGTTGGTTACCTCAGCCCATTTATAATCTAAAGCAATGTCAGAAGCAGTTACGATATTTTCCCACAATCGTTTTGGAAAATCAAACGGGCAAAATTTACCAATTAGTTTTTTATTGTTTTCTTCTTTAATTTCTTTTAATTGTTCGATGGCTTCATCAAAAGATAACTCATCCAACCAATTTACAAGCAGGGCAAAACAATATTTTTTATCAAACAATTCTCGAGCACCCCAGGCGGAAAGCCTTAAAATTCCAGGCCCTGAAAGTCCCCAATGTGTAATTAACAAAGGCCCCGAAGCCGCTAATTTTGAGTTTTTTATTTTAATACTGGCTTGCGCCGAAAGTCCCATTAAATCTTTAATTCTTTTATCGGTAATGTTAAATGTAAATAAGGATGGAACGGGTTCGACAATTTGATGCCCCATTTGATGCATCATTTCCCAAATTTTAGGATTGCTTCCTGTAGCGACTACAATTTTATCAGCAACAAAAACATCGTGTTGGGTTTCCATTTTCCATTGTTCGTCCTTATTGAAATATAAAGATTGTACACTTTGTGAGGTAAATACTTTGATTCCTAATTTCTTTACGTCTTTTTCAAAACAATCAATTATCGTTTGAGAATCATCCGTAATCGGGAACATTCTACCGTCTTCTTCAATTTTTAACTCAATACCCCTTTTTTCGAACCAATCAATCGTATCGCCAGAACAAAATTGCGAAAAAGGACCTTTTAGTTCTCTTTCACCACGCGGATAAAATTTGACTAAATCGTTTGGCACAAAACACGCGTGTGTTACATTGCAACGCCCACCACCAGAAATTTTAACCTTAGTTAAGCATGCTGCGCCTCTTTCGAGAATGGCCACACTAAGTTGCGGATGTTTTTCTGCAATATTTATTGCTGCGAAGAAACCGGCTGCTCCACCGCCTATAATTATGATGTTGAATTGTTGCATTTGAAGTTTTTCGTTATTTTCTTATTAAAGGTAAGAATTGTTACTTGCTTATTTTTGATTAAAGACCTGACAGGTTTTAAAAACCTGTTAGGTCTGAAATTATTAATATAGCATTTTTAATGCTTTTTCTGAAGTTTCAGATTCAATGTTTTTAAAAAAATCAGACATTTTATAATCTAATCTCCATTTTGATTTTAATTGTTCTTTCTTAGTTTTAGATTCAGCATCATTAACAATATGAAGTAAAATAAATTTCATCTGATCCAAATCATTTTCACTTTTAAAAGAATAACTCTTACCTAATTTATAAAATTTCAAACTTTTTTTAAAACAACGATTTGAATATTCAATTTCTTTAAGTTTTCTTGTTATAATTCCTTTTAACATCCAAAATTCAGCATTAAGGGAATCGTTTTTTAGTTCTTTATTAATTTCAGCTTTTGCTTCTATAAATTTATCAGCATATAAAAACAAACCTGCTTTTCTACTATGAAGATATTTGTAATTTGGTTCAATTTTTTCAATTTCATTTAAAGCTTTTATAGCTTCTTCAAACTTTTCATTTGAAGCAAATTCCTGAGATTTTTTACTCAATTCTAAAATTTGAGTTTCTGAATCAGACTTACATCCAAAAATTGAAATAAAAATTACTAAACCTAAAACTTTTCTCATATTAAAATTGACTAATTAACAAATCTGATTGTTTTTTCAACAAGACCTAACAGGTTTTTGAAACCTGTTAGGTCTGAAATTAATTTTTATAATTGTCTAATTGACACATTTCCTAATTGGCACATTATTACAACGTCTCTTTCAACCATTTAAAAAATTCACCTTGCCAAACTAAAGCATTTTGAGGTTGTAGCACCCAATGGTTTTCATCAGGAAATAGTAAAAATTTACTTTTGATTCCTTTTAATTGTGTTGCTTGAAAAGCTTCTTGTCCTTGACCTATTGGCACACGGTAATCTTTTCCACCTTGAATAATTAAAATCGGTGTATTCCAATTGTTTACCAATTTAATGGGATTGAATTCGTTGTAGGTTTTCTGTACGATTTTATTGTCTTTTTCCCAATACGCGCCACCAGAATCCCAATTCGTAAAGAAAACTTCTTCTGTAGTTCCGTACATACTTTCTGTATTGAAAATTCCGCAATGTGAAATAAAAGTTTTGAACCTGTTTTTATGAATTCCCGCTAATTGAAACACCGAATAGCCTCCGTAACTCGCACCAACAGCACCAATTCTGGTTTTATCTACATACGATTCTTTTGAAATATCGTCAATGGCTGATAAATAATCGTCCATTACTTGTCCACCCCAATCTCCAGAAATTTGTTCGTTCCATTCTACGCCGTGACCTGGCATACCTCTTCTATTTGGCGCTACAACAATATATCCTTGTGATGCCATAAGTTGAAAATTCCAACGGAAAGAATAATATTGCGTTAAGGCGCTTTGTGGTCCTCCTTGACAATATAAAAGAGTTGGGTATTTTTTTGTTTTATCGAAATTTGGAGGTAAAATTACCCAAACCAACATTTTTTTGCCATCCGTTGTGGTTACCCAACGTTTTTCGGAAGTACATTCTGGTATTTTCGAATAAAACTCGTCATTTACGTGCGTAATTTGTTTCCAAGATTTCTTTTTTAAATCGTACGAAAACACTTCTGTAGCACTATTATGAGTGGTTTTTGTTACTAAAACAGAATTTCCCGTAAAACCTACAATTCCGTTTACATCAAAATCGCCATCGGTAAGTTGTGTCACTACAGGAAACATTTTAGTTAACCCAACGTGATTTACTTCAAAAAGTTGTTTTGTTCCTAAAATAGGCGCAATAAAATAGACTTTATTTCCTTCTTTTGCCCATACAAAGCTCTCAACAGTTCCGTCCCAATTGGCAGTTAAGTTCACATCAAAACCTTGAACTCTTACGATAATGTCATTTTTATCTGCTTCAAAACCGTCGCGTTTCATTTGCAACCAACTCAATTCGCCTCGAGGTGAAAAGGTTGGATGTGTATCGTAACCTAAATTTTTTTCTGTAAGATTTTTTGTAGTTTTTGTCGCTACATCATACTCGTATAAATCGGTATTTGTACTTGTTGCGTAGGCTGTTCCGGCTTTTTTCTTGCACACATAAATAATTTTACTCCCATCGGGTGACCAAACATAATCTTCGTCTCCACCAAATGGTTTTTGAGGTGCATCATAAGGTTCATTTGGCATAATATCAATTGGTGGTGAAACTTTTTCCGTTTCTGAACCAATCGCACCAACAAACAAATGATTGTGCGTGCCATCATTCCAAGTATCCCAATGGCGATAATCTAAACCCTCATACACTTGAGCAGATGTTTTTGCTAAACTTGGATATAAGTCGGAACCTAATATTTTTTCAACTTTTACTTGTTGGACACTTATATATTCTTGTCCGTTTGGCGAAATACTTTTATCTGCAACTAAACCTTCAATTTTATCTAAAGCAACCGTATTTCCTCCTCCTACAGGAACAGAATAATATTTAGAAACTATTTTATTTTCTTGAATATTTGGCGTGCCCACTTTGTAAATTAGGGACTTTCCATCTTTAGAAATCCCTATTGGTGTCACCCTACCTAATTGCCATAACTTTTCTGGCGTCATCATTTGTTGCGCATTTGAACTCATACTTAGTACACTGAAAATGAGAAAAATATATTTTTTCATACTGTTAAAATTTAAAACGAGGTTAAAAGTAGCACTTTTTTGAAAAAATATAACTATTTTCACGGTCTAAAATAAAAATGAAAAATGAAAAACAATAAACTCTTTACACTAATTATCATTTCGTTGATTATTGGAGTTGCATTAGGTGGAATTGTACATTATCAGTTTCCTGAAGCTATTGACGCATTCTCAAAAAATATAAAATTACTTGGAACCATTTTTATACGATTGGTTCAAATGATAATTGCACCTTTAGTTTTTTCTACTTTAGTAGTTGGAATTGCCAAAATGGGCGATATGAAAATGGTTGGCCGCGTGGGTGGAAAAGCCATGGCTTGGTTTATTTCTGCTTCCTTAATTTCCTTATTATTAGGAATGGTTTTAGTGAATTTTTTCGAACCTGGAAAAGGAACCACAATTAAATTAGATGATGCTTCAAGCGCTTCTGAATTGTTAGAAAACTCAAAAGGATTTTCATTAGAAGAATTTGTAAAACATGTTATTCCAAAAAGTTTATTTGAAGCTTTAGCCACTAACGAAATATTACAAATAGTAATTTTTTCTATCTTATTTGGTGTGGCTTTAGCGGCATTTAGTAAGAAAGAAGCCAAACCCATTCTTAAATTATTAGATTCGGTTTCACATGTCATTTTAAAAATGGTTACTTTTATTATGTGGACAGCGCCATTAGGGGTTTTAGGCGCTGTGGCAAGCACCATTGCAAAACATGGTTTTGATGTATTTACGCTTTACGCAAAATATTTAGGTGCGTTTTTAGTGGGAATTATTTCGCTTTGGGCTATCTTGTTACTTGTTGGCTATCTAATATTAGGAAAACGATTATTTGTATTGTTACAACGTATTAAAAGTCCTTTATTAATTGCCTTTTCTACTACAAGTTCTGAAGCTGTTTTTCCAAAAATGGTAGAAGAATTAGAACGTTTTGGGTGCCAACCAAAAATTGTGTCTTTCACATTGCCGCTGGGTTATTCTTTTAACCTTGACGGAAGTATGATGTACATGACGTTTGCCAGTATTTTTATTGCGCAAGTATATGGTATAGAAATGAGTTTTCCTGAACAGCTTACGATGCTTTTGGTGTTGATGCTTACGAGTAAAGGGGTTGCAGGTGTGCCAAGAGCCTCGTTAATTGTAGTAGTGGCTACTTGTGCTATGTTTGGTATTCCGCCTGAAGGAATTGCTTTGATTTTGCCAATTGATCATTTTTGTGATATGGCCAGAAGTATGACGAATGTTTTAGGAAACGCGCTTTCAACAGCTGCAATTGATAAATGGGAATCTAAACACGAAACCTCACAAGAAATCGAGAGTTAATATTAATTCTTGCTAAAAAATAAAATTGAAACCCATGAAAATTATCATAGACCTACTTGAAAAATTAAAATTAAACGTAGTATTACAAGCCCAAGAAATTGATAAAGAATTTAAATGGACCCAACTATTTAATCCCGAATTTTACATAAACCTTGAATTAGGTGGTGTTCCTATCGGAATTTATATGGTTTTGTTTATTGTATTTGCCGAAACCGGTTTGTTTATAGGATTTTTTCTTCCAGGTGATAGTTTATTATTTTTATCTGGAATTTATTGTGAAGCATTGGCGCAACCTTTAACTTTTTTACCTCAAGGGTATTCGCCTGTTTTTGTGATTGCTACATTAATTGCACTTTCAGGTATAATTGGTAATATTTTCGGCTATTGGTTTGGTTCGGTGTATGGGAAAAACTTATATCAAAAAGAAGATGGTTTTTTCTTTAAGAAAAAATATTTGTACCACTCTGAAAGCTTCTTTCAAAAGCATGGTGGAATTGCTATTGTTTTTGCACGTTTTTTACCCATTGTAAGAACTTTTGTACCGATTATTGCTGGAATTGTACACATGAAAAAAAGCAAATTCATGTTATATAATATTTTAAGTTCTATTTTATGGTCGTTTATTTTGGTGTATGCAGGACATTATTTATACGGTTTATTTTTAGAAAAATTTGATATTGATTTAAAACACCACATCGAAAAAATCATACTAATTTTAGTGGCTGTAACTACATTCCCTTTAGTAATGAAAGCAATTAAAGCGAGAAAATTAGGGAAAGCAGATGGTTCTGGGGATGCTTAAATAAAGCTAATTTTATATAAACTAAAATATGCAACTGAGCTATTGGGAAATAAAAAATTGGTTCTCCAACGTGGATTTCACCATAGTAGGTAGCGGAATTGTAGGTTTACATACCGCTATTCGGTTAAGAGAACGGTTTCCAAAAGCCAAAATTATTCTATTAGAAAAAGGTGTTTTGCCTCAAGGTGCCAGTACTAAAAATGCTGGTTTTGCTTGTTTTGGTAGCGTTTCCGAAATTATTGACGATTTAAAAACACATACTGAAGAAGAAGTTATTCAACTAATTCAAAAACGTTATGCTGGTTTGCAACTGCTTCGTAACAACTTAGGTGATGCCGCCATTGATTATCAAGCTTTAGGCGGTTACGAATTGTTTCTTAAAGAAGACGAAGCATTTTATAGCGATTGCCTATCAAAAATTCCTTTTATAAACGACATCGTTCGACCGTTGTTCAAATCGGATGTGTATGCCAAAGTAAACAATACTTTTCAGTTTAAAAACACGTTTGAGCATTTGATTTTCAACTCTTTTGAAGGTCAAATTGACACCGGAAATATGATGCAAGCTCTATTAAAAAAAGCAGCACTTCACAATATTTTAATTCTAAATAATCAAACTGTTTCTCAATATCAGGAATTGAATGATGAAATTGAAGTTGTAACAAATGAAGTCAGTTTTAAAACTAAAAAACTTATTTTCACTACAAATGGTTTTGCTTCCGATTTAACTAAAAATCAAGTAAAACCCGCAAGAGCGCAAGTTTTAATTACCAAACCAATTGCTGATTTACACATCAAAGGTACTTTTCATTTAGACAAAGGGTATTCGTATTTTAGAAATATCAATAACCGAATTCTGTTGGGCGGTGGAAGAAACTTAGATTTTGAAGGAGAAACTACTACTTCATTGGAAACCAGTGAAAAAATTCAAAATCACTTGGAAGATTTGTTAAAAAATGTAATTTTGCCTACTACCCCTTTCGAAATTGAACATCGATGGAGCGGCATTATGGGAATAGGAAATTCGAAAAAACCAATTGTTCAACAAGTAAGCAATCACGTGTATTGCGGCGTTAGAATGGGCGGAATGGGCGTAGCCATAGGAAGTTTAATTGGAAAAGAAGTAGCAGATTTAATATAAAATGGCAGCAATAAAAGCAACAATAAAACCAAAAAGCACTGGAAAAAAAGGGTTTTTCAGTCATATAATGCGTTTCTTTTGGAAACTAATTATATGGTTCAATATCGTTAGTTTGTTTTTTGTTGTGCTTTATAAATTTGTGCCCGTGCCTTATACGCCTCTTATGGTAATCAGGTATTTTGAAAATAAATCTGCAGGAAAAGATATCGAAACCAAGCACAATTGGGTACCGTTAGAAAATATTTCTAAAAATTTACAAAAAGCAGTTATTGCCAGTGAAGATGGTAGATTTTTTGAACATTATGGATTGGATTTTTCTGCGATGCAAAAAGCGGCTGTAGGAAATTTTAAAGGTAAAAAACTAAAAGGCGGAAGTACCATTACACAACAAACCGCAAAAAATGTATTTCTTTGGCAAGGAAGAAGCTATTTCCGAAAAGGATTAGAAGCTTATTATACGGTATTAATTGAATTAGTTTGGGGCAAAGAGCGCATACTTGAAGTCTACCTAAACAGTATTGAAATGGGCGATGGCATTTATGGTGCCGAAGCCGCCACGCAACATTGGTACAAAAAAGATTGCAAAAGTTTAACCCGTATGCAAGCCGCCGGAATTGCTGCAATATTACCAAACCCAAGAAAATTTAGTCCAAATGGATCTGCCTACATCAGCAGAAAACAAAGTAGAATAGCCCGCTATATTTTAATGACAAAATTAAAGTATTAATAAACAAGTAACATGAAAACTGTCTTAATAACTGGTGCTGGTGGAGGAATTGGCAAACAAACTTCATTGTATTTTGCTAAAAATAACTGGACCGTTATTGCTACGTTACTACATAGTTCTGAAGGTGATGATTTTAAAGATTATCCCTCTGTTTTTTGTTACGAAATGGATGTAACATCCACGGAGAGTATTGCATTGGCAACTAAAATTATTCTGGAAAATCATCCAAAAATTGATACGATTATTAATAATGCCGGAATGGGCTACAGAAGTTTCGTAGAACTATCAGAAGACAAAAAAATTGATGATATTGTAAATTTGAATTGGCTTGGCGTTGTAAAAGTTTGCAGGGCATTTATCCCTACATTTAGGCAACAAAAATATGGACAATTTATAAATATTACTTCAGTTGCGGGCTTGGTAAATTTACCTCTTGGTAATTTTTATCATGCAACCAAGCAAGCGGTAGAAAGTTTTTCTGAATGTATGGCTTATGAATTGTTAGATTTCAATGTTAGTGTAGCGACTGTACAATTTGGAAATGCGCCAACTTCTTTTCAAAAAAATGTAACAAAATGTGCTGCAACAGAAATTTTTTCTTACAATAAATTAATGAATAATATTTCTAAATTACTTATAGATAAATCTGGGAAAAACGAAGATTTACCAGAACAAATTGTTGAAAAATTATTTAAAATTGCCGAAAATCCCAATAAAAATTTTAGAAGATATACGATTGGTTTTGACGCCAATATTATGCGTGTTTTAAGACGAATTTTTGGTTATAAAATATTCAATTACATCATCAGAAAATTTACTTTGAATAAATAAAAAGAGGGTGTCTAAAGCATTATTCTTGTCAAACTGAACTCGTTTCAGTTTCTTTAAATTGTTATTTTACAAACACTTATAGATACCGAAATTAATTCGGAATGACAAAATCAGTCCTTTTGAGACACCTTCTTTTTTGATATTTTAAATTACAAGTTAAAATTTACACCTAAAACTATATTTCTTCCCATGTTATCAATTCCATCCGATTTTAAGCGAGATAAATGGGCTACATATTGTTTATTTAATAAATTGGTAGCTGTTAGGAACAAATTAAATGTTGATTTTTTCAATTGGATGTCAGTCCCAACTCCTGTTGAAAGCAACAGATAATCGTTTGTTTTGGTTTCAAAATTTCCAATTCTATTTTGATTAAAAGTGTAATTCGCTTGCAAGAAAACAAAACTATTTTTGACCTTTTTAGACACATCAAAATTAGCTCTAAAATTGTTTTTCCATTGATTGGCGGGAATTAAAGGCAAACTCAAATTGTTTTCTAATTTGCCAATAACCAATTCGTAGCTACTTGTCATATGCAACCAATCTATTTCATGTAAATGCAAATGAATTCCGGTTTCTCCACCATATAAAACAGCATTATTTTGTAAATAATCATATACAAAATTAGTATCGATGGTGTTTCCGTTTGGCGATATAAAAATATAATTATTGATGTTGTTATAAAATCCGTTTGCAAAAAAATCAAAATGTTCCGTGTTGTAATCTAAATTTAAATCGACTTGGAAATTTTGTTCAGTTTTTAAATTTGAATTACCAATTTCGTATCTATTACTTCCTTCATGTACTCCGTTTGAAGATAGTTCAGATAAATTTGGTGCTCTAAAACCAGTTGCGAAATTAATTCTTGAAGTAATTTTATCCGTAACATCCGTTTTAAAACCCAAAGATGCATTGATGCTTTCATAATTTTTATCTAATTCTTGAAAAGCGCCTTCTGTTCCATTTTCTCCAAATGCTTTAGTAGTTACATTTCTAAAATCGTATCGCAGCCCAAACTGGATTAGATTTTTACTAAATTTATATTGGGAAGTTCCAAAAAAACCAATGTCGTCAATTTTTGCATCCGGTATTAATTTTTCTTCTCCGAAATTTCTATTTTCTTGATTCATTCCTTGAAAGCCAATTATTGTTTCAAATTTTCCAAAATCAGGTAAATAATAACGCACATTATAATTAAATGTTTTCAATTTCATAAAAAGTGCCGTTTCGTCTTGACTTTCCAATTCTTTTCTATCATTAAACACGTAACCAGCCGTTGCTTCTAGTTTTGAATTTTTAAAATATAATTTCTGGTTAAAACTTAACAAATGATTTTCAATTTTCTGACTTGGAAATAGTGGCGTTCTAAATCCAATATTTTCTAAATTTTCTTCTGGTAAACCCAAATTTAAATCGTTGAAATTGTACCTAAAATCGGCTGTATAGCGAGATGTAACGTAAGACGTGCCTAATTTAAAGTCTTTTTCAATAAATCGCGTATTTAGAACCCTATCACCATTTGGCAGTTTATAATCTGCGTGTGATGCGTAATTATTTTGAACTAAAAACTTAAATTTATCAACAGAATTTTTAAAGGTAACCGAAGTATTTATACCTTGTGTATTACTATTTACAACCTGATTTACAGCTAATTCTGTTTTATTATTGGCGGCATACTTTTCTGGATTAAAATATAACACACCACCCATCGCATCAGAACCATACAATAAAGAAGCAGGTCCTTTTATAATTTCTACACTTTCTTGTCCGTTTACATTTAAACCTAAACCGTGTTCTTCACCAAATTGTTGGTTTTCTAATCGGATACCTTGTGCGTATGTTAAAACTCGGTTTCCACTCAATCCTCGAATAACAGGTTTGCCAATAGAAACTCCAGTTGAAATAACATTGACACCCGGATTGGTAGCTAAAGCAGCTGAAAGATTTACGAAACCTTCGTTCTGAATTTGTTTTAAATTAATATGATCAATTTTTACCACATTTTCATTTTGAGTTTTATTAAAAAGGGAAGAAACTAAAATGTCATCGATATGATGTTCTTCCTCTTCTAAAATAATATCTAGAATTTTTTGTTCTTGATTTCCAATTGAAATTTGTACGGATTTAATTTCGAATTTATCTTTTTTGAAAATTAAAGTTCTTTTTCCGATAGGTAAATTTTTAATTTCAAATTGTCCGTTTTCATTGGATTTTGTTTGAATTGTAGCATCTAAAATTGAAATTTCAACATTAGAAATAGGTTCGTTATTTTGGTTTTTAATTGTTCCTGAAATAGCATTTTGAGCAAAGCCCAAAGAGATAAAGCCCATCAAAAAGATGAGAAAAATATATTTTTGCATGTGTATAAGTTTAAAATTTATTGATTAAAATTGTAGCATTATTTGCCACAGATTAAATTGATTAAAAACGATTTTAAATCTGTTATAATCCATGAAATCAGTGGCTGAAATTTACTTTAATAAAACTTACACTAAAGGTGGACCTCGGTAGGAAAAATATAAAAATTCATTTTCTTTTACAAAGGACTCGTAAATAGAAGAATAATGAAATGTATGATTGGGATTTTTAAAATCAATTATAAAAACAGCTTCTGCTAAAAAAGCAGCAAATTCATAATCACAAACCGGACAATCATTATGAATGTAGTTTGAAAAATGCATTTTAGAAGTGTTTTCTTGAGTAACCTCATCATGAAAATGATGAACTTCATCTATAAAAATATGTAACGACTGGTAGCATATGGCAAAAAGTAGCGCCAATGCCATCAATACGTTATATTTTACATATTTTTTTTGCATTATACCAATTTATTAGCCACTAAATATTCGGCTATTTGTACGGTATTTGTGGCAGCACCTTTACGTAAATTATCGGCAACAATCCACATGTTTAATGTATTTGGTTGACTTTCATCTCTTCGGATGCGTCCTACAAAAACATCATCTTTACCTTCTGCGTAAAACGGCATAGGGTAAGTAAACGTATCTAAATTATCCTGAACCGTTATTCCTGGTGTGTTGTGTAAAAGTGATCGCACTTCATTGATATCAAAATCGCTATGAAATTCTACGTTTACCGCTTCACTATGTCCACCAACAACTGGAATTCTTACTGCAGTTGCCGTAATACCTATGGTTTTGTCATTTAATATTTTTTGGGTTTCCCGAACCAATTTCATTTCTTCTTTGGTGTAATCGTTGGTTTCAAAAACATCACATTGTGGAATCGCATTTCTATGAATTTGGTATTTATAAGCCATTTCGCCTTTAATACCAGCATATTCGTTTTCTAATTGTTGCACACCTTTTACGCCTGTTCCCGTAATAGATTGGTATGTAGAAACAATAATTCGTTTAATTTTATATTTTTTATGCAAAGGCGCTAAAGCCATTACTAATTGAATTGTAGAACAGTTTGCGTTTGGAATAATTTTGTCGGATGCAGTTAAAATATCCGCATTAATTTCTGGAACAACCAATTTCTTAGTTTCATCCATTCTCCATGCTGAAGAATTATCAATTACCGTTGTGCCAGCAGCTGCAAATTTTGGTGCCCAAGTTAATGAAGTTTCTCCACCAGCTGAAAATAATGCAATATCTGCTTTCATTTCAACTGCGGTTTGTAAACCAACAACTTTATAAACTTTCCCATTGAATTCAATTTCTTTACCTACAGATTTTTCTGAAGCAACAGGAATTAATTCCGTTACCGGAAAATTTCTTTCTTTTAATACTTGAAGCATTACTTCACCCACCATCCCAGTGGCTCCAACAACGGCTACTTTCATTTATTTATCTTTATCTTTTTAGCACTGCAAAAGTATAAAACTTATTGCTAATAATTTTCATATAAAAGTTAATAATCATAAAAAAACTGCACGTAAGCAGTTTTTCAAAAAAATTATTTTACTAACGAATCTAATAACGTTACTAACTCAGGTGACGAAGGTCTTGGTGCATCAGCGTTTACAATTTTTCCTTCTGGACTAATTAATATAAATCTTGGAATTCCGTCTATTTTATAACCTTTTACAAAATCTGATTTCCAATCTTTATCTGCTAATAATTGAATACCTCCTAAGCTTTTTTCTGTTACAAATTTGCTCCATTTTTCTCTGTCTTTCATAACATCAATAGAAATACTTACAAATTCGATGTTTTTTCCGTGATAGGCAACTTCTGTTTTTTGTAAAAAAGGAATTTCCTGACGACATGGTCCGCACCAAGTTGCCCAAACATCTACATATACATATTTCCCTTTTAAATCTTCTAAAGAAGTAAATCCACCTTTATGGTTTTCATATTTAAATGTTGGTGAAGCCGTTCCGTTTAATTTTTTCAATTCAAAAGCACCAGATAAATATTGAATCATACCTTTCATGCCATTTTCAACATCTCCTTTATATTTAGCTACAAAACCAGCATCTAAACCTTGAGGCATTGCAGCAAAAATAGTTTCTTTGTATTTGGCTACTTCCGCAGTTAAAGTTTCTAAATTTTCCGCTTTCATCAATGGTTCAATACCAGATTGATCTTGTTGTTTTAGCATTTCAGCAGCTAAAAACATATTTTCCTTTGCGCCTTTTCCTTTAAAGGAAATGGTATTATCAAAATCTTTATAATCCAAATTTACTTCTAAATCTGAAGTATTAGTTAGATACAAATCGCCATATTGATCAGCAACTTCAAGTTTAAACATGCCGTCTGTTACTTTAAAAGTTGCCTTAAAATCCCCTTTTTTATCTGCCACAATCATTTGGCTAAAACCTCTTGATTTTATATAAATGGTATCTGATGGTTTATTTGCAATTTTAGCTGAAAATTTAACTTGAGCACTGGCTGTTAAAGAAAAAATAACTGCTACAACGCCTAATAAAAATGTTTTGTGGTTTGTCATACTAAGAAATTTAATTTATAAAGTGTAAATGTAACGGATTTAAAAAATAAATTACAAAAAAAATGTTAAGATTATTAATTGTTAAACTAAAATAAAATTTAAAATTATTATACTTTTGCAAAAAACAAATAATAATGTATAGAAGTCATAATTGTGGTGAACTTAACGCCAAACATATAAATCAGGAAGTTACCTTAGCCGGTTGGGTTCAAAAAACGCGTGATAAAGGTTTTATGATTTGGATTGATTTGCGAGACCGATATGGAATTACGCAATTAATTTTAGACGAAACCAGAACGGACAAAGCTATTTTTGATTCCGCAAAATCTTTAGGGCGCGAATTTGTGGTTCAAGTAAAAGGAACTGTTATAGAAAGAGAATCTAAAAATAAAAATATTCCAACGGGTGACATTGAAATTTTAGTTACTGAATTGACCATTCTAAACGACTCATTAACTCCGCCATTCACCATTGAAGATGAAACAGACGGTGGTGAAGATATCCGAATGAAATACCGTTATTTAGATATTCGTAGAAATCCAGTTAAAAATAGTTTGATATTCCGACATAAAGTAGCACAAGAAGTAAGAAATTATTTGACTAATCAAGGATTTTGCGAAGTAGAAACACCTTATTTAATCAAATCTACCCCAGAAGGCGCACGAGATTTTGTAGTGCCAAGTAGAATGAACGAAGGACAATTTTATGCATTGCCACAATCGCCACAAACATTCAAACAATTATTGATGGTGGGCGGAATGGACAAGTATTTTCAAATTGTAAAATGCTTCCGTGATGAAGACTTACGCGCAGATAGGCAACCAGAATTTACACAAATTGACTGCGAAATGGCCTTTGTAGAACAAGAAGATATTTTAAATCAATTTGAAGGCTTAACACGTCATTTACTTAAAGAAGTAAAAGGTGTTGAAATACATAAATTTCCACGTATTACGTACGATTACGCTATGAAAACGTACGGAAATGACAAACCAGATATTCGTTTTGGAATGGAATTTGGCGAGTTAAACGAAGTAACAAAACACAAGGAATTTCCAGTATTTAATGCTGCAGAATTTGTAGTTGGCATCGCAGCTCCAGGTTGCGCCGCTTACACAAGAAAAGAAATCGATGCGTTAATTGATTGGGTAAAACGCCCACAAATTGGCGCAACCGGAATGATTTATTGTAAATACGAATTAGACGGTAGTTTAAAATCATCTGTAGATAAATTTTTCGATCAAGAAGATTTAAAAAAATGGGCAGAAATTACTGGAGCAAAACCTGGCGATATGATTTTTGTTTTATGTGGAAATACCGACAAAACAAGAACTCAACTTTCTGCATTGCGTATGGAATTAGCATCGCGTTTAGGCCTAAGAAATCCTGATGAATTTGCGCCACTTTGGGTTTTAGATTTTCCATTATTAGAATGGGATGAAGAAACCGAAAGATTTCATGCGATGCACCATCCATTTACTTCTCCAAAACCAGAAGACATGCATTTAATTACTACCGAACCAGGAAAAATTAGAGCCAATGCCTACGACATGGTCTTGAACGGAAACGAAATTGGTGGAGGATCCATTCGTATTCACGATAGAAATTTACAAGAACGAATGTTTGAATTATTAGGATTTACAAAAGAAGAAGCGGAAAACCAATTTGGATTTCTATTAAATGCCTTTCAATATGGCGCACCACCACACGGCGGCTTGGCTTTTGGATTAGACAGATTGGTAGCCATACTGGGCGGTCAAGAAACTATTAGAGATTTTATTGCCTTTCCAAAAAATAATTCTGGAAGAGATGTAATGATTGACGCGCCATCTAAAATTGATGATAAACAACTGGAAGAGTTGAGAATAAAAATAAATATTTTAAAATAAAAACACAATTTTCTTGCTTGTGTTAAATTAATTTATATATTTGCTCATTATTAATAATTAAATACGCATATAATGCAAACAGGAACAGTAAAATTCTTCAATGAAACTAAAGGTTTTGGTTTCATCACTAACGAAGATACAGGTAAGGACATTTTTGTTCACGCTACAGGAATCAATGTTGAAAACTTAAACGAGGGAGACCGCGTTAGTTATGAAGAAGAAGAAGGAAGAAAAGGAATTGTAGCAACTAAAGTTGTAATATTAAACGATTAATTTATTACCGTCTAAAAACGCTCCCGAAAACGGAGCGTTTTTTTTGTGCTTTATTTTTTATTTAGAATGATTATAAATACATTCTTTTTCATAAAATCACCATTCTTAATGTGGTTTAAATTTTGATAATACCGCAATACAAATTAATTTTGTGGCAATTTTAAAAATAACATTAAAATGCATAATTCTCAAATTGATTTTATACCTATTCTAATGCAAGTATTTCTTGCTGTAGGGTTTGTTGCTCTAACAATTTTTGGCTCAAGCCTTTTAGGCCCTAAAAGATCATCTGCTAATAAAGACAAGAGTTTCGAATGCGGAATCGAATCTGTTGGAAACGCCCGTATTCCTTTTTCTGTAAAATATTTTTTAGTAGCTATTTTATTCGTTCTTTTTGATGTGGAAGTTATTTTCATGTATCCTTGGGCTGTAAATTTTAAAGAAATGGGTGTAGAAGGATTAATCAAGATGAGTATTTTTATGATTTTATTATTAATCGGTTTCTTCTATGTTATTAAGAAGAAAGCATTGGTTTGGGAATAATAAAATAAGTATAAATTTTAAATGATGAATTTTAATTTCATTCAAAATTTTTAATTCGAAATTCAAAATAATATGAGTAAAAATATAAATATTGTTGATGCGCCCGAAGGGCATGCAGGTGAAGGATTCTTTGCTACGAAACTAGACCAAGTTGTTGGTTTGGCTCGTGCCAATTCATTATGGCCATTACCATTTGCTACTTCATGTTGTGGTATCGAATTTATGGCTACAATGGCATCGCATTATGATTTGGCTCGTTTTGGATCAGAACGTGTAAGTTTTTCTCCACGTCAGGCAGATATGCTTCTTGTAATGGGAACAATCTCTAAAAAAATGGCACCTATTTTACGCCAAGTTTATGAACAAATGTCAGAACCTCGTTGGGTAATTGCAGTTGGAGCTTGTGCTTCTTCAGGTGGAATTTTTGACACCTATTCTGTTTTACAAGGTATTGATAAAGTAATTCCTGTTGACGTTTATGTGCCAGGTTGCCCACCACGACCAGAACAAATAGTAGACGGCGTAATGCAACTACAAGAATTAGTAAAAAGTGAATCTCAAAGAAGAAGACATTCTGCAGAATATAAAGAATTGTTAGCTTCCTATAACATAGAATAATAATGGCTTTAGAATCAGTAGACATACAAAGCAAATTGCAAGAAACTTTTGGAGACAACGTAAAGTATTTTAGAACAGAATACGACATGTTTGTTCTAGAAGCTGATGAAGATGTAGTGTACAACGTAATAAAATTTTTAAAAGAAGAACCTGCATTAAACTTTAGTTTTTTAACTGATTTATGCGGAATTCATTATCCAGATAGCGATATAAATGAACAATTTTGCGTAGTTTATCATTTACATAATTGGTACGAAAACAAAAGAATACGAGTAAAAACATTTTTAAACGGAACAAAACCTGAAGTAAAATCAATCACTTCGTTATTTAATTGTGCCAACTGGATGGAACGTGAAACATTCGATTTCTATGGAATTATTTTTCACGGACACCCAAATTTAGTACGAATTTTAAATATGGACGAAATGACTTCTTTTCCAATGAGAAAAGAATTTCCAATGGAAGATTCAGGAAGAACAGATAAAGACGACCGTTTCTTCGGTAGAACCATTAATAATTCAACAATTTAAGATGGGAACATTAGCATTACCTGCAGATCATAGATATTACAAATATATTGAGGAGCGTCACAACGAAGACGGAAGCGAATTAGCTATCTTAAACTTAGGACCAACTCACCCTGCCACTCACGGAATTTTTCAAAACATCTTATTAATGGATGGGGAAAGAATTTTAGACGCAGAACCAACTATAGGATATATTCACAGGGCTTTTGAAAAAATCGCAGAAAATCGTCCGTTTTATCAAATTACACCACTTACAGATCGAATGAATTATTGTTCATCACCAATAAATAATATGGCTTGGTGGTTGACTATAGAAAAATTATTGGATATCGAAGTTCCAAAACGTGCACAATATTTACGTGTGATTGTAATGGAATTAGCGCGTATAACAGACCACTTAATTTGCAACTCTATTTTAGGAGTTGATACTGGTGCCTACACAGGTTTTCTATACGTTTTTCAATTTCGCGAAAAGGTATATGAAATTTACGAAGAAATTTGTGGCGCTCGTTTAACCACAAATATGGGAAGAATCGGTGGATTCGAAAGAGATTGGTCGCCAAAAGCATTTGAATTATTAGATACATTCTTAAAAGACTTCCCAGTAGCTTGGAAAGAATTTGAAGATTTATTTACAAGAAATAGAATTTTTATTGACAGAACGGTAAATGTAGGTGCCATCACTCCAGAAATGGCAATGGATTACGGATTTACTGGTCCAAATTTAAGAGCCGCTGGTGTAGATTATGATGTTCGTGTCGCACAACCTTATTCTTCTTATGAAGATTTTGAATTTAATATTCCTGTTGGAAAATCTGGTGATACTTACGACAGATTTTGTGTAAGAAACGCTGAAGTTTGGGAAAGTTTGAGCATTATTCGTCAAGCATTAGAAAAAATGCCAGAAGGAAATGAATTCCATGCTGAAGTTCCAGATTATTATCTTCCACCAAAAGAAGACGTGTACCATAATATGGAAGCTTTAATTTATCACTTTAAAATTGTAATGGGAGAAATTCCTATTCCTGTTGCAGAAGTGTACCAACCGGTTGAAGGCGGTAATGGTGAATTAGGCTTTTATTTAATTACAGACGGAAGCAGAACACCTTATAGATTACATTTTAGAAGACCAAGTTTCATCTATTATCAAGCATACCCTGAAATGATTAAAGGAGCAATGTTATCAGATGCTATTGTAATCTTATCAAGTTTAAATGTAATTGCTGGAGAATTAGACGCATAATAAATTATAAATGATGAATTTTAAATTATAAAATTCAAAATAAAAAAAATGGAAATATCAAATATCAAACAAGAGATACACATAACTGAAGCGTTAATGACTCGAATTAACGAATTAATCAGTCATTATCCTGCAGATAAAAAGAAATCGGCATTACTACCTGTTTTACATGAAGTACAAGATGCTCATGACAATTGGTTAAGTGTAGAATTGCAACAAAAAGTAGCTGAAATTTTGGAAATTCTTCCTATTGAAGTGTATGAAGTAGTGACTTTCTATACGATGTTTAACACAAAACCGGTGGCCAAATACATGTTCGAATTTTGTAGAACATCTTGTTGTGCTACTCGTGGTGTAGAGGATTTAATGGATTATGCATGTTCAAAATTGGGCGTGAAAGAAGGAGAAATTACTTCAGACGGATTGTTTCAAGTGGTTGGTGTAGAATGTTTGGGCGCGTGTGGATATGCTCCAATGTTGCAATTAGGCGATTTTTATCACGAAAAACTATCTAAGAATTCTTTTGATAGTTTAATTGAAGATTGCAAAGCAGAAAAAATAACTTTACACGATAAATAATATCATGGGAAAGAAAATATTATTAGACAAAATAAATATTCCAGGCATAAAAACCTATGAGGTATATCGCGAAAATGGCGGTTATAAATCAGTGGAAAAAGCTCTAACCATGCAACCAGACGATATTACTGATGAAGTAAAAGCTTCAGGACTTCGTGGTCGTGGTGGCGCCGGTTTTCCAATGGGAATGAAATGGAGTTTTATTGATAAAAAATCAGGAAACCCGAGGCATTTAGTTTGCAATGCAGACGAATCTGAACCAGGTACTTTCAAAGACCGTTATTTAATGGAATACATTCCTCACCTTTTAATTGAAGGGATGATTACTTCAAGTTTCGCACTTGGCGCTAATCTGTCTTATATATATATTAGAGGAGAATACATGTGGATTTACAAAATTTTAGAAAAAGCAATCAAAGAAGCTTATGCTGCTGGTTGGTTAGGTAAAAACATAAAAGGTTCTGGATACGATTTAGATTTATATGTTCACGTTGGTGCAGGAGCTTATATTTGTGGAGAAGAAACTGCATTATTAGAATCTTTAGAAGGAAAAAGAGGAAATCCTCGTATCAAACCACCGTTTCCTGCCATCTCAGGATTATGGGCCAACCCAACTGTGGTAAATAATGTAGAATCAATTGCTGCTGTGCCATGGATTGTAATGAATTCTGGTGCCGAATATGCAAAAATTGGTATAGAACGTTCTACAGGTACCAAATTAATTTCTGCTTCTGGACATATTAAAAATCCGGGTGTTTACGAAATTGAAATGGGAATTACAGTAGAAGAATTTATGAATTCTGACGAATACTGTGGTGGTATGATTGACGACAGACCTTTAAAGGCTTTAGTTCCTGGAGGTTCATCTGTGCCAATTTTACCAGCACATTTAATATACAAAACAGCAGCTGGAACTGACAGATTAATGACATACGAATCATTATCAGACGGAGGTTTCGCAACAGGTTCCATGTTAGGTTCTGGAGGTTTTATTGTTTATAATGATACGACTTGTATCGTAAGAAATACTTGGAATTTTTCCCGTTTCTATCATCATGAAAGTTGCGGACAATGTACGCCTTGCCGAGAAGGAACAGGTTGGTTAGAAAAAATATTATGGAGAATCGAAAACGGTCAAGGTCGTGAGGAAGACATCGACTTACTATGGAACATTCAATCTAAAATTGAAGGAAACACCATTTGCCCTTTAGGCGATGCTGCTTCATGGCCAGTAGCTGCTGCTATTCGTCACTTCAGAGAAGAATTTGAATACCATGTAAGATTCCCAGAAAAAATTAAAGATAGAAACCATTTTGTTGCAGAACCTTTTTCGAAAGTGCAACATTTAATAAGCAAACAAACTGTATAATAAAAATTCAAAAATGATTCCGCTAGGAATCAAACATTTATAACATGAAAGTAACCATAGACGGACAAAGCGTTGAAGTAGAACCAGGAACAACGATCCTGCAAGCTGCGCGTATGATTGGAGGCGATTTAGTGCCACCAGCCATGTGTTATTATTCTAAATTAAAAGGAAGCGGTGGAAAATGTCGTTGCTGTTTAGTAGAAGTAGCTAAAGGTAGCGAAGCAGATCCAAGACCCATGCCGAAATTAATGGCATCATGCGTTACAGGATGTATGGATGGTATGGAAGTAAATAGTAAAAATTCGGATAGAGTAACGGAAGCCAGAAAATCTGTAACAGAATTTTTATTAATTAACCACCCATTGGATTGCCCAGTTTGCGACCAAGCTGGAGAATGTGAATTACAAAATTTAAGTTTCGAACACGGAAAATCAGAAACACGTTTCATAGAAGAAAAAAGAACTTTTGAACCGGAAAACATTGGTGATAAAATTCAATTACACATGAACCGTTGTATTTTATGTCAACGTTGCACCACTTTAGCAGACCAATTAACAGATAATAGAGTTCATGGTGTTTTAAACCGTGGAGACCATGCGCAAATTTCAACATGTGTATCTGCTGCGATTGATAATGAATTTTCTGGAAATATGATTGATGTTTGCCCTGTTGGCGCTTTAACAGACAAAACCTTCCGTTTTAAAAGTAGGGTTTGGTTTAACAAACCTTTTAATGCGCACAGAGAATGTACTACTTGTTGTGGAAAAACTACGGTTTGGATGTTTGGAAATGAAATTCAAAGAGTTACAGGTAGAAAAGACCAATATGGCGAAGTAGAAGAATTTATTTGTAATACATGTCGTTTTGATAAAAAAGAACTGTCAGATTGGACAATTGAAGGTCCAAAAGTATTCAATAAAGATTCTGTAATTAACCAAAATAATTACTCTCGTCCTTTGGAGAAAGTAATTATTGAAACTGAAGATTTTATTTTAGAAGGTAGAAAACAAGACCAAGTAAGAATCAGTATGTCAGGTGTTCCATTAAAAAATACTCAAAAATAATGGATAGTGCATTTATCATAGAAAAAAGCATTGTAATTGTTGCCGTTTTTGCATTAACCATGTTTATGGCCATGTACTCAACTTGGGCAGAACGTAAAGTTGCCGCCTTTTTACAAGACCGTGTAGGACCGAATCGCGCAGGATGGGGTGGCTTATTACAACCACTAGCTGATGGAGCTAAATTATTTACAAAAGAAGAATTTTTTCCAAATACGCCTAATAGATTTTTATTTATTTTAGGACCAGCTATTGCCATGAGTACCGCATTAATTACAAGTGCTGTTATCCCTTGGGGAGATAAAATTCACGTTTTCGGAAGAGATGTTTTACTTCAAGCCACAGATATTGATGTGTCAATATTATATATTTTCGGAGTATTATCAATCGGAGTTTACGGAATTATGATTGGTGCTTGGGCATCTAACAACAAATACTCTTTGATGTCTGCCGTTCGTGCATCTTCTCAGATGATTTCTTATGAAGTAGCGATGGGATTAGCCATGATTTCAATCTTAATGATGTCGGGTTCATTGTCTTTAAAAGATATTACAGTAATGCAAGCCAATGACGGATGGAACATATTTTATCAGCCGTTAGCGTTTTTGATATTCTTAATTTGTTCGTTTGCAGAAACTAACAGAACACC
The DNA here is from genome assembly GCA_945897915.1 of Chryseobacterium gleum. Lineage (GTDB taxonomy): Bacteria > Bacteroidota > Bacteroidia > Flavobacteriales > Flavobacteriaceae > Flavobacterium. The sequence goes on along the minus strand of CAMDGB010000001.1, from coordinate 20,141 downwards.
CTTCGATTTAGCAGAATGCGAATCCGAGTTAATTGGTGGCTATCACACAGAATATTCATCTATGAAAATGGGATTCTATTTATTTGCTGAATATGCAAATATGTTTATTTCATCAACTATTTTAGCTATCGTGTTTTTAGGAGGTTACCATTTTCCAGGAATGGCTTGGGTAAATGAAAATTGGGGTATAAATATTGGTGCATTATTAGGGTTTTTGACACTATTTGCAAAAATATGCTTCTTCATCTTTTTCTACATGTGGGTAAGATGGACAATTCCGCGTTTCAGATATGATCAATTGATGCATTTAGGTTGGAAAATATTAATCCCGTTAGCTGTTATCAATATTATTATAACTGGAATTGTAATGGTTTTATTTAATTAGTAAGAAGATGTCAATACAACAAATATCATTATCAGGAAGAAAAATGGAAGTTTCCAATAAGGAAATGACATTCTTAGAACGAATTTACGTTTGGACGATTCTGAAAGGATTATGGACCACTATTCAACATTTGTTTAGAAGAAAAGTGACCATAAAATATCCAGAAGAAGTGCGCGAAATGAGTCCAATTGCACGTTTGCAACACATGTTAATGCGCGACGACCAAGGCAGAGAAAGATGTACCGCTTGCGGATTATGTGCTTTGTCTTGTCCTGCAGAAGCCATTACTATGAAAGCTGCAGAAAGAAAAACAGACGAAAAACATTTGTATAGAGAAGAAAAATATGCAGAAATTTATGAAATAAATATGCTACGTTGTATTTTTTGTGGTTTATGCGAAGAAGCGTGTCCAAAGGAAGCTATTTACTTAACAACTTCTAAAAAAATTGTGAAATCCGGTTACGAAAGAGAAGAATTTATCTACGGAAAAGACAAATTAGTAATGCCGTTAGACATGGCTATTAAAAACACACAAACTAATACCGTAAATTAATTATGATAGAAATTGTTTTTTATATATTATCAGCTATTACATTAGGAACGGCATTTTTAACTGTTTTCACTAAAAACGCCATACATAGTGCCATTTATTTAGTGGTTTGCTTTTTCTCATTAGCAGGACATTACTTACTTTTTAATGCGCAATTTTTGGCCATCGTACATATTATTGTATATGCAGGAGCAATTATGGTACTTTTATTATTTACCCTAATGCTTATGAATTTAGACAAAGAAGACGAAACATCAAAACCCCTATATGCAAAACTTGCAGCCGTTTTTTCAGCTGGAATTTTAGGATTGGTTTTAATTGCAGCACTTCGTAAAGCCCAACCAGAAAATATAGAATATGTAAATTCTGGAATAGATTATCAATCCATTAAAGTTTTAGGAAATGTATTGTTAAACGAATACCAAGTGCCTTTCGAATTTGCTTCGGTTTTGTTACTTGTATCTATGATTGGTGCCGTTTTAATTTCTAAAAAAGAAGAAAAAATTTAATTATGAACATACTAGAACAAGTTGGTATTGAAAACTACATTACACTTTCAGCTTTGCTGTTTTGTATTGGTGCGTTTGGTCTTCTATACAGAAGAAATGCCATAATCATGTTTATGTCTATAGAAATTATGTTAAATGCAGTCAACTTACTTTTAGTTGCATTTTCTTCATACCATGAAGATCCATCAGGGCAAGTTTTTGTATTTTTCACCATGGCGGTTGCGGCAGCGGAAGTGGCTGTAGGTTTAGCCATATTAGTTTCAGTATTTAGAAATATTGGAAATATTGACATCGATAATTTAAAAAATCTAAAAGGATAATTCTGAAATGAATACTACTATATTACTCTTATTATTTGCGCCGTTATTTGGTTTTTTAATCAATACATTTTTCGGCAAATCATTAGGAAAAACAATTTCTGGTGTAATAGGAACAGCTGCAATCGTTGTGTCTTTCTTATGTACCATTTCATTATTTTCTCAAATTAATACCGACGGAAAAGCCATAACTTTTCATTTAGCAGATTGGTTTTCAATTGGAAACATTAAAATAAATTTTTCTTTCTTATTCGATCAATTATCTGTTATATGGTTGTTGTTTGTAACAGGAATAGGCGCTTTAATTCATTTGTATTCGATTAGTTACATGCATGAAGATGAAAATATGCACAAATTTTTCTCCTATTTAAATTTGTTTGTATTCTTCATGATTACTTTAGTAGCTGGAAGCAATTTATTAATCATGTTTATTGGTTGGGAAGGCGTTGGATTATGTTCTTACTTACTAATAGGGTTTTGGTATAAAAACCAAGATTATAATGATGCTGCGAAAAAAGCATTTATCATGAACCGTATTGGAGATTTAGGTTTCTTAATTGGAATTTTTATTTTAGGACAATGGTTTAATACTTTAGATTTTGTAGAATTAAAAAATATAATCTTACCATTAAAACTAGATAATGTAGATTCAACTTGGATAAGTATCGCAGCACTATGTTTATTCATTGGTGCTTGTGGAAAATCAGCACAATTACCTTTAGCCACTTGGTTACCAGACGCAATGGCTGGACCAACTCCTGTTTCTGCATTAATTCACGCGGCAACCATGGTAACAGCAGGGATTTTTATGATAACAAGAATGAATTTCTTATTCGACTTAACTCCAGAAATTCAAAACGTAATTGCTATTGTTGGTGCTATCACAGCAATTGTAGCAGCATCTATAGGTTTGGTTCAAAACGATATTAAAAAAGTATTAGCTTATTCTACCGTTTCGCAATTGGGTTTAATGTTTTTAGCATTAGGTTTAGGCGCTTATGAAGTTGCCGTTTTCCACGTAATTACGCACGCTTTCTTTAAAGCTTGTTTATTCTTAGGTTCAGGTTCTGTAATTCATGCTTTGCACGGAGAACAAGACATGAAAAACATGGGTGGTTTACGAAAAGTAATGCCAATTACTTTCTGGACAATGATGATTTCCACTTTAGCAATTTCAGGTATTTTTCCTTTCTCTGGATTTTGGTCTAAAGATGAAATTTTAATGACGGCTTTTCACAACAATATCCCTTTATGGATTGTGGGTTCGATTGCTTCTATTATGACTGCTTTTTATATGTTCCGATTGATGTATTTAACTTTCTTCAACGACTTTAGAGGCACTGATGAACAAAAACATCATTTACATGAAAGTCCGGTTTTAATTACTATTCCATTAGTAATTTTAGCAACATTGGCTGCCATTGGTGGTGCAATTAGTTTACCAGGAAACAGTTGGTTAAATCATTATTTAGCGCCATTATTTGCACACAAATCGCACGAAGCTCATACATTAGGAACGATTGAATATACGTTAATGGCAGTGGCAACACTTGGCGCCCTATTAGGAATTGCAATAGCGTATTCTAAATATTTAAAGAAAAAAGAAATCCCAGCGGCAGATTCTGAAGTGCAAGGTTTACATAAAGTTTTATCAAATAAATATTATTTAGACGAAATTTATATGGCTATAATAGTAAAACCAATTTATATGATTTCCAGTTTTGCGAGAAATTATGTAGAGAAATTTATTTCAAATGCAGTTATAGGATTAGGTGGTGCCACATATGCATTATCTTTAAAAGGAAAGAAAATTCAAAATGGTAATATTGGTGTATATTTATTCGCATTTATATTCGGAATGGTTGGGTTTTTAGTTTATGTATTTATAATTCGAGATGTAAAATAATGGATAGTAGTATCGTTTTAATTGTATTATTAGTTGGCGCAATAGTCACCTATTTATCAGGAAATAAGTTTGCTCCTAAAATAGCTTTATTTTCTAGTATTGCTGCTTTTGGCGTGACACTATTAAACTTAAATGCGTATCAAGCTGGGGAAAATTTGGATGTAAATATGCCATGGATTTCACAACTCAATATTAATTTTGCATTGCACGTTGATGGTTTATCTTTAGTGATGTTATTATTAACAACCGGATTGTTACCCTTAATTATATTATCCGGATTTATCACAAAATTTGAAAACTCAAGATCTATTTATGCTTTATTGCTATTTATGGGATTTGCTATGGCAGGGACTTTCCTAGCTTCTGACGGAATTTTATATTATATCTTTTGGGAAATTGCATTAATTCCTATTTATTTTATTGCCTTAAATTGGGGTAATGGAGATTTGGAAGAGCGTAAAAAAGCCATTTTAAAATTCTTTATTTATACGTTTGCTGGTTCCTTATTTATGCTTTTGGCTTTCATTTATTTGTATACAAAAGGTGGTAGTTTTGACATCAATAAATTATATGCCTTACAATTAACAACTTCAGAAAAAACATATATTTTTGTTGCTTTCTTTTTAGCGTATGCTATTAAAATTCCTTTGATTCCTTTTCATACTTGGCAAGCTAACACGTATAGTAAAGCGCCTGCTGTTGGCACAATGTTATTGTCTGGGATTATGTTGAAAATGGGATTGTACAGTGTATTAAGATGGCAATTACCCTTAACAGATGAAGTAGCAAAAGCACATGTTCCGTATATTGTTGCCTTATCAATTGCCGGAATTATTTACGGTGCGATTGTAACATTAAAACAAAAAGACCTCAAGAAATTTTTAGCATATTCTTCTTTATCTCACGTGGGTTTAATTGCAGCGGGTTTGTATTCTTTAACAATAGAAGGATTTCAAGGTGCGGTTTTACAAATGCTTTCTCACGGTATTGTAATTGTAGGATTATTTTATGTAGTTGAATTAATTTACAGCCGATACAACACATACGAAATCAAAGAAATGGGCGGCATCAGAATTCAAGATACGTATTTTGCTTCTTTGTTTATGATTATCATGTTAGCCTCTGTGGCGTTGCCAACTACATTCAATTTTATTGGAGAATTTAATTTGCTTTACAGTTTATTTAAAGTAAATATTTGGTATGCAGTAGTGGCAGGAACAACAATTATATTAGGCGCGTTTTATATGCTACGCATGTTTCAAAAAGTAATGTTAGGATCTGCACAAAAAACATTTCAAAATATAACAAAACAGGAAAGCATTGTATTGGTAATTATAGTTGGGGCAACTATTTTCTTCGGATTATTTCCACAACCAATTATCGATTTAATTACGCCAAGTTTACAATCAATTTTAACTCAAATTAAATAATAAGCATCATAAAATGACTACATTAATTGCTATAATAGGAATCGGAATATTTTGTTTATTAGCAGAAATAATGAATCTAAAAAAGATTATTATTCCTGTATCAATAATCGCATTATTGGTATTGTTTGGTTTAAACTTAATTGAAGAATTACCTGAAATATCGGGATATGAGTCCATGATAATTTCAGATAAATTTGCAAAAGCATTTTCAAGTTTATTTATAATATTAACAGCGCTACTTAATTTAATGAGTGCCCCGAGTTACAAAAACAGCTCAAAATTATCTGATTTTATTTCAATAAAAATATTCATGCTTTCTGGTGCTGTGGCAATGGTAAGTTTCAGCAATTTAGCCATGTTTTTCTTAGGCATCGAAGTATTATCTATAGGATTGTATGTGCTAGCAGGAAGTGACAGATTGAACATAAAAAGTAACGAAGCAGGTATGAAATATTTTTTAATGGGTTCTTTTGCTTCAGGTATTTTATTATTTGGAATTACCATGTTATACGGCGCCACAGGCACTTTTGATATCGGAACTTTATACGAAGCTTCAATATCTGCAAGTACAGAATTTTGGTTTTACATTGGAGTAATTTTAATAACCATTGGAATGTTATTTAAAGTAGCCGCTACACCTATGCATTTCTGGGCTCCAGACGTATATGAGGGCTCACCTACTCAAGTAACAGCCATTATGAGTACATTGGCTAAAGTGGCAGCTATGGCTTCATTCTTTAAGTTAATTACAATATTAAACAGCCAAATGCTTTACAGTTATACACAAGTGATAGTTGTAGTTGTAATTGCAACTATGTTATTTGGTAACGTAATGGCGCTTCGTCAGAAAAAAATAAAACGAGTTATTGCTTATTCAGGAATTTCTCATACCGGATTTATGTTGTTGACTTTACTAAACATAAATGCCGCAGAAAACAATTTATTATTTTATGCAACATCCTATGCTATTGCAGGATTAGCCGCCTTTTCGGTAATTTTATTTGTAACTAAAAATGAAGATAACGATTTGATAGAAAACTTTAACGGATTGGGTAAAAAACACCCGTTAATGGCTTTTATCATGACCATTGCTTTGTTGTCAATGGCCGGAATTCCGATTTTAGCAGGATTTTTTGCTAAGTTTTTCTTATTAAACCAAATAATCTCAAGTGGTTTTATTGGATTGGCAATTGTTGCCATTATTAATTCAATGATTGCGGTGTACTATTATTTTAAAATAGTTGTTGCCATGTTTACCAAAGAACCCGTTTATGCTAAAGAATTTGCCAATCATTCCGAATATTATATAGTTGGAATTGTGGCAACAGTTTTGTTACTACTGATAGGCATTTTCCCAGATGCGATACTGAATTTGATATAAAAACAAAAAGTCCGAATATAAATTTGGACTTTTTTTATAACTCAATTAAAACAGAAACAGCATTGCCGCCAAACCCAACGGCATTGACCAATATTCTTCTTAATTTTTTAGTGGTATTTTTATTTTGATAAAAAGGCGTTTCGATAAAATGTTGGTGCTGCAGCATCATTATGGCCAATTCAATACTTAATAAGCCCGACGTAGCAAACGTATGCCCTACTTTCCACTTGTTAGAAGTTAATAATGGAACATTTGTGCCAAATACTTTTTTAATGGCTTCAAACTCTGTTTTATCACCCTGAATGGTGCCCGGTGCGTGCATTATAATCGCATCAATATCTTCTAAAGAATAATTGGTTATTGCCATTTTCATCGATTTCTGAAAACATGCTGCACCTGTTGAAATAGATGTAGAACTCGATAAAATTTCTGTAGCATAGCCAATTCCTGTGATTTTAGCTATTGCTTTTTCTGTATTAAGCGATAGTGACAAACAAGCCGCCGCTTCACCCAAAACCATCGTATTGGAAGTTTTATCGAAATCCAAACACCTATTGGCTAACGCAGTTTCTTCGTTAGAATACACTTTTAAAGCCGTCATTTGACTTAACGTAAAAGGTGTTAATGGTGCTTCGCTTGCGCCCACTAAAAACTGATTTGACATTCCCGATTGCAACCAAGCAATTCCGTTTAATAAAGCATGTAAACCCGTGGAACAAGTTATAGAATGCGAAATTTCTGGACCATCTGTTTGTAAATCATGCGACACCCAACTTGATATATTTCCTAAAGTTGTGGCTGGTGAGGTAAACGTAGAAACCGCTCCTTCATTAATAAAACCGGTATGGTACTTTTCAAATAATGTAGTGGCACCACGAGAAGATCCAAAATTAATGCCAATATTTTTATTTAAAAAATTACTCTTTTCTAAGCATTTTCTGGCAACCAAAATGGCCATGACTACCGATTTATCCAAATGTTTGTATTTGGAATCTGAACCCATAACATTATTTAATAAATGGGTTACCTCATCAGAAAATTTAGCAACCCAATAAGCTTTTTTATTAGCTTCCAACTTTTGAAACAACGAATTGTCATGCAAATAATTGGCCCAAATTTCGGCAGAAGTAGTTCCTAATGCAGAAATAGAAGCAATTGAATGAATATAAACAGGTTGTTTTAACATGGAATTTCGTTTAAAGCTTGTTCAATAGTAGTATAAATTTGTTGCAAACTTGCCTCAGCAATAATGTATGATGGCAAAATATAAATTACATTGCCAACTGGTCGTAAAATAACACCTTTCTCAATAAAATAATTGTAAAACTGGTTGCGCAAATTACTGTAATACGATTGCTTTTCAGAAACCAGAATTTCTAAAGCAAAAATTACCCCTAAAACACGCGTAGATTTTACTTTAGGATGCTTAGAAATGTGTTTTTCAAACTCAAGATGCGAAGCGTTAATCCTATTGATATTTATAAAAGTTTCGGGTTGTTCTAGTAAAGAAATACTCGCTAAAGCCGCTGCACAACCCGTAGGATTGGCAGTAAATGTATGTCCGTGCAATAAAGCATGATTGACATTATCGCTCATAAAACCATCAAAAATATCTTGAGTAAAAGTTGTAATTGCCATTGGGATGGTGCCACCCGTAAGGGCTTTACTCAAACACATCATATCTGGTTGGTTTGCCAAATAATCACTAGCGAATAGTTTACCTGTTTTTCCAAAACCCGTCATCACTTCATCGGCAATGGTAAAAACACCTTTTTCTTTACAAACTGAAAGCAATTTATCAAGCTCCAAAGCTTCGTACATTACCATTCCGGCGGCACCTAAAACCAAAGGTTCAAAAATAAAAGCGGCGACTTCATTTTCAGCAATTGCTTTTTCCAAAGCTAATTTTGAAATGGCTTCATTGCCTTTTGTGGGAACTGGAATTCGGATTACCTTAATTAATGCTTCTTGAAACGCTTCTGTAAACAAGCCAATGCCGCTTACTGCCATGGCTCCGAATGTATCACCATGAAAAGCATCTTCAAAAGCAATAATGGTATTTTTTTTAATGCCTTTGTTATAATGGTATTGAAAAGCAGCTTTTATAGCCACTTCCACCGCCGTAGAACCATTATCAGAATAGAAGAATTTTCTTTGATTGGAGGGTAAAATTTCGACTAATTTCTCAGCTAATTCCACCACAACATTATGGGTAAAACCACCAAATAAAACGTGTTCTAAAGTGGTAAGTTGTTTGTAAATGGCATCGGCAATAAACGTGTTACTGTGCCCGAACGGATTGACCCACCAAGACGCAATACCATCTATGTATTGTTTCCCGTTTTCATCCCATAAAAACTCGTTTTTTCCTTTAACAATAGCAGGAAAATGCGAATTTAATTTATGCTGCGTATATGGATGCCAGTTGTATAAACTATCTTTTTCTGAGAGTGTCATTGTTTTAGAGAAAATAGAAAATAGAGCATAGAAAAAAGACGCTCGTAAATTCTAAAAATTATATATGGCAAAGATAAAGGCTATTTCTATATTCTATTCTATTTTTTAAAAATTTTCTTGGAATAAAATGGTGGGGTGTTTAAGTGCTTTTTTAATACAATTTGGGGTTATGAACACCTACATTGGGGTTCTGGACTGCTCCGACGGGGTTCCAAACTCCTCCGTTGGGGTTCTTAACTCCTCCTTTGGGGTTCCGAAGTGCTCCGTTGGGGTTCCGAAGTGCTCCGTTGGGGTTACCTAACCCCAAATTTGCGGTTCCAGACGCCAAAAATGGGGTTCTTGACGTCAAAATTGGGGTTCAAGACCACAAAATCGGAGTTGGAGAAGTCAAAATTGGGGTTATCTAACCTCAACTGGGGATTTATTTCTGTTAGTGGCGTAGTTAATGCAGTTGCACTTGTAAAGTTTCCTTTCATTACTATTACCACGCTAAAGGATTCGCGCGTTAGCTGGGAAAAGTGAAAAGTGAAAAGTGAAAGTATAAAAGCTATCAGCTATCAGCTAAATGCTAAGAGCTAACAGCTTTTCTCTAAACAAATCAGCGTAATATTTAATTACATTCTGATCAAAGTAGGGTTCATTGTCAATTCTTCCTAACATGAGCACGTTAGTTTTTTCTAAAATGATGCTTTCTGTGGCTTTGTTTTCATCACCTGAAAAGATAATTCCTGCTACATTTAACTTTCTAGATTTAAGAATTTCAATGGTCATTAAAGTATGATTGATACTTCCTAAATAATGACGAGAAACCACAATTACTTTATAATCGGGCTGGATGATGTCAATTACACAATCTGTAGTATTTAATGGGACTAAAATTCCACCAGCACCTTCAACAACCAAATGATTTATGGTTTTTGGTTCTTTAATTTGGTTTAAATGTATTGTAATTCCGTCAATTGCAGCTGCATAATGCGGACTTGCAGGCGTTTGCAACGCATAGGCATTTTTATGAAATTTTGTAGTAGGATTTGAGACATATTTTTCCACTTTATTCGTATCGGAATTATCTAAATCGCCCGCTTGTATGGGTTTCCAATAATCCGCTTCTAAAGCTTCTACAATAATTGATGACGCAACTGTTTTGCCTACATCTGTTCCGATTCCTGTTATAAATAGTTTCATTTTTTATATTTAACCGCAAAGTTCGCAAAGATTTCGCAAGGTTCGCAAAAAAGTATCTTAATGTTTTGTGAAAATTTAGAGAATTTATTTAAAATTCAAAGTTACAGTTTTCGCACTTATATTTTTGTTTAGAAAATAAGGGCATGGATAACGTAAGAAAACCATAAATAAAAGCCATAAACGATTTTAAATCTTTAATTGTAGTTACCATATTTATTTTTTGAGAACAACAATTCGGGCAAGATAATAATTCCCCTTTATCATCAACAGAATATTCAGGAATAGAGTCCAAAATATGTCTGGCTTTTAGCACATCTTCTGAATTTACAAATATTTTAACACCGCCTAAAGCATTGCTCAATAGTGGATCGGTATTAATTGTATTTTCATTTTGTAAAAATACTTCAATGCCCTCCGATTCTAATTTTCCTTTAAATAAATACGCCTCAGAGGAATATTGATAATTGGCAACTTCAATTAAGGATTGTCTCATATTTATTACAGAATTAATGCGCTTAATTCGTCTAACACGTTTTTCATTTCTGGTTCCGTAGTGTAAGAATGCAAGCAAAATCGAAGTCTCTCTTGACCTTCCGGAACAGTTGGCGACAAAATTGCTTTCACTTCAAATCCTTTTTCTTGTAATTGAGAAGCGATTTTTTTTACTTTATCATTTCCAGGAAGTATAGCCGAATGAATGGCCGATTTACTGTAAACAAACAAAGGTTTTATGCCTAAAAGTTGCTTTTGCTGATTGAAAAAAGCAATGTTTTCTTTTAATTTTTGAAGTTCTACCGACTGATTTAAATTTTGATACGCTACTAAAATTGTGGCTACAGAATGAGGCGAAAGTCCGGTTGTATAAATAAAACTACGAGCAAAATTGACTAAATATTCAATTAAATCGGTATTTCCTAAGATAGCAGCACCGTGACATCCCAGGCCTTTACCGAAAGTCATAATTCGGGCAAATACTTTATCTTGAAGTTGTTGCGATTGTATTACGCCTTCGCCTTTTTCTCCAAAAACACCCAATGCGTGTGCCTCATCAACTACCAAAAGTGCCTGATATTTTTCTGAAAGTTGTACTAACGTTTCCATATTAGGCGTGTCGCCATCCATAGAAAAAACAGATTCTGTAACGATGTAAATTGTTTGTGGTTCGGAATTTGGAGTTTGGAGTTTGGCAATTTTCGTTTCTAAATCTTCGTAATCGTTATGTTGAAATTTGTATGATTTGGCGTGACTCATTTGAATGCCATCACGAATGGAAGCATGACACAACTCATCATATAAAATAACATCATTTCTTTGCGGCACAGCGCTAAAAAACCCAACATTAGCATCGTAACCAGAATTAAAAATTAAAGCCGCTTCAGCTTGATGAAAAGCCGCGATGTATTTTTCCGTAATTTCATACAAATTATGGTTTCCTGAAATTAATCGGGAACCTGTTGCGCCGTTTATTTTGATGTTATTTTGAACTAAATATTGGTGCGTGGCTTCAAATATTTCTTCGTTTTTAGCAAAACCCAAATAATCGTTGGATGAAAAATCTATACCATTTGTAGGTAAAGGCAAATTGCGTAGCGCATTGAAGTCTTTACGAAAAAGTATTTTTTGCTGAAGTGCTTTTGGAATTTTCATGATGTAAAAATACGAAAATCAAAATTAAATACAATAATTTAATTTTTTATTGTTATTTAATAATTATTTATTATATTTGAAAATAATTTATTAAAAATAAAACTATGAGAAACTTAAACTTATTAAAAACTATTGTAAATTATGTATGGATAATGTCTTTAATTTTTTATCCAATTTCCATAATTATTTGTATTTTGTTATTAATTTCAAATGAACCAATTGACATTCCTTTACAAATTTCTGGTAACAATATAGAATTAAATACGGTCAATTCGAAAATTGCTTTTGCTATAGCTTTATTTAATTATGGACTAGGTATTTATATTTTATATTTATTTAAGAAACTATTAAACCTATTTTATAATAAATTAATTTTTGAAGAAACTTGCTGCGATTTATTAAGACAAATAGGAAAACTTATACTATATTCTGCTTTTATTTATTTGATATGCGAGTTTCTTATAAAAATTTCTAAAGATAAAATTGGTATTCAATTTGGTTATGGTCCATTTATTTATTTGATTGGAATTGGCTTGTTTTTTAAAGTATTAGCAGAAGTTTTTAAGGTTGGAAAACGTTTGAAAGAACAACATGAACTTACCATATAATTATGGCAATTATAATTAATTTAGATGTGATGCTTGCTAAACGCAAAATGCGTTCCAATGAATTGGCAGAGAAGTTAGATATGACTTTGGCGAACTTATCAATTTTAAAAACAGGAAAGGCAAGAGCTATTAAATTTTCTACACTAAATTCAATTTGCAAAATTTTGAATTGTAAACCAGAGGATATTATAGAATATATTGAAGATTAGGCAAATAAGATTGCTTCGTACCTCGCAATGACATAAAAAAAATCCCGATAAGAAAATGCTTATCAGGATTGTTATTTTAAAAAAGCACTGAATTAGTCTGCTAAAACAATTACTTTATTGTTATTCATCTCTATAGTACCAGATTGAATGGCTAACCAATAAGTTTGCTCATTTACTTTTGTAAATTTTGATTCATTGGTTTTATCAATATTAAAACTAGCCGCACTGATTTTAACATTTCCTTTTTGTAAAATGGAAACTACAGCCGCGTGATTGTTTAACATTTGAAACTCGCCATTAATTCCTGGAACAGAAACGGATGTTACTTCTCCTGAAAATAAAGTGGCTTCTGGTGATACTATTTCTAAAATCATACTTTTATATTTGACTATGCTTCTGCTAATAATTTTTCTCCCGCTTCAATAGCTTCTTGGATACTTCCTTTAAGGTTAAATGCTGATTCTGGAATGCGGTCTAATTCGCCATCCATAATCATATTAAAACCTTTGATAGTATCTTTAATATCTACTAAAACCCCTGGAATCCCTGTAAACTGTTCTGCTACATGGAAAGGTTGAGATAAGAAACGTTGTACTTTACGCGCACGAGATACGACTAATTTATCTTCTTCAGATAATTCTTCCATACCTAAAATCGCAATAATATCTTGTAATTGTTTGTAACGTTGTAAAATTTCTTTTACTCTTTGTGCACAATCATAATGCTCATCACCTAATACATCTGGCGTTAAGATACGAGAAGTAGAATCTAATGGATCTACCGCTGGATAAATACCTAACTCAGCAATTTTACGAGACAATACTGTTGTAGCATCTAAGTGAGCAAATGTTGTAGCTGGTGCCGGGTCAGTTAAATCATCCGCAGGTACGTAAACCGCTTGTACAGATGTAATTGATCCCGTTTTTGTTGAAGTAATACGCTCTTGCATTACTCCCATCTCTGTTGCCAAAGTGGGTTGGTAACCTACTGCAGAAGGCATACGTCCTAAAAGTGCAGATACTTCAGAACCCGCTTGTGTAAAACGGAAAATGTTATCTACGAAAAAAAGTACGTCTTTTCCTTGACCAGTTCCAGCTCCATCACGGAAATATTCCGCAATAGATAATCCTGATAAGGCTACACGAGCACGAGCACCAGGTGGCTCATTCATTTGACCGAAAACGAAAGTAGCTTTAGACTCTCTCATTCCTGGCATATCAACTTTAGATAAATCCCATCCACCATTTTCCATAGAGTGCATGAAATCATCACCGTATTTTATAATTCCTGACTCTAACATCTCACGAAGTAAGTCATTTCCTTCACGTGTTCTCTCTCCTACTCCTGCGAATACTGAAAGTCCACCGTGGCCTTTTGCAATATTATTAATTAACTCCTGAATCAATACTGTTTTACCTACTCCAGCACCACCGAATAAACCAATTTTACCTCCTTTTGCGTAAGGCTCAATTAAGTCGATTACTTTAATACCTGTAAATAAAACTTCAGAAGAAGTAGCTAAATCTTCGAATCTTGGTGCAGCGCGGTGAATTGACATTCCGTTATCTCCGTCTTTAGGTAAATCTCCTAAACCATCAATAGCATCACCAATAACGTTGAATAAACGACCATAAACATCTGGTCCAATTGGCATTTTAATTGGATTTCCTGTTCCAACTACTTCAGTACCTCTTGATAAACCATCAGAAGAGTCCATTGAAATAGTACGTACCGTATTTTCTCCAATATGAGATTGTACTTCTAAAACCAATTTAGTACCGTCTTTTTTAGTAATTTCTAACGAATCATAAATTTTTGGAAGTTCTCCGTTAGTAGTGTCAAACACTACATCTACAACTGGTCCAATAATTTGTGCAACTTTTCCTGTAACTTTAGACATTGCTTATGTATTTATTTAATAGCTATTTGTATTTGAAAAAAACATACTTTTTTCAGTGTGCAAAGATAGTTTTTTTAGATGCAATTATCCAATATATTTTTTGACTTTTTTTAATAAAAAAGCGAAATACTGATTATTTCGCTTTTTTGTGTTATTCCTATACATTTGATTTTGTTTTTATAATCAATTCTTCAATTAAAATAATTAAAACTTAGTAAGTGCTTTAACTGACATTGATACTATACAAAATTGGGAATTTATAAAAACCCGATTCAAAAATTGAATCGGGTTTGAAATTAATTAATTACTAATTTTTTAACTTGTTTTAATAAGTTATTCGAAGTTATTTCAACCATATATAACCCTTTCGATAAATTGCCAGTATTTATTTGAACTTCTTTTGAATTTATTTCTTTTACTTCTTTAACTTTTTTCCCTAAAATATCATAAATTACAATTGATTTAATACTTTCAGAATTGTTTTGTAAATATACTTGAACAAAATTTGAAGCAGGATTTGGAACCAATAAGAAATTACTTGATTCAAATACCAAATTCCCTAAAAGTGATACAAACTGAGTATTAAACGTATTTGTAACAATAGCAGGATTTGTATCAAAATAAATATTTGCTGTATTTGGCACTATATCACCAATCGCAAAACCAGGTTTTAGTTTTATTTTAAAGAACACGTAACCTTTACTCAATTCCTCATTTGAAAGTGCAGGAGGTAAATTTATATAATCAAACTTCCAAATGATTTGGTTATTAATTCTTTCCATTACGTAACCATGACTTGCGCTAATCATTTGTATGCTAGTTTCATCTAATTTTGAATCTAATAAATCTTCAATTTTTACACTTATAGCATTTGCAGTTCCTTCATTTTGGAAACGAATGGTGTAGTAAAGGTAATCACTAGCAGCGAATTGATTAAATTGAATTTCATTTCCATGCGATTCCATTTTATCATTTGGGTCATAAGAAGCCACAACAATTTGAGAATTTGAAAAAGAATTATTAGATAAATTAATATCTCCAGATGGAGCAGAAACTGTAGCGTTATTTGCCAAAACATTATTTATATTCACAATAGGTATTGCTGGAACACTCATAACAACATTTATAAAACGAGTTTCATATGGTGTTAAATTTGCGAAATCATAAGTAAATCCTGTTGCGTTACTAACAATTCCAGGTTGTGACACAGAAGTTATTGCAACATTAGCGTCTTTAGTAAATGAAACTTGTCCACTTGTTGTTGCTACACCTAAATTTCTATAAACAATTTTATTGGTATAGTTAAATCCTGGTCTTGGTGGAGAAACTGAAACAATTGAAACAGCCACATCATTATAAAAAGACACAAGAGTTATTGGAAAATATAAGGTCTGTGTTCCGCTCCCTAATGCAATGCTTACATCATTATAATTGGTTGTGCCAGAAGAATAATAAGGTGCATATTCTGAGTTTAATGAATAACTAAAATCATAAGTATTAATTGGATTTGAATCATAAACAGTATACGTTCCAAAAGGAGAAGATATATTACTTATTGGTCCAGCATTATTTTGTTGGGATACAAATGATCCATAAGTAAAATTAACTTCTCCACTATCTTTAATTCCATTATTATTTACATCAACATATGCAATAAGATTTATTTTGTCTGAACATTCAGGCGGACCAGTTGTAAAACTTCCTGCCTTAATAAATACAGCAGAATCAAAAGCAGTATCACTTCTATCAGCAATAACTAATTTAATATGGTATGGATGATTAGGGATAATAACAGACGAAGCGGTCATTTCAGCAGTTTGTCCATTAAAATTTGTTGCTGAAGCATAATTAGTAGCTCCAGAAAAATAAGTGTCAAAAAAATCAGGATTTACAGAAGTACAACTATTATTATATAATGCATCTCTTATAGTAACTACTGAAATTGGTGCTGTTGTTCCAGGTACAACCGCTAAATTTGTGGTAACACCTGTAACTAAATCTGTAAGTAAAAAAGCAAAGGCATCTGCATATGTACATTGAAAAGTACCATATTCATCAGAAGCAAATAAGAAATTGAAACTCATAAACTCATTCAAACTTGTAAAATCAAATTCAAGTTTTGTTGCGTTTTTTGAATTCATAGCTGTTCCTGTAGCTGTTAAAATTATATTTTCAAGCTGTGAATCCCCCGTCCAAGTAGTTATACCATCACTTAAAATGGAAGTGTTTGGTCCAGGTGCATTATTTACATTACCAGTAGAAAGAACAATTCCAGATGACAATGGAAAGGTTGGGTTGGTGTTTGTAAAATATCCAATACCGTTAGTTGAACCAAAATTCGTACCCGTACTAGAAGTTACATTTGAAATAGTGATACAAGGATTATTTACTAAAACATTCGTTACTAATTGCTGGTTTGTATACGTTGTTGTATTTGTGACTAATGGCGGTAAAGCTGCATATGGAGTAAAAGCATAGCCAGTTGACCAATTACTTATAAAATTAACGCCACAAATTGCTCTTATGTAAAATTTATAAGCAGTTCCTGTTGTTAATCCAGATGAAGTAAAAGAATTTAAATTAACTATTGTTCCAACTGATGTGCTAGTTGGAGCGATTTCAGTAGCCATTGAAACAATTACTTCCCATTGGGTTGCAGAACCAAGAGCCCAAGTTAAAATTGCGCTTGTTGGACTAATGCCATTAGTAGTAATTAAAGTTGGAACTGAACAGGTTGATGTCGTAAAAATTGAAGATAAAGCCCAATTACTTGTACTTGAAGTTGAGCAAATTGTTCTTACATATGCTTTGTAAGTTGTTCCAGATAATAATCCTGAAGCCGTGAAGGGATTTGAAGTTGTCAAAACTCCTGTTGAAGTTGCTGTTGGAGCAACCATTGAAGATGGTTGAACAATTATTTCCCATTGAGTTGCCGCATTATTTTCAGTCCAAGATACAGTTGCAGAATTAAATGATATTGCTGATGCAACTACATTTGTTGGTTTTTGACAAAATGTAAATGGACCGCAAATTACATTTGCATCCCAACCAGGTTTATTTACAGCACTATCGCTTCTGAATCTAAAAGTCAAACATCCATCAGGACTTGAAGAAGTAATAACTTCGGGAATTGATGTTCCCCAAAAAGCTCCAGGTAATCCTCCAGGAACGTTTGCCGCCGGATTTGTACTTGAAATTTGTGGAGCAGCAATAGAATTTCCATTGTAAACATATAATCCATCCCAGTTTGCTTCTGTATCAAATGAATTAAAAATTACACTTACCATTTCGCCTGGTGTTGTCGGACAAATAACATAAGTAATATCAGAACTGTTTGCGTAATTTGCTGTCAAACCCCCATTGTCAATAAACATTCCGCCACAAACTGGTGATGTTTGTGCAAAAGTTAAAAGTGTTCCGAAAAATAGTGCAAAAAAACTTAAAAGTAGTTGTTTTTTCATGATTGGTTGATTATTAATTTTCAAATATAATTGATTTTTAATCACTTACAAACAAAAAACAAGTTTTATATTAAAAAGCAATATCAATGAAATACTAATTATTTCGCTTTTTTGTGTTATTCTACTGTAACTGATTTTGCTAAATTTCTTGGCTGATCCACATTACAACCTCTTAACACTGCAATGTGATAGGATAATAATTGCAAGGGTATTGTAGTTAGTAAAGGAGTTAAAGCTTCCGAAGTTTCTGGAATTTCAATTACGTGATCTGCTAAAGCTTTTACTTGGGTGTCGCCTTTAGTTACAACCGCAATAATTTTTCCACTTCTTGATTTTATTTCTTGGATATTACTCACTACTTTGTCGTAATGTCCTTTATTTGGAGCAATAACTATAACTGGCATTTGTTCGTCAATTAAAGCGATTGGACCGTGTTTCATTTCCGCAGCTGGATAACCTTCTGCATGAATATAAGAGATTTCTTTTAATTTTAAAGCGCCTTCTAATGCTACGGGAAAGTTGAATCCTCTTCCTAAATATAAAGCGTTTGGTACATCTTTATAAATCTTAGCAATTTCAAAAGCCACATCATTTGTTTGCAACGCTTCTTTTACTTTCTCTGGAATCATTTCTAATTCCAACAAATAGCGTTGGTAATCTGATTGATTCATGGTGCCTTTTGCTTTTGCCAAACGTAAAGCAATAAGCGTAAGAATTGTAATTTGTGTAGTAAATGCTTTTGTAGAAGCCACTCCAATTTCTGGCCCCGCGTGAGTGTAAGCTCCTGCATGGGTTTCTCTAGAAATAGAAGAACCTACAACATTACAAACTCCAAAAACAAAGGCGCCGTTTTCTTTGGCTAATTTTATAGCCGCTAAAGTATCAGCAGTTTCTCCAGATTGAGAAATAGCAATTACCACATCGTCTTTATTTATAATCGGATTTCTATATCTAAATTCTGAGGCATATTCAACCTCAACAGGTATTCTTGCAAATTCTTCAATGATGTATTCGGCTACCAAACCTGCATGCCAAGATGTGCCACAAGCAATAATTAGAATGCGTTTGGCATTGGTAAATTTTTCTAAATTATCTTCAACACCAGACATTTGAATGATGCCTTTGTTGGCCAACAATCTTCCTCTGTAAGTGTCTTTAATTACATTTGGTTGCTCGTAGATTTCTTTTAACATGAAATGTTCGTAACCGCCTTTTTCAATTTGTTCTAAATTCATTTGCAATTCTTGAACATAAGGATCAACTAAAGAATCATCTTTAATTTTACGAACTTTCATGGGTTTGTTCAAACGAATAATAGCCATTTCTTCATCTTCTAAATAAATAGCATTTGAAGTGTATTCAATAAAAGGAGAAGCATCTGACGCTACAAAATATTCGCCTTCACCAATACCAATTGCTAAAGGTGAACCTAAACGCGCACAAACTAATTCGTCTGGCTTGTTTACATCAAATACTACAATTGCATAAGCGCCAACCACTTGGTTTAAAGCTACTTGAACTGCTTTTCCTAATTTTAAATTATCTGTTTTCTGAACGTCTTCAATTAAATTAATTAAAACTTCCGTATCTGTATCGGAATGAAAAACGTAACCTCTTTTGATTAATTCCTTTTTTAACGGTTCATAATTTTCAATAATTCCGTTATGCACTATGACTAATTTACCAGAATTTGAAAAATGCGGGTGCGAATTTACATCATTTGGTACCCCATGAGTAGCCCAACGAGTATGTCCAAAACCTATATATCCGTCAGTAGTTATTTCTTTTGCAACTTTTTCTTCTAAATCGGAAACTTTACCTTTAGTTTTACAAAGTTTTATGTTTTTTCCGTCGTACAAAACCAAACCAGCACTATCGTAACCACGATATTCTAATCTTTTTAATCCTTTAATAATTATTGGATATGCTTCTCTATGACCAATATAACCTACAATTCCACACATATATAAGGGTTTAATTTGGTTTTGTGTAATGTATAACTAATTTCAATTTTTTAGATGCGTCAGCAGAGCTAGGATTTGTACCATGAAGCACCACGCCTTGTTGCTCCATAATTGAGGCTACAGGAAAATATTCAACAACATCATTTGTACCCATGATAATATTATTCAAACTAAGTGGCGATTTGAAATAATAACTATTTGAATACGCAATATTTTCAGTAACAGTAAGACC